>JAJDCP010000091.1 GCA_029260765.1 Planctomycetota bacterium
CACTTTGGATGCGCGGGCACGATCACATGTGATTTCTGGAACCATGTACCGTCTAACTCGCGCGGGGGGCGCCCCTGAACCCACAGAGCCGCCAAGCTTGTCAAAGGCTACTTGTGGGCCATGGGCAGCGCTGGCAGACTCCCTTACACTAGAGCCTCGAATGCTGAGGAGCGCCTGTTGCCACGACCCGAGCGTCGCCGCAAGAAGTTCTTCCGCCGTTGGACGCGGCGCCTGCTGATTTTGATGGCGGGTCTCGCGGTGGTGTTCTACCTCTGGCGGGACAGCCTGATCTTTCCGCGCCTGGCGCGGTTCGTCGAAGATCAAGTGTTCCTGGAGACGGGCGTCCAGATCCGCATTGGCAGCATGAGCGGCAGCCTGTACGACGCGCTCGAGTTCCATGATCTCGAGTTGCTCGCGGCCCCCAGCTGGGGAGTTTTGCGCAAACTGCAGTGCGGAAAGCTGCGCATCGAGTACTCGCTGGCGCAGATCGATCGCGTCTTGTTGGTCGACCCGGTTGTCATCGTTGACCTCCCGCCCATGAGCCAATGGGAAGACAAAGGCGGAGGCTTCCTACCGGAGTTGGACCTGCCGACTCTGCCTCCGATCATCGACGTCGCGAACGCCGATGTGATCGTCACCTACTTCTGGGAGACCGACGAGGGCCTGGTGCCCGATTCGGTTGTCGTCACTTCAGCACGGGTGTTCTGCGACCAGCGCATCATCCAAGCGATGTCTCCGCATGTAGAGGCCGCGATCGTGCCAGACGGCGCTGTGCGCCTGACGGGAAAACACCAGGAGTGGGGCTTCCACGACCTGCAGATCTTCCACGATGAGGGGCACCTGGCCAGCGCGAATTGCGACCTCTCGAACTTCCCGCTCGGTACGATGAACTTCACCATCGTGCCCCAGCTGCATCCTTTCACCGCGTTGAAAGTCTTCGCGATCATCGACCAGGACTCGCTGCACGGCCGCATTGTGGCGGAGAACGCAGACTTCGGGCAGCTCCCTCCGTGGTTCCGCGTGCCTGACATCGAGATGCTGGGGCAGTTCAGCGGCCTGGGGAGGTTCCGTACCAATGACAAGGTCACCCAGGCGTGGCTGCAAGGAGTCTGGCAAGACCCGACCCTCGGAGTGATCGAGCTCGACTCGGCCCACGTGGATCTGTTCTTCGAGGAGGGCGACCTGCATTTCCAGAGCTTGCAGGCGTACCGCGGCACCAGCCAGCTCGATGCGCGCAGCGCCTTCTTCGACGCGGACGACGGTTGGCTGGGTCTGCTGAGCACCCTGTCCATCGAGGAGTTCCGAGCGAGCACGGCCAACCTCGACGAGCTGTTCCCTGAGGGCGCGCGGCTTCCCACCGTCGCCGATAGCCTGCCCGTTGCCGTGCGGGTCGCCGGGCACATCGACGAGGGGGCATTGATCCTGAGTGAAGGCAGGTTGAGCTGGGACCAGCGCGAGGCCCATTCGACCGTGGCCTATCTGTTCATCCAGCCCGACGAACCGGGCGCATCGCACATCGATGCCGAGCTGGAGATCGAAGCAGGCACTCTCGAGAGCTATCTGGAGCGCACGGGTGTGCGTCTGCCCCTGCGTGCGAACATAGACGGCGTCGCACACCTCCGCGGTACCATTGTTGAGCCGTTGTTGGAGTTGAAGCTCAAGGCTCCGGACCTGCGCGCCGACGAGCATCATGGTACAGCGGGCCTGCACGCCTTCGTCGACCGCCAGGGCGTGCGCGTCAAGAAACTCGACCTGAAGGTCAACGAAGACCAGCTCGAGCTGTACGCCGAAGGCCTGCTCGATTTCGGTGCCGACAGCCTGGGCCTGGTCGTCGACGGCAGCGTGCAGCCCGGGCATTGCAGCCAGGAGGGCTTCGACAACCGGATGACCATCGACGGAGAGCTGACGGGGTCGATTTCGGAGCCGCGTCTCACGGCGCAGCTCAACGCATCGCGGCCACAGATCGGCAGCTGGCAGCTAGACACTCTAGCGGTCGAGGTGAAGAGTCAGGGGGCCCGTCTCGAGCTGGACGCTTGGCTCTTCGAGCCGCGTGCATCGATGCGCTTGGATGCGGTCTGCGCCGACGTGACAGCGGACTCGCTCGGATTCCAGCTGCGAGAGCTGGTCGTCCGCAACGGCGCCGAAGAGCACCGCGCCCACGATGTCGCGCTGGGGTTGGGGGGCGCGCGGCTCGAGCTGCCGTTTCTGTTGCTCGAAGGAGACAGCAGCCGCGTCATTCTGTCGGGCGGCTGGAACTATGGCAGCGAGGCAGAAGCCAGCCTCGACGCGCAACGTATCGACGTCTCCGGCTTGCTCGTCCCGTGGTTTGATGGACCTCTCCCTGAGCTGCGTTTTGACGAGCTCAGCAGCACCCTGCGTCTCGATAGCCTGGGGTTGGCGTTTCACAATCTGTTCGCCCGCAGTCGTCAAGCGCGGCTCGCAGCCAGCGGCAGGATCGACTACGACACAGGTGTGGTCGCCGGGATTCAGGCTTCGTCCGTCGATCTGACGCGCTTTCTGGCCCCCTTGGCCCCCAACCTCCCCACGGTCGAGCTGCAGAGTCTGTCCGGGAGGTTGTCGGGCAAGCTGCGCTCCCCGGACGGTTCTTTCCGCGTTCAGGCCCTGCTTCCTCTGGGAGACAGCCTGCACGTGGCCTGCAATGGCCTGGTCGAGACCGGCGAGCAGAAGTTGCGTGTACCCGCCTGTGATGTGCAGATCAATGGCGTGCTTGTGGGCAGCGTTCGTGGCCAGATTCCCCTCGCCATGCTGCAAGGCGGCCCGCAGGTGGCCGAGCTGGATGTCGAGATCGACGTGTCGGCCGAGAGCCTGCAGCTCGCCGAGCTGGCTGGGATCTGGGAGGCCGGGAAGCTGCGCGGGAAACTGCATTATGGACGCGCCGCGCGCGGTGTGGGCCTGAGCGGTTGGCTGAGCGGGCAGAATTGCAAGCTGGGGCCCGAAGATTGGGCACAGCGATACAACTTCGAGCTCGAGCTGCAACCGGATCGTGTCGGGCACCAGACGCGGATGTGGCTGGGACGGCGCGCACTGGAGAACCTGACCGACACCCTGTTGGTGGCCAGCGGCAGAGTCCCCTGGTCGATGGTCCCCGAGCCCGGCTGGTTGCCCGGCGGCGAGTTCGATATGCGCTTCGCCTCGCGCATTCTGCACCCCGGGCTGGTACCCGCAGCGTTGTCCGACTCACTCTGGGTGGGAGGCCGTCTGCGCTTCGAGGGCACTCTGCATGGCCGTCCCGAGGCGCCGGTATTCGACCTCAAAGCTGAGCTCGAGAACCTGCACCTGCAGTCCGGGGCGATCACCGAGCTGGGTGGGCAACTGTGGGCACATGCAGAGCTGCCCGGACAGGTCGATGTCGACCTTCGCGGGGTGCTTGGGCCATTTGCCTGTATGGCCGAGCTGGATTTCAGTGCTGATGGCGACGCGGGTGCCTCCTTGCTCAGCCCCGCGGCCTGGCGGCTCGATAGCGAGATCCGCGGTTGGGCTGACGAGCTGTTCGGCCTGTCTGCGCTGTTCCCCAAACGTCTGCGCTATGCGCAGGGTTCGGCCAGCTTCAACCTGAGCTCTCACGGCCGCCTCGATCAACTGGAGACCGCGGGGCGTGCCTGGGTCCGCGACGCGACCTTGAAGACGGTGGCAGAGTTTCCTGCGATCGAAAACCTCGATCTCGAATTGGCCCTGCAAGAGGATAGCCTGAGGATCGTGACCGGCCGCGGCAACCTGGGTGGGTCTCCCTTCATCCTGCGGGGGGGCATCGCCAACGCGGACGATCCGCGCTTCGACCTGGCTCTGGATGGCGACAACCTGCTGTTGTATCGGGACGAGGAGGTCAACACCCGCGGCGACGTCAGGCTGCGCGTCCGCGGCCCCTATTCGGCGCTACAGATCGGGGACAGCGTGTATCTGCGTTATGGTCGCATCACCCGCAACCTGGTCGGCAACCCTCTCGAGGCATTGCTTGAGACCGGTTTGCAGCGTTCGACTCCTCAGCGTCTGGCGATGCGCACCGGGCCTCTCTCCACAGCCTCCTACGACCTGACGTTGATCACCGAAGAGCCCGTGCTGATTCAGACGGTCCTGTTCCGTGGGCAGCTCTCGACGTCGTCCTTACGTCTGCGAGGAACTGGGCAGAATCCCTGGCTCGAGGGGATCCTGACAATCGACAATGCCGATTACTTCCTCCCGACGACGGTCGTCAGGGGAGAGATCGGCCAGTTGGCCTTCTCCGCTGAGCGCCCCTTCGACCCAGAGCTGACCATCCAGGGGCGCTCACGCATTCTGAACTACCAGGTTGAGTTGCGTGTGGTCGGCAATCTGAGCAGTCCACAGCTGGCCATCAACACGCTGCCACCGATGAGCGACAACGAAGCGCGCGCTTTCCTGTTGACCGGCCGCCCTCCGACCGACGTGCGCGGAGGCGCCTTCGACAACCGGCGTGCGGCGGCCTTTGGCAATGTGGCGGTGTTTGTCGCCCGCGATTACTTCGTCAAGAGCCTGTCGAGCAGCAACGAATGGGAGAACTTCTGGCGCGAGATCCTCGAACGCATCGAGATCGAAGTCGGAGGCGGATCCGTTGAGGAGTCGTACATCGAGGTCGGCCTGCCGATCGCAGAGGACGTCATCTTCGACGAGGACCGCCTCTACATAGTCGGCGAGCGTTCGAGCCTGGGAAGCATCAATGGGGGCCTCAAGATCGTGTTCAGGATCCCATGAAGCGACGAGCGACGCTGTGGATCTTGCTGCTGACCGCTCCGATGCTGGCGGACAGCTTCGAGTTCTTCGGCAACCACTACTTCAGCGTTGAAGACCTGCAAGAGGTGGTTTCCGCCGTGCTGCCCGCGTCAACCGAACGAGCACTGCGGCGCTCTGACGTCGATGATGCCGCGTACGCCGTCGAGAGGCTGTACCGCCGGGAAGGCTTCTGTTTTGCCAAGGTCAGCTACACCTTCCAGGATATTGCGGACGTGCGCTTTGCGACGCTGGTGATACAGGAAGGCCCGCAGGCCTACATCGCAGAGGTGCAGATCGAGGGGGTTGAGGCGTTCGCGCACGAGACCATCCGGGCGACGTTCTTCACCCACCGCAGGGGAGTCTTCGGCCTGGGTCGGCCCCTTTTTCGGCAAGCGGCCTTGGAAGAGGCGGCCCAGACCATTCAGGAGAACTACATCAGGGCTGGCTACCGCAACGTCGTGGTTGAAACCCCCTGGGTCAGCTACGCCCTCGAACGCACTCCCGATGCCAGTGGTATGCTGCCGGTGTATGTCGGCGTCGCGGTCGAAGAGGGGACCGGCTTCATCATCAAGGAGGTAGCATTTCCTGCCAACGGATGCGGTCTGACGGAGGAGACCCGTAAGGCGATCCAGGCAGAGTTCGAGCAACAGCCGGCAGTGCCTCAATGTGCGCAGGATTTCAAGAACCGGGTACTTGCGGCGCTGGCCAACCGCGGCTACCTGCGGCCCAGCATCGAAGTCGATGAACGTGTCAGGCCCGACGGCGCGACGCTGTTGACCATTTCGGAGTCCGGACTGGGGCCGCGCTTCACCGTCGGCGAGGTGCGGCTTCTGGGTCTGGAAAACACCGAGGAGGACTTTGTGCGGCGCCGGCTGAAGATCGAGGGCGGCCAGACCTTCAGCAACGAGGCTGTCGATGCGAGCAGCCGCGCGCTCTTCGAGACGGGCCTGTTCCGCACGGTTTATGTCGAGCCCACCGCGTTCGGCGGGAGTGATACGGTCGACGTGGTGTTTCAAGTTAAAGAGGCCGCGCGGCGCGAGATCCGCTTGAGCCTGTCCGGAGGCTCCCTCGACATTGTGCGCGGCGGGGTCGAGTACTTCGACCGCAACCTGTTGGGTACCGGGCTTCCGTTCACGATTGGAGCGCGGGTCTCGTTCATCGAGGCTGGGGTGGAGTCGTCGATCAGCTACCCGCACTTCCTGGATTCCGATTGGGAGGCGCGGCTGCTCGGCAGCTACATCCAGACCAACGATACGCCAAACAAGGGCATTCTCGAACGGAATGAGACGTTGGTAGAGTTGCGTTTCAGCCACGTCATCCTGCGGCACTTTGTGTTGGGGCTGGGCGCCCGCTTCCGGCGCGTGAACAACTTCGAAGAGATCGATGACATCACCCTGTTTGGCAAGGATCTGCCCGACCGTTACAACACGATCTCGATGTTTGCAGCCATCGGTCTCGACACCCGCGAGCCCTTCTTCTTCCCCGACACCGGCTGGGTCTTGAACCTTTCGCTCGAGCTGGGGGGGAGCTATTTCGGCAGTGAGGTGGATTTTTTCCGGGCTGAAGCCGCGGTGCGGCGCTACTTCGGGTTGGGCCTCGATGACCTGACCCTGGCGTTGCGCGGGGACATTGCGCTGGCCATTCCGACAGACAACGAGCCGAGTCTGCCGATTCCTGAACGCCTGTTCTCCGGCGGTCATGACAGCGTGCGTAGTTTCAAAGACGGAGAGCTGGGCTTCCGGGAGGGAGATGGCGATCCGGTGGGGGGGGAGGTGCGCAACACCGTCGGTGCTGAGCTGCGCTACCGGCTGCTCGGCAACCTGTACCTGGCAGGCTTTGCCGAGGCCGGGAACGTGGCCTTCGATACCTCCGAAGCCTTTGAGGATTTCCGCCTGAGTCTTGGGGTCGGGGTGCGCTACGGGCTGCCGATCGGGCCGCTGCGGTTTGATGTGGGCTTCAACCCAGCTCCGCGGGGACGCGAGGGACTCTACCGGGTGCACTTCAACATCGGTCAGGCTTTTTGAGCCAGTGTGGTATTCTGTGGGCCCGTCATGCCCGAGGGAATGCGAATGGACATTGTGTCTTTTCTGGACGACCTGGCTGCGCGCTCCAAGGCGCAGTTCGACAAAAACCAACGCCTGAAGAGCTTCGATGAGTACATCGAAGATGTGCGCCAGCGCCCGCGCTTGCTCCTGCGCGACGCGGCCAGCTACCTGACAGATATGATCGAGCATTTTGGCTGCGATGATCTGCAGCTGCCCGAGGGACCTGCGCATCGCTTCCACCTCTTCGACGCGCCGGGAGGCGACGAAGAGCGGGCCGTCTACGGCCACGAGCGGGCATTACAGAAGATCATCGACCTGCTGCGTGGATTCGCAGAGCGCGGGCGCATCGATAAGTTGATCCTGCTGCACGGCCCGAACGGTTCGGCGAAGTCCACCCTGGTCGAGGCGTTGATGCGCGGACTCGAAGCCTACAGTCAGACCGACGAGGGAGCACTGTTCCGCCTCAACTGGGTCTTTTCCGAGAAATATGAACGCACAAACCTCGGCTTCACGACCGAGCCAGACGCCGAGCTTCCGTACCATTCCTTCGCCTATATCGAGGCCCAGGACGTGACGGCGCGGATCACCTGCGAGCTGAAGGACAATCCCTTCTTCGTGGTGCCCCCGCAGCACCGCGCCGAGCTTCTGGCTCTGAGCGGCCTCTCCAGTGAAGCGCAGAGCCGGCTGCTCGCGCGGCCCTTCGTCGGCCAGGGCGGGCTCTGTCCCAAGTGTGCCCAGATCTACGAGAGCCTGATGCTCGCGCACCATGGTGACTGGCGGAAGCTGATCCGGCATATCCAGGTCGAGCGGATCACCATTTCGAAGCGCTACCGCGTGGGAGCCGTCACGATTGAGCCGCAACGCAACGTCGATGCGGGCGCCCGCTCGTTGCGCTTCGATCGTGGCACACCCACGCTGCTGCAGGACGACAGCCTGGTGTATCCGGATGGGGATCTGATCGCCGCCAACGGAGGTCTGGTCGAGTACAGCGACTTCTTCAAGCGGCCTCTGGAAACCAACAAGTACCTGCTGACCACCTCGGAGAAGGGCACGATCAGCCTGCCGGGCATGGTGGCGTACCTGAACCTGGTGCTGGTGGCGACCAGCAATGAGAAGCACCTGAGCTTTTTCAAACGTGATCCCGACTTCGGCAGCTTCAAAGGGCGCATGGAGCTTGTGGAGGTGCCCTACCTGCTGCGCTTCAGCGAAGAGGCACGCATCTACGAGGGCTCGATCCGCACCGTGTCGGGGGGCAAGCATATTGCCCCGCATGTCGGGGAGGTCGCGGCCCTGTGGGCGGTGCTGACCCGCTTGCGCCGGCCACGGTTGAAGAACTATCCAAGCAGCTTCGGCCCGATCATCGGCAAGCTCAATCCGTTGCAGAAGGCTTATCTGTACGATCGAGGCCAGACCCCCGAAGATTGGAAGGACGAAGAGCGCAAAGAGCTGTCAGCCCGGCTGAAAGAGATCCGCGGCGAGTTCGACGACGCCCTCGAGGACTTCGAGGGCATTCTGGATGGAGCCTACGAAGGGCGACACGGGGCTTCTCCCCGGGCCGCCTTGACCGTCGTCTCGACAGCCGCTTCGCTGAAGCGCTTCCATTGCTTGAGCCCGCTTGCAGTCATCGAGGCCCTGCGCGAGTTCATCCGCGAGGTTTCGGTCTTCGACTTCCTGCGGCTTCCCCAGGAAAACGGTTACTTCGACCACGAAAACCTGATCCGCTTGCTCGAGCGCGACTACCTGAACCGCATCAACGACGAGGTGCAGGATGCCGTGGGTCTGGTGGATGTGCGCGAGTATCAGCGGCTCTTCGACGGGTATTTCGAGCAGGTGCGCGCCTACGTGACCAAAGAAAAGATCCTCAATACCAAGACGGGCCGCACCGAGGACGCCGACGAGAAGCTGCTGGCCAGGGTCGAGACCATCCTCGACATCAAGGAGTCGCCCGATGCTTTCCGGCGCGGTCTGCTCTCGCGTATCGCGGCCTGGACGGTCGAAAACCGCGGCAAGGGCAAGAAGTTGAAGCCCGCGAACCTGTTTGGGGACATCTTCAAGGCGATCAAGCGCAACTTCTTCAAGGCTCGCGAGAAGCAATTGCTCAGTATCGAAGAGCAGATCCTGACCTTTGGAAGTGCCCCCTTCAACAGTCTGAATCCCAGCGCGCGCGCCAAGGTCGAGCAGACCATCCAGACGATGCGCGAGCGGTACGGTTACTGCGAACACTGCACCAAGGAGGTGCTCGCGTTTTCCCTGTCACGCCAACGACAAAGGCTGGAGACGGAGGCCCGGTAGGGAAGCCGGGCGCTGGAAAACCTGACAGCTTTCACCTACTCTGTGGTTCATACGATCCAATCCAACCTGGGGGCTCCAGATTCCAGATCCCCCCGCCGAGTCAACGCCATGAGCAGTTCCCTGCGCATCTTGCATTTTGAGACAGACGCTGCGGCCAACGAGGCTGTGCAGGCTGCGTTGTCCGCGCTGGCCCATGAAGGCGTCGCGGCCGAAGTCCTCCAGGTCAGCTCGCGGGTTGCGCTTGATGAGGCCATCGCTGAAGCCGGGACAGCGTTGCTGATTCCAACTACGGTCGGCGATGAGACCCTTGCCGAGTTGCTCGATGTCTGCCGCTATCATGAGCCCGAGATCCCCTGCATCGTGCTGAGCGACCAGCCCGATGAGGAATCGGCGCTCGCATGGCTCAAACAGGGCTTCACCGACGTCGTCGCCAAGACCCAACTCGGGCGCTTGGCGTTCACGGTGGAGCGCGCGGTTCGGGAGAGCCGTGACCGCGAGGCGATGCGCCTGCGAGAAACCGAGCTGCGCGAGATGGTGCAGCGGATGGGGGGGGAATCTGGCGGGACGGGAGGTGGGTCGCTGGAGCGCGATGCGCTGACGGGGCTCCTGTCCTGGCAGGGGATGTCCCGGGCTCTCGAGCGCGAGCTCGAGCTCGCGCACCGGACCGGCTCCAGCCTGCTGGCATGCCTGGTCAGCTGCAACGATCTCGACAAGATCGAGCAGAATTTCGGGCGCGAGTGTACCGATCTGGTGCTGCAGGGCATCGCCAGTCGCCTGTCGGACACGCTGCGACGGACGCAGATTCTCGGACGGGTGGGCGAGAGCGAGTTCCTGGCGCTCTTTCCCTGCACGCGGCGGGCTGAGGGCTATCATGTGGCCGCACGCCTGCGGGCCACGGCCGATTCCCCAGTCTTGACACCCGAAGCGCCGTTGAAGGTCGAGATCAGCGAGGGAGTGGTGCCCCTGCCCTGGGACACCGAGAATCTCGAGATGGTGCTCGAGCTGGCGCGCGCTGCCCTCGAGGAACAAGAGGAGTTCCGCAGCCAGGCCAGCAGCACGGGGCACACCCTCCGTCTGGGGGGGCAGTTGCTGCACTACGACTCCGACCTGCGCGCCGTCGGCCAACCGATCGTCAACTTGGCAGACGAGAGCGTCGTGGGCTACGAGCTCTTGTGCCGCGGTCCCGCCCACGGCTTGTTCGAAGATCCCGAGCGGATCCTCGATGTCGCCCGTGCACAGTCGAAGCTGCCGATGGCCGATCTGTATTGCTTGAAGGCCTGCTTGCAGGAAGCCCGCAACCTGGCTCCCGGCCTGCGTGTCCACGTCAATATCCGCCCAAGCACACTGTTCGAGGTGCCCTTCAGGGTGATCGAGTTGCTGCTCCGTTCCTGCCGCGGGGTCAAGCTCTTCCTCGAGCTGAGTGAGGAGCAATTCATCGGTCATCCCTGGGGGCTGGTCAAGCGCGTGCAGGCGCTCAAGAAGGCTGGAGTGCGGCTGGTTCTCGACGATGTCGGGCGCGGGCGAGGCACGCTTGACACCGTCATGCTGCTCGAGCCCCAGGCGGTGAAAATCGGCGCCGAGTTGATTACTGGAGCGTCGGAGGACGTGCGCAAGCAGCGCTTGCTGCGCCGCATTCTCCTGCTTGCCGACTCAGCGGGTTGCGACATCATCGCCGAAGGCATCGAGACCTCGACAGATGCCGCGCTGGCTCGCAGCATGAACATCTCCCTGGCCCAGGGATTCCTCTGGTCCCAACCGGTGATGCTGCGCTGAGCCACTCAACCCGGGAGCGCCTGGCTTTCCGCGTTCAGGTAGCGCACCAGCAGATTGGGCAGCCCCAGGAATAGATCACCGCCGAAGGCACAGTAGCGCGCGGTCTGATGCATCTTGCTGACGCGCGTGGGTACGGTCATTCTGCGCACGCCGCTACGACGACCGTGCAGCCAGTAAGCGCCACGGCTTCCGGGCTTCTGCTGCTGCCAGGCGAAGAAGCTCTGCCTCTCAATCGCCCCACACAGCTGAAGCTGTTCCAGCTGCTCGTCGATCTCCCAAGCGTTGGCGGCGAGGAGCACCGTCCGCGCAGCGACGGCCCGGGCAGCAGCGCCCGCGGCTGTCAGCAGTGTCTGCAGGACCCGCGCGCCATCGGCCAGAATCGTGCCCGCCGGCAGCACCCGGCATGCGCTCAGGGAGATCAACTCGACCTGTGCCGCATGCTCGCGCAACGCCGTAGCAAACCCCTCCAGTGTTTGCTGACCACCGGGTCTGCTGACAACAAACAGCTTCACTGGGCCTCCGGTTGCAGCGAGACGATCTCGATCAGAGGTGGGGTCTTTGCGGGCGGAGGCGATTTGACACTGACAGAGATGCGGGAAGGAACATGGACTCCCATCTCAAGGCCGTAGTCGGTCAGCATCACGTCACATCGCCGGAAATCGAAACGTTGCAGGGCCGCGTCATTGAGAGCCCGCCGCAAGTCAGGGTCGGGCGCAAGCCGCTCCAGGTACTCGAGCAGCTCGCCGATCTCGCGGCGGACGGCACGATCTTCGTCGACCCGCAGGGTCCGCGCCGTATGTCCGCTCAAACGGGCGATGGCATCGAGCCAGTGGGAGCTGCGCGTGTGACGTGCCAGCTCGACAGTCGGCAGCCCCGGGTGTTTGCGCCGTAGCCTGTGCAACTGCAGCAAGGAGAGCAGGTCTCGGACCAGGGGCTGGCGCACTACGCGCAGTCCTCCCTGCGGCACACCGAGCCGTTTGAGCTGTTTGAGGCTGAAGTACACCACTGTCGGCAGGCCACGGCTCTTCTCGAGCGACTCGCGACCCCAGCCGTCGATCTTGACAGGCAGGTCATCGACGCAAGCGTAGCGCAGCTCGAAGGTCCGGGTGGCGGGCAGCCAGGCCGTCTCCACGAAGCCCGCAGAGCCGCCGGGGCCGCGTGCGACGGTGCTGAGTACCCGTGGCTCCGAGGCCGGCACGCTGTGCATAGGTCACCGCAAGATCGAGGCTTGCCTAAAGGGTAGCGGACATCCACGACGCTGGCGAGCACGGCCTGGCTGGACACCGGTCTGCAGCCGTTTGTGGGAAACGTGTGCGCTTCGCTGTCAGGGCTTGATCACGCCCTGGGGCCCGAACAACTGGTCGAGGAAGTCGATGCCGTTTTCCATCGCCCGGATGCTGCCCTGACGGTTTTGTCTCTCTGCCAGCTGGTAGGCATCGATCACGTACACGATCCAGAGGATTGGCAGACCAAAGGCTGTTGCGGCGGCCAAAAAGCTGATCAGGAAGAAGAACAGCGCCTTCTTGGTCTGGCCGATATAGACGTGCCCGAATGGGAAACAACAGAAGATGTTGAGCAAGGCTGCCAGCAACGGACTGCGGGGTCCAGGCAGCTCTTCGCCCCAATCAGCGCCGCGCGGGCCGGTCGGAGGCGGCGGCCTGCCAGGTGGAGGCTGTCCACCGGAGGGTGGATAGTTGCCGGCTGGAGGCTGACCTCCGGGCGGGCCATACCCTGGGGGCGGCTGCCCGCCGGGGGGAGGGTAGCCACCCTGCGGAGGATAGTTTCCCGGCGGAACCTGGCCCTGATGGGGCGGGCGGGGTGGTTGCGGCGGGGGCCAACCCTGATTGCCGCCGGGACCTTGTGGGGGAGGACCGTTGTGCGCCATGGACACACTCCCATTGGTGGCGGGGCCGCGCCCGGCCCTGAGTCTTCGGGATCTTAGCAGATTGTTGTCTTCCTGGCCCGCGATCGTCCCCCTTTTTGCTGGGGAAGCCGTCCGGGAACTCGTAGAATCATCCTAGCGCTCAATCCGGGAGGGATGCGATGGCCATCGGCAGTGAGACTGCGCAGAAAATCAGCCTTGAAGACTTCGTGCTCGAGATGATGCACATGCCGAAGAAAGGCTCGACCGTCGACCAGCTGCTTCAGCTCTTTCGCAGTCTGTGCCTGTGCGATGAGCTCATCGAGGAGAACATCCACTTCCACGAAACCATGTACTCCCGCAATCTGATCTGCCGCACGCCACGCTTCGACATGTTGGTGCTCTGCTGGCAGCCAGGCCAGACTTCTTCGGTCCACGACCACTGCGGTTCCTTGAACTGTACAAGGGTCTACCGAGGCCAACTGACATCACGTGTCTTCACGATCGAAGACCAGCCGGAGCCTGGTCGTTTCGTTTTGGGTCCTGCCGAGGAAGAAAAGGTCGGCCCGGGCGGCTTCGCGACCGTCGACCGCGGCCAGATCCACCAGCTGGCCAACACATCGGACGAGCCGTTGGTGACGATCCACGTGTACGCGCAGCCTTTGAAGACGATGAACGTCTATGATGTGGATGCGCAGGCCCGTGAGCGCGTGACCTTGCGCTATTCGCTCGAGGATGACTTCGCCTAGGGGCCTGTAGCGTCGGTCCAGGACCGACGAGAGAACCGAGCTGTGTGCCGGGCGTCGCTAAGCAGCTAGTGCCGGTGCGTGGCGTCCTTCCCGCAGTCACGACGATGCTCGGTTAGAGGAAGCTCTCGACCGCCGGGATCAGCTCGATCAGCGCCGGGCGCAGCTCTTCAGGAACCTGGCAGCGTCCTTTTTCCCAGCTCTCCAGATCTGCGAACCGTACGCCCAGACGGCGGGCGAGGTCACGAATGGAAAACCCCCGAGCGATTCTGCAGGCACGCAGATTGCGCCCCATACCCATCAATCGAGGCCGGCGTGTCAGGCGGCTGGTCGGGGTCGGAGGCTGATTCGGCTCAGGAAGCCTGCCGGTTTCTACCCTTCCGCTGTTCGGCTGCCCTGCGTCGGCATCGGCACTCAGCCGCTGGGTCACCCTGGGCGTGCTCGTCCCCGCTGCGGTCTGCGTGCGCAGGGGCGGGAAGGCCCGGGTCGCGATCCCCAGGTGCGCATCGAAACGCATCGCTCGCGCGCGGCGCTCGTCTTCGGGGGCGACCGGTCCGCTCCCCGGGCCCACGAGCGAGGTTCCAGGTGCGTCAAGGCCGAGCTCTTTGACGGTGTTCCGCAAGGTCATCCAGCCGAGCCCCTGCTTCAGCTGTGGCCCGGTAGCCAGCAATACGGCGACACCCAGCGAGGGGATCCGTTTGAGAAAGAACAAGCTGGTCGATGACTTGATGAAGAGCTCGTCGGGGGGGGGCGGTTCCGCCCGCATGTCCGCGATCACGACCTGCTGCAAGCGGCGCAGTTTCTTGCCGGAGAACAAATCCGCCACGGAAGCCGCGATGGTCTCCAGCCAGCGCGCTTGCAAGTTCCCCTTGCCTTGATGGACGTGCAGAAGGCGCGTTCCTTCGAGGTCGACAGCACAACACAGCTGTGTGTTCTCGACGCGTCGCGCCAGGGTCTCGCACAATGCCTGACACACAGCCTGCTTGTCCCGCACGTCGCCTCACTTCCTGGTAGGGCTGAGGGTACCCCGGGCACCCGCTCTGGCAGTCTAGCAGACTGGCGCGGAACGCACATCGAAAGTCGCCGGAGAGCTATGTCTCAAAAGGGCTTGCGTGTACCGCACCGGGGCAGGGTCGCCGAGACCAGGCAGCCGCTCGTGGCGGCAAAGCGCTTCCCGCCGAGTGGCTGACGTGGTACAACAGAAGCCGACGGAGAGCCCGCATGCCGCCTTCCATCCTGATCGTCGATGACGACGACGACGTTCTCGATCTGTTGCACTTCATTCTGTCCCAGGAGGGCTTTGAGGTGCACACAGCGACGAACGGAATCGTGGCACTGCAGCGCGTCGAGGCGTGGTTGCCCGACTTGATCATCACCGACATCATGATGCCGGTCATGGACGGCTTCACGTTCATCCGCCAGCTGCGTGCGCGCCCGCGTAGCGCCTTGCTCCCGGTGATCTTCCTGACGAGCGCCAACCGTGCACGCAACCGCCTGCAATGCTTCAAACTCGGTGCCGACGACTACCTCGAGAAGCCGATCTATCGTGACGAGATCGTGTTCCGCGCACGTCGTGTGCTCGAGAATGCAGAGCGCTTGCAGCGGGCCCTGCGTTTAGGGGCCGCCGCAGAGATGTTGCCGGGTGGAAAGGGAAGCTTCAGTGGGGACCTTGCACTGTTTGGTCTGGGGAGCCTGCTCAGCATACTCGAGATGGAAGGCAAGACCGGGGTGCTGATGTTGCGTGACGGGCAGCAGCACGGCCGGATGGAAGTGCGCGCTGGCCGTGTCGTCGCGGCGGAGCTCGAGGGCGTCGAGCACCTGCTTGACGCCGAAGCCATCTACCGATTCGCGGGTTGGGAAGGGGGAGACTTCTCGTTCCGCGCCCAGCCGGTTGAGGTCGAAGACCGGATCCGATCAGGCACGGCCCAATTGCTGCTGGAGGCGGCGCGGAGGCTTGATGATCAACGCATGCCGGCAAGCCAGGCTGGCGAAGCGGAGGCGGTGGCAGAGCAAGGCTGACAAGGAAACCGCTGCCCAACCGGTCAGTCTCCCGCAGAGTCGCGTTGCAACTGCCTTGTCATCACCCACCCAAGCCCAAACACCAGCCCCGCGAAGAGGGCGAGCAGAACCTGCCACGCCAGGCTGGCTGCCAGGACCCAGCAGGCTTGCCACCAAGCCCAGGCAGCCAGCGCATCGTGGCCCGCGCGGGTTGCCCAGTCCTGGAATGCGCTGGGAAGCGCCGGCACCGTTTGCCGCTTGGGCCAACGCTGCGGAGCGTGTACGAGCTCTGGGGCCAGGTCATCGGGCAAGGCAGGCAACCAACGGCCGCTTCCAGTTGCGTCCTCGGCCAGCCAGAGCTCTGGACCCCACGCCAGGCAGACACCATCTGGACGCGTCTCAAAGCGGTAACCACGCAGCGGAGCGCCGTACATCAAGGCGGCGGCCTCACCGCTCGTGATCAGCTCCTCCAGGTCTTGCGCGTAGCGCCCATGCTTTTCACGGTGCCGCTGCTGCGCCTCCCATAGCTTGTAGAGAGCGGCCTCTGGTGCGGTCTTGCGGATCTCGCTCCAGCCGCTCAGGAATGTGGCCGCGGGCATGCAGGGGGCCAGCAGCAAGCCGAGCAGCAGCGACACCAGCCACAGATGGCGGGCTCTTGCTCCCGGGCGGGTGGGACGTCCTCCCAACGCCCAGCGCTCGGCCCATTCCCCGAGGGTCAAGCAGACGGGGATCCCCAATCCGACTCCCAGTCCCAACAAACGGCTGCCTGCCGCCAGTCCAAGGCCCATCCCGATGAGCAACCACAGGGCACAGGCGATGGGAAACGCTGTGCGCTGGCGCCGCGCGCCGTCGACGACCAGCAACACCCCCATCAGCGCAGCGCCGGAACCTGCCACCAGAAGCAGCTCCAGCCCGTCCACTCCGGCACCTGCCTGCAACTGCCGCCAGAGATCGAGGGAGGTGACTCCGATGCCGGCGAACAGAGCCACGAGCATAGCCAGAGAGGGGCGGGAAAGGGCTGGGCTGACCACCTGGTAGAGATGCAGTCCCCAACCGATCAACAGGCAGGTAAGCATCGACTGCAGCAGGTCCAACGGGGCGCTGCTTCCTGCCAGCGCCAGCCCGACCCATGCGGTCGGCAGGCCGCGAAGGAGCGACCGCAGCACGAAAGCGTGCCAGGGAATCTTCTCGGTCTCCACGCCGAGGCTGCCGAATAGCGCCACTTGCAAGGCAGCGCGCCACCCTTCTACGGGGTCCTGGGCTGAGCGGGGCATCGGCATCCTGGCGTTGTGGACCTGACCCTATTGTCGGAGCGACAGCCTGGGATGCAAAGGGTCAGCCGGAGATCCGCAGGCAGCGCGTTGCAGGGCGGCGCTTTCGAGCTCGGCGGCAAAGCCCAGCAACGCCGCATATTGTGTAAAGAAGTCGTGTTCCTCGCAGCCCAGAGGGCGCTTGAAGAAACTGGCAAGCTCCGCGACCGGGCCGGCGCGGCCGAGGCGCTGCGCTGCATCGAGCAGGCGCACGAGGTCGAGAATCAGGGGAGCTGCCAGCGCCGAGTCGCACCCTTGCCAGGTGAACTGCAACATCATACGGGTTCCGAGGAACCCCTCGAAGTGGACGAGGTCCCAGGCTGTTTTCCAGTCCCCCAACGAGCGCACATAGTCTATGCGCACATGGGAATCGACTTGATCACCAACGATGTGCTTGAGGACATCCTTGCTGCGGACCTTGGCTGCGTGGGCTCCCGGAGCCTGCAGCGCCTGTCCGTCGCGGTTTCCAAGCAGATTGCAACCGCTCCAGCTCAGCAAGCGCAGGTTGCGCGCGACGAACATCGGCGCGAGCACACTCTTCAGCAAGGTCTCGCCAGTCTTTCCGTCCTTCCCCGCCAGGGGAGCACCCCGGCTGCGAGCCAGCTGCTGCAGCACCGGCAGCTCAGCTCCCAGAGAGGGGGTGAAATTCAAGAAGGGCAGCCCCAGGTCGATGGCGGCCCAGGCGTACAACACACTCGCTGGCAACGGACAGGGGTCGCGCTCCAGCAGCGCTTCGAATTGGTCGAGCTCGCGCATCTCGAGTAGACCCAAGGCGTCGGGGTCCGCGGCCTCGGTCGAGGCAAGATGGACGACCACCAACCTCTGCAGGCCATGCCGGTCACGAAAATCGCACAGCTGATCCTGCAGACGCCGCGCCCCCTGCAGTCCTTCGCTGCCGCGCAAACCGCCGCGGATCTCTCGGGCATAGGCGTGCAGGTCGCTCTGCAGATCTTCCAGCAAGTGGGCGGGCAGCACGCCCTCACGGGCCAGATCGCGCGCTTCGAGGTCGGGCTGGGCCGAACGCAGCTCGGAACCGGCAAAGACCAGCGCGTCGAGCTCGACCAGATCGGCCCCCTCGAACGGAGCTCCCGCCGTAACGAGCCCTGTGGTGTCCGCCAGGCCACGGCTGATGGCGCGCGCACCGACCAGGCTGGTCAACGCCACACTCCCACAGGCCCCAACGATCCAAACGCCCGTGCGGGGCTGGGGAAAGATCGTGCTCATCAGCGCCTCCTATCGTTCAGGCTCGCGGTGGTGCCGGAGCTAGTGCTTCATGGGCCGACACCATGCCAGCCAATGCGGCCGCAAGCTCGCCGAGCAGCAGCTGTGGGCTCTGGTGGCTGTCGAGATGGCGCGGCACCGAGACAGCGGAGCGGACACCTGCAAGCGGTGTCCAGTCTGCGACCAGAGCACCGATGGCGAGGGCGATTTCGTGCGCACGACCCTGGTGCATCGTTCAGTCCAGATGGGCGAGGGCGACGCCCAGCGCCTGACATGCATAGGCAGTGACCAACACGGGATCTTGCTCCCACCAGCGGGAATTCTCGTTCTGCCAGAATTTCTCCGGCTTCTGCACGGACACCAGCTTGGCGATCAAGTCTTCGGCCCAGACGTGTTCTTCTCCGTCGTCTCCGACGATCACGCGCTCGCCGTAGGCCTCGAGGGCCCTGGCGAAGGTGCCGTAGTAGTAGTACAGACCCTGCTGGCTCCCAGCCGGGTCATCGCGGGTGCCGAGGCCGTAATTCTCCTCGAGTGTGTAGTGGGCGCGGATCCAATCGATGGCGGCCACGACCCGCGGATCTTCCTTGTCCAGCCCGGCATAGATCATGCTCTTGAGGCCGGCGTAGGTCATGCTCGCGTAGGGCGCGACGCTGACGGTACCGTCTTCGTGCTCGGTGACGGTCGACTTGTTGCGGGACAGAGCGGGGTCGTAGAAGAAGCCTCCGCTGCCTTCGACCTTGATGCCCGGCAGGTCATTCGCTTCGCTGTCGTGTGAGCGCTGCAAGAACACCAGGGCGCGCTGAAAGACCTCGGAATCTTTGGGCACGCCCGCGGCGATCAGCGCTTCGAGGGCGTACTGGGTGTTGGACATGTCAGCATCGGGTTTGCTGCTCGTTTTGTCGTAACCGAAGCCGCCAAAATGAGGGCTGTCCCTTCCGACATCGAGGTTGCCTTCGTGAAACTGGTTGGCCATCAACCAATCACGGGCGCCCGCGATCAGGTCACTGTATTTCTCTGCATCCAGGGCGCTCAGTGCCAGGATGCCCATCGAAGTACGGTAGTTCCCCAGACCTTGCATCGGATCGCCGATGGCGCCGTCCTCGCGTGCCGCTGCCTGCAGATAATCCAGGGCCTTCTCGATGGCGAGCGCGTACGGAGCTCGCAGGTCTTCGGGGGCGTCGGCGAAGGCTTTGAGCACCAGGCCGGTGATGCCGACATCGCCCGCCTCTTCGGCGCCGGGAATCACGCCGAAGGAGCCATTGGGATTTTGCGTGGAGGCGAGAAAGGCCAGACCATCGGCCAACGCTTGGCGACCGTGCTCAGGACCGGCCCACAAGAGGCCTGCAAGGCAGAGTGAGATCCACAGACTGCGAAAGCGCATCGAAAGGCTCCTTTCCTAGGCGGGCTGGGTCAACTGCCCCCAGGTTCCGCAAACCAGGTTTCGACAAGTGAACGGTAGGCGTCGGGCACGGGCTCCCGACGTGGTAACGAACGTGTCTCCGTGGCGAGCTCGGCCTGCAGCACAGACCCCGCAGGCCCGCCGTGCGTGTCGCCGCCGGCCGCACGTGCCGCCTGAAGCAGCGCATCGTGGCCGAGTGCTGCCTGCACCTGCTGCTGCAGTGCCGCCCACTGCTCTGAGCCCTCGTGCTTTGCCAGCAACGCAGCGGTTGCATCGACGTCCCCGGCCCGCACAGCGTCGGCCAGCTCGGTCAGGGGCGTGCCCTGCAGGGCCGCCAAGGCCTCCTCGACGCTGAGCAGCTGACCGGACTCGAGAGGAGTCTCGGCTGCGCGCAGCGGAGCGCTGCCGTGGCTCGCGCCGAAGGCGGCCTCCGCCTGCCGGCGCGGCAGCTGCGGCAACAGCCGGGTGTCCACCGGATCCGGCAACAGCCCCGGCAACGCGGCAGCGAATGCCAGACAGAGCAACGGGACGAGCGCGCGCGGCGGGCGGAAACGCGGCTGGACGCGGGGCGCACCCCGCAGCAGCTCTTCGGCCAGCCACGCCCGGAAGGGGTGCTCCCGGCCGGCCTCGATGAATGCCTGCGAGCAGGCCTGCAGCTGCCCGAGCCGGTCGATCTGCCGGGCCGCGGCCGCGAGGCTGATGCCCGGGCCCCAAGCTACGCCGAGCGCCGCCGCCAGAGGGACCAGGCCCCACCAACCGGTGGGCAGGTTTCCCGTCAGGAGCCAGCCGAGCTCGAGCACTACAAGGCCCACGGCACCCACAAGCAATCCCCGTCCCAAGCGCCGCTGCAGGCTCATACGCCCACGCATCTGCGCCAACCAACGCGTGGCTCGGTCGGAGATCGTCTGGGGTAGACCTTCAGTCATTCTCGGAGCTTCCCGTGCTGTCGGAGGGGACGGGGGCGGGAGGTTGCGGGAGCGGCATCAGCTCGCCTTCATCGGCCAGGCGGACCTGGAAGTGCAATTTGGTGAAGCGCGGAGGCAGGCGTTCGTAGTAGGCGTAGAAGGCCTCGTCGTTTCCGCCCTCGATCAGTGGCGTGTCGAGCAGGGCGTCGGGGTCGTGGAAGATCGCACCGAGGTTTCCGAGCAGGTTGGCAGAGTAGACTTTGCCGTACTCTTTGCGCTTCTCTTCATCTTCCTCCCACATCGCCCGTGGATCGTCGATGAGGCGTCCGCCGGTGTATACCCAGCCGACCCGCTGCATCGAGTCGTCCCGGGCATAGTCATAGATCAGGTCCTCCACGCGCACACAGCGGTCTTCACCGTCTTGGGTCCACAACAGCTCGATCACGACCCGGTCGCCCTCGAGCGCGATGGCTTGGCCCTGTTCGCTGACCTGGGGCCGCGGTTCGAGTCCGAGCGCGATCAACGCGAGGTTGAGATGCTCCGGCTGGCACTGCAGCGCGACCAGGCTCTCGTGGGTCTTCCCGCGTGGGGTGCAGGCAAGATACTCCAGACCGCCGCGCTGCAGAGCGATATAGCCGCGCACACGCACGATCTTGTTCTCCAGATCGAGTGCGACCGCAGGGAAGGTCTCGCCGGGCGCGACCTCTTCGAAGATCACAAAGGGATCTTCGACCATCTCGACGTCGGGGCCGGCTTCGGGCTCCGCCACCATGCCTGGCGCCGTACGCGGCCCGGCGTCGCTGCTGTCGGCCACGGGCTGGGGAGTGCTCTGCGGCTCGGGGTCGGCCAGGAGGGTGGAGTCGGGCCCGGCCTCAGAGCCAACGGGCTCAGGCGGCGGGGGAGCAGGCGGTGGGGGAGCGGGCTCACCCGGTTCCAGAGGCGGTGTTTCGGAGCCGGGTTGGACGATGGGCTCGCCGCCAGGCTGCCGATCTGGTTGGGGCTGCGACGGGGTCTGCGGATCAGCGTCCGGCACGGGATTCTGCGGCTGCGGGCTGGATGGCGGCGTGCAGCCAGCCAGCAGCCAGCCTGCAAGCAACAGCCAGACGATAGGGACAGGGATGGCACGCACGGCAGCTCCTCGCAGCTTGGGGCCGGTGCTTGAGCACTTCCTGCGCGGCCCCAGAAGGTCAGTTTCTGACCACCTCGGCGGTCACACCCTGACCGTTGAGCAGAGCCGACGTCGACCGGATCGGGCCGCACGCCGGTTCCACTAGCCCAGCATACAAAACCCATGCCAGGGAATTGTCTCGGGAATGTCTGTGCACGAGAAGGTGCTGCGGCCCATGCTTTGTGGCAAGCTTACGGAAGCGGTTGCAGGGAGAGCGCGATGAAGATCCAGAGCCGTATCGTCCTGCCCTATTCGGCGCTCATCCTGGTTTTTGGCTTGCTGCTCGGAGGGCTGAGTGTGCACCTCGCCCACCAGGCCGTTGCCGAGCGGGTCTCCGGCAACCTCGAGCGCACGGTTGAGCTCTTGGCTGGCTCGGGCTTCCCGTTGGGGGCTGGCGCGCTGGAGAAGGTGGGTCGCTTGCTGCATGCGCAGTTGGCCACCTTCGACGCCGAGGGGAAGTTGTTGGACGCCTCGCTTTCCAGCGAGCTGCTTCCCAGCCTGCAGACCTGGCTCGACACCGGCGCGCGGGCGGGTGAGGTCGAGCTGGCAGGCACGCGCTGGAGCGCATTCAGCGCCCCGATTCCGCCCAGGCCCGACGGGTTGGCGGGGCTCCTGCTGTTGCGACCCAGCGTCGAGCTGGAGGGGGCAGCCAGCGAGCCCCTGTTGCCGATGGTGGCCGCGCTGGTGGCGGGTTTGTTGCTGGCCGTCCTGATCGGACGTGGCATCGGCGTGGGGTTGGCACGTCCGATCCGTGACCTGGCGCGGCGCGCCGAGCAGATTGGGCGCTCCGGTGAGGTCGTCTCCGCGGAGGGGGATGAGCTCGCGCTGCTGCAAGCGGCGTTCGACAGGATGCTCGCCCGCCTCGAACAAGCACGCCAGGCTGAGAAACTGGCCGCGCTGGGCAAACTGGTCGCGGCTGTGGCTCACGAGGTGCGCAACCCGCTGACCTCGATCCGCATGACGCTGCAGCTCGCCGCCGACGCTCCGCTCGATGCAGAATCGCGCAGAATCATCCTCGATGAGGTGGAACGCCTGAATCTGTACACCTCCGAGTTGCTGTTTTTCGTGCGTCCTCCCCAACCGGAAGTGCGTGCGCTCGATGTCGAGCGGCTGCTGCACGATGTCGTCACCCTGGCGCGCCCTCAACTCGAGCACCGGGGACTGGCCTTGGACCTGCATGTTGAGCCCGTCGGCAAGATCATGGCAGACCCCAATCAGCTCAAACAGGTTTTTTGGAACCTGGTCAGCAATGCGGTCGATTGCCAGAATGAGGGGGGTGCGATCCGACTGGAGTTGCGCCGAGAAGATGGCAGCATGCTGTTCGCCTGCCAGGACCGCGGACCAGGTCTGGATCCGGCCCTGCGAGGGAAGCTCTTTCAGGCCTTCGCTGCACGCAAAGACAGCGGCACGGGCCTGGGGCTGTGGATCTGTCAGCGCGTGGCCGAGGCGCATGGCGGGAGCATCCGCTCGGTGGACATGCCGGTGGGGGCTCGTTTCGAGCTGCGGCTGCCTGCGGGAGACGACCGCAGGGCGCCACACGGACGTTAGGAGAAGTACGTTGGGTCGCAAGCGGTCGAGTATCTACACCCGAGCGGGTTTCAAGCACCCGCGCCGCGGCCCTTTCCGCGTCGCTGACCAGCACCCGGACGCACCGAAGCCCCTGGCCTGCGAGGTCGACCAACGCATCGCCCAGATTATCGAGAACGAGCGGCGGCGGCTGGGTCTGGCCTGAGGATCCTGTCCGTCTGGAAACTGCAGGGTAAACGCGCTATGATGCGCGGCATTGCCAATCTGCGGGAACCCCTTGATGCAGGCCAGCGAGCATCCATCGGCCGAACAGAGCCCTCCTGCTCTGCAAGCACTCTTGGGACTGCTTGAGAGGCTCGAATTCCTTCCCGGTAGCGCAGGCGAGCCTTCTCAGAGCCAGGCCCGCGACGAGACCCGCCGCCTGCTGGCTTGGAAGGTTGCCGCCTCGCTGAGTTGGGGACTGGACGGTCCTCTGATCTGTGCGCTCTGCGGAGGCACGAACGTCGGCAAGTCGACGATCTTCAACATGCTAGCCGGCAGCACCCGCGCCCAGGTGACCGAGTTGGCGCGCGGGACCAAAGCTCCCTTCGCGTTGACGGCCGCCCGCCACGAGTCCCTGGTGGTCGAGCACTTGTTGCCCGGCTACGCCCGGCATCCGTTGCGCGACACGGCCCAGCTCTCTGCAGAGGCCGACGGTAAAGAGCTGTTCTATGGTTTCTGCGATCAGCCCTTGATGGACGGTCTGATTCTGCTCGACGGTCCAGACATCGACTCGATCCGTGAGCGGAATCTCGAAGTGGCGCACGAGATGTTGACCTGTGCGGACGCGATCATCTACGTCACATCCGAGGAGAAGTACAACGACGGTCAGTGTGTGCGTTTCCTCGAGCAGGCTGTCCAGAGCGGAAAGAGCTGCCTGGCGGTGCTCAACAAACACGAGAACGTCGAAGCACTCAAGGACTTCCAGACGACCATCCTTGACCCGCTGGGTGACATCCCTTGTGTCGTGGTTCCGTGGCAGGAGGGGGGTGGCCTCGGGCTGCCGGGATCGGAAGAGTTGCGGGAACAGCTGGGACGTCTGGTCGAGGCGCGAGGGCAGGTGCGGCGGGCGGCCGTACGCGGCGCACTCGAGCGCGCGCATACGCTGATGTCTGGACTCTTCGAAGCGCTGCGACGCGAGCAGCGACTGTTCGCGGGGCTGCGGGAACGGGCGGTCGAGGCCCGCCAGCGCGCGGGTGCAGCTTTCGCTTCGACGCTGAAGAACGCGGGTCCCGAAAAGTCTGCCGCCATCTTCTCCGCGGTGGTGACGCTGCTCGAGATTCCGATCCTCGATGCCTTCTTCAACCGGGTCGAGCAGATCGGCAAGGGTCTGTGGCGACGCATGCACAGCAGCAAGGACGGCCAGGTTGCACCCACGACGCGGCGCGAGGCGCTCGAGTTGAAGGTCGCCGAAGATCTGATCCGGCAGACGCAGCAGGACTTCGCCGACAGCCTCGACAACCTCGACGAGGACTTTCGGGCAGCGGTGTTGGCGCTCAAGAGCACGAGCCCCATCACCAGCGTCGATGGAGGGGGCTTCGATGCCGAGTTGCGTGCGGCCCGTCAAGTCTGGATCGACAAGACGCTGGCAGAGATTAGCGAGATGCAGCGCCGAACAGGCTGGCTGTTTGGTATGCGCCTGCTCAAGGCAGCTGTCCAGCTGTCTGCCACCGGGGCTGTTGTGATCTGGACTGCCGGTATCGACGTGCTCGATCTGTTGTTGGGACCCGCCACGTACTGGGGCTGCAAGAATCTCCTCGAGTGGGGAGCTGGGGAGCTGACCTTCTCGCGCCTCAGCGGTCGCTACTTGGCGGCTCGCGCGGAGACCTTCGCGGAACTGGTCGGGAAACGCCTCGATGCACTGTTGCTCGACCGGCTGCCGCAAGCCGGGCTCGAGACCATCGAGGACTGGCAGCAGACGCTTGAACAGAGCCTGACCACGCTACGCCAGGAAGTCGAACCTGTGGAGGTAGGTTGATGGCAGCTGCCGACCTCCAGGCCGCCGCGGCCGTCGACCACCCTTTCGTCGAGCAGGGGTTGAAACCGCTGCGGGAGCTCGTTGAGAGCTACGCCTACTCCCCGACGCTGAGCAGCGGGCGGCAGCGCTTTCTCGAGATGATCGGCAACCTCGAGCGGCGCGCCGAGGAGTTGAAGACGCCGCTGCTGATCTTGCTGGTAGGGGGCACAGGTGCCGGCAAGTCGACGCTGCTCAATGCCCTCGCGGGTGGGGAGATCGCGGCGACATCAGCTGTGCGGCCGTGTACCTCAGAGCTGACCGCCTACCTGCACGCCGACGATGCGGGGTCCCTGGAGCGCTTCGAGCTCGGCCACGCGCACACGGCCCATCACGAGCGGACAGAGCTCTTGCAGAAGATCATCGTCGACGCCCCTGATTTCGATTCGGTCGCGACAGCCAACCTCGAGCTGTTGCGCAGAACTCTGCCCCAGGCGGACCTGATTCTATGCCTGGCCACGGCTGAGAAATACCTCAACCGCAGCCTGCTCGACCTGTTGGCAGAGTTCCGAAGCGGGAAGCGCTTCTTGTTCGTGCTCAATCGGGCAGACCGGGGTACACCGGCATCGGTTCGGGACGACTGGGCTGTCGAGTTGGGTCGGGCGGGGTTCACCTCTCCCGAGATTCTGTGGATCTCCGCTAAAAAAGCCTTCGAGACCCGCCAGGTGGTCGGCGCGAGGGCGAGTGTCTCGGAAGCCGGCGGCGACTTCAGCCGCCTCGAGACCATCATCACGCACGAGCTGACGCGCCGTCGAATCCGGGCCATCAAGCAGCACAACCTCGACGAGGGATTCCGCGATCTGCTCGAGTCGCTGGCCGCCTGCATGGGGCCCGAACTGGAGAATGGGCTCGAGAGTTGGTCTCAGGCGGCCGAGCTCGAGTGGCGTGCATTCCGGGATGAGGTTCAACGTCGCTTCAGCCTCGACCTCGAGACCGACCATGCGCTGCGTTACAAGCTGGAGTTCCGTTTGGCGGGGCGCTACACCTCGCTGTTCGGGTTTTTCCTGTTGCTGGGGAACAGCCTGCGGGCTCTGTTGTCGCCTTTGCGCCCGCGTCCCTGGAGTCAGGAGAGTATGGAGTTCAGCATCGGCCACAAAGAGCTGAGTCTGGCATACGATGAGGCGGGTTTTCGGGCGCGCCTGGACCTCTTGTTGCGGAAGACCGCCGAGCTGGGGCGCGAGCGTGGCTTGAATAAAGAGGCCTGCTTGTTGCAGCTCGATGAACCGCTCGCAGTCGACACTTTCCAGACACTCAAAGGCACTGTCGACGAACGCCTGAGCAAAGAGCTGTTGCAGCTGGTCGAGTCACGTGGAGACCGCACGTTGCGTTTCTGGAATCTCGTCTACAACGGGTTTCCCCTGAGCGTGTTGGTGGTGGCGCTGGGGCGTTGGGTCTACAAGGTGCTGTTGACGGACCAGGACGTCAAGAACGGCTACTTCACGGCGGTCAGCATCGTGGTGGTCGGCTGCTTGCTTGTCGCCCGTTTCTTCGCTGAGCAACGCGACCGCAAGACCGTGCATCGTTTTCTGAGCGGTGTGCGAGACCTGGTGCGCGCTGCGGTCGATAGCGCTCTGGGGGACGTGCTCAGGGTACAGCTGAATGAGCGTCTGGCCACGGCCCGAGCCGGTCTGGCGCGTCTGCTTGATCTCAAGGCCCGGCGGCATGAACTGTTGAGCGAGGTAGTGAGCGAGGACATCACCGCGCTCGGATTGTCGGCCAGTATGGAGAACACCCCCGCATGAATGGCATCGACGGAGCCCGGAAGACCAAGATCGTCTGCACTCTGGGCCCTGCCTGCTCCGACCCTGCGACCTTACGGCAGCTGGTACGGGCGGGCATGGACGTGGCTCGTTTCAACTTCTCGCATGGCACCCACGAGTCGCACTCAGACACCCTGGCATTGCTGCGCCGGCTGGCCAATGAAGAGGGACGCACCGTCGCAATTCTCCAGGATCTGTGCGGTCCCAAGATCCGCGTGCGTGGGCTGCCCCCGCGGGGCATCGTGCTCAAAGAGGGCGGGACGGTGCGCTTCAGTGGGCATCCTTGCGACGATCCTCAGGTGATCTGCGTCAGCATGCCCAGCCTGGCCCAGGATCTCCAGGTCGGTGAGCGCATGTTGCTCGACGATGGGCATCTCGAGGCGGTGGTTGTTGCCGTCGAACGCGAGATTGTGTCCGCCCATGTGGTGATCGGGGGCCGCCTACTCGAGGGCAAAGGGGTCAACCTTCCCCAAACGCGCTTGTCGGTTCCCAGCATGACTGACAAAGACCGGGCGGATGTCGTCTGGGGCATCGCCAACAAAGTCGACTTCATCGCGCTCTCGTTCGTACGCAGCCCCGATGATATCAAGCAGCTACGGCTGGTGGTCGAAGAGGCTGGCCAGCAGATCCCGATCGTCGCCAAGCTCGAGCGTCCCGAAGCCGTCGGGCGCCTCAGTGAGATCCTGGCCGTCTCCGATGCTGTCATGGTGGCGCGCGGGGATCTGGGCGTAGAGCTGCCGCTGCACCAGGTGCCCGTCTGGCAGAAGAAGATCATCTCCGAAGGCGTCCGGCTCGACACGCCGGTCATCACGGCTACCCAGATGCTGCAGTCGATGATCGACAGTCCTCGTCCGACGCGGGCGGAGGCCTCCGACGTGGCGAACGCGATCTTCGATGGCAGTGACGCCGTGATGCTGTCTGGAGAGACCGCCGCTGGGCGCTACCCGGTAGAGACGGTCAAGACGATGGACCGCATCGCGCGTGAAATCGAGGCCTACCGTGTCGCTCCCAACTGGACTCCGCCTCATAGCGATTTCTGTATCGGCGACCGCAACGCCGACGCCATCTGTCTGGGCGCAGTGGACATCGCCCGGAAGCGCCAAGCGCGTATGATCATCGTCTACACCGCCGAAGGCAAAACAGCGCTCCTGGTCTCGCGCTATTTCCCAGAAGTCCCTGTGGTGGCGGTGACGTTCTCGGAGCGCTCGGCGCGGAAGATGGCGGTTTTGAACGGGGTGACGCCTCTGGTGTTGCACTGGCACGAGACGCTCGAAGAGTTGAACGAGTTGGCCGAGAGACGGCTGCTCGAGCTCGGCTGGGTCGATAGCGGAGATCTGGTCGTCAGCGTCTGCAGCAGTTTCCTGGGCAAGACGCGCAAGATCGACATGGTGCGCCTGCAACAGATTCCCTGACCCGAAACAGCGCTCGAATCGTCGGGCACTTTCTGCTTTGTGCCGCGGGGCGGCCGCGCCCCATGCACGCAGTTCAATCTCCCGGTAGATTTCAGCCGTCATGACGGTGCAGGGCTGGTCTCTTCGGTGTGTTGTGAGTCGTTTGTCGACAAAATCTCGTGGCACGAGCCTCGGCGCACATGAAAACGGGCTCCCCCTGGGAGGAAGGGGAACCCGGTCGGGAAGTTCTGGAGACTGGGAACTCGTCGCTACGAGCGCTTGGCGGTCTTGCGTGAGCCTACCTTCTCTGCGCCGTTCTGTTTCTTCTCCTCCACAGCCTCCAGCTTCCGCGGAGGACGCTCAGGGAAGGCCTTACTCAACACTTCGTTCTCGATGTCGACCAGGATCGCCTGGTTCTCAGTCAGGAACTGGCCACTCCGTTCTTTGCCCTGACCCAGGCGCGTCTCGCCGTAGGAATACCAGGAACCGGACTTGTTGATCACCCCGAACTCCACCCCCAACTCGAGGATGTCGCCGACCCAGTGGATGCCCTTGTTGTAGTAGATATCGAACTCGGCCACCCGGAAGGGCGGGGCGCACTTGTTCTTCACCACCTTGGCCTTGGTCACATTGCCGATGATCTTGTCACCGTCCTTGATCGATCCGCGTCTACGGATGTCGATACGGATCGAAGAGTAGAACTTCAACGCCCGTCCGCCCGAGGTGGTCTCCGGGCTGCCAAACATCACCCCGATCTTCTCGCGGATCTGGTTGATGAAGATCACACAGGTGTTGGTCTTGTGGATCGAGGACGTCAGCTTCCGCAGTGCCTGCGACATCAGACGTGCCTGCAGACCGACATGCGAGTCGCCCATCTCTCCCTCGAGCTCTGCCCGAGGAACCAGGGCTGCCACCGAGTCGACAACCACAACGTCGACGGCGTTCGAGGCGACCAGCATGTCGGTGATCTCAAGAGCCTGCTCCCCAGAGTCAGGTTGTGAGACCAGCAAAGAGTCGATGTCGACCCCCAGACGCTTGGCGTAGCTGGGATCGAGGGCGTGCTCGGCGTCGATGAAGGCCGCCACGCCGTGGTTCTTCTGCGCATTGGCCAGGATGTGCAAGGCCAGCGTTGTCTTACCGGAGGACTCCGGCCCGTAGATCTCGGTGACGCGCCCACGCGGCACACCTCCGATGCCCAGAGCCACATCGAGCGCCAGCGAGCCCGTCGAGATGGTATTGAACTCGCGCACCGCCTCCTGACCGAGGATCATGATCGCTCCATCGCCGCACTTGCGGCTGATCTGGGCGATCGTGTACTGCAGGGATTGCTCGCGGGCTGCATCCCGCGTCAGGGCCTTCTTCTTGGCCATCTTTCTCTCCATTGTCTTCAGGGGGCATCTGCAAGTGGGGCATCCGTTCTGCCGACCTTCAGTCAGACCGGTGGCGCCGGACGCCCCAAACGTCCGGCATTATTTTGTCTGTATTTGAGAGTAGCACCCACCCCCGTCAAGAAACGGCGAGTGGGATCCGGGCTTGATGATTTTTTCCATCGGGTACGAACTGGATGTTCTCGGCCACCACCTTCAACCGGCTGCGTGGGCCCTGCTCCGATTCCCATCGTTCGAGCCGCAGGCGACCGTCGACGAAGATGGCGCGGCCTTTGTGGAAGTACTTTGCGACCAGCTCAGCGGTCTTGTTCCACGCCGTCACATTGACAAAGCAGGTCTCTTCCTGGGTCTCATTGTCTTTGCGGTAGCGGCGGTTGACTGCGAGCCGAAAATCGACCAGGGTCTGCCCGCTGGCAAGATTCTTGAGCTCGGGGTCTGCAGTCAGGCGTCCGAGAAGCATCACTTTGTTGAGGTTCATTACAAACTCCTCTCGTAGAGAGATCGTCGGGAGAAAAGAAAAGAAACGCATGATCTCGTGTGGTTTGTGTACAATTCCCCCCTTTCCGCCAGAGGGCCTGCCGTGCGCCAGAAAGTCGTCGCCCTGTTGGGGATCGCGCTCGCCATCGCGATCGGGCTACGCTGGCACTATCCGTGGCAGCTCGAAAGCGGAGCCTCAGCGCTACCCTACGTTTTCGGTCCGGGTAGCTTCGTCGAGGCCGAGATTCCTCCCGACACGGTCTGGCAGGTCAAGCAGAGTGGGTATGGAACGTATGAAGCCGGTGCGGAAGGGCGCCTGGCCGAGTTCCACTGCTACGGGGCGCGCATCTGGCGCTACGCCTCGGACTCGACGGCCATCGGCAGGCCCGTGTCGGGCAGGCTGGTGGCAGGCAAGCTGCAGATCGGCGAGCAGACCTGGAAGGGTCTGGTGATCGACCCTGATGAGGGTCTTCTCGGCTGGCGCGTGCTGGTACCCCTGGCCGCGGGGCTCTGGGGACTGGGCTTGCTCGTGTCGAAACGAAAACCGGCGGGTGGGACTGAGAAGGCTAGCAAAGCCTGAAACGGTTGCCAAGACAATTCGCGTTTCTGGGATCAGAACATGACTGCGGAACCCTCCCATGCCTATCAGCTCAGCGTCGTCATCCCGCTGTTCGACGAGGAAGACAGCCTCGCTGAGCTCCACCGCAGACTGCGCGCGGCACTGACCGACTGGCAGCCCGTCGAGATCATCTTTGTCGACGATGGCAGCCTCGATGGAAGCTTCAAGGTGATCCGCGAGATTCTGGCGCACGATCCCGACACGCTGGCCATCCGCTTCCGCCGCAATTTCGGCAAGTCCCTGGCGCTCAACGAGGCCTTCGGTGTGGCTCGAGGTCGCTATATCGCGACCATCGATGCAGACTTGCAGGACGAACCCGACGAGATTCCACGCATGCTCGAGCATCTCGAGCAGAATCCCGGCATCGACCTGGTCAGTGGCTGGAAATGGCCGCGCCGCGACGGCTTCATCAAGCGCTGGACGTCACGGGTGTTCAACTACGTGGTGCGTCGCAGCAGCGGCATCACCCTGCACGACTTCAACTGTGGGCTCAAAGTGTACCGACGGGAGGTGCTGCAAGAGATCCCGCTCTATGGCGAGCTGCATCGCTACATTCCGGTCCTTGCCGGGCAATTGGGCTTCATCTCCAGCGAATTGAAGGTGCGGCACCACCCGCGCCAGCATGGCGTCTCCAAGTTCGGCATGGCCCGCTTCCTCAACGGGTTTCTCGACCTCCTGACGGTCAAGTTCCTCAGCTCCTACCGCAATCGTCCTCTGCATATTTTTGGACGCCTGGCCCTCGTATTCTGCAGCGCCGGATTCGGCATCTGTGCGTTGTTCTTCCTGCAGTGGTATCTGCAGGACTATCAGCTACGGCTTCGGCCGTTGCTGGTCGGCGGCATGTTCTCGGTGATCGTGGGCCTGCAGTGTCTGTTCTTCGGTTTGCTGGCCGAGATGACCGCCCACCGCATGGCGCTGGAGGGCCAGGGTCACAAAGTCAGCCTGCGCGAGGTGCTGCATGGCAGCCCGCAGCCCAGCGATGACCCGAGCACGTCCGAGGCGGTCCCACAGGCGGCCGAGACCGGCAGCGAGACCTGATAGAGACTCTGGCCGACGCGCAAGCCGGCCGAGCAGAGGGCAGGCTGAGACCTGCAGCTCGGAAAGGCTTGGTTCAGTCGGATCCGACCACAGCGGCGACTCCGCTGGCTCCATCGACGCCTACCGCGTAGAGCTCCCGCAATGCCTCTTCGCTGAGTGCGCGATCCCAGATCAGCAACTCATCGACACTGCCAGCAAAGGCAAAGCGTTGTTGGAACCAGTCGTGCTCGCGGCAGCCTCCGAGTCTGGCCGGAAGGCGCGCAGGTTGCGGCGTTTCGTGCAGAAAAAAGGGTTGTTCCTGCGTCGAGGATAATGGTCCTGAGGCGTCGAGCAGCTGGCCCTCGGGGAAGCGTCCATCGATGCAGATGCGCAGCTGCTGATCGCCATCCCAACTGAAAGCGAGGAAGTGCCAGCCGCTGGCGATTTCTGGCCACCGGATCAGCACGTCCATCTGCCAGAAGCCGAGCGAGACCCCCATGCCCTCAGCCGGCCAGTGAGGGATGCCTGCTTGCGGACCGTAGATGCCGAAGACCAGGCCTTCCAGCCGTTCGCCCAGCGCGCCCCCATCGTAGAACACACCCTGGCGCGGCTCCGCCAGCTGCACCCAGACCGCAAGGCTGCGTTCTGTCAGCACGGGTAGCTCGAGGTCCGTGTCTGCGTCGAAGCGTAGACCGCGCCCCGAGATCCCCGGACCAGCGCTATCTGGGGGAAGCGTCCAGCGCTGCCCACTGGCAGCGCGGTCCGCGAGCAAGCCGTCCGTGCCCGGTTCGAAATCCAGCGCCAGCAACAGTCCGTCAGCCAGCCCCGCCAGCCGCGCGGGCGCAGGCTCGGTATCGGACTCGGTTTCGGTATCGGTATCGGTATCGGACTCGGTATCGGTATCGGTATCGGACTCGGTTTCGGTATCGGACTCGGTTTCGGTATCGGGTTCGGGTTCGGGCTCGGGCTCGGGCTCGGGTTCGGGTTCGGTATCCGGCGCAACCGCAGACGACTCTGCACCCGGCAAGACGGCAAGCCCCTGGTGCGCCGGGCCCGGCGGAGAGGCCCACCAGACCGCCAACAACACGCCCACCACGACCGCGAACGCACAGGCGATGATGCTGAGCTCACGACGCGACAGGCCGCCGGGGCGGGAGGCCGGGGGAGCCGCTTGGGGCTTGGTCGGGCTGCCCGGGTGCAGGGCGCGCAAGACGTCTCCAGGCCTCTGGAAGCGCTCCGCTGGGTCCTTGGCCATCATCCGCATACAGACCTGGGCTGTGGACTCCGACAGTTCCGCGCGCCGTGCGCGAGGATCGGGAACGGGTGCGTCGGTCACTTTGTGCAGCAACGCGTAGATGTTCTCGCCAAGGAAAGGGGGTCCTCCGACCAGCATATGGAAGAAACTCGCTCCCAGACTGTAGATGTCGCTGCGCAGATCGACATTCTTGGCGTCGCGGATCTGCTCGGGACTCATGTAGTAGGGCGTTCCGATCGCCGAGCTCGAGCCGGTCAGGCCCGCATCCCTTCCCCCAAACTTTTTGGCCAGACCCAGATCGGCCAATTTGACCCGTCCCTGACGGCTGATCAGGATGTTGTCGGGTTTGATGTCGCGGTGGATGATTCCCTGGCCTTCCGCTGCCACCAGAGCCTTCAGCACGCTGCTGACAACGCGCACCGCATTGATTTCTGACAGCGGACCGCTTTCGAGCAGCTTGGCGACCGAACCCCCATCGACATATTCCTGCACGATGAAATACAACCCGGTCTCCGGGTCCCGATCGACATCCATCACACCCATCACATTGGGATGCTTCAGCGAGGCCGCCAAGCGCGCCTCACGCAAGAAGCGCTCGACAAAAGCGCTCTGTTCGTTGCCCAGCCTGGAGGCCATCATGACCTTGACCGCCACCTGCACACCCAGAGTCTGATGGCGGGCCAGAAACACGGCCCCCATGCCGCCGCGTCCGATCTCACGTTCGATCCGGCACTTGCCCAGCACATGCCCGGGGGGCAGCAGCGGGGTTTCGCCGGGCCCGTTTTCGAACCGGGTGGTCTGGTCTGGCGGCAGGTTCATGACGCTCCTTGGTGGGGGCATCGTGGCAGATTTGCCGGGCGTTGACAACGCTCGGGCAGACAGGCTTCGCAGGGCTGAGACGAACTTGGATAAAGTTTCTTTTCCTTTGTGGCTGTTCGCCTTATGTCATTGGCTGGGTCTGGGAACTTTGTACGACAGCGCAATCGCCTCTAGCCTGGAAATACACGAAGTGCGCGCACTTCCGGTGGCAAGGAGCGAGGCATGGCATGCAAGACCGTCTGTTGGATTCTGATTCTCAGCTGCCATGCCGTTCCGGCCTTCGCTGGTGGCGACTTCCTCGGTAGACAGCTGCCTGAGATCCTCACCAACGGTTGGGTCGACCTCTCCAACCCGGACGCCTGCGCTCCGAGTCTACAGAGTCTGCGTTGGCAGGTGGTGTTGATCGAGATCTGGCAGACAGACATCGACCCGTGTACTGCGCGGGTCCCCAAGCTGCGCGCGCTCTATGAGCAACACGCTGATGCAGGACTGAAGATATTGGCGCTCAGCCCTGAGAGCCAATCAACTGTCGAGGGCTATGCCCATCTCCACATCCTGCCGTACACCGTCGGCTTTGGTCTACACTCCGATTGGGAGATCACCCAGGTTCCCGACGCCTACCTGGTGGGAGTCGGCGGCCTGGTGGTCTGGCAAGGGCATCCCGATGAACTGCCCACCGAAGTGCTTGAGGAGGAGCTGGCGCGGGTCAATCGTCTGCCTGCCATCGATGATGCCAGGGCGTTCCGGTCGGCCCTGAAAGACATCGACAAGGGCAAGCTCGGGCGTGCGCATGGAAAGGTGGCAAAGCTCGCGAAGAAGTATCGCGACGAGCCTGCAGTGCGAGAGCAAGCCGAGGCGTTGCTCGTCTACCTTGAACGGCTGGCTGAGCAGCATCGGCTGGACGCACAACGCTGGATCGAGGAAGACTGCTACTTTGAGGCTCTCCCCATTCTCGAGATGCTCGAGGACAGCTTCGCAGGAATCGATGCTGCTGAGGAGGCGGAAGACACTCTCAAGGCATGGAAAAAGGACAAACGCATCAAGAACCTGCTCGTCGCGGGAAAGATGCTCGCCGCGGCGCGCGATCTCCAGGCCTCGGAGCGCTACGAGGAGGCGCAGCAGGTGTTGCAGCAAGTGGCGATGGGGGCGGACAGCACGTTGCTGAGCGCCGAGGCCAACCGCCAACTCGAGAGCCTGAGCCAGACGATGGCCGCCCAGAAGCAGAACGAAGAATAGGACACTGTCTGTCTGCATCTTGCAGTTCTTGACGCCAGCGTGCCGTTTGAAAGCGGCACGCTGCGTGCTTGTTGGTCTCCTCAGATCGTTGAGGAGGACCTTCGATGCTCGCTGTGCTTGTTGTCCTGTCCGTCAGCCTCGTTTCCGGATTTCTCGGTTTTCACGCGCTGAGGCGCCACCGCCTGCATGCAGATGTCCGGGCCTGTCTGGCCCAGTTGGCCCCGCCGTCGCGGGCTAGCCTGAAGAGTGCGGCTCTGCAATGCCAGAAGCTGCCACGTGCGCTGGCCGCCCAGGGCTGGGCCGTCCTGGCGACCCGTCAGGGATGGCGGAGTGTCCAGCTGGGCCGCCCGCTCGTCCGCCGTTGGCTACCTGCAGACCGCCGGTGCCTGGTGTTGGTGGACGCAGCCTCATGCCGGCTGCTCTCTCCTGCACTGCGGCAGGCTTGGGCCGACGGCGGGCGTCTGGTCGAGAAGGACGGGCGTCTGCAGGTCGAGAATTGTCTGATCGTTCGGATAGATGCTTTCTCTGGCCGTCTGGTACCCCTGGTCGGTGCCAGCGCCACTCTGCTGCAGGAGCTCGCCAGGTCGGAGCTTCCCTCGCTGCCGGCTATGCTGCGGAGTAGTCTGGCGGCCGAATTCCAGGCGATGGGATTGGTGCTGCCCGCTACCGAGGGCGCCCACTGGCGCGATGACGCGGACCTGCTTGGGGGTCTTCGCGCGGCCGAACGCGCGCCCGAGCGTTGGCTCGGACTCAGCGCCGACCGACGCCCCAGGATCTTCGATGCGACCGGGCGCACCCTCAGGCAAGGCGTCGAGCCCAGAGCGCTGGGCATCCGCTGGCTGCCCGTCCGGGACGGGTGTCGCCACGTCTGCGACAGCTGGGACCAGGTCCTGTACGCCGAGCAATGGCGACTCGAGGGGCGGTGTCGCCGCGTCCGTACCTGGTCGTGGCTACGGAGGCTCGACCGCCCAGGGATCGGCTTCCTGCGGAATTTCGAGGAGCGGGTCGTAGATCGCCATGGGCGTTCGCTGCTGACAGAACGCCTGACGTACGGTTCTACCGGCCGACTGCTCCTGCGGGAGCGCTGGCAGGCATGCCGCACCCGCGCAGGAGCCGCGACCCGTTTCTCCCAGACCCGCTGGCAGTCCGATGGCGTTCGCACCGAGCGCTGCGGGCAGCGTGGGCCGCGCGGGCAAGCCTTGCGCAGCGTCACGCGCGCATTCAAGCCGGATGGCAGCTTGCTCTACCATCGCAGCTGGCGGGCACGGAGGCCCAGGCGATGTGTTCGAGTGGCAAACAATGTCTGTCAGTCCAAGTCTGACAGGCGGCAGATCGCGAGCGTCTCACAACCGGCCACTGCCGCGTTGGCCTGCCTGCCCGGGGGCGGCTCGCAAGCAAGTTGGAACCCTGGGATGCAACCTCGGCGAGGTTTGACCTTGGTTGAGCTGTTGATGGCTCTGCTCATCGTCGCCTTGCTGAGCACCAGTGTGCTGCTGTCGATGGGAGGATCGAGCGACGAAGCCGCGCATGCCTGGCTGCAGGACCTGCAAGCGCGCATGCAGGCTGAGCTCGACCTCGCCTATGCACACGCTGTCCAGCAATCTGCACGTGCCCCAGTTTTCGAAGACTGGGATGCACCCGGTTTCGCAGCGAAGACTGCCAAGGCTGGCCCCGAAGCCGCTCCCCCGCCATCAGCCAAGCAGTACAACCCGCCCCCGACCCTGTCGCCGTGGGCTCCGCCTCTGGCCATGTATTGGGCGTGTCAAGAGATCTCGGCGCGCTACGCAGAAGCTGGATTCGCCGCGATCATGGTGCAGGGAGGCCTGCGGGCGGTCTACCTCTCGTCGCCAGAGCTCGAGGGCCTGGCCGAGCCTGGCGAGAGCTGTCTGGTGCTGTATGACGCCCTGGGTATGCAGCTCCAAGGCCTCGCCGACCTGCAGCTCTTTCGAGGCTTTCAGCCCGTCTTCAGCCTGCCGAGCGCCCAACTGCCCGACTTCAGTGAGCAGCTTGTGTTCCGCGCTCGGCCGCTGCCTGATCGGTTGGCGCTCGAGCCCTTCGAGCTGGCTGGAAGCTCTGCGCTGCGCACGGTCTTGCAGAGCGCAGCTCGGGGAATGTCCAAGCTGCATTACAGCCTCGCCCTGCAGCACTTCCGGGCGATGGGCGTCGATGCGCCACGGTTCGGCAACACCAGGGACTTCGATTACAGTTCCCTGCGCTTCGGTAGCGGCCAGGATTTCAACGACTTCCTGGCTTCGGTGGTGGCTTGGCAAGAGCGGCCGGTGAAACTCTCCGTCGAGCACAGCCAGGCGCGTCTGGTCGGGGACCCCGGCGATGCGGCTCTGGTCCGCTTGCAGCGAGACCTGCAAGTCCGCCCAGGGGAAGCCTTCGAGCTGCGAGACGCGGGCCTCCGGGTGGTGTACAGTCGCGAGCCCCTGCCCGAAGGGGGTGAGCTCGAGATCCGGCGCATCGTCGATGAAGCCGGAAATCTCCACTGGGAAGAGTTCCACCGGCCCAACGCCCAGGGGCGCAGCATCAACCGCTTCGAGTATGCGGTAGACCTGCTCGACCCCGGTGCGAAGACACTGGTTGGCGAGAGCCTGCGCTTTCAGGACAACCACTACCGGACCCTCAACGCTCGCCAGGGCAGCTACGACCCCTTCGATGGGTCTCGTCTCGGAGGGAGTCTCTTCGAGCTTACGCGCGATGCCCAGGGCCAGGCGCAGCAGGCTTATCGACTGGTGCACGGCACCCGCGCTGATGGCGAAATCGAGAGCTGGCAGACGGACTTTGACCGCCAACGCGCGACGAGGATGCGCGCGGTCTACCGCCGACCCGATGGCAGCATTCTTGCTGAAGAACTCTTCCAGGCGATGGGAGGTTACATGGCTGGTATGTTGGTCAGCTCAGGCTGGCAGTACTTCCAGCCATCGGGCCAGCCGATGTCTGAAGAGGAAGGGGACACCGAGCTACGTGCCATCCACTGGCCGGGCGGAGCTGAAGGTTTCAGCCAACTGCCCGGCAGGCTCAGGCCCTGAGATCCGCTACTCTTCCAAATACGTGTAGCCGGCCAGCAGTTTCTCGTACAGCTTGAACAGCTCGCGGGATTGCTCGAGGCTGAGGCGGCCGCCGCGCAGAGCTGCTTCTGAAGACCGCCGCAGGCGCGCGATCAGCTCGGTGTCGCGGTAGAGTACCCACTGCAGCACGTCGCAGACGCGGTCCCCACGGTCGACGTGGGAAATCTGGTAATGGCCTTCGCTGTCGTCGATCACGTGCAGCGCGTTGGTGTCGCCGAACAGGTTGTGCAGATCGCCCAGAATCTCCTGGTAGGCGCCCACCAGGAAGAAGGCCAGGTAGTAGGGCTTGCCGTCGAGTTTGTGGACCTCGAGTACGCGTTTGACGTCACGCATGTCGATGAAACGGTCGATCTTGCCATCGGAGTCGCAGGTGATGTCCGCCAGGATGGCGCGCTCCGTCGGCTCTTCGTCCAGTCTGTGGATCGGCAGGACAGGAAAGATCTGCTCGATAGCCCAGGTGTCGGGCAAGGACTGGAAGATCGAGAAGTTGCAGAAATAGATCGACGCGAGCTGGCGCTCGAGGTTCTCGAACTCCTCGGGCGTATCCTCGATCCGCTTGAGGATCTTCTGGATCTTCTGACAGATGGCCCAGAAGTAGTTTTCGGCCTGGGCGCGCTCCTTGAGGCTCAGATGGCCGAGCTTGAACAGCGTCAACACCTGGTCTTTGAAGTGGCGGGCGTCATGGAAGTAGCCCCGCATCGTCTTCAGGTCGACTTCCTGCAGCACCTCGTACATCTCATGCACCAGGCGATGGGCGTCCTTGTCAGGCGGCTCGACAGGCTTGGTCGAGATGCGCCGGGCATCGCCCAACACATTGCAGACCAGCACCGCGTGATGAGCCACGGTGGCGCGCCCTGACTCGGTGACGATGGTCGGCAGCTTCTCGATGCCCGTTTCGCGGCAGACTTCGAGGATGCCCCCGACGACGTTGAGCGCATATTCGAGCGTGGTGTAGTTCATCGATGACGAGAAGTCAGTCTGTGAGCCATCATAGTCCACACCCAGGCCGCCCCCCACATCGAGAAAACCCATCGGCAGGCCGAGCTTGACCAACTCAGCGTACAGGCGCGTGGCCTCCTCCACACCGTCTTTGACGGTCCGCACCGAGGTGATCTGGCTGCCGAGGTGGAAATGCAGCAACACGATCTTCTCGTGCAGGCCGGCCCGCTTGAGCTCTTCGGCGGCATCGAGGATCTGTTGGCAGGTCAAACCGAACTTCGACCAATCGCCGGCTGAGGTCTTCCAATGTCCCGAACCGCGGGTCGAGAGCTTCGCGCGCAGGCCGATCAGTGGAGGGATGCCTACCTCGCGGCTCTTGCGGATGATGATCGAGACCTCTTCAGGGCGCTCGACCACCAGGATCACTCGGTTTCCGAGCAGGCTGGCACGCAGCGCCAACTCTATGTATTCGTTGTCCTTGTAGCCGTTGCAGATGATCAACGCCCGGGGATTGTCGAGCATGGCCATCGCTGCCATCAGCTCGGGCTTCGAGCCTGCCTCCAGACCGAAATCGAAGGCCGCACCGCAGCGCACGATGTGCTCGACCAGGTAGCGGTCCTGGTTGACCTTGATCGGGTACACCCCTTGAAAGCTGCCGGGGTATTCGTACTCACTGATCGCTTCGGCGAATGCCTGATGGATCCGCTCCAGCCGTGTCTGCAGAATGCCAGGGAAACGCAGCAGAAGGGGGAGAGCGATCCCGCGCTCACGGACTTCCTCGACCAGTGCCGTCAGGTCGATACGGGCTGCAGGTTCGCCCGTGGGGCTGACCATCAGATTGCCCTTCTTGCTGATCGACAGGAAGCGCTCTCCCCAATGGTCGATCCCGTAGAGGGCGGCCGCTTTCTCTGTCGTCCACGCTTCCATGTCCACCTCGTTGGCCATGCCTGTCTCGGCACATACACCAAAAAAAAAACTCCGCCCTCACTAGTGCCTCCGCGCACAAATTCCGGCGCAGTTCTTGCGGCGGCACGGCACTCGCTTCGTCCTCCTCCTTCCCGCTACTCGTAGGGGCTCGTCGTCGATCCTCGCCACTGCCGCACCGGCGCTGCGCCCTGCACCGAAACTATCGCGCTGCGTCACTAGTGCCTTGAAGACAGGGGGCGGGTGTCCGGATTGTGCAATTTCCCCGGCGGGTTGCCAGTTTAATGATGGAAACCAGGCGGGCAGAATCAGCGCCGGATGCGGTCGAGGGCAACCCACTCGTCCCAGACCTTGTCAAAGCCGACGTAGTGGATCAGGTGCAGGCCCTGGTAGCTGTCCAGCACGATCGAGTCGTACCATTTGCCGTCCGAGAGCACCGAAACGCGGGTATCGGCCGGCAGGGACACCGGTCGGGGAAAGCGTATGCGGTCGGGCCCCACCCACTCGTCCCAGCTGGCATCGAAGCCGTAGTAGGTGACCTTGAGCTTGTCCTTCCGAGCGGCAATGACCTCGGCCATGTACCACTTGCCTTCAAAGCTGACCTCGAGGGGAGCGCCCATCCAGGCATCCTGGCTGCTGCGGACGCGTCCGAGATCGAGCTGCGGATGGAATGCGCCGGTCGTCGCGAAGGTGGCGAACTGCTTCTCGGCAGCGACCATGCGGGTCTCTGTATACACGCCGAGCTCGTCCAGCCCGACGCGGCCGTCGCGGTCCGCATCGACAGACGAGTCGCCGCCCAGGCCGTCGATCAAGCACTCGGTGAAGGTCCAGTTGCCGGTGGAGATGACACTGGCGAGAGAGCTGGTCAGGCAGGAGAAAGCGATCTGTCCGCCGGCAGCCTTGGCCGCATCGGCCAGACTGCCCGAAAAACAGCAGTCGGCGGTCAACAGCACGCGTCGACCGTCGAAGTACTCACTGACCTGCTCGACCATCCCTGGGACACTCCAACAGTTGCCAGCGCTGGCCTCTGCGTCCCAGGGAGCAAAGTGCACCACACCCGCGTCGTTCTTGACGCCGTGCCCGGCGTAATAGACGATCAAGAAGTCTCCTGGGTTGGTCTTCTTGAGCAACTGGCGGAATTCGGTCTCGATGTTCCGTTTGGTCGCTTGGCGGTCTGTCAGGAAGGTGATCTGTTCACCGGGCACCCCTCGCGACTCGAGCAGGTCCATCAGCACCTGGTCTTTGCGTCCCGCTTGGGGAAAGGATGCAAAGACGCTGCTGTTCTGCCACTCGAGCACCCCGACTCCGAAAACCCACGTCCTGCTGGGATCCCAGGTCTCCGCCACGCGCTCTGCACGGATGTTGGGAGCGGGTACCCACTCGTCCCAACCACTGTCATAGCCGTCGAAGCGTACCAAATGCAGTCCGAGGCGCCGGTCGATCACTTCCCCAGCAAACCACCTTTCTTTGTCTTTGCACTCGACCCGTGCGCCCACCGGGAACTGCTCAGGCCGGTAGGGCCGCAAGCGGTCGAAGCCGACCCACTCGTCGTATTGGCTGCCATAGCCGATGTAGTGCACGAAACAGCGCCCATCGTTCCCAACCTTGGTGACCTTGGCGCGGAACCAACCCTCGCCGTCATGCGCCTCGAGTTGGGCACCGACGAAGGGCGTGCCGCGACCGCGGCTGGCCGCGAGCTCGGTCGAAGGATCGAAGCCATTGGTGGTCACGAAGTGGGCCAGCTGCTTCTCTTCAAAGGCCAGCGTCTCGTGCGCGTGCTGGACGATCTCTCCCAACTCGATATCCCCGTCGGCATCCCGGTCGAGCAGGTAGCTGCCGTCCAGGCCATCGACGACGCACTGGGTGAATGTCCAGTTGACGCTGGAGATCTCGTTCGGAGGGATCGAGGCCAGGCAGGCGTAGGCGATCTTGCCCCGCCCCTCACGGCGCTCCGCTTCGACGCCGAGCGCCCCGGCGTGGCAGCAGTCGGCGATCAACAGCGCCTTGCTGCCTTTGAAATCTGCTTCGATGCGGTCGAAAATGTCGGGCACCGACCAGTGGCTGGTGCCATCGACGGTGTCTCCCGCGTCGTAGGGGACGAACCAGGTCGTGCCATCCTTGCGGATGCCGTGGCCCTGGAAGTAGAAGACCAACATGTCGCCCGGCCGGCTCTTTGCCAACAACACCTCGAGGGCCACCCTGGCCGTGGAGAGACGGGCCTCCCGGTCTTTGAGGTAGACGATACGGTCGTCGGGCACGCCCGCCTGGCGAAATTCATCGATCAGCCGGTCATCCTGTCGGCCTTCGGCCGAGAAAGACTCGTATTCCTCGGAGTTTTCCCAGGTCACGCTGCTGAGCGCGAACACCAGGGTGCGCTCAGCATCCCAGCTCGGCCCGGCTTGCAGGCTGGCACACAGCAGAAAAATCGCCAGACAGATCGAAGCTCGACGGGGCATGGCAGGCCTCCAGGAAACTTGATGCGAAGTTGCGTCCATTGCGGCACTAGTGCCAGGCCGCACACAAAAGGGTCCATCCGGACGACGTGTGCGCCGTGGGAAGCAAATTCTTGTAGGGGAGGGGTTTACCCACTCCCTCGACTCTCAGGCGGGGGTAAACGCCGCCCCCCAACAGGGTGTACCGGAACCTTCGCGGTGAGGCACCAGTGAAGTATATCGACGCGTTGGAGAGGCGGGCAAGCCACTCGTGCCGCAAAGCCAGAGCATTCCTAGCGCAGCAGCTGCAGGACCGCATCCTGCAAGGTGCGTGCGCCCTGCTTTCGGCAACCGGCGTTCAAGCGACGGGGTTCGCCGAAGCGCACCTCCGCTTCGATGCCACGCAGCCCGAGCAGGCGCCAGGCGTGCGCACCGATCTGGTGGTCCTTCCAATACGCGACGTCTTCGGCAAAGTCGACCCCAGGCGGCACGTGGTAACGAATCCCCACCGGGACCACCTGCGCATTGCTCGCCTGTGTTGCCGCCAGAAATGACGAACGGAACGGCAACATGCCCTTTCCGTGTGTCGTACCTTCCAAGAACACGCAGACCCGCGCACCTGAGGCCAGCTTGGAGCTGACAGCATCGATCGCCGCGCGCAGCTCACGCGGACTTCTGCGCGCAAAGTGCAGGTGCGAGCTGCTGCGCATCAGGCTGCCAAACACGGGCCAATCCGCGATCTCGGCCTTGGACAGAAACAGGCACGGCGTCTGGCTCGCAAGCACTGGGATGTCGAGGTAGGAACTATGGTTGGGCGCCAATAAGGCACCTTCAGGGGGGCGCGGTCCAATGCATCGCACGCGTATGCCCATCTGATGCAGCACCATCTGCGCCCAGAGCGGTGTGAAGCGTGAGGTCCAACGATTGCGCGCGCTCTCGCTCAGCCAGCGCCAGGGCGTGCGCATTGCGACCATGCTCGCCACAGAAGCCCCCAGCAATCCTGGTATGCGCAAGACTGCGAGCTTCTTTCGCGAGCGGCGTCGTGTCGGCAGGAGAGTAGCGATGCGGGGGACTCTTGGCTGGGCGTAGGACCCGAGTTTAGCATGGCAGGCAGCAGCGGCCAGCTTCGATTTGGCGGGAACCTGGCCGCAGGCTGTCAGCTCCAACCATTGCAGGCCCAGCAACGCGCAAAACATTCGTCACCGGGAGACGGCCCGCGCAGGTCTGTGCGGCTCAGGGAAGCGCTCGCTTGTCGAGTGCCAGCCGCAGCTGTTCGGCCAGGGTTCGGCATTCCGCGCTGCGGTCGTCCAGTGCCTGTGTGGCGAAACCCTCAGCCAGCTGAAGCAGCAGCTCCGTGGCCAGCTGCACCGCTCGAACACTGGCCTCGTCCACACTGCCGAGCGCCTGCAGCTGCTCCGCCAACAGCCGCCACAGCTTCAGGCTGGTGTCGAGCTCTTCGAACAAGAAGTGACCCACTGCCAGGCTGTTGTGGGCACGCAGCAGCTCCTGCCGCGTGTCAGCATCCTCGGGGGCGGCGTCCCGCAGACGGGCCAGGGCGGTGCGGGCCTCGGAGAGGACCTCGAGCGCTTGCGAGCGTTGGTCGAGCCCCTCGACGTCCTGGCGCTGCGAGTACAAAAAGGCCAGCTGACCCGCCAGCTCACAGAGCAGTAGCTCCGGCGCGGTCTCTGGCGAGGTTTGCGTGACCGCCCGCCGTTGCAGCTGCCATGCCTCTTCCAGTTGGCTCTGGCTCAGAGCTGGGTCGCGCGGCGCGCGGAAAGCGGCACAGTCGGCGAGCAGCAGGACCAATTGTTCCCGGCCCGCGGCTCCTGTGTCGAGGGCAACGAAACGCCGGCACAGCTCGATGGCCCTCGCGAACGCCTGGTCGGCTTCCTCCAAACGACCCGCTCCCGCCAGCAGGTCGACCAGACGTTGCCAACAGGGCAGCTCGATGGCGAGCCGTTGCGATTCTGCCAGGCTCGCCAGGCGCGCCTGCTCCGCGGCCGCACGGAAGTCGGCCGCCGCCGCGTCGACCCGGCCCAACGCCTGCCGCGCCGCCCCCAGATGCTGCAACGCGTAGCATACCTCCTGGGGCAGCTTCAGCTCCCGCCAGAGCTCGAGGCTCTCGAGATAGTAGGGCAGGGCCGCTTCCGCTTGCCCCAGCGTCTGCAGCAGCAGCGCCCCCCAATCGCGGGTCGTCTGCGCCAAGCGCTGGCGCGCACGCAGGTGGCCGCTGTCGGCGGCGACCACCTGGCGCAGCAGCGCGATCCCCTCGAGAGTCCGCGTCTCGGCCAGCGGCCAGCGCTCGAGGGCGGCCGCTGTGTCCCCGAGGTTGGCGAGGCAGACCCCGAGAATGTACGCGCACTCCTGGTTGGCACGGTCACTCTGCATCCCACGCGCTAGCAGCTCTTGTGCCTCCGAATGCAGGTCGAGGGCCGCCTCGGGATGCCCGAGCTCGAGCAGCAACACGCCGAGGTTGGTCAGCGCAAGGCCCAGGTCGTTGGCCACGCCGATGTCTGTCGGCGAGGTCTCGTGCAGCCCACGCAGGATCTCAAGGCTCTGCTCGAACGTTGCGACCGCCAGCGCATCCCGCTGCAGGTGCAGCAACAACTTCGCATAGTTGTGCAGCCCATTCGAAAGGCTGCGGACGTGCTCGAGGTTGCGGGGATCGAGCTCGATCAGTCCCCGCAAGGTGGCGAGATTCGCCAGGAACAACTGCTCCGAACGAGCTAGATCGCCGCGCAGCAACGCCACCGCAGCCACGGATGATTGCCCCTCACTCAGCAGGGTGACAGCCGCTGCGTCGTCGGGAGCGGCGGCCGCCAGGCGCTGGCAGAGCTGCAGGCTCTCTTCGAGGTAGACGAGCGCCTCCGGCGGCAGGTCGATGTAGAGCAGGAAGTCGCCCATGGCCCCCAGAGCCGCGGCCAGACGTCTGAGCAGGCGCGCATTGTCGGGATCGCGCTGCAAGACACTCCGTTCGAGCTCGACGGCCTCGAGCAGGCATCGCCGGGCCCGTGCGCTATCCCCCCGCACCATCGCTACGTTGCCGAGCCCCGCAAGCGCCAGCGCCAATGCAGGCTCGGGATCGACGCTGAAGTCGTCGCGGGCCCGTACCTCCCGGCAGAGCTCGACGCTTTGCTCAGCAGCCTGCAGCGCCGCATCGAGGTCGCCCGTGCGCTGCCAGGCATCCGCCAGGTCGCCGAGCGAAGAGGCGAGATTGAGGCGGTCTTCGACGCCTCCGAAGTCTGCCAGCAACGCACGGTCGATCGCCACCGCCTCCGCAAATGCCTGGCGGCCTGCCTCAAGCTCGCCCGTCGCCAGCAGAGTCTTGCCCAGCTTCTCGAGCACGAAAGACAGGTCGGCGCGGGCCTGCGGGTCAGCAGGACGCAGTTCCTTCAACCGGCGCGCGATGCCGGTGGCCTGCTCGAAAATGCTGCGGGCACGTTGGGTCTCGCCCAGCCGGTTGCGCACGTCGGCGACGTGCAGTAGCGCGACGTACAGGTCGCGCTTCGCCGCTGCGTCCGAGGGACTCTCCGCCGCCAACCGGCGCAGCGTGGTCTGGGCCGCTTCGAAGGCGACCAGGGCCGAGTCGAGCTCGACCCGGGCATCGAGCTTCAGCTCTCCAATGCGCAGGCTGGCCATCGCGGTGGCGCGGGAGACACGCTCTTCGGCGATATCGGCCGCGCGCAGCTGTTCCCAGCCCGAGGTGGCGACCTCGAGTACGCGCCGAGCGACATCCTGCGCGGCGCGATCACTGCGCACCAACAGCCGCGTTTGGACCTCGGAGATCATCGCATTCAGGGCAGCCTCGGCGATCTCACCGCGGCGTTGTGCATAGTTCTGCTGCTCCAGGATCTCGTGATTCTGCGCTTCGATCTCGCGGTTTTTGGCTTCGATCTCGGCGTTCTGCTCGAGAATCTCGCTGTTCTGCTCGCGTATGTGGGAATTGATGATCCACAGCAACACCAGGCCCACGCTCAGTCCCACCAGCAGGCAGGCCAGGGTCACACCCAGATATCGCTTCAGGCGGCGCGCACTCTTCTGGGCTTGCAGGCGCGATTGCCGCTCGTTGTGGATCTGTTCGTGCAGCTCGCGCGTCTCAGGAAGGGTGTCGTCGAGCTGCGCTGCCTGTGCTTCGGCCAGGGAAAGATCTCCTTGCACCAGGGCCGCGCGCGCGTACGCGCGCCGCGCTTCCAGCTCTCCGTCGGTGGCGGAGGGGTTCTCGGCCCACAGCCGACGCGCCTGGCGGAATCCCGCCACAGCCTCGGCGAAGCCGTCGTACAGGAGGTTGATGTCACTCTCGCTCAAACGCCCGCCGCTGCGCTGCCGACAACGCTCGAGCTCGCGACGGGCGTTCTCGGTGATCGTCTGTGATTCTTTGTGGCTCAGATAGGCGCGCAGGTCTTGCTGCAAAGCCGTGACCGTCGGATGCCGGTCGCGTGGATCGATGCACAACGCGCGCTCACAGATCTCGCGCAGCTCAGCCGGGACATCTGCAGGATAGCCTCGCTGCTCGCCGAAGATCGCGCTGTTCAGGACCTGGATCAGAGACGCGCCACGGTTGGGCGGGCTGCCGGTCAGGATCTCGCACAGGATGGCGCCGAGCAGATAGACGTCGGTCCAGGGTCCGATCGAGCGGCCCTGGCCCAGCGCCAGCTCGGGCGGCATGTAGTGCGGTGTGCCCAGGGGACTCTTGATCTCGTCGCGATGGCGCACCAGGTCTTCGCGGGGGCCTTCGGGGTGGAAGTCTACCGCGAGTCCCCAGTCGAGCACCAACACCTCGCCGAAGCGGCCGACCATCACGTTGGCGGGCTTGAGGTCGTTGTGCACGATCTGGTGGCTGTGTGCGAAGGCCACGGCGTTGCAGACCTGGATCAGGATGTCGAGATGTTCGAGCAGGCCGCGGGTCTGCCCTTCGTGCAACAGGCTCTTCCAGCTCTGGCCTCCCACCAACTTCATCGCCAGGAAGGCGTTGCCGTCTGAAGACGCCCCGAGCGAATAGATCGGCACGATGTTGGGGTGTTCGAGCCGCCCCGTCACCACAGCCTCGGCGATGAAGTTGGAGCGTGCCTGTTCGGACTTCGCCTTCTCTGGGCGCAGTCGCTTGAGAGCGACGTCGCGCTCGAGGCCCACCTGGCGGGCTCGGAAGATCTCGCCGATGCCTCCGCGCCCGATCAGATCGGCCGTCACGAAGGGGTCGGCGCGCTTCGGCGGGGGGGATGCGGCGGCCCGAAGCTCAAAGCTCGGCTTGTAGCTTTCGTCCGCCGACAACGCGCTGAAATCCGCGTCGGCGCCGACGGTCATTTCCCAAAGCTTGAGCAGATCGCCGGTCTCGATGCCGGAGGCTCCCTTGCAATCCCACACCGGGTTTCTGAGTCGGTGGGGGGGTTGTGTCCGATGTTCTGGCACATGCTGGCGCGGATTGCAACGCCGCTTTCTGTTCCTGCCATGGCCGACCGTCGTCAGTAGACTTGACGCGCCCGCCCTGCTCGGGGACGATCGGAGCGACCGGGAGGCTCGGTGTGGACATTCTCAGCCATGGCTTGATGGGGGCGGCGGCCGGCGAGCTCGGGCACAAGCGGCGGGTGTTGTGGCCGTTCCTGTTCGGGGCTCTGCCCGATGTCTTCCAGGCCCTGGCGCTCTACCCCTTCGTCGGCTACGTCCACGGCCGAGCCTGGTTGATTCCCGAGCACGCGGACTGGTCTGGGTTCCGAGGCGCGTACCCGCTGGCCAGCGCCATCTGGGAGGCCCCGCACAGCCTGTTCTTTCTGCTGCTGTGCATCGTGCCCCTGGTCTTGAAGCTGCGGCTTCCGCGCAGCTGCATCGCCGCCTATGGGCTGCATCTGCTGGTCGATGTGTTCACGCACAGTGGAGAGTGGAGCGCGGCGCCCTTTTGGCCTTTGAGCTGGAAACTTGAGGGTTATTGGGACCCCTGGAAAGCACCCCCTGAGCAGATCGCTCTGTGTGTGGGGCTGAGCGCATTGCTCTGGTTGGGGCTGTGGTGGGGGCGGCGTTTCCGTGCAACAGGGGCCGGCGAAAACGGCCAGGGAGAAGCTTGATGGAACCGTACATCTGGCCCGAGGTGCGCAAGCTCTGCGACACCTGCATCAGCGAGGCCTGCAAGCGTGAGGGAGCGCGCTGCTGCCGCAGCTTCGAGGTGCACGTCAGTGAGGCGAAGCGCGTGCGCATCGAGGACCGCCTCGATGAGATCAGCCAGTACGCTCCCTGGCTGCGCCAGCCGGACGGCAGCTACGACGACGTGTTCGAGGAAGCCGACGATGGCAGGCTGGCGATCGTGCACCGCGAGGGGGGCGGCTGCCCCTTCCTGTTCAGCAACGAGCAGGGCTGGGAGCTGTGTGCGATCCACGCCACGGCCCTGGCTGCCGGGGAGGACCCGATCGATCTCAAGCCGAGGGAATGCTCGACCTGGCCGTTGGCCATCACCCGCCACGATGGGCGCTGGAGCGTCGACCTGGTGGCGGAAGCCCGTGAGTGGGGCTGTGCGGGTGTCGATGCCGAGGCCACACCCCTGGTCGAGCTGGCAGAACGTCTGCTAAGCGATCGAGCGCGTGCAGAGATAGAGCTAGACGGCCACACCGCTTGAGATCTTGCAGCTTGCGTGCCCCGCCATGCGTCCGCGGACTGACGATGCACTCCTTGCCTTCATTTTTTTCAGCTACAAGTCTTAATCTCTGTGCGTCTTCTTGTAGACTCGAGCAACCTCAGGTTTGAGTCCAAGAAGAATCCCGCCTTTGCTTTATGCACTCTTTGCTCTGTTCAGGTTTTCGCACGTCTACAAAGATGGCGCTGTTGGCCTGTGCATGCCCGAGCTGCCACGAGAAAACACAATTTCCCGGTGCTTCCTATGAGACGTTTGCTCATTTTCATCCTCGGTTGGTGTGGCGCGTTCTACATTGTCTTGCTGCGTCTGACGCTGAGACTTCGCGCTGTCAATGACCCGCGTCCTCAGCTGAAAGCGGAGGGGAAGACGTATGTTTATGCCATCTTGCACAGCCAACAGCTGAACTTTGTCTTGTTCAGTGATGATGTGCCGATAGCTGCCATGGTGTCCGGGTCCAAGGATGGCGACGTGCTGGTTCCGCCTTGCAGAGTACGCAAGATCATTCCGGTACGTGGTTCCAGCCGCAAACGCGGGAAGGACAAGGGCGGCAGCAGGGCGCTGGTCACGATGATCAAGCACGTCAAGGCGGGCATCCCCGGGCTGCTCGCGGTGGATGGACCCCGCGGGCCGCGCAGCACGGTCCATTGGGGAATCGTCGACCTGGCGCTGAAGACCGATTCCCTGATCATCGTGGCGGGAATCTTCCCACGGCGGCGCTTCATCCTCAAGAAGACCTGGGACCGCACCCAGATTCCCTGGCCTTTGACCAAGATGGAAGGCCGCTTCCGCCCACCCATCGACCCCAAAGACTTCGCCGACCGGACGTCGTTGCGGGCCCACGTCGCCGCCGAATTGCTCGCCCTCGAGCAGGAATTCGATCCCAACGAGGCGCGGTATGCCGTGGGACTGACAGACCAGCAGACCAGCCGGCCTCAGGTTCTGCCGCCGGCTTGACCGTTAAACCAGACAATTCTTGATGGCGTGCAGCTCGTCGGGGCGTAGGGAGTGGGCGTCGCATGCCAGGTCCTGGCGCATATGTACGGGATCGGACGTGCCGGTCAACGGCAGCATGCCCCGCTCGAGGGCGAAGCAGAAGATGATCTGAGCAGGCGTGCGTTCGAGCCTTTGCGCCGCGGCCTGGACCGCAGGATGGGCCAGAGCGCCCCGGTTGGCTGTCAGCAGGGAGAAGCCCTGGTAGACGATGCCCTTGTCGCGACAGAGCTCGCGCACGGCAGCGTCCCAGCCGTCGCTGCCGTAGCAGCGGTTCTGTACGAAAGCCGGCAGGACCGTGGCCGCCTTGCACAGCGCCTCGAGCTGTGTGTAGCTGACATTGCTGACGCCGAGCAGCCGGGTGCGACCGCTCTGACACAACTCCTCCATCGCGCTCCAGACCTCCCGGTCGGCGGCCTGGATGCCGTGGCCGCTGTAAGGTCCGTGCAGCACGTAGGAGTCGAGCGTTTCCACTCCCAGGTGCTCGAGCGACGAGGCGAAGGATTGGCGCACCTGGGTCGCGAAGTCTGCCGCTGGGTCGTAGGGCAGGCGATGGTCCTGGCCGCGCTGGTAGGTGAACTTGGTCTGCAGGAAGAGCTCCTGGCGCTTCACAAGCCCGTCCGCAAAAGCCTTGCGCAATGCGGCCCCGACGCCGGCTTCGAAATAGTGGCGCCGTTGGTTGGCGGTGTCGATTCCGCGGAAGCCAGCTTGCAGAGCCAGGCTTGTCAGCCGCTCGGTGGCGTCTTCCTTCCAGGCGGTGCCGTACAAGAAACTGGGGACGGTGACGCCCTGGATCTGCTGGGACATGAGAGTCCTCCTGTCGCTGGCCTGTGGTCACGGTCCTATCCGGTTTCGGATCCTGGTGGGCATCCGAACCCCGGTACCGGAACGGGCCAGCTCTGCCTGGTGCATCGCGCGCTTGAAAAAACAGCCGACCTCTTGTCTGGCCACCATCAGGTCGACTGAGACCAACTCCCACTCCTGCGATCGGTTGGCGTGTATGTCAGCCATTGTAGTGCGAGCAGGTCTAACCTGCCACAGGTCCGTCCCGCTCGACGCGGCTCTTTACCGTTCGTCGATCAAGCTTCAGGCGGCGCGCTGCCTCCTGGTAGCTGCCTGCTTGGGCATACACCTGGCGGCAGTAGTGGTTCAAGAGCTCATCCGCGCTCAGGCTGCCCGCCCGCAGCCCTTCTTCCCAGCTGGCCGCAGACGGAGCGCGCCCGGCGGGCCGGTACGAGCCGCGGATCAAGACGTTGCGTACACACTGCTCGAGCTCGCGGAAGTTTCCGGGCCAGGCGTAGCCTTCCAGCTCGTGCTCTACCCAGGCGACAACCTGCCGTGTCAAAGGCTCTGCCTCCTGACCGGCCAGACGCTCAGTGATGAAGCGCACCAGATGAGGGAGCTCCTGGGGGTTGTTCGCCAGCTGCTCGGCCAGGCCAGGAGTCACGATGATGTCTGCGCACAGACGGTAGTACAGATCCTGGCGGAAGCGGCCCGCGGCCATTTCAGCGGCGAGGTCGCGGTGTGTGGCAGCGATGATCTTGCCCTCGAAGCGGCGCGGTTTGGACTCGCCGAGCCGCTCGAACTGCCGGGTCTGAAGCACGCGTAGCAACTTGACCTGGATGGCCGGCGCGACGTCGCCGATCTCATCGAGAAAGACCGTGCCGCGCGCGCCGCAGAGCTCGAGCCAACCCTGGCGGTCTGCCACGGCTCCGGTGAAGGCTCCCCGTTTGTGTCCGAACAGCTCCGATTCGATCAGCGTCGGAGAGAGGGCGGAGAGGTTGAGGGGAAAGTACCCGGCGCGGAAATCGTCGATGAAGCTCTGGCTTGCCGCGTCGAAGGGAATGTAACGGGACAAGCCGATGGCGCGCGCGACCAGCTCTTTGCCCGTGCCTGAAGCCCCGACGATCAGCGTGCTGAAGTCGCCCAGACATCCGTACAGAGCGCGGAAATAGCGGCGCGCGTCGCAAGTGAAGATCGACTGCCAGGCGGCTGCGCGCAAAGATGCGGCCGCCAGCGAAGCTCCGATGATGGCGTCGAAGATGTGCTCCACCGCCCGTTGGATCTGGAAGAACATCGCCAACAGATGGGTACAGGAGGGATCGTCGGGGAGCCGCAGGCCGGGCAATTCGAGCAGATGCTCACAAGCGTGACGGAACGCCGGCCAACTCTCGAAGCGCTGCGCTGGGTTGCTCGCCGCTGCCCGTACCAGCGTGCTGAGACCGGGCAGCGCCTGGTGGAAGAGCCAGAAGACCGCCAGACCCTCGTAACGCAGCAGGTCAGCCTCGGCGCGCTGGGGATTTTGCAGCAGAGCCCCTCGGCAGCGCTCGAGCAGAGGCGCGCAGCGGGCCACGATCTCGAGAACCTCGGGCCGCAGGTCGGGCATGCCCGCGCGACGGTTCCAGACGTGAGGGGCGTCGGCCGGATGACGCCCGAGAGCGTCCCACTCCAGCTGCATACGCTCGGGGGGGAAAGGGTTGGCAAAGGCCAAGCCACAGACTGCGTCGGCGAACCGGCGTTCCTCGTCGTTGAACATCACGTCTCCGTCTGCGAGGCAGCGAGTGTACCCCATCGCGGGCGGCAGTGCGAGGAACCGGAAGCGCGGCCTGCTAAGGACAGCTCCCAGGGGTGGTGGCGAGCGCGCGCCATCGAGTAGACTCTCACGACCTGGATCCGGAAGGAGCTCCTTATGCCTGTTGCCGACTACCAGACCTACTGCCGCATGCTCGACAATGCCAAGCAGAACCAGTACGCCTTCCCCGCCATCAACGTCACCTCGATGACGACTGCGAACGCCGCGTTGGCTGCCTTTGCCGCCCAGCAGTCCGACGGCATCATCCAGGTGTCGACGGGCGGAGGGTCCTTCGCCAGCGGGCTGGCCGTCATGGACGCCGCGCTCGGGGCGCAGAGCATCGCTGAGCACGTCCACCGTGTGGCCGATCGCTATCCGGTCTATGTCGCCCTGCACACCGACCACTGTCAGCCAGACAAAGTCGAGAGCTTCGTGGAACCTCTGATCGCTGAAACCGAGCGACGGCGCGCCGCGGGGCTGCCAAACCTCTTCCAGTCCCACATGTTCGACGGCAGCTCCGTCCCCTTGCCCGAGAACCTGGCGATCGCACAGCGGTTGCTTCGGCGCTGTGCGGCCGCGGAGATCATCCTCGAGGTCGAAGCGGGCGTCGTTGGTGGTGAAGAAGACGGCATCTCGCATGATGGGCCCGACGAGAAACTCTACACCACGCCTGAGGATATGCTGGCTGTGCACGCGGCTTTGGCTGGCATCGGCCGCTTCTTGTTTGCGGCCACCTTCGGCAATGTACATGGCGCGTACAAGCCGGGCTTCGTCAAGCTGAAACCAGAGATCCTCAAGCAAGGACAAGAGGCGGTGACGAGGCAATATGGCGCGCACGCTTCCTTCGACTATGTCTTCCACGGGGGCAGTGGCAGCGCTCTGGCCGAGATCCACGAGACGTTGGGCTATGGCGTGGTGAAGATGAACATCGACACCGACACGCAGTATGCCTTCACCCGGCCGGTCGTCGACCACATGATGACCAACTACCACGGCGTCTTGAAGATCGATGGCGAGGTGGGCAGGAAGAAGGTCTACGACCCGCGCTCGTACCTCAAGAAGGCAGAGGCCAGCATGAAAGCGCGCATCGTGCAGGGTTGCGACGATCTGCGTTCCACCGGCAACACCCTGTTTTCGCTATGAGGGTCTGGTGGGTGCTCCTGGCCGTGCTGCTGCTCGGCTGCTCGGATGCGGCGGACCCGGCGCCGTCGGGCGACGCGGCTCTGGTTGCTCAGGGAAAGGCGGTCCACACGCGTGAGGCTTGCAACTTCTGCCACAACCCGGAAGGCACGGCACCGTCCTACCGCGGCAGCGAGGTCGAGTTGGAGGACGGCAGGCGGGTGGCGCGTGACGAAGCCTACTTTCGGCGGGCGATCCTCGATCCGCGGGCCGAAGTTGTGGCGGGATATGCCAACAACATGCCCGACTACCGCGCGCGCCTGAGTGAAGAGGACATCGACGCGCTGGTCGCGTACCTGCTGACGCTACGATGATCTGTGGCCGCGGGCTGCGGCAGCCGTTAGCATCCAAGAGATAGTGATCAGGAGGTGCCGATGCGCAGTCTCTGTCGAGCGCTCTGGCTGTTTCTGTTGCTTGCCGGGGGCTGCGCGAGCTGGCAGCCGGCGGACCATCGCTGGGTGCCCGGGCCTGATGGCCGTCCAATGCTCCACGCTGAGTGGACGGTGCTGCAGATGGAGCGGGCGCGCGGTTTTGAGGACTGGCGAGCGCCGGAGGACGACCTGAGCTACGTCCTCAACGCGGCTTTCGGCAGCGGGCTACGCTGACCAGGCCGCAATGCATTGCGGAGGAAGACATGGAGCGTAGATCCAAATGTGGGCCAGCCGCCTTCTACCTGAGCCTGCTGCTGCTGCTGCTGTGCGCCGGGTGCGGCGGCGGGTCTGGCGAGATCACGGACACGGCGCTCATCACCGGGCTCAATGCTGCGAGCTTCGCTGACTGGACACGCGAGGGCACCGTGGTCGTCGACTACTATGCGAGCTGGTGCGCGTCCTGCAGGGGCATGGAGCCGATTCTCACCAAGCTGGCGACCGAGCTGCAGGGCAGCGTGCGTTTCGCCAAGGTGGATTGCGATGCCGAGCGTCAGCTTGCTGAGCATTACAAGATCGAATCCATCCCGTTTTTCGTGATGCTCAAGGATGGCGCGTTGGTCAAGACGCACGAAGGACCGATGGACGAAGCGGCTTTCCGTAGTTGGGTCACGGAAGAGCTGTAGAAGCTGCCGCTCGCTGACGCACCCGGGCTTCAGCCCTGCTCGAAAAAAGCCCCATGCAGCGCGCGCACTGCATCGCCGGTGCGGCTCCCGTCGACCAGCAGGCTCAGGTTGATCTGGCTGGCCCCCTGTGAGATCATCACCACGTTGATGCCGGCCTCACCGAGCGCGGTGAAGGCTCTTCCTGCGACTCCTGGCGTCGAACGCAGGCCCTCACCCACGATGCAGATCTGTCCCAGGCCCTCGACGAGGCGTACTTTGGCGAAGCTCTCCAGCAGCGCCATCGCGCGCTGCAGGGAGTCCGGGTCACTCGACTCGACGCTGACGGAGACCGACACTTCTGAGCTGGCGATCACATCCAGGCTGATGGCACACGCGGCGAAAACCTGAGCGATGCGAGCCAGAAAACCGGCCTGTCCGAGCATCCGGCTGCTGATGATGTCGATCATGCAGATGGCCCGCTTGGATGCGATCGACTTGACCACGCGCTCGGTGGCCCGCGCTTCGTTGACGATGCAGGTTCCCGGGTCGTCGGGCCTGAAGGTATTCAAGACCCGGATCGCGATGCCCCGCTCCATCGCAGGCAGCATGGTGGCAGGATGGATGACTTTGGCTCCAAAGGTCGCCAGCTCGGCAGCCTCGGCAAAGCTGAGGAGGGGCAGGGGACGTGGGGCGTCGATCAACTTCGGGTCGGCGGTCATCACGCCGGACACGTCGGTCCAGATCTGCACCTCTTCGGCAGCGATCGCGGCGCCGAAGATCGCGGCGGTGTAGTCCGAGCCGCCGCGCCCCAGGGTGGTGATCTGGCCGCCTTCGGTCTTGGAGATGAAGCCTGTCACCACCGGCACGAGTCCTGTGCGCAGCGAGGAGACGCAGGCTGCAATGCGCTTGTCGGTTCCTTCGAGGGGGCGGGCGGCTCCGAACTCGGCGTCCGTCAGCAGGCCGAGCTCCCAGGCCGGAAAGTCTTCGGCGTCCAGTCCATCCTGACGCAAGCAGGCCGCGACCACTTTGCAGCTCAGGCGTTCACCGAAACTCAAGATCCGGTCGCGGGTGCGGGGGGTCAGCTCGCCCAGCATCGCGACGACACTCAGCAGTTGCTCCAGCTCGTGCAGCTCTGTGGCGAGCAGGTCTGCGGGCAGGCCCAGCTCGGCCAGAATCGTGTGATGGCGCTCGGCCAGGCTGCCATCAGGGCGCGCGCCGTCGAGGGCTTGGGCTGACTGCGCCAGCAGCAGGTCGGTCACCCCCGAGTGGGCCGAGCAGACGACCAGGGGACGCCGTTTGAGGTTGGTCTTGACGATGGCGCGGACCTGGCGGATGGCTTCGGCTGTTCCGACCGAGGTTCCGCCGAACTTCATCACCAGCATTCCGTCACCTCCAGCACAGCGGTGCCACCAGTGTCTCTATCGGATATCAGCTTCTGGGACTCGAAGGTCTGCCGGGATGGGCTGGGCACTCTGGACGGGGAAGGGGCTCAGCCGCCAAGCAACGACTGGAAGACCACACCGGCAAGCTTTCCCCAGCTGGGGTCTGCTTCCATCGCCAGAAGTTGCCAGGAGAGTTTGTAGGCGGTGCGGTGCGTGACGAAATAGGGCAGAGAAAAAGGAAGGTGGAAGGGAGCCCGCACCACGCTCTTGATCGGATTGTCGAAGAACAGCGTGTTGTGCACCCAGCCACGCCCGCTCTGGATGTCTTCATCCCGGTGTCCCGGGTACGCACCCCAGGGCGTGACGGCCAGGGCGTAGCCGAGCGCCGGCCAGATGTTGATACCGACCGTGCCGTAGCGCAATTCGAGCAGCGCGGCATCGACCAGCGCCGGATACCGTTTCTCCAACTTCGGAGGGATGAGGATGGCCGCGCTCAAGGTTCCCCAGAGGCGCTCGTTGCAGAAGCGCACCGCACGCATCAAGAAATCTTGTGGGTCGGCGCTCTCGAGCGGGACCTCAGCCAGGATCCCGCAGAAAGCCTCCTCGCGGAAACAAATCTCGTCCCCGCACTCAGGGTCGAGACCGGCGATCAGTGTCCAGGGCACCACGGATTCTTTGACGCCCCGCGAGAGTCTCTCGGCTTCGGGGTGGGCGTCCAGAAAGCGATGATAGCGTTGCTGAGCGCCGGGGTAGTACGCCTTGCGCTCAGGTGTCTCGGCGAGCAATGCACGCACGCGGTCGAGGAGCACGTCGCGCTGCTTCCAATCTTTGGGAGTGATCAGCAGCTTGGTGGCGTTGCAGTTGAACGAGCCGTTGTTGGCGACACTCGACGCGATGCTGCGTGCTTGGAACTCGATCTCGCGGGCCTTCCATTTGCCCGGCATGACGATCATCGGGGAGACGTTGCCCAGCTCGGCACTGATCGCACGGTGGTTCTGTTTTTCCCCTGTGCGCTTGCGGACTTCCTGCTCACCGGGCGCTCCCCAGACGATAGCGTCGAAGGTCCGGTCGGAGCCGGTCAAATGGATCGTGTCGACCTGGGGGTGCTCGACAAGGTAGCGTCCAACCTTGGCATCCCCATGGGCGAAGCCGAGGAACCCGTCGAGAACCAGGGGCGCGAGGATACGTTCGAAGACAAACCCCAGGTAGTCGTTGACCGGGTTCATCTTGAGCAGGCAGACCTCATTCTCATGAAACAGCTTGTAGAGCACATCGAGAGGCCCAATGCTGCTGACATTCCCCGCCCCAAGGACCAGGCAAAGCCGGCCGGCAGCGGGCCCCGCCCTGTAGACTCTGGCTCGTTGTTGGTCAAAGTTCGCGCGCGTGACTTCCGGAGCCTGCCAGACCTCTGCCTCGATCCCTCCGAAGGCGATGCGGTCGAGCCGGTTGAGGGGAAAGACCTTGCTGGCAAGCAGACAGGAGTTGGGAATCTCGCGCAGGGGGCCTTCACAGCGAGGCACGCCCTCCCGTTCAATCTGACGAAGGCTGGTGATCATCAGGCGCAGATGCCGCGCCAGAACGACCGGTCCCGCCAGAACCTCTTCGGCCGCAGCCGTCGTTTCGGGTACAAGGCCCTTCTTCTCGACGGCCGCATTGACCCATTCGGGTGCATACTTGAGCGTATTGGCCAGGCATTGCTCGAGAATCTTGCGGCGGCGGCAGAAGTCGACCAGGGGCCAGGCATGTTTCTGGCCGCTCAGCTTGATGATGAGGAGGTCGAGCTTTTCTTTCTCTTTATTCTGGATCACTCGCGGCATGACCTGCTCCGCTCGTCGACACCTGACGCTGGTCACGCCACGCTGCCGCGCGCAGCGGCAGACCCGTCTGCGAGAGGCGTTGTTCGGACTGCACTGCAAGTGGGACAGGTGCACGCCGCGGGACCGGAAACTTCGACTCTCGTTCTATCATGCCGTCTACATCTTTGCGACGCTTTTCGATTCTGCCTGCAGGGGTCCCCACGATTCTGCGCCTGTTCGGGAGACTCGAGCCTGTGTGGACGTCGCGCGGCCTCACAGCCGCATCAGGCGCCCGAAACTGGCCCGAGCCGAAGCTCAAAGTATGCGCCGGGCACGTCTGGTCGGGGGCCCAGCCGAGGGCCGAGTGCGGACACACCTGCGATCCAAGGCCTCTACGGTGAGTGGCATTCTTTGCAAATCCGCAGCCGCGCGATTACGATAGAGCGGGCGAGCGAACGCGCCGCCGCGGGTCGATCACGACATCGGGAAGTCTTGCCATGCCTCCATCTGACGTTTCCAAAGAGAATAGTGACTTTGTGCCGCAGATCGACCTTTCTGCTTCAGCAGCAGAGCTGGAGCGCCGGGCCGAAACCTCTTCGGAGCTCGATCCTGAAGCCCTGAAGTCCAAGATCAGCACCCGCTTCGAAGACTTCTACGGCGATGCTGGTGATGACGAAGAGCCGATGGGCTACCTGGGCGGCGCGGTCGCCGATGCCGATACGCTCGACGAAGAACCTCTCGGTTACCTGGGGGGGGCGTCCGGCGACAGCGAGAAGCCGAAGTTTCAGGGCTTCTTCGACGGCGCTGTAGCGGACGACGACGAGGGACCCTCGAAAGAGATCAAGGGCCTCTTTGATGGGCAGGTCGGCCCCTCGCGGGCAGAAAAGTTCTTCATGGAGGCGACCGACACCGATTACCAGCGCGGCGCCGAAGGGCAGGAGGCAGACGAGGGCCGCTACCTCGAGGGCGAGACAGCCGGGGAAGAAGATGCGGGCGGCTACGGAGAGACAGCGGAGAACTATCCCGGCCAGGTGATGGACGAGGTCTACTCCGAGCAAGAATACGACGACGAGCTCGACCAGCCTGTCCGTCGGCCCGGCGACAGCCAGTTCATGAAGGGTCTGGACAACCGCTCCGAGAGCAACTACGGCGGGGCCGACACCCTCGACGAGATGTTTGCTGACATCGACGAGTACGGCCAGGCTGATCCCGCGGGCACGACCGACAGTGTGTTCCCCGAGCGCGAAGCCTTCGTGTCTACCGACGATGGCGCCTTGTCGTCCCATGAGGCTTCCCGCATCATCGACGCGATCTCAAGGGCTCCTGATGAGCCGTCGCGGATCAACTACGACCACTTCACGGAGCCCCAAGAGGGCGATTACCATACCGGCACGCAGCTTGAGATGAAGGTTGGACCCAAGCTTTGGGAGACTTCCTATCAGCCGGCATCCGAAACCGAGGCTCCCCGCAGCAAGATGCCGCTTCTGCTGCTGTTTCTGCTGCTGATTGTCGGAGCTGTGGCGGTCTTCTGGGGCCCGATCATGGCGCTGATCATTCCGCCAGAAGAGGTGCCGATTGAGGGAGGGCAGGCGTCGACCATCAGCCGGCTCGACAAGATCAATGCCCTGAAGCTGGCGGAAAAAACCGGAGTCATCAACTGGTCCGCGAACAGCACGGGTGACCTGAGCAAGATGCTCGATCTGGCGATGACCGATGCTGAGCTCAACGCCGAACACAACGCGGAGCACAGAAGGGCTCTCGAAGAGGTCAAACGGCTGTTGAAGATGGCCCCCACGATCGACTTGAACGCGATCAAGAGCCCGGAAGAGCTGATTGTCATCCTCGAGTTCTCGAGTCAATCTGGAGTGACCAACCTCTCGATGATTCAAGAGTTGCAAGAGGTCGTCAAGCGATCGGAGAGTTACGGCACTCTGGGAATCGAAGAGACACGCAAACAGCTGTATGGTGTGGGGGGAAATTGATCATGCGCAGACTCTGTGCGCTGGGCATCGTGTTCTGTATGAGCCTGTCCGTTTGCGCCGACATCCTCATCACCAAAGATGGGCGGATCTTTCTCGGCTACATCGACGAAGTGGCGCCCGGCGACGACTACGTGGTGATGCGCTGGCCCTACAAGCGCATCAAAGAGCGCGGCGAAATGCGCTTCCACATCGACCGTCAAGTGCGCTGGCACAAACGGGGTACCGATCTGCCCAGCGAAGACTATTGGGAGCAGTTCGAGACGGAAGTCATCGTCGCCGATCCCAAGAGCCAGTTGACCGAGGAAGAGATGGCCTCGATTCTGACCAAGCAGGTAGAGCGCATCACGAAAAGCATCCGCGACGACAACGACACGCCTGCTGACAGCAATGCTCTGGCACCCATCTCGGTCTCGAGCACCGAAGACCTGCGCTTGGTCTCCGAGCCCGAGGTTCGACCGCTCTGGGCTTACCAGGTGCGTCCGCCGGAGGGCTGGGAGTTCACAGAGCACGAGGGCATCCACTTCTGGGCCGGTCCGGCAGAAGCGGATGGCTTCCAGCCACAGATCCACGTCATCTACTTCAAGACCACGCCCGTGCCGAACTTGATGGGCGACAATGGTCTGGTCTCGCTGACACTCGACGTGACCAAGAACTTCTCCGAGAAGTACGGGCAACCGCGCATCTCGACGCCGGAGATCGAAGACGACGGCGACACACAACGCTGTATGGCCGAAGTCACCGTGATGAAAGGCGAGCGGCAGATCTTCTCGCGAAAGATCTTCATCATCACGGGGAATAGCGCCTACATTCTTGCTTCGTACGATCTAACTTCCAGAGTGGGTTTGCGGGACAAGGTCATCCGCCAGGCGCTGGCATCTTTTGAAATCCTGCGTTGAAGGTGCGACAATTGGCGGCCGCGGTTGCCAACGACCGTCGGCACGCGAGTGCCACGACTTGCGCCCGGGCGGGAATTCCCACTGGGGCTTTGGAAACGTCGCTGAAAGGGAGTCAGCATGACCAGTCAGGTTAGGAAAATCGCGGGAGTCGACCTGGGGACGACGTACTCGGCCATCGCGCACTTCGATTCTTCGGGCAAGGCCGCGATCATCCCCAACAGTGACAACGAGCGTATCACTCCCTCTGTGATCCTGTTCGAGGAAGATGAGGTGATCGTTGGCAAGATCGCCAAGGACTGTGCAGTCACCTCGCCTGAGCGTGTGATTCAGTTTATCAAGCGAGAGATCGGCGACCCGGACTGGGTCAAAGAGATCCATGGGCATGAGTACACGCCCGAAATGCTCTCTGCGATCATCTTGAAGAAGCTGGTCACCGACGCGGAAGAGCAGGTACGCGAGACGATTACAGACGTTGTGATCACCGTGCCTGCGTACTTCAACGACGCAGAACGCAAGGCGACCCAGGATGCGGGACAGATCGCCGGACTCAACGTGCTCGGTGTCCTGAATGAACCGACAGCCGCGGCCCTGGCTTACGGGCTCGACAACACCGACACCCACGCCAAAGCCCTCGTCTATGACCTCGGTGGTGGTACCTTCGATGTTACCGTCATCGACATCAACGGAACCAACATCACGGTGTTGGCCACAGATGGTGAGCGGCGACTGGGCGGTAAGGATTGGGACGATGAGCTGCTGAACTACATCGCCGATCGCTTTGTTGAAGAGCATGGCATCGATCCACGCGACGACCTTGAAGCAAACCAGGATCTCCGCAACAAGGTCGAAGATGCCAAGAAAGCGCTGAGCCGCAAGCCGAAGGTCAAGGTCTTCTCGCAGTGCCAGGGTCAGACCCTGAAGATCGAGATCTCGCAGGAAGAGTTCGAAGAGATGACTCGTCCGCTGCTCGAGCAGACAGAGACCTACCTCGATGTCGTGCTTGAGAAGGCGCACCTGACCTGGGATGATATCGATCATATCCTGCTGGTCGGCGGTTCCACGCGCATGCCGATGGTGCGCGAGATGCTCGAACGGGTCTCTGGCCACGCCGTCGACATGCGGGTCAATCCCGACGAGATCGTAGCGACGGGCGCCGTCGAATACGCAGCCTACCTTTTGCAGCGTGAAGTCAATGAGCTGCAGGAACGGGCCGCGGCTGGGGAGGAGGTAGAAGTCCCCGACCTCAGCGCCACGGTACCCGACGAATTCCTGGGTCTGCTCGACGGCATGGCGGTCCACAACGTCAACTCACATTCGTTGGGAGTTGTCGCGCTGCAGGCGGATGGAACACGCAAGAACGTGATCATGATTCCGGAGCAGACGCCTCTGCCGGCCGAGAAGACCGGAGTTTTTGGTACCTTCAAGAACAACCAGGTCACGGTAGAAATCACCGTCGTCGAGGGCGAAAGCCCCGACCCTGAAGACTGCACCGAGATTGGGACACTGGTCATCTCCGACCTGCCCACTGGCCGGCCCAAGGGCTCGAAGATCCAGGTCACCTACAGTTATGACGAGTCGGGACGCATCGAGATCACGGCGAAGGACGTGGAGACCGGGAACACTGCGCACACCGAGATTCGCCGTCAGTCGGTGTACAATGAGGGCGAAGTCGCGGAGAAACGCGGCGAGCTGGTCGAAATGTTCGATGATTATGGTTCCTATGCCGATCTGGACGGGTCTGCCTCAGACTCGGCCTATCTCGGTGGAATGGACACCGAGGACGGTGGTGAGCCGCTGGATGACCCCTACGCCTATCCTGAGGATGAACAGGTCATCGAGGGGGTCGCGCCCGAAGCTGGCTGGGATGAACAAGTGGAGGAGGTCAGAAGAGATCCCGCCGAGCAGGCGGCGTCGGATCTGGAATTCGACTTCTAGGGGTTTGCGCAGAAAGAACTTCAGCACCGAGGGCTCGAATGCGGCGGCACGTCTGTTTCCTGGTGGACGACGCGTGCCAGGTGGTAGAATTGCGCCGCAGGCGAGTGGGAGTGCGAAGTTGTTTCTCCGGAAGTCCGAAGGAAGATCACGCTCCACAGTGGGAGAGAATGGTGGCGCAGCAAGCCATACTTGATTCCGCAGTGGTGCCTGCAGGCGGTCGCTAATGGCGGAAAACCGGTACTATCAGCTTCTGGGCATCTCGGAAGACATCAAGTATCCCAACTACTACCAACTCCTGGGGCTGGATTTCCGCTTCAAGGACGAGGCAGAGATACAGGATGCCTTCAAGTCGCAGATGAAGCGTTTGCAGCACATCAAGAGCTCGAAGCACAAAGGCTTCATCGAGTTCTTGAAGGGTGAGCTGAAAGATGCACGCCGTACTCTCGCCGATGCCAATAAACGCGCCCAGTATGACAAGGACCTGGTTGCAGACCGTCTGGAAGAATTCAAACGACTGATCGAGCCCGTGTTGTCCTCAGGGCACCTTACATTCAAGACGATAGAGACACTGTGCAAGCACGGCGTGCGGCTGGGATTCACGGTCAACGACGCGACCGAGTTCATCAGCCGCCAGGCCACGGAGCTCGGCGTCAAGCTTGTCGATCCAACCCCGGCTCCTGCGGCTGGGACGATCAATGTCCAGCTCAACGCCAATGAGGAAGACGTCAAAGCCGTACTGTTGGCGCGCAAGCGTCAAGAGTCGATGGCGCGTGGCTCGAAACGCCGAAGCGAGTCGGAGACCCGCTCTGAGCGTGGGCGGGGGCAAGATCGCTCCCAAGGGAATCGCAAGCGGCGGGGAGAGTCTGAGTCGGAGGGGGGCCGGCCGCGCGGTTCTGGGGGGCCGTCCTCAAGGACTCTGTCTCGCCAGCAACGCTGGAAGGCGCAGGAGCAGAAGCGCGTGCAGGCACGCGCTATCGCAGAGTACAACCGCGCGATTCTGGCCTCGAAGGCCGCAATGGCGCGGCACAATGAGCTGCGTTCCTACTTTCCGCCAGTCAACCGCTCGAAGAAGATCACCGAACAAATCAACGGCAAGCACTATTCGGAAGTCTTCGAACAAGAGATCCGCTCTTTCAGAGAGTCCAAGGAGCAGTTCGAGCTCTGTTGCAAGCTGCTCGAGAAGGTCGGAGATTCCCGCAGCAAACGCACGCTCGAGATCGCCGAGGCGCATGTGCGCGAGATCGAGAGCTACCTGCACCAGGGCAATGAGCTCAAGCGGCGCCTGCATGGCCAACCAACCCAGCGCGACGAGATCCGACTCTGGATGAAGTTCGTGCGCGCTACCCGCAGCCGTGCGCTGACCAGCCGGCTCCAGTTGACAGACCCTACGTAGTCCCTCGACGATGTCGGGGCAGAAGACCGTCCCGGTTGCGTCCGAACCACCGAAGCCGTGTAGTGGGGCGTTCTCTGGCCAGCGACCTGTCCCTTCCCAGTTGCAAAGCTGCCCTCGAAACGCTCTAGTAGGCAGTTTGCAGTTGAGGGATCGGCGTGTCGCGATATGTGCTTGCCATCGACGCCGGAACGACGGGCGTCACCGTACTCTGTTTCGAAAAGAACGGCCTGCCCAGCCGGCATTTCTACAGCGAGTTCCCCCAGTATTTCCCGCGCCCGGGTTGGGTGGAACACGACGTTGAAGAGATCTGGCAGACGGTGCAGAAGCTTCTGGCTGAAGCCCTCGAAGCCTGTGGGGGAGCGGCCGAGGTTGCGGCCATCGGTATCACCAACCAACGTGAGACCACGGTGGTCTGGGAGCGTGACACCTCACGGCCGATCCATCGTGCCATAGTCTGGCAATGCCGTCGCACGATGGAGCGCTGCCAGCAACTGAAAGCAGCAGGCCACGAAGAGCGCTTCAAGCAGGCGACAGGTCTGGTGCTCGATGCCTATTTCTCAGGCACCAAGCTCGGTTGGATCCTCGATCAAGTCGACGGTTCCCGAGCGCGTGCTCAGACCGGGGAGGTCCTGTTCGGGACCATCGACAGCTACCTGCTCTGGCGTTTGACGGGCGGCGGCAGCCACCTCACGGACCACACCAACGCGTCGAGAACGCTTCTGTACAATCTTGAGGACCGCACCTGGGATCCGGACCTCTGTGAGATCCTGGGCGTACCCCTGGAAATGCTCCCCGGTGTGCAGGCGTCGTCGAGCCATTTCGGGGATACCAGCGCGGAAATCACCGGGCAAGCCATCCCTATCACGGGCATGTGTGGCGACCAGCAATCGGCACTCTTCGGCCACGGGGCCGTCGAGGCGGGCGGAGCCAAGAACACCTACGGAACCGGGTGTTTTCTGCTGTTCCACACCGGTGATGAGCTCAAACCCTCGGCCTCTGGTCTGCTGACAACCATGGCTTGTGACGCGGCCGGTGCCCCTGCCTATTGCCAGGAGGGCAGCGTGTTCGTTGCCGGGGCCCTGATGCAGTGGCTGCGGGATGGACTGGGCGTGATCTCCGATGCCGCGGAGTCCGAGCAGCTGGCGCGGTCCGTCGGCGACAGCGGGGGGGTCTATATCGTTCCTGCATTCGTCGGACTGGGCGCGCCCTACTGGGACATGGAGGCGCGCGGCGCCATCCTCGGATTGACCCAGGGGTCCGGCAGGGCCCATGTGGTTCGCGCCGCGCTGGAGGCGGTGGCCTATCAGACGCGCGACCTGCTCGAGGCGATCCGGGCAGACACGGGCGCATCGCTCTCCAACCTGCGCGTGGACGGCGGCATGTGCCGCAACGATTTCCTGATGCAGTTCCAGGCGGACCTGCTGCAGGTTCCAGTTGAACGCCCCGTCAACGTCGAGGTAACGGCGTCTGGAGCGGCCTATTTGGCGGGGCTGCAGGTGGGGTTCTGGCAGAACTGGGGGGAGATCAGCGCGCAGCTGCCCGCAGCCAGGGTCTTCGAGCCAAGCAACGATGTCGAGACAGACCACTTGTATGCGGGCTGGAAGGACGCGGTGGCACGGGTGCGCAGCGGAAACTGAGCTTGGCCACGGCAGCTAGGACCCACCCCGGCGCAGCTCGTAGAGCATCAACGCCGACGCGACCGCCACATTCAGCGACGGGACACCCCGGGCCAGCGGAATCTGGAACAGGCGTTCGCAGGCCGAAAGGCTCGTCGCTCCCAAGCCATGCCCCTCCGAGCCAACCAAAAATGCCAGCCGTTCCATCGGCGGCATCTCCCAGACCGGCGCCGCACCATCAACAGGCTCGGCGCCGAACAGGGCCAGGCCCCATTCGTCCCGCAAGCACTCGAGATCGGCCCGCCAATTGAGGGAGCGCGCGAAGGGCACGCTCAGGCAGTGCCCCATGGAGACCCGGATCGCCTTGCGGTAGAGGGGGTCGGCGCTGCTGGGGTCGAGCAGGATACCGTCCACGCCGAAAGCCGCCGCGTTGCGGAACAACGCTCCCATGTTGTCGGGGTCGAAAACACCTTCGGCCAGCAGCAGACACAGCTGAGAACGGTCGCGTAGATGACCGAGCGCTGGCTCGAGGGCGCACTGCTCGGGGCTGCGCCGGCGGCCCGCCGCCAACACCCCACGGTGCAGGTGGAAGCCGGCGATCCGGCTCAGCAGCCGCTTGTTTGCGATGTACAGCGGAACGCTCGCAGGCAGGTTCGCGAGCTCGGGTCGCAAAGCGGGATAGCGGTGGGCGCCGAGCAGGATGGAGTGCAAGCGCTCGGGGTGCCGCAGCAGCCGACGCAGCACCAGCGCGGATTCGCCGATGAACAGACCCCCGCGTTCGCGCAGCTCGGGATCCTTCAGGTTGCGGTAGACAGCGACCCGGGGGTCGTCCCAGGCGTCGATCTGGATCGGCTCAGACATCCTGTGGTCTCAGGCTTCTTTTTTGCTACCGCTGAAGACACCGAGTTTGTGGAGGAAGAACAACAGCTGGAGCACGGTTCCTGCCGCGGAAGCCACATAGGTCAATGCTGCTGCCCAGAGGATCTTCGAGACGGCCGGATACTCTTCTTTCGTGATCAACTTCATCTCAAGCAGGGCTTTTTTGGCCCGGCTCGAGGCATTGAATTCGACCGGCAGAGTGATCAGCTGGAAGAAGACGAAGACCGAAAACAAGATCACTCCGGCCCACATCAGGTACTTCCCAATGTTGCCTCCGCCGAGCACTCGGGCGCTCCCGTACAGCATTCCTCCTGCCATCATCAGCATCATCCCACCACGGGAACCCCACATGGCGGGACGCGAGATGAACGTCCGCAGCATCAATGCGCTGTAGTGCTTCTTGTCCTGATCGGCGTGCCCGGCCTCATGCGCCGCCACGGCCAGGGCCGACAGCGACTTCTTGTCATGCACAGCCTCGCTGAGACGAAGCTTCTTCTCCGTCGGTGCATAGTGGTCGGTCAGCGTGCCCCCCGTGGCCTCGATCTTTACATTCTTGATCTTCCACTTCTTGAGAATGGCTTTGGCGGCCTGCTGGCCCGTCTTTCCACTCTTGGGTTTGGTAGATTTGTACTCATCAAAAGTCGACTTGACGTACCAAGCCGCGGCGCTGCTCATAGCGGCCGCGATTCCCATTACGATCATGTAAACAATCACGAGTGTGTCCACCCAATTTGGTCTGTGCTCTATTGTACCAAGCAGGCGGGCACGCGGGTACCCTGGGACCTTTGTCGGAGCTGTCGACCTCATGACCGGGTTTCCGAGCAGCGCCCTGTGGCGCACCGAGCTCCGCCTTCTGCTCAAGCTCGCCTTGCCCCTGTGCGCGGTGCAATTCGGCACACGCCTGATGGGGTTTGTCGATGTTGCCGTAGTCGGGCGCCTGGGCAAGCAGGCACTCGCGGCAGCCGGCATCGGCAACGCGGTTTTCTTCTGCTTCGCGGTCGTCGGTCTGGGCATCGTGATGGGGCTCGATCCCCTGATCTCTCAGGCGCTGGGAGCGGGTCGTCCCGAGCGGGCTCATAGCCTGCTCTGGCAGGGATTCTGGGTCTGCCTGCTCACCTGCGCCGTGCTGAGTCCGCTGATCTTGTTGGCCGGCCGGCTGTTCGGCTTGTTCGGCATCGAGTTTGGCGTCGCCAGTGAGGCGCGCGCCTATCTATGGATTCGCTTGGCGGGTTTGCTCCCGTTTCTCTGTATGCACTGCGTGCGCGCCTATCTACAGGGCACGGGCCATACGCGGCCGCTGGTCGTGGCGGTGGTGCTCGGCAACGTCGCGAACCTGGTCCTGACCATCGCGTTGGTGTTCGGGGTGCCGCTCTTCCGCAGTCCGGGCGCGACCATCTACTTGCTGCCGCCGTTGGGTGTCGCGGGCTCCGCTCTGGCAACGGTTCTGGGCCAGTTGCTGCAGCTGGGCATCGTGGTCTACGGTCTGCCTGGACGTCTGGCAAAAGTCGCTGTTCCGCAGTACCGCCCCCACGCGCCCGATATCCGCGCAACTTTCCGGCTCGGAGTGCCCGTGGGCCTGCAGCTCGGCGCCGAGGTGGGTTTGTTCACCCTGTTCGGCTTGCTGGCGGGTCGTCTGGGCACGCTGTCTCTGGCCGCGCATCAGGTCGCCCTGACGCTGGCGAGCATGTCTTTTGTGATCTGCATAGGGTTGGCGAACGCCGCCTCGGTCCGCGTAGGCCGGGCCATAGGCGCGCAAGACACGCCAAGAGCCCGACGCGCCGGGCTGCTGGGAGTGGCCTTGGCGGTCGCTGTGATGGCGAGCTCGGCGCTGTGTTTGCTGCTGATCCCCGAGAGGCTGGCCGCGATATTGAGCGACAAGCCCGATGTCATCGCCAGAGCGGCAGCGCTGCTCGGCCTGGCTGCGTTGTTCCAGGTTTCCGATGGAATCCAGGCGGTCGGAGCGGGGATTTTGCGAGGAGCGGGCGACACCCGAATTGCCTTCCTGCTCAACCTTGTGGGCCACTACGCGGTGGGGCTGCCCGTGGGATTGCTGTTGGCATTCACCCTGGCCCTTGGGGTGGAGGGGCTGTGGATCGGCTTGATCGCTGGCCTGAGCGTTGTGGCTATCGGGCTGCTGGCCCGCTTCCTGTGGCTCTCGCGGCAGCCGATCAGGCTGGTGGAAGCGGTTCATCAAGGCTGAACGAGGCTCGCCTGTCCGCGCAACAGTCTGCTAGGCATTCGACGGCGTACACGTATAATCGCAGCCTTGTCCCATGGTGATAGGGAGGCCGGTCATGCAACACAGTGCGGACCAGCTGGCGATGTTCGTCGACGGTGAAGTTGTCGGAAACGGCAGCAGTGAGATCGCGGGGGTCGCTCCGATCGAGTTGGCAGGCCCGGGGATGCTGACTTTCTTCGGCAATGAGAAGTACCGCGCAGCCTTCGAGGCCAGCTCGGCGGGCTGCACGCTGGTGGGGAGGGACACCGTTGTGCCCGAAGGTCGCGTGGCCATCAGGGTCGACAGCCCCTACTTTGCCTTTGCGATCCTGGCCTCGGTATTCCATCCGCGGCAACGCGAGGCCGTCGGCGTTTCCGAGCGCGCCTCCGTTGCACCCAGTGCAGTCCTCGGTGTGGATGTCAACGTGTACCCCGGGGCCTATGTTGGTGCTGACTGCCGCATCGGAGACCGGGTGGACATCTTCCCGAACACCTCGGTGGGCGCAGGTTGTGCGGTGGGTGACGACTGCGTGTTGTACGCGAACGTTACGGTGTATTCCGGTTGCAGCCTGGGACAACGGGTGATCCTGCATGCCGGAGCCGTGATCGGCGCAGATGGGTTCGGGTACGCCACCGGGCCGAATGGTCGGCACGCCAAGATCCCCCACGTCGGGAGCGTCGTGATCGAGGATGATGTCGAGATCGGTGCGAACAGCACCGTCGACCGTGCGGTGATGGGAATCACCCGGGTGGGAAGCGGGACGAAGATCGACAACCATGTGATGGTGGCCCACAATGTCTCGGTCGGGCGCGATTGTTTCCTGGTCAGTCAGTGTGGGATCAGTGGCTCGACCCAGCTGGGCGACCGGGTGATCCTGGCGGGTCAGGTCGGAGTGGTCGGCCACGCCAAGCTCGGGGATGGTGTCCAGGTGGGCGCTCAGGCCGGTGTGACGGGCGATCTCCCGGCGGGCGGCAAATTCCTCGGCTCCCCAGCCTGGCCGGCCCGCGAGTCCTTGCGTCTGTTTGCTTTGTGGAAGAGGTTGCCGGCATGGAAGACACAGCTCAAGGATCTCGCGAAACGGATGCAGCAGCTGGAGACGCGCCTGCCCAGCTCCCCAAGCGACGCGGCAAGCTTGGGCTGATCGCGGGCTGGGGGAGGTTTCCTTTCCTGGTCGCTGCGGCAGCGAGGGAGCAGCACGGGCTCGACGTGGTGTGTGTAGCCATCCGCGGTGAGGCCTCGGCGGGGCTGCGCAGCGAAGTGGAGTCCTTCCACTGGTGCGGGGTTGCCAAGCTCGGCCGCATGATCCGGATCCTTCGGCAGGCAGGGGTCGAGAAGGTCGTCTGGGCGGGCAAGATCCACAAAGTCGCGATGTATGCACCCTGGCGGCTGCTCCGCTACATTCCCGACCTGCTCGGCTACCGCCTGTTTTACGGCATGCTCAAGGACAAAAAGGACGACACCATCCTGGGCGCTGTGGCGCGGGTGTTTGGTGAGCACGGCCTGGAGGTCGTCAGCCAGGTCGAATACTGTCCCCGGATCCTTGCCCGGGAAGGTCCCATGACGGCAGGCGCCATCAGCGAAGCCGAGCGCAAGGACATCACCTTTGGCTGGCATCTCGCCAAGGAGATGGGCCGTCTCGACGTCGGCCAATCGGTACTGGTCAAAGAGCAATCCGTGCTGGCCGTCGAAGCCGTCGAAGGCACCGATGCCTGCATCCTGCGCGCGGGAGAGCTTTGTCCGCAGGGCGGTTTCACGTTGGTCAAGGTCGCCAAACCGAAGCAGGATCTGCGCTTCGATATGCCAGCCATCGGTCCCACCACGGTGCGCAATCTCGCGCTCGCCGGGGGCAGCATTCTGGCGGTCGAGGCCGGGCACACGTTGGTGATCGAAGTAGAACGCACCATCGAGACCGCCGAGCGCTTGGGGGTGCGTATTTTTGGTGTGCACCCCGATCGGATCGAGGCTTGAGATCTCCGCCCCGAGCGGCCGCCCAGCACGGATCTCTCAGAACAAGAACGCGTCCAGAGCTGCGAGCAGGCAGCCTCCCAGGCCCCCGAGCAGCCCTCCCCAGAGCTCGAGCCAGCCGAGGTGTTTGCGGGTCTGGTTCTGGATCAGATCGCGGACCTGGCCAGCGGTGTACTTCGAGAGTTTCTCTCGCACCATCGCCTCGGGTTTGACTTCGGCGAGGATGGCCTCCCACATGCTGTCCTGGTTCCCCAGCCAGCCAGAGACGGTCTCGGTGTCCAGCAACTCCAGCCGGTCGACCTGTTTGATCAAGGGGTCGCGCCAACGCTGCGGGTTCTCCGACAGTTTCTCGATCGACGCCACCAGCTCGTCGCAGATCGAGCAGGTCAGCCTGTCGTAGTCGACCAGCCCGGTCAGGTCGCCAATGCGGCCGAGCACGCCCACACGCTTGACGACCTCGGCGCGGATCAGCGCGTAGAAGGCGTCGCTGCGGACCGCGCCGCGCAGGAGCAGCACGACGCGTTGGCTGAGGCTGTCGAGGAACTGTTCGTCTTCGATCAGGCCGCGCACTTTGGCAGTCGCGAAAATTTTGATCTTGGAAAACAGGTCGCGCTTGCTGAGCTCGCGTTTGATGATTTCAGGGGACAGAAGGTTGCGGTCGACCGTCTTTGCCAGTGCATCCACGATGCGGTCGCGGTTCAACGGAACGATTCCCGTGTAGGGCAGGGCCCAGCGGTCATTGGGCCACTTCTCAAACAGCATGGTGATCGCGATCGAGTTGGTGCCACAGCCGATGAATGCGGCCGCGCTGATCATCATGATCACTTTGAGCGCCGGATGCGCCTGCCAGACCAGCACAGCGATCAGGGACAGCAGAAAAGGGATGGCTGCGGCCAGCAACATCCAGGCACCCATCCCCCAACCGCGGGGAGCGGGCGGAACGGGCTCCGACGGACGCTCGGGCACGGCCTCGGTAGCAGGCAGCTCAGCCGTCTGAGCATCGAGCGAAGCAGGAGCTGGCCTATTCGTCGGAGGAGGCTTTTTTGTAGGCGACAAGGGCGCGAACCTCTTGCACGTTCAGGCGCTCGAGTTCGTTGGCCAGCTTGCGTAACTCATCGGGTGCATTCTGGATGACGATCAGGATCTTGTCGCCATCCGCTACAGCCTTCACCGAGCCCGGAGTGATGCGCGCCAGTTGACGCGAAAAGTCTCCCAGATTTTCCACGCAGCGACCTCTTTTCTCAAGAAAGTGCTGCCCCAACAGGCCGATGCGCCGCTGTGGCTTCTTTCTCAGATCTCAACCTAGCCGCAAGTGCAGCCGGAAGCAAGGGATGGTTGAGGATTGCGTCAGGCCTGGATGCTAGCAACAAGGGCACTACCCTGCAGATAGGTCACCACACCTTCCTTGATCGCTGTCATGATGCGATTGAAGGTCTTGCGCCAACGTCGGGGCCGCTGCACGGTGACCTCGGGGCCTGGCCCGACGATAGGACGCTTGCAGTCGGCCAGGAAGGACAACTTGAGTGAGCCAAGCACACCGCCGTCGCCGTTGAGGGAACGCACGAGGGCCCCCGAGGGAAGGCTGGCGATGAAGGAGCAGGGATAGGAGAAGTCGCTCGTTTCGCCGCTTTTGTAGAAGTACGCATCAGGATCTACGCCCACAGACCTGCAGAAAGCGGTCACACGCTGAAGCTCCTGGTTGTTGACGTCGCTGCGCTGCACGTCGACGGCGCCCGAGGTCTCGCGCAACCTGCCATGGATCACCGCCGAGGAGACAACCTCTCCGGCGCGGAGGATCTTGACTTCGATGCCCACCTTGCCGTCATCCTGCGGCTGATAGTGCAGCTCGGAGAGCAGGTTCTGACCATAGTGCGTGATCGAGGTGAAACGCGTCTTGATCTCGAGGATCTCCAACCGAGGTATCAGAACTTCGAGACCGAGCAGCACCTTGGCCCAGAGGTAGGCCCCGGGCACGACGTCGCCGACGGTGTGGATGCCGTTGGGGTCATCGGTGGCCGCGACAAAGGCAGCCCCTTGCTCGGGGTCGACGCGAAAGCTCTGCCGAAGGTGCATCGGGGCCAACAGCTTCATGCTCGGGTTGCCCTTCCCACAGGAGACGGCGAGGTCTTGACAACGCGTGCGCGTTGTCGGGTCACACACGTCGACAGGCTCGTCGAAGGACTGCAGTGGGATGCTTCGGATGTTCACAACGGTTCCGCCTTGCAGACCGCGAACCTGCGCAGCCCTGGGCCGCGTTCTCGCGCAGTCACTGCGGCATGGCTGCAATTCTGGGGCCAGACCTGCAGCCCGCCTTCCTGGGGGACGGGCGCGAGGCTACTATGCCGCGCAGGCGCGGCGTGCGTGCGCGCTTCAGGGGATGCAGAGGAGCGAGCTCGGCAAAGGAAGGACGAGCATGCACCGATGTCCGATCACCCACAGTCGTCAGAATCTCACCGCGACAGGGCATCTATACTGCGACAGCGGGAACCATGCTGCGGTCAAACTGGCGTGGGCAGCGATGCTGGGATTCAGTCGCAACTGCGGACGCGCAGCTCGAAACGCAGCTGGCCTCCGAGTGAAGGGTCCAGGTCTGCCGCGTGCGTGGTGGCGGTCCAGGGCGTCTGCGCCCAGACCCTTGGAGGCTGCAGGCCCGGCAAGCGGTGGTCTTCGGAGAGGGGAGGGGAGCTTTGGACAGCAGCGCTCTGCCCGTATTCCGTTGCGGCCTGCTGTGTGACAGGCCGAGAATGCGGCGTGTCGAGTCTGTGTTCAGGGATGTTGCTTCCGGCCGGACTGGAAAGGTGCGCCCCCCGCGGTGAGGCGACAGCGGTCGCGCAGCCGGTGGCCAGCAGGGCGACAAGGCTCAAGATCCAGCAACGCATTCTGTGTCCCTGTCTGCAACTTCTCACCAGTCTCTCAAGCAGGACGATGTAAGGCAATGTGTTTCTGGGTGATTGCCCGGGAAGCCGCTGGATGTGCGGACCGACGGCGGATAGCATGCTTTGCGTTTCTGTATTGAGAACACGGCTGACGGGAGATGCTGTCCGCACTCCACGTCCTTCCAGGAGACATGCATGAATCCCATCTTTGCGCAGGCAGGTGGTGCCGGAGCGCTGGACACGACCAACGTGGCTGCGGATACCGCTGGTCTGGCCGAGCAGGTCATGACGAATCCCACGGGTCTTTTGAACAAGCTGATCGAGTTCTTGTCGACCCAGGGGGTCACCTTCGCGTTGAACCTGATCGGTGCGATCGCGATCTTTGTCATCGGTCGTTGGGTGGCAAGGTTCATCGTGGGCGTTGTGACCCGCCTCATGAAAAAGGGCGGTGTCGAAGGCACTCTGACACGCTTCTTGACCAACCTGATGCATGCGATCCTGATGGTCGTGGTCGTGATCGCGGCTCTCGACCAGCTCGGTATCGATACGACGTCCTTCGCAGCGATTCTCGCCGCCGCGGGTCTGGCTGTTGGTTTCGCGCTGCAGGGTTCGTTGGCGAACTTCGCCGCCGGCGTGATGATCATCCTGTTCAAGCCCTTCAAGGCGGGTGATCTGGTCGAGGTGGGTGGCAGCACCGGCATCGTCAAGCACATCGAGATCTTCAACACCACGATGTTGACGCTCGACAACGTGACCATCATCGTTCCGAACGGCGCGATCTCTGGCAACACCATCACCAACTTCTCGGCACAGCCCATCCGCCGCGTCGACATGGTCATGGGTTGCGGCTACGGGGACGACATCAAGAAAGCCCAGCGGGTGCTGATGGAGATCCTGACGAGCGACGAGCGCATCCTGCAAGATCCCGCGCCGGCAGTTTCGGTCGCAGCGTTGGCCGACAGCAGCGTGAACTTCAACGTGCGTCCGTGGTGCAAGGGTGCCGACTACTGGGCCGTGTATTCCCACGTGCACGAGCAGGTCTACATCCGTTTCGAGCAGGAAGGTCTGAGCATTCCGTTCCCGCAACAAGATGTCCACATCCAGACCATGCCGGGGGCCGGCGCCGCCGCCAGCTGAAACTGCGGCTGAGGAGCCGGCGGGGCAATGGCTCCGTCGGTGTTTCGCTGCACACGTGGCCCACTTCCCCTGGCGGCTCCAACCACGCTCTGGTACCTTCCACGCGTGCCCGGAGCGCAGATCAAGAAGAACGCCAGGCGCGGCCCCTATGGTCTGGGGACGACCCTTGTTGGGTGCGGATGGATCAGATCATTTCGGAAGGGCTGCCAAGGAGTGACCGCCATGTTCGGAGAGTTCAAGAAGTTCGCGATGCGCGGCAACGTCGTCGACATGGCGGTCGGCATCATCCTGGGCGCGAGTTTCGGAAAGATCATCAGCTCGCTGGTTGACGACGTGCTGATGCCTCCCCTGGGCATGCTGCTGGGAAAAGTCGACTTCAGCAACCTGTTTGTCTGTCTGTCCGAGGGAACGTACGCGACGCTGGCAGAAGCACAAGCCGCGGGCGCGGTGACCCTGCGCTACGGGTTGTTTCTGACCCGCATCCTCGACTTTGCCATCATCGCTCTCGCGATCTTTTTGATCGTGCGCCAACTCAACCGCTGGAAGCCGGCGGAAGACGGCATGGTGGATTGTCGTGAATGCCTGTCTCCGATTCCAGCGAAAGCCAAACGCTGCGCGCACTGCACCAAGCCGGTCAAGAAGTAGCCTGCTCAGAGCATCTGTAGCTTGCCCCAGTGGAAGCCCTGGCCGATGCGTACGCCGATCTCGCGCAGAAAGCTGAGGTCTTCGGGCGTCTCGATGCCTTCGGCGATGCATGTCGCGCCCAGAGTCTCAACGACGTTCACCAGCCTCTGAACCTGGCGCTTGCGGGCGCCATCGCTGCCGGCGCCGGAGATGTAGCTGCGGTCAATCTTGACGAAATCCGGCTCGAGCAGGATCAACGTTTCCAGCGATGTGCGTCCGAAGCCCACGTCATCGATCGCCAGCCTCACGCCCTCGCCGCGCAGCTGCTTCAGGCCTGTCCGCAGACGTCCAGGATCTCCCACGAAGTGGTTCTCGCTGAGCTCGATGCAGATGCGTCGGGGGTCGGTATCGGCCTGCAGGAGGCGCAACAGCCGATCGCTGAAGCTCTCCATCACGGTCGAAGGGAACACATTGACGTGCAACTTGGCCGCGGCGGGAAGACGCTGCGTTGCGCGCAGGGTGGACTTGAGGCAGGCGAGATCCACCAACGTGAGCATGGCGGCCTCGCGGGCCAGGCGAAAGAAATCGTCGGGCATCTCGAAAGCGCCTTGGGGGCCACGGCTGAACAGCTCGTAGGCGACCACCGTTCCGTCTCGCAAATCGTGCAGCGCCTGCGCGCAGTGGCGAAAACTCTGCCCACGTCGCAAGAGATCGCGCACCTCATCGATGGTAGGGTACTTCTGCAGCGAAGCTGCCAACTCCACAGGCCCAGCAACCGTGACCGTGTTCTTCCCGAGGGCCTTGCTGCGCTTGATCGCTTCCTCCGTGTCTGTCAGCAGCTCTTCGATCGAGCAGGTGTCCTGGCGCACGTTGGCGAGTCCGAGACTTACCTGAACGCTGAGCTCGCGATCTCCATAGGGGATCGGCGCGCTGCCCACCGCCAGGCGGAGTTTCTCGCACACGAATGCTCCTTCGGCGATGCGCGTCTCAGGTAGCAGCAACAGGAACTCGTCTCCACCGACGCGCGCCAACACGTCGGTTCGTCGTAGAGCGCCATGAAGGCGCCGCGCGACTTCCTGCAGGACATAGTCCCCGCCGGCATGCCCGAGCTTCATGTTGACCTGTTTGAAGTCGTCACAGTCGACCAGAACCGTAGACAGGGGAAGGCTTGTACGCCGGGCGCGATGCAGCTCGACCTCAAGTGCCTCGGCCAGGCCGCGCCGATTCAAGAGCTCCGTCAGAGGATCGCGCGTGGCGACTTCTTCCAATGCCACGTTCGCCTGCTCGAGACATTCAGCGACGGCCCGCAGCTCTTGTTCGGCCAACTTGCGCGTGGTGATGTCCCGCAGGCTCGCGATGCGCGCGGCACGTCCCTGGAACTTGAACTCGGTCAGATGGACCTCGATGGTGCGGCCGTCGGGCAGGGTCCACTCGTGGAACTTGCTGTCCGTGGGCAGGTCCAGCCGCTCGCGGAGACGTTCGGCACCCACAAGTGTGATGGCCGCGGGATTGGCGAACAGCACGCTGCCGTCGTGGTCGACTATCACCAGGCCGTCGCCCGTCTCATTGATCAGACGTTTCAAGTTGGCCGTTTCGATGCGACGACTCCCTTTGTCTCTAGCTTCGTCGGGTCCCTGTCCGATCACGATACGGTCGCCCCCTGCTCTTCAGCTTGCAGGTGCTTCGGTCTGTCCCAGGAATTCCCCTGTCCGAGGGGGACACCGAGCTCGCGGACCACCTCCAGCTTCTCTTCGGTTTCGATTCCGGTCGCGACGCAGCGGCTTCCCAGGCTGCCGAGCAGCTTGAGCATGCGCCGTATCGGGCGCTGCTGGCCAGGGTCGGAGGCGCTGCCGCGCATGAACGGGCGATGGATCTTGACCAGCTTGGGCGCGGGGGTGATCAGCGTCTCGAGCACGCAGCGCCCAGAGCCCGTGCCTTCGAGCGCGAGCCGCAATCCCTGCTCAGGAAGCTGGCACACTGTGGGCAAGAGGGTGCTGGGGTCCCCGACCAGCAGCCGGTCGACCAGCTCGATGCAGGGCACGCGCTGCTTCGCCTGCTCGAAAAGGTCTGCCCGTCGAGGACGGTCGCTGTCCAGCAGGGTTCCGGGTAGCAGGTTGGTGTGCATTTGCGAGCCCTTAGGGAGCTCAGCCGACGCGCGCAGGCAGCTCTTCAGGCAGACGAGCTCGCTGTGGGTCGCGAAACCCGCTGCCATAGCCAACGGCGACTGCTCCTCAGGACTCTGATACGGTTCCTGGGGCCCCTGAATGACGAGCTCCCAGCCCGTGACCTCCAGGTCGGCGGGACGCACCACGGGCATGGCGACTACCGCCAGACTCTGCGCTCGTTGCAACTGCGCGACCACCCGTGCCGCAGACAGGGGCAGGGCCTCCCATGCCAGGCTCAACTCCGGCTGATGGCTGCGGACGATCGTCTGGAGGGCGCTACGCAGCAGCCAGACTTCGGCATCGACGCCGGGCAGGCGCTCGAGTCTGATCCGCCGGGTGGGAACAAACCACTCGGCTGGCGGAACGGGTAGTTCAGGCGGCTGCCAGACCATCGCGGCAGGGGTTGTTGCGAAAAAAACTGACGCCGCCTGGCTGGCGCACGAAAGCCTACCGTCGTGGTCGAAAATCAAGACACCGTCGTCGATGTGAGCCCGAAACTGGTGCGGCACGTTTGGCTCGCGCAGGGCATCCACCGCCGACTCTTCAAATCTCATAGGGCCTGCCTGTCGATCAGTGGGTTTCGTCTCCCCGCCGCTAGCATACGCGCATTACCGTGTGTTTCAAATTGAGACCCTGGCTTCGGCTCAGGGAAAGGGCTCCCTTTGTCAGCACTACGGCGCGCCCAGCCGAGGAGCTGCCGATGGTACGGGTTTTCTGTTCGGGCCGCATGCGCTACAGTAGTGCTGAAGGCTGGGCCCGTGCTTTGCATGGCTTGATGCAACTAGCTGGGCGGCCGTCAGGGCCGTCCTTCCTGGCAGGACGACGATGGATCCGCAACAGGTAATCGCCCACAATCTGAGCAAGTTGACCGGAGGGCCCAGTACCGCCGAGCTGGTGCGGCGTCAGGTTCTCAGCCTGGTCCAACGGCGAAAGAAGCTGCGAGCCGACCTCGGCGGACTCGAGCGCCGTATGCTCCGCATGCGTGAGCGGCTGGCTGCTCTGGCGCGCGAGAGCGAAGAGTGGCGCAGCCGTACGCAGGTGGCACTCGATGGAGGCCGTGAGGATCTCGCCGTCGAGGCGCGCAACCGTTCCGAGTTTTGTGACCGCGAGCATGCCAGCCTGGAGCAAGCGATTCGACGCTGCGCGCAACAGGTCGCGCTCAAGGGTCCCGAGCTGGGTGCAGTGAGCGAGGCCCTGAGCGGATTCCTGCGTAAGCACGGCAAGGAGCCCGTGCCGATCGTGCCCTGCCGCACGACCGTGCAGACTGATAGTCTGCGCGCCGAGCTCGACGAGGTCGAACATGGCATCGCCTGGGAGCTGGAGACGCGCGAAGTGCGTCGGCGCGCCAGCGAGTCCGACCGACTCCCTGGCGGAGAGTTGGAGTTCTGAGCTCACTCCTTGATCGACACCGAGAAGGGAGCTGTGCCTGCTTCTCCGAGCTGCATGCGCCCGTATTGGTGTAGACTTCCCATCTGCCGCTTGCTGGGAACTCGGATTGCTCGTCCGGCCAGCTCTGCCTCTCGCATGGCCAGCCTGTCGTGGTGGCTCAGGAACCCCAGCCAATCTGCTCCCTTGCGCATTCTCTGGAAAGCGATCAGCCCCGATTCGTCAGGAAAGAGCGCCCGGAGCTTGTCGACCGTCGTGCGCACGTAACGCCACGCGGACTCTCGCTGCCGCAGAGGATCGGTCACCAGAACCAGAGCCTGGTTGCGTTCGGGGATGGCGTGCATGAAGTAGTTTGCGCGGCGAGAGCCGAAAAACAGCGCTTCGCTGCTCACCTGCTCGACGCCGTAGCGGGGGGGCCGGCCGCAGAACCAAGCGCCCACCCGCAGCCCCAGATTGCGGCGCGCGGGACGCGGCAACTGCGGAAACACTCCGACAAAGCGTCTCTGGCACATGTCGATCAGGGCGCAGACCTGGGCGGGTTTCAGCTCGTGGACGACATTGCGGCAGATTGCGAAGACATCGAGTTGGTGCGGCATCGGCTCCTCGCCGATGGGGGGCGGACAGGGGGTCCCACGGCTGTGGGCATCGCGGGGTTGGGGCGATTCCTGCAGCCTATACTACACGAGAAGTGTTGTCTCGGCCAGGGGGATGCCATGGAGCGGAAGCCCAGAAGAGCGACGGAGCAACGGCTGCCGGAAGAGCGCGCGCAGGTCCGCGGTGGGCTTGCGGATCGCCAGAAGCCTTGCCTGAAGCCCTTCGACCGGGCCTGTCTCGAATTATGCGGCAACCCCATCTATACTGAAATTGCTTGTTTGGAGATCACAGCAACCCCTGCCTGAGCTCCACCGGCAGGGAGCAGGAGGACATGCAATGGCGCCCCAATCCCGTACCAAGACGCTGCACGATGCGTTGGAAGCCTTCGAGACCAGTCTGGAGATGCCCTGGGTTCCCGGCGAGCTCGAGGAGTGGCTGGAGTCGGCGCAGGAATCCTTCGTCGCGTTGCAGAAGCTGTGGGAAGAGCATCGGCGCGAGGTCCACAGTGGCGAGTTCGAGAGCATCGAAAGCGACCCCAACCAGGCAGCGCGTGTCGAGCGCCTGAAGAGGGAGGATCAGAGACTGAAGGCAGACTTTGCCCAGCTGGCAGCGACACTGGAAAGACTCCCCGCGCGGGTGTCCGAGGCGGAAACCGATGAAGAGAGCGCGCGCGATCAGCTCGAGAGCCTCAGTGAACAAGGGATCGCGTTGGTCATCCGGGCGCGCAAGCAAGAGCTGGCCGCGCACACCTGGTTGCTGGAAGCCCTGGACCGCGACCTCGGAGAGGGCGGCTGAGGCGCGGCGTCGCTGCGGATGGCGGTCTCGACCCCAGAGCTCCTGACATAGTCAACTCTTGATGGAGACTTCGCTCCGGGGTCTTCGGTCAGGTTCGGTCCATGCCCTCGAACTGCTGAAAACCGCCTGTAGCGTCGGTCTGTGACCGGGGCGCTCTGCGAGCGCCAACCATGATCGATCCGCATGGGGAACCCCGAGTCTCTGAATACAACCTCCGCCAGAGCTCCTTCCGGCGCTCACAGAGCGCCGCTATAGAAGACGGTTTCGACGCGTGCGTGCTTCACAATGTTGGAGGTGGTGGCAACGGATTGCGGCCGCAAGAATCCATCCAGGCCGGTTCGGGCGAGCCCATGTCAGGCGCTCTGGACTGTCACGCTACACGTTCAACGGCTCACGTGTGTATTCCTTGGGCATACAAGGGTTTGTAGGTCCGTGGTCCGTGGCGCCTGCGCGGCCGCCCAACTCTGCAACAACCACAAGGACCGGGCCAGGCCCGGTCCTTGTGGTGTCTGGTACGAGTCGGGCTCAGGCCAGCCGCCGCCGCAGAAGCAACAGGCCGAAGGCCGCGAGCATCAACAGGCCCCAGATCTGGCCCTGTGTCCCTGCCTCGGGGTTCAACGAGCAGAGTCCACCGTCACCACCACCTGAGCTGCTGGAGGGGGTGCTGCTGAAGCCACCACTGCCGCTGCCACTGGTCTGACCGGTGACATTGAAGTCGCTGTTCGTTCCCGCAGTGCCCCCGCTGTTCGACACCACCCGCAGCACGCTGGAGACAGCGGTGGATTGCGAAGAGGTGAAGTTGACGGTGACGCTCTGCGAGTTGCCGGGAGCGAGCGTGAGCGTCGGCGGCACAGTCACGCCAGTCAGGCTGAAGTCGGAGCTCTGGCCGGTCACGAAAGAGATCGAGGTGATGTCGAGGTCTTGCGTTCCGGTGTTGCTGATCGACCAGATCTGTGAATCCGACTGCCCGATGCCCGGGGCCACAAAACTCGCGGTCCCGGTCACTACCAGGTTGGGTGAGTTGGCCGGCGTGCCCGAACCGCTCACGGCCACGTCTGTGCCCGTACCTGCCGTGCCGCCGGTGTTGGAGACCAACTGGATGGTCCCATTGCGGGCACCCGTCGCGCCAGGCGTGAAGCTCACGGTCATCGTCGCCGAGCTCGCAGGCGTCAGCGTCAAGGGCAACGTCGGTAGCGAACCGAGGCTGAACTCGGTGGGATTGCTGCTGGTGATCGCGGTCACGATCAGGTCTGCGGTGCCCGTGTTGCTCAGCGTCCAGGTCGCCGGCGAAGTCGGGGAGAGCACGCCGACATTGCTCGAGCCGAAGTTGGTGGTGCCGCTGACGCTCAGGGTGCCCGTACCACCACTGCCCGCGCCCGTGACGACGATCTCGATGTCGTCGTAGACGGTGCCGTCGTTCGGCGCGGCGGCGTCGAGGGCCTCCTGGAAGCGCAGCACCATCTGGTCGGTGAAGTTGGCGCCTGCAAGGCCGCCCACCAAGGCGCTGAGGTCGACGGTCTCCTGGGTGTAACTGGCCGGCCGAGTGCCTGGCAGGGTGAACACCACCGCTTCCCAGGTCGCGCCGTTGTCGCGGCTGAGGAGCACGCAGTCTTCGGGCTCGGACTCGTCGCCGATATCAGCATAGGAGAAGTTGAGGGTCACGCCGTTGGTGCCCGGATTGAGCGCCGACAGGTCGAAGAACACGTCCATGGCTGCGACCTGGAAGCCGCCCGTGCCTGTGTGGTTGAGCAGCACCTGGATCGAGCCGCTGTTGGGGTTCTGGGTACCCGTCGTGGTTGCGACCCCGCCGGTCAGTGTGGCGGGTCCGACCGCGCTGATCGTCGAAGCCGTCAATGAGGAATTGACGAAGGGCCCGACCGCAGCCGCCTGGTAGTTGATCTGGGTCGCGCTCTCAAAGTCTTGGGTGAAGGTTCCGGCGCCCGTCAGGACGACCGGTCCGAACACGCCCAAGGTGGGAGGCGCGATCGGGAAACTCGGCACGCCGACCACGGTCTGGTTGGCGGTCACGTCACCTGCCGCGGTGACTTCGATGCCGACAACATCGCCGGGCGAAATCGCCAGGTCCGCCACCACGATCACGTCGATGCCCGGGGACAGAACTGCCTGCGCCGCGAACGTGTAGGCCGCAGGATTTGCGAAGTTGGTCACCGACGAGCCGAGTTGGGTGTCTCCGCCTGCGCCACTGTCGAAAGCACCGGCGGTGGGTCCGTCGTCGAGGAACAGACGCACATTGGTGACGTCGGTGGCTGTGGCCGTGCCGGTCATCGTTGCGGTCAGCCCGGTAACGTCGGCGCCCAGCACGCTCTCGAGGTGGATCGCGCCGAGCACCTGGTCAGCACCCGCAAAAATGGGCGAAGAGGGTTGGATGCTGGCCACCGAGACGCCCACATCGTTGGTCTTCTCAAAAACCGTCACGTTGTCCACCGCCGCGAACCAGGCCCACGAGCCGCCGTCGTCGTAGTGGAAACGCACCTGCATGGCGGCGTTGGAGTGGGTGGAGACGTCGAACTCTTCGTGCTGCCCCCCTTGCGCCATATCGCCGTTGCCCGTGGTCGCCACGTCGACAGCGTAGGTCGTGACGTTCTGCCAGGTTGTGCCGTCGAAGACTTCGACCGTGAAGGCATCGGCGCCGATGTCATCGTAGGAGACGTCATAGGAAAGAAACAGGTTGGAAGTGATGCCTGCCGTACTGAAGGCGGGCGACTCGATGGTCTCGACCATCAAGACTGTGGAACCCGGCGCATCGTCGTCGAGCGCGGCGAACGGAGTGCCGTCGAAATCCGTCAGGGTGACGTTGCCGCCGACATAGCTCAGGTCATTGATAAACCAGGTGTCGGTGCTGCTTCCCCCATCCGTCAGTGTCCAGCCCAATGAGGTGAACGTCGCCCCAGGTTGGTTGAAATCCTCAAAAAAGATGTTCTGGGCCGTGGCCGTGGCGCCCAGTAGAGCGACAGCGACCGCGATTCCCAGACCGCCAAGAGACCTGTTCATGTCCACCCCCTAAACCAAACTCGTATTCCGTGTTCCCGGATGCAGGTACCAGACGGAGGCTGTGGCGGCCTCCGAGCGTATCTTGTCACTCTGTTGTAACGAGAATGTCAAAATTCTAGTTTTCTTCTTCCCTTTCGGGAATTTCATCGAGAGATGTCAGGATGGACGAACGCTGTCGCACGCATCCTGCGCACTCTTCAAAAAAGTTGTAGCACCTCACGGCATCATGAGGTGGCCAACCAACACTACGCCGGGGTTGGGTACTCCCTGCAAGTGCCGGGCCGATCGCGCTGCGGCACAAGCAGCCGGCGAGGGGGCCGCGCGAAACGCAATTGGTCCAAAAAACGTCAAGCCGAGTTGACATCCTCCCGATTTGGGGCGTCGTCCGCCTTTACAGTGGCGCGTCAATCCTCCGTCTTCCATGCCTGGCGGGCGGTCTCGAGCAGCTGCTGGGCCTTGAAGTTGTCACTCAAGCCCGCAGCCAGGTTGGCAAAGAAACTCTCCCGGGCAGCAGGCTCAAACAGGGCGGGCATCTCGCGGAGCTGTGGAAGGCTGCGCAGTTGCTCGGGGTGGGCGAGCACGGCCGCCTCGAGCAGGGGCAGCTCTTCCGATAGCCAGACGTGCTGGCGGATGGCCTCGCGCCGCACGACAAGGTGCTCCGAGAGCAACAGCCCGCGCCAGACCGCCCGCGCGTCCTCGGCACTCGGGCGGTTGCCGAGACGGGTCAGCTCGGCGGCCAATGCGGCGTCTTCGGGGTGGTCGGCCTGTGCGATGCGCAGCGACCGCCAGACATCGGGATGCTCCGACCAGACCGCGAGGATGGCGCGGAACTCCGCCAGGCTGTCCGCATCGTAGGAGTCCTGCAGCCGCCGCGTCACCGGGCCGACGACCGGCTCGTAGCCGGCCCGGATCAGCTCGAGCAACAAGGCCCGGCGCCGCGTCCCTTCGGCCTGTTCGAACCCGTGCAGCAGGCTGAGACCTTCGCTCTCGTGGTAGGGGGGAGCTTTGCCGAGCAGTCCCAGCGCTAGCTGCCACAGCGGCTCGTCGGCGGCGAGCACCAGCGCGATCAAAGCCGCCCGGATGTCCGGCGCGCGCAGCGCCTCGGCCAGCCATGGGGGGCGCGCTCCGCCATCACCCTTCCAACGCTGCAGCAGCGCTTCGCTGACCGCATCTTGACGCAACAGCTGCGCGCTCAGGCTGCCCGCGTCGAAGGGCGGAGTTGGGGTCGGGACGCTGCGCGGCGTCGCCACCTCAGCCTGGACGAGCGTCTCTGGTACGCCGACCGACGGAGCCGGTCCGGTGGCAGGTTCTTCGCTACCCGTGTCAGCCGTCGCCGCGGCGGGTTGGCTTGCCTGCGGAGGCCGCACCATGGGAGGCTGGGGCGCGGGTGAGCTGGGGGGACGCGTCAGGAACAGGCCTGCGACCAGAGCGAGAGACAGCACTGTGCCCAACAGATAGGAAAGAGTCGAACGGCTCACGGTTCCTCCTGTCTGGGACTTTGCACCGCCGCAGCGAATAAGTCAAGATAGCCCACCCCACAGAGGAACACAGCCATGAACGAGCTGACCCATATCAACCCCCGCGGTGAAGCGCACATGGTCGATGTCTCGGCCAAAACCGTCAGTCTTCGCGTGGCCCGCGCCCGCGGCTTCGTGCGCATGCAGGCCGCAACGCTGCAGCAGGCGCTGCGCGGCGAAGCGCGCAAGGGGGACGTGTTCGGCACCGCCCGCCTGGCGGGGATTCAGGCCGCCAAACGCACCTGGGAGCTGATTCCGCTCTGCCACCCCTTGCCCATCAGCGCCCTCGAGGTAGACATCGATCCAGAAGGCGCAGACCTCGTCAGGATCGAGGCCGAAGTGCGGGTCTCGGCACGCACGGGTGCCGAGATGGAAGCCCTGGTCGCCGTGTCGACGGCAGCGCTGACGATCTACGACATGCTCAAGGCAGTCGACCGCGGCATGCAGATCGGCCCGATCGGGTTGATCTACAAGAGCGGTGGCAAGAGTGGTGTGTTCGAGGCGGATTTGCCGCCGCCGGGATCCTAGCTCCTCAAGGTTCCTCGTCGAGAACCTCCAGCAAGCTGCAATTGTCGAGCTGTACGTGCACGAACAAGCCACGGCAGACCCCGCGGACGCGCGCGTATTGGCCCTTCTGCAACGTGGCGAAGCGCTCGAGCTCGCCCGCTCCGAAGTGGCAATGCACACGGCGGATCAGGTGGCCCGCCGCCAACACGATGCCGGGCTTGCCGCCCAGGTCGGTCTCGATCTTCTCTATGCGGGCGACCAACTCGAGGTGGCGCCCCTGGTAGCTGCTGTTCGCACGGACCTCGTTGGCGTCATAGTCGGCCACCAGCGTCGCTGCGTCGACCGTGGTGGCGGGTTGGGAGAGGACATTGCTGCGCGCCTGTTCGCGGGCTCTGCCCAGCACGAAGAAGCCCGCGCAGACCGCGAGCACTGCAACGAATGCGAGCACGCCCAGGGCGATGCCCGCGATGGCACATCCGCTCATGCCCTGGCGGGGCTGTGGAGGCTGAGGATGGGGGTGGGGGTGAGGGTAGGGCTGCATGGTACCTCCAAGCCTGGAAAGTTCACTACAGCCTGACCTTGGGAACCGGCGCGCGCAAGTTTCAGCTCAATCTGACGCGCAACGTTTCCGCAGCGCGGGAAACAAGCCTCGCAGATCGCGGGCGATCAAGCGGTCGGCCACCCAGGAGGGAACCGGAAGCCCGGGGTCGATCTCAAGCTGGTACTCGGCCAGCGTGCCCCCATCGGCCTGCGGCTGGAATCGCCAACTGCCACGGTTGACGCGCAGGTCTCCGCGCAGCATCCGCCAATGGATCTGCAGTGCCTCGCAGTCATGGGTGAGCTCGAGGCAGTAGGACACCCGCGCCAGTTTGAAATCGAGGGTCGCCTCGACGACACGGCGTTGGGTCTGGCGCTCGATCACTCGATGACTGATCACGCGCGGCATGAACTCGGCGTACCGGTCATAGTCGGTGACGACCTGCCAGAGCCGTTCGACGCCCAGTGAGAAGTACCCGCTGACCAACAGGCGTCGGGTCTTGCCATCAGGAGGCAAGATCTGCACCGAGTCGGGAAGGGTTGCGGCGGGGCTGACGGCGCGGGTGTACTGAGACAACAGTGCCATGGGACGTCCTCCTGCAGGAACGCCCCTACGGCGCTCCGACCCGTTGCTTGCAATCCGCGTGCCGAATCGTGTTGCCGCCTTTATGGCCGATGGATGGCACGACGACAGCGTTCAGTGTGCAATTCTCAACGGGGTGGCTGACGCTTCTCGATGCGCCGCGCATGCAGAACAAAGCCGGCATCCCGCAGGCCCTTGGCAACCCTGCGCAAGTCTCCGTCCGGCGCCGCTTCCCAGGCATCCAGCCAAGCATCGAGGCTTGCCAGCAGGGCGCTTTCGTCCAGGGCGTTGGGCTCACTGCAGCGCCCTACCGGTTTGAGGTTGCCTTCGAGGCCTGCCTGCCGCGCCCAGAGGCCAGCTCTTGTAGCCAGCAGAAGCTCGCCTGCCGCCAGCAGCTCTTGTTCGCAGGCGCGCAGCCCTGCCAGGGCTTCCTCGCCGCGGCCCGCAGCCAGAGCCAGGACTCCAGCCTCCACACGGCAGGCCAGCTTCCCCCGGTGGTCTGCGCAACGGGCGAACAGCTGGCGGGCACGATCGAGCAAACCCTGCGCGGGCAGCAGATTCCCCGCGTCCCGCTCCAGCCGCGCTTGGCGTAGCAGCTCCACCGCCTGGGCCTGGGGACGGCGCAGGCCTCGCCACAGCTCGAGCGCCTGCTGGCTGTGCTCGCGCGCCGACTCCCCAGCCCCTGCGAGCCTGTCCAGGCGGGCGGCCGCTCCCAGCAGCGCCGCACGGGCTGCCAGAAAGGGCGTCGCCTGTCCGCCCGCGCTGGCGAGCAGCTTACGGGCTTCGTCCAGCTGCAGAGCCTGGCAGGCCAGCTCCGTGCGTAGCAGCAGCGCGCTCAGGCGAGCCTCGGGCAGCGCGCAGCTCTCGGCGATGCTCTGTGCCTCGCGCGCCTCCTCTCCCGCCAAGCGCAACGCACCCGCGCGCAAGTGCAGGCGGGCGGCTGCGAGCAGCGCCCCGGCGAGCCCCGCGGGATCTTCCGCTGCGCGTTGGGCGTTGAGCAATGGGGGAAGTCTGGTCAGGCCTGCACGTGCGCCCTCGCTGCGTGTGCGCAGCAACAGACGGCGTTGCTCCAGCTGCTGCTTTGCCCGCGGGCAGCACCCCAGCGTCATCATCCGCCCTGCTTCCGCCAGTCTTGCCTCGGCGGCGCCCAACTCGCCGCGTTGACAGAGCAGATCGGCCTGGCGCATCAGCAACGCCGCCTGGCCCCGGCGATCTTGCTGGCTGACGAAGCTCTGCAGCGCGCGCTCGAACAATGCCTCGGCCTGCGCCGGTTCTCCCAGCTGTTCGCACAGCCGACCGCCCAGCTCCAGCCCACGGCTGCTGCCCGCCCCATATCCGGCCTGCTCGGCCAGGCGTTGCGCTTCGCCCAACGCCCAGGCTGCCTTCTGTGGCTCTCCGGCCTGCAGGCTGGTCTCAGCGAGCAGCAACAGGCCGTCGACGAGCCCCGGGGCATCCCCGAGGGCCTGGAAGCTCTCGAGTGCCTGCTGCAACATCGCCTGTCCGGCCTGCTGGCGACCGCGCAGGAAGCTGACCAGGGCGAGGTTCCCCTGCTGGCGCGCCGCCAGCAGGGTGTCGCCCTGGGCCTCGGCGAGCGCGAGCGCGGCCAGGAAGTGTTGCTCGGCGCCAGCCAGCCCGCCGCGCTCCTTCTCGATCAGCCCCAGGTTGCCCCGCGCGCGTGCTTGCAATGTCTGCTCTGCAGCGGGCGACGCCAGCACTCGCTCAAAGGCCGTCTGGGCCTCGTCCAGGCGCCCGGCCAGGAAATCGCACGCGCCCAGCTCCAGCACGCAGCGCAACGCGCCCCCGAGATCCCCGCCCTCCTCGGCGGCCCGCAGTGCCGCGCTGAAGTGCTGGCGTGCCTCGTCAGGCTTTCCGGCTTGCAGCGCCTGGTGGCCCAGGGCTGCTTCATCGGCGGGCATCTCGGACATCGGGGGCACTCCTGAAGGGATTCTCAGCTCCGCTGCGCTTCGACTCTGAGCACTTCCTGCAGAGCGCTCCGCACATAGTCCCATTCATTCGCCAGGTCCACGCTCAGCTCGCGGCAGCGTTCGATCTGGCCGGAGCTGGCTGCATCCTCCAGCTTCTTGCACACGACCGAGAGGAAACGTGCGCCGATCTGGGCGCTCGATCCCTTCAGTTGATGGGCGGCATGGTGCAATGCCTGCGTCTCTTCTTCCTCAGATTTCAGCAAGCGGTTCAACGCTTCGATGCGCTCAGCCGCATCGCTGAGGTATTGGCTGATCAGCTCGGGGAACAAGCCCGGGTCGTCGTCGGCGAGTTGGGAAAGCTGGTCGAGAGCCACCTGCTCGACCGGCGCACACCAACGCTGCAACGTAGCCTTCAAGGTCTGGATCTCGATGGGCTTGGCGATGTAGTCGTCCATACCCGCCGCCAGGCACTTTTCCCGGTCTCCACTCAGAGCGAAGGCCGTCATCGCGACGATCGGCACCCGTGGAATGTTGAGTTGACGGATCTTGTGGGTGGCGTCGTAGCCGTCGAGTACAGGCATCTGGCAATCCATCAGCACCAGATCGTAGGGCAGACTCTGAAGCGTCTCGACTGCTTCGGCTCCGTTGGCCACAGTGTCGGCGTTGTAGCCCAGCTTCTTCAACTGCAGCAGCGCGATCTTGCGGTTGACCGAGTTGTCCTCGGCGAGCAGGATCCTGATGCTGCGGCGGCGCAGGGTATGCCGTTCGCTGGAGTGGCGGTCGGGGACCTCGTGCGCGCCCAACCCGCGTTCGAGGCATTCGCGTAGCTCTGCGTGCCGCACAGGTTTGCGAAGAACTCCCGTAATGCCCTGGGCCGAGAGTTGCTCGCGATCCAGCTTCAGGTCGAGGCGTGAGAGCAGAATCCTCAGGGCTGGCGGCTGCTCCAGCTCAGCTATGCGTCCCGCCAGATCGAGCCCATCGACCTCGCCCAACTTCCGGGCGATCAGAACAGCCTGGAAGGGATCCCGTTCGCCCGCGGCCTGCAGCCTCTCGATGGCCTCGGGCGCAGTGCTCGCCTGCACGCACCGCACCCCCAGCCAACCGAGTTGGTAGGAGAGCATCTGCCGGCTGCGGGCATGGTCGTCGACGATCAACACCCGCGCCTTCAACACGGCCGTCGGGCCCGTCTGCACCTGTGAGCCGCGGGCGGGCCGGGCGAAGGGCAAGCGGAACCAGAAACGCGTGCCCGCACCGACCCGGCTGTCGAAGCCGATGCTTCCTCCCATCAACTCTACGAGGCGCTTGCAGATCACCAACCCCAGCCCGCTTCCGCCGTAGCGCCGGGTCGTCGACGCGTCCGCCTGACCGAAGGGTCGGAAGATGCGGCGTTGCGCCTCGGCGGGAATGCCCACACCCGAGTCGATCACATTGAATTCGAGCTCGACCACGGCCACGTTGGCCGCGTTGTTCTGGACCTCGACGCGGACCTCTCCTTTCTCTGTGAACTTGATCGCGTTGCTGAGCAGGTTCAGCAGGACTTGACGCAACCTGCTCGGATCACCCCGCACCGTGCCGGGAACCCCTGGCGGAATCAGCGCGAGCAGCTCGAGGTTCTTGGCGAGTGCGCGCGATGCGCACAGCTGCAGAGCTTCGTCGATCACCGGACGCACCTGGAACTCGATCTCTTCAAGCTCGACCCGGCGCGCTTCGAGCTTGGAGAAATCGAGCACTTCGTTGATCAAATCGAGCAGCACCTGGGCCGAGTCGCGGATGGTGCTGGCAAATTCCTCCTGCTCGGCGTTGAGGCGCGTGTCGAGGATCAGATTGCTCATGCCGGTGATCGCGTTGAGCGGTGTACGGATCTCGTGGCTCATGTTGGCGAGGAACTGGGCTTTGGCATGCGAGGAAGCCACCGCCGCGTCACGGGCTTCTGCCAGGGCGGCCTCGGCCTTCTTGTGCTCGCTGATGTCGCGCATGATGGTCGACAGGTGGCGCTCACCGCGGACGCGGTGCACGACGTAGACCACTGAGACCGGGACTTCTTCACCGTTGCGGCTCAAGAGCGCGAGCTCGCCCCGCGAGCTGCCGCGAGCATAGACCTCGGGCAGGATCTCTTTTTCAAGGCGCCGGCGCGCCCACTCGGGATGCAGGTCGTTCAACCGCATGCCCCCGATCGAGTCGTCGTCGTGCAGGCCGAGCAGCTCGCGCCCGGCGCGATTGACATAACGCAGCTCGCCTTCTGGAGAGGCGGACGCGACCAGATCGGTCGTCGCCTCGAGGATGGCGATCTGACGCGCCAACTGCTCGTGCGCACGCCTCTGCTCGCTGAGGTCTTCGACCGACACCAGCAGGCAGGGTCCTTCTTCGGTCTCCAGAGGCGAGAAGGTCGCGACGATGGGCAGCTCGCTACCATCCTTCCGACGTGCCACCAACTCGCAGGTCTCGCGTGCCGCAGTCTGGTTTCCCGGAGCGAACAAGCGCTCGCGCAGCTCGGTGCAGCGTTCGGTGAAGTGGGGCAGAACGCTCTCCAGGGGCTTTTCCGCCAGCTCGACGCGTGAATAACGCAGCAGCTTCTCGAGTTGGGAATTGACCAGCACGATGCGGTTCTGCGCATCGACCAGCAGAATTCCACTCGGAGAAACTTCCACAACCTGGCGGAAACGCAGCTCGGCCCGCTGGCTCTCGGTGTCGTCACGAGCCACCGCATACACCCGCTGATCTTCCAGGGACACACAGGCACTCCAGCGCAGCCAACGGTAGTGGCCGAGCTTGTGGCGGAAGCGGTTTTCGAACCGCACCAGAGGAGGGCCCGGGCTGGTCGTCCAGTTGGCACTCAAAACGGAAGTGTCCCGGTCGTCCGGGTGGATGAACTCGTGGTAGGGGCAGGCCATCAGCTCCTGGGTCGTGTAGCCCAGCGCCCTTGTCCAGGCTTGGTTGACCTGTTTGAAGTAGCCCTCGAAGTCGGCCACGCATAGCAGGTCGACCGACAATCCAAAGAACTGGTCGCGTTCACGCTGCAGACGGTTGCCCCGGCTCATGTCGCGCATGGCGACCAGCAGTGAGCTCGTGGGAGAGTCGAGGGGGACGACATGCAGACCCAGCTCAAGCAGCTGGCCCTCTGCGCGTGTCTGGGCGCGCAGCAACTGACCGTCGGCCTGCAGCAGATGCCGCCCGACGGCGTTGCGCACTTCGGCGGGAAACAGATCGCTGAGCTTCTTTCCCTGCAAGCCCGCCAGGTCGGGAGAGCCGAGCAGCGCAGGGCAGCCTTCACTGGCCTGCAGGATCGAGCCGTCGGACCCGAGCCGGAGCACCCCATCGAAGGCAGTCGCGAGCAAGCGTTCGAGGTCGCGCCCTTCGAGTTGTGCCTGACCGAGCTCGCGCGCGGTCAGGATCGCCAGCTCGATCACTGCGACCACGAACCCGGCGCCGAACAAGAACACACTGGCTGTCAGCCACTCCCAGCTGGCGTGGTCCATGCGGAGGGTTCGGAGGAAGAAGACCGCGTAGGCGACTAGAAAGCCTGCCATCAACAGCCGCATCACAAGCCAGCCACGGCGGTGGCGGGAGGGTTTGAGACGCTTGAGCAGCTGTCCAGAGCGCCAGAGTGCCAAAGCCATTACGGCCACGGCAGAGAAGCTCAACAGCTGGATTCCCATGCACGCGCTCCTTGTCGATCCGTAACAGAGTATCAAGCGTTGCGGTTCGAAGACAGGGCCCTCCGGAGGGTTGTCTCCCATCGGAACACTGATCGTTTCTGAGACAGCTGTCGGTGTCTCTTTATGAGAGCTGGGCAGAGCTGAGCGGGCTTGCGGCCACGATTCTGGATCGCATCACGCCTGGCCCGAAGATTGCTAAACTAGGGAAACCGGCAGTTGGACACGGAGGATGACCGCTTTGCACGCCCAGCCCGAGGCCTTCGAGCCGATCAGTGGTCTGCATGACCCGGCCCCCGCCGCCGCTTCGGAGCTAAAGCGCGTGGCCGAGATTCTGGTCATCGACGATGACGGGCTGTTCCGCATGTACACGCGGGCTTTGTTGGAGCGCGAAGGGTACGCCATCGAGGTGGCCGTGGACGGCGATGACGGGCGTCGGCTCCTCAGAGAGCGGCAGTTCGATCTGGTGATCTGCGACTACCACATGCCCGGCTTGAATGGATCGGAGCTGTTCGCCAGCGAACGGGGTCGGGCTCCTTTTGTGTTTACCACGAGTAGTGAATCGGCCGAACACGAAGTCGAGTGCTTGCGCCTGGGGGCGCTGGACTACCTGCGCAAACCCTTGCGGGATCAGGTGTTCTTGTTCCGGGTCCAGAGGGCCTTGGAGAAAGCTCGTCAGCAGGGCTCCGGCTCGGTTGTCGTTCCGGCGGCCGCCCAGCCCGATCCGGACAGCACCCCTACGGTCTATGAGCCTCCGCCTTCGCGACGCGCGGTCGGCGACTTCGTCATCGAGCGGGTGTTGGGGCGCGGCGGCATGGGCACCGTCTATCTCGCCAACCAGCGCTCGCTCGCGCGCCCGGTCGCCTTGAAAGTGCTCAACGAGAGCTTCGATGCTGACGAGGAGGTCGGCATGCGCTTCTGGAGCGAAGCCCGCACCGTCGCTGCTCTCGACCACCCCAACATCGTCAGGGTGTACGCCGTCGGAACCGATGCGGAGAAGGGCACGCCCTTCTTCGCGATGGAATTCCTCGATGGCTGCACGCTGGCGCAGCTCATGCGGAATCGGCCTCCCAGCCTGCGCACGTGCATCGACATCTGTATCGCGGTGGCGCGGGGTCTGGAGGCTGCTTGGAAGCAGGGCCTGGTGCATCGCGATATCAAGCCGGGCAACATCATGTTGTCCGAAGACGGGCTGATCAAGATCCTGGACTTCGGCGTGGCCAAACGTACAGACGCGGAGACCCAGGTGACGCGCACGGGGACCATGATCGGCACTGTCGAGTATATGTCGCCCGAGCAGGCCAACGGGCGGCCGGTCGATTGCCGCGCCGACCTCTATTCGCTGGGAGTCGTGCTCTACGAGATGCTCGCGGGCGCGAAGCCCTTCGAGGCGACTGACGTGGCCAGTCTGCTGTACCTGCACGGCTGGGTGCCCCCTCGGAAGGTCGGTGCGTACCGGCGCGAGGTCCCCGCCGAGTTGGATGAGGTCATCCAACGTTTGATGGCGAAACAACGTCACGACCGCTTCGCGCGACCGGCTGAGCTGATCGAGGTCCTCGAGCTCTTGAAGCGCAAGTTGGTGCGCAAGAAGGTGATCGACGTGACCCCTGGCGGACCGGCTGTGCCCCCGCTGCGTTTCGATGAGAGCCAACAGCTGGTGGCACCGGATCCTGGCTCGGGAGTGCGCAGTCTGCTGCGCTGGAGCCTGCTACTGGCGGTGGTGTTCGGGCTCGGGTGGGCAGTTTGGTGGGCGTTGGGTTGAGCAGACTGCGGTAAAAATCGCTTCGCCAGCCACCACGGCGGCGGCCCCTCCTCCTCGCCGGCCATCCGGGCCGACTGTGGCGTCCGCCTCGCCATCGAACCACCGGCGCGGCACCTGGCTTCACGATTTTCGCCGCAGGCTGCTGAGGGGGCGGCAGCAGCTGCTTCCCGGCGCTCAATAGCGCTTGCCGAAGACTCCGTCCAACAGGGCAAAACGCCTCGGCAGCAGCCGCCGGCAGCGCTCGTGCCGGGTGCCCCGTGCAGCGATGAACAGCACACTGGTCTCCAGGAAATCTGCCAGCACTGAACCGGCTGCAGCCTTCGAAGCGCGGCGCGCTGCCGCCTTGATGGCTGCCTTCCAGGGTTCCCAGGCGCGAGAGCTCGGGCTACCCCAATGCGTGCAGACCCATAGCCGTGCCAACTCGCGGGTCACCTGTGTCTGCAGCAACGCGTCGGGCACCGGCATCGCCTGGGGAAAAAAGCTGACGGCTCCCCGTTCGGTCAGCATGTAGGTCGCGAAGCGCACATCGCTGGGGTAGATCTTCCGCCAGAAGACATCGGTGGCCTCCGGCTCGGTCAAGATGCGGATGTCTCGGACCTGCTCACGCAGCATGAAGGGCAGGTACTCCAGAGCCGCCTCGACTGAACGCCGGGTATGGCTGTGGGTCGCCGGGCTCGCCTCAGCAGGCAAGCTGACCTGCAGCCGTGAGCTGATCCAGCGGCTGCCTGGGAAGAACTGGAAAGGCTTATTGCAGGCAGGGCAGCGAACCTTGGTGCCCGACTCGGCCTCGACCTGAAAGACCTCTCCACAGGGGCAGGGCATCGTGACCGCGTTGCGCCGCCGCTCAGGGTCGGGGCCGTAGCTTTGCAAGCTCCGTTTGTCTGAGAACACCTCGGTCACCACTCGGGTGACGGGCTGCCCACCAGCCTGCCAGGCGAGACTGCGCGGCAGCCCGCGTAGATCTTCCACCCGTTGCTGCCGGCTCGCGTGGTCGACGAAGACGACCTGGCCAGGATGCGTGGGGGAGGGTGCTGGCGCGGCAGGCTGGAAGGCCTCCGCTCTGGGGCCGTCCTCGGCTTGGGGGACAGCCTCGGCCAGGGGGACTGCCTCGGCTTGGGGAGCGGGCTCTGGGAGAGCTGTCAAGGGTGGTGCGGCCGGATGCTCCGCTGAGGAGTCGGCCAGCCGGATGCCGAACAGGTGCAGCTCAGCGGCGCGCCAGGCTTTCTGCCAGCGAGGATCACGGGTATTCCAGCGGCAGTCTTCGCTGGCGGCCATCAGCTCAGCTGTCCAGCGCAGCAGATCCGCCAGCTCCGCGCCGGACATCGGCATCTGGCGGCGGTACAACAGCAGCTCGTTGCCTGCCATCCGTAGCGTGCTCTGGAAGCAAGGCGTGCCAAAGATGTCCGCCCAGAACGCATTGTTGGGCTCGTATTGATCGAGCAGGCGGGCTCCGGCCACATGGGCCTGGAGGCTGCCTGGCAAGCTCTGCATCGCCGCCTGCAACTCTTCGAGGCTGTGGGCATAGCCCTCGATGTCTCGCTGGTAGCGCGCGTCGAGCTCGCGTTGGGAAAGAGCCGGGGGCATGTCACGGGTCAGGTGCGGTAGCACGTTGACTTGAAGAAGCAATCCCAACAGCTTTCCGTCCGCCCCTTCTACACGCAGCATGCGGCGATTCTGGTCCGCTCTACACTCGATGCGCGTCACAGGGGGGCGTCCCTCTGTCCACGACCAGGCTACGTCCACAGGTACCTTGTCGATGGGCAGAGAGCGCTGCAGCTCCGCATCCTGGTCGACAAATTCGACCTTGCCGGGATGGGGGGGCAATTTCTGGGGTGTGATTTCTGCGGGCATTTTTTCCTCCGCCAAAGGCCGTTCCACCTTATGCGATGCTCGGCAGCTTGGCAAAACACTGTGTGTTCAGTGGGGACGGGCGGGCCTGGCTGGCTTTTTTTTGTGACATCAAAAGGCCGCGAAGCGACACACTGGCAATGGTGGGTCTTGACGCTCAAAGAGCCGGGATCTACCTTTGTGGAAGTGCATCCATCAGCAGAAGGGGCAGGGCATGGCATCCAATCGACGCGAGTTTCTCCGCAGCATGGGCGCGCTGGGCGCCGCGGCTGGGCTGGGTTTCATGCCGAAGTACGTCTTTGGCGACGGCGAAAGCGAGAAACCCCGCGGCACGCTGGTCTGCATCTACTTGCGAGGCGGCTGTGATGCGCTCAACGTGCTGATTCCCCACTATGATGATCTCTACTACCAGTGGCGTCCGTCCATCGCGATTGCCCGCAAGGATCAGGGCACCGAGCCGGGGGTCGTCAAGCTGAACAAGCTGTTTGGCCTGCACCCTTCGTTGGAGCCTCTCTATCGGCACTACGAGGCCGGAACCTTCGCACCGATCATGAGCGTGGGATCGCCCCATCCCTCCCGCAGCCACTTCGATTGCCAGGACTTCATGGAATACGCTGCGCCTGGTGAGCGTGGCGTCAAAGACGGCTGGCTCAACCGATACCTGCGCGTCAGCCGCAAGGAAGGCGAGAGCGACTTCAGAGCCGTGGCCACCCAGAGCCTGCTGCCTCGCTCTCTGCGGGGCGACTATCCAGTGTTGGCCGTGCCTCGCCTGCGCGGGGGCGCCAACGGCGATCCTCTCGATGTGTTCGACGATGTCTACCAGGACCTCGAGATGGGCATGGGAACACGGGAAGACCAAGAGTCCGACGACATTGTGGTGCAGTCGGGACGCAACACCATCGACGCGATCCGGCGTTACCGTGAGATTACCTCCGGCCCCGAGTCGACAGTCGTGTATCCGCAGCACGGCTTCGCGCGTGGGCTGCGGGATATTGCCAAGACCATCAAGGCAGGCGCTGGTCTCGAGGTGGCATGCATCGACTATGGTGGTTGGGACCACCACGTACTCGAAGGCGGCTTCGAGGGCCAGATGGCCGACAAGTTGTCGATCCTGGCGAACAGCCTGGACGCCTTTGCCAAAGACCTCGGCAACCGTTTCGAGAACACCCTGGTCTTGACGATGAGCGAGTTCGGGCGCACGGTGAAAGAGAATGGCAACAACGGCACCGACCACGGCCATGGCGGCATGATGCTAGCGTTGGGCGGCATGGTCCAGGGCGGCCAGATCTATGGCAGTTGGGGAGGTCTCGAAGAGAACAATCTCTATGAAGGCCGCGACCTGCCGGTGATCACGGACTTCCGCGTGGTGATGCATGAGGTGCTCACCAAGGTGATGAACGTCGAGCTGCCGCGTGACTTCTTCCCGGTCTACAGATTGCCCAAAGACGAAACGCTCGACTTCCTGAAGCACGTCGGCTGATGGAGAGTCTCTCCTCGCTGGTCGGCATCCACCCGATCCCTGCTGAGAGTACACGGCCGATGCGCCAGAGTGTACTCCGCCCCCATCAACAGGCACACGAGCTGGTCTACGAGGGCGACGCCGAAGGTCTGCACCTCGGGGCCTTCGATCTCGGTGGCCAGCTGCTGGGTATTGTGAGCTTCCTGACGCCCGAGCAGGGCGTCTGGCGTCTTCGAGGTATGGCAGTGGTCGAGGCCTCGCGGGGTCGCGGAATCGGCCGCGCACTGATCGAACACGCTCACGCCCATCTCGGAACAAGACTTCAGGGAATCTGGTGCAATGCCCGGACACGCGCCTGTGGATTCTACGAGCGTCTCGGCTTCGAGCCGGTGGGCGAGGCTTTCGAGCTGCCGGGCATCGGTCCCCACTATCGTATGGAGTGGCGGGGCTGATCCTGGTCGACCCAGGCTCAGCGCGTTCCGGAGGGCCGGTTTTGCGGCGGCCTCGGTCCGCCCGGTCGCTGCTTGAGCTTAGCGGGGGCCTTGCGCCCTGCGCGTCGCTTGGCCGAGCTCTTCTTGAGGTTTTCGAAGGCCGTGCGTACGCCGTGGGTGGCGTGCGCGAGGGCCTTCATCACTTCTTCGTTCTGGTTTCCCAGCACAAACTTCATCTGCTCTGCAACCAACAGCTGGGTCTCGAGGTCTGCCAGACCACCCATAGCGCCGGTCAAGCCGCGTGCCAAGGCGCCTCGTGTGCCACGCGCGTATCCCTCGGCCAAGCGTGATGCAACTTGAATGGCCACGCGACGGACCTGCAGCGTCAATCCGTTCTCTTCAACCTTCGGGAAGCGGCGGGAGACCTTGTAGACCTCTTCGATCAGTTCCATCGCCTGCTGCCAGACCCGGGCTTCCTTGAAGCTCTTTTGCATGCCTGCCTCCACGAGCTGTCTACACTATAACGTGGCGTCCACAGCGGTTCCTGAAAATCATCGGCGTGTTTTAGAAGGAATAGCTATCATTCCGCCGCCGGGATGCGTAGCACAAGAAAATCATGGTTGATAGGAGCTCACCGATGCCCCGACGATCGTTGTTGCTCGCTCTGTTGATGGCTGCCAGTCTGGCCGCCGATCCCCGCAGCGAGCTGTTCAGCCTGCTCGACAGTGCCGAGCACGGGAACCGCGAGGAAGTCCTCGCTGCCTTGCAGAAACTGGCCATCGCTCCCGAGCAGGGACTGCAGTTCTTGCGCGCCGGAAGGGTCTACGGCGACGCGGAGACAGGGCACTTCTTGCGCAGCTTCACCAGCGCCGAAGGAGTGGAGACCGAGGTCGAGTTCTGGGTTCCCGAAAGCTACGATCCCGCGCAACCCACCGCGGCGATGGTCTTTCTGCATGGCCTGGGCGCCAGCCCGCGGATGTTCTACGAGTTGGTCGGGCCTGCCTGCGAGGCACGCGGTTGGATTCTGATCATGCCCCGGGCCGAGCGCTTGAAGGACGTCACCAGCCTGCCGATGTTGCTGCGCGGCGCGAACCTGATGCAGCACTGGTGGAGCTACCACGACGACAACAACTACGGTCTGTTGGCGCTCGACTGGGCGCGCAGCGCGTACAACATCGATAGTGACCGCTGCTATCTGGGCGGCTACTCGATGGGCGGCTACGCCACCTGGAATGTCGGCAGCCGCTATCATGATCGCTTTGCGGCCATCGTGCCCTACGCTGCAGGCGACCTGTCGGGCACGCCCGGCGTGCATGATCGGGACGATGCGTACCGCTTGCTGGAGAACCTTGCGTCGACGCCCGCCTGGATCACCCACTCCCGCGACGACAATATGGTGAGCTTCCGCATCGCCGAGCGCATCATGGCGCACCTCGATGAGCTGGGGATCCCGTACCAGAGCGATATCGTCGATGGAGAAGGGCATCGCTTGCGGGTCGCCGGGATCGACAACCCGCGCAACATCGAGATGTTCGCGTGGTTGGAACAGCAGGTGCGCGCGACGGCTCCCGAGTCCTTCAGCCACGTAGCACTCGACGCGCACAACGCCTGGGCCTACAACCTGCAGCTGCTCAGCTGGCAGGGAGCCCTGGGCGAAGTCGCGCTGCAGCGTCGGGAAGGCCGGGTCGAGCTGAACGCGCCAGAAGGCACGGCTCTGCAGGTCTATCTCGAGTTGGAAGAGACCCCCGAGCTGTTGTGGAATGGCGTGCGCCAACAGCTGCAGGCAGAGACCAGCTGGGAGGTGCTGTTGGACAGCTGGTTGGCCCATCGTGACCCTGCCTTGACCTGGTGTCGGCGGGTGGCGCTGCCCAACCAGGATTCGAGCGGGCAGGAGGATTTCTGATCATTCCCGCTGCCGCTCGAGGCAGTAGGCCTGGTTGCGAAGCAGGACGGGGTTCTCGGGCAACAACTCGAGGCCTCGTTCGTAGATGGCCAGAGCTGCCTCCCAGGCTTCGCTGGCGATGGGTTCTCGAGCCGCCAGGTCGAAGAAGCGTGCGCCCGCTTCACGGAGCGCCGTGTTCTCCGGATGTTGCTCCAGCAGCTCTGCGTAGCGCTCCACACTTTGACCCAGGGTGCCGTCCCGCCACGGCTGTTCTGCCCAACGGCTCCAATAGACCGCCTGGTTGTAGGCGAAGCTGCTCTCATCTGGCTCGGCATCGGCAGCCAGGCCATAGATGTGCGCCGCAAGCTGGGGGTCCTCTTTGCCGGCGGCCTCTGCCAACTGGTAGTACAGCCCGAGCCGGCGGCTCCGCAGTCCGGCATGGCCCGGCACCAGCTGCAGGCCCTGATTGAGCAGCCCCAGCGCGGCAAAGCCGCGGCCTGCGCGGAGCTCCGCCTCCGCCCAGGCAAGGTAGAGCTCTGAGGCCAGCTCGACCAGCACCGCCGCCTGGGGAAACGCCTCTTGGGCTTGCGCCAGACGCGCGGCAGCCGTCTCGTGGTCAGCTGCGGCCAGGGCCGTCCGCACCCACTGACCCAACTCATGGTCGCGGCTGGTCAACAGCAGCTCCGGCTGGGCATCGCCGGCGGCGGCCGCATCGAACAGTTGGGCGGCTGCCAGGGCGAAGCCCAGATCACGCAGGCTGCCACCGTACTCGAGCACGAAGGCGCGTCGTTGCAGCTGCAGCTCCCGGTCATCTGGGTAGTGGCCCAGCGCGAGCTCGAAGCGTTCCGCACTGGTGCGGCCTGCATGCTGCAGCCAGGCACGGATCTCGACAGAAGAGACCCTGCCGTTGTGGTCGCCGTCGAGCTTGGCAGCGGGCAGGCCTTCTCCCAACAGTTCTTCTGCGCTCAGCTGGCCGTCGCCATCGGTGTCCAACAGCGCGGGCTGCAGCAGGGGTCGGGAGCGCTCCCAGTCGCCCTGCGCCCAACCGATCAGTAGCGAGAGCTGGGCAGCATTCAGCCAGCCGGTTGGCTGGTCGGTCTCGCGCAACAGCTCGACACTCGCCCAGATCGCCTCCCCTGGCGAAAGGGCCATCTCGCGTTGAATGCGACGGATCAGGGCGTCGCGGCGTGCGCTGAGCAGTGCAGAGCTGCCCAACGCCTCCAGCCCGTCGTCGTAGAGCACCAACGCTGTGCGCAGCCGCCCCAGATGCATCCGCGACGCCAGGATGTCACTGCCCTCCAGCTCTTCGGCGGCCCAGCGATCGATGCGTTCCTCCACCAGTGTGCGCAGCTGGGGATCCTCCGGGTGCACGGCCAGGAGCTCCCGGTAGCGTACGAACACCCGGGCGCGGTGTTCCCTGGCTGCAAGCGCAGGTTCGTCGGCCCGCGGTGCTTCGGCCCAGCTGGCGAATATGCGCCGCCGCGTCTCTTTTTCGGCGGGAGAGCCCCCCTGCAATTGCCCCAGGGCCTCGCGCCAGGCGCGGCCTGCCGAGCTGTGGAAGGTGTTCCAGGCGCTCTGGGCCTGGGCCTCGCCTCGGAAGTGCTCCAGAACCGGCCGCAGCCCCATCAGCTGCTCTTCGGGTCCCTCCAGCGCTGCGTCGAGCATCGCCAACGCCTCTGCGTAGGACTCATCCCGCAGTAGCCTCGCCATCCACATCCCATACACTCCGAGCTCCTGGCAGAGGAGAGCCAGATCGAGCCCGGCAATCCGACGCGCGCGACGGATGACTGTCAACGCCTCGGGAAAGGAGCCCTGACTGGCCAGCTGGCCCGCCCAGTCGTTGAAGGTGGCGAGCAGGACTGTCAATGTGACCTCTGAATCGGGATCGAGCCGCAGCGACTTGACGGCAGCCTCGATGGCGGCCCGAAAGTCCCGCTCCCGCAGCGCGTCGTAGGCCCGGTTGTGGTAGATGGCCGCCGCGAGCCCGTAGGCGGGCAGGGGACGGCGGCGCTGGATGCGGCCGGCAAAGCCTCTCTGCTCGCGCAAGCGTTGGATCTTGTCGGGATCCGGATCGAAACCCTGGGCGAGCGTGGTCTCCACGTCGGCCCAGCGATCGCCCAGCCGCACCTGGCAGAGCACATGGTCCCCCGTCTCGAGATTGCGCAATTCCAAGCCGGCTTGGCGGGCCAGGTGCTCGAACACTACGCTGGCCGTCACACACTGGAAGCTCTCGCCATCGAGGGCAGCCCGCACGTCGGAGGCGTCCGCATCGTAGTGGGCAAAGCGTTCCTGGTGCAGCCACTGCAGCAGCACCGCGCCGCGCTCGGCAGGTTGCAGACTCGCGAGCTTGTGCGCTTTGCCGACCTCGTCGCTCAGCTCCTGACAGCGTTGCCGGTAGCGCCGCAGCTCGGTCGGGCTGCGCACCCCCGAGGCGATCAACGCCACATCGAGCGGGTCGAGGGCCTCGCCATCCTCCAGGGCCGCCCACAGACCGCGTTCGAGCTCGGTGTTTTCAACTGGAATGTCGACGGCGCGTTCGACCGCGACCTCGGCAGGGGTTTCGAGCCCCTCCGGCGCAGCACGCCCCAGCACTTCGATCTCTCCCAGGCCTACACTCTGCCCAGCTGAGCTCAGCTCCAACAGCAGATAGCGCAAGGGGAGGGGCTCGGGAAACACCAGCTCGGCGCGGCTGGGACCGGGCGCAAGACTGCCCAGCTGCAGCACGGCCAAACCGGGCCCGAACGGTGAGCCGCGCACCACGACCCTGGTCGGCCGGCTGTCAGGGTCGACTCCTCCGTAGAGCAGCCGCACACGCTCGACCAGCACGGGATGTCCGTCGCGGAAGGCCAGGGCGACGCGGAGCGGCGCCTCCAGTCCTCGCGCGCTCTCGAACGGAGGCCCGTCCGGATCGCCGTCGATCAACCGGGCCGAGCCGTGCACAACGCTCAGGCTGTCGGGAGCCTCGAGCACATGGCCGCCGAGATCGCGAGCGGCGTGGTTCTGCTGGCCCAGGGCGGCACAAGCCAGCGTCGCCCAGAAAATGGTGGTTCGCAGCATCGCAACACCTCCGCTGGATGATAGACCATCGCTGTCATGGTTGCTTCATCCCAGGTGTTGCAGCGCGCGGGGTCCCGCCAGCTCACATATGCAAGGCCCGCCCATCAACAGCCAGAGCGGCCTCACGCACGGTCTCCGAAAGGGTGGGGTGGGCGTGGACGGTGCGGGCGATGTCCTCGCTGGAGCCGCCGAATTCCATCACCGTCACCGCCTCGGCGATCAGCTCCGAGGCCGTCGGGCCGACGATATGGACGCCGAGCAGCCGGTCGTCGTCGGCGGCAGCCAGGATCTTGACCATGCCGTCCCGTTCGCCGGCCGCCTTGGCCCTCCCGTTGGCCATGAAGGGAAAGCTGCCACTCTTGAAGGCGATGCCGGCCGCCAGCAGCTGTTCTTCGCTCTGGCCTGCCGATGCGAGCTCGGGCCAGGTGTAGATCACGCTGGGGATGGTGTCGTAGTTGACGTGGCCCGCTTTGCCCGCCAGCAGCTCGGCGCAGGCGACGCCCTCGTCCTCGGCCTTGTGCGCCAGCATCGGTCCACGGATCACATCTCCCAAAGCATACAGGCCGGGAACAGCGGTCTGGAAGTGGGCGTCGACCTCGATGCGCCCCGCCCGGTCTGTCTGGATCCCCAGAGGCTCGAGTCCCAGGCCAGCGGTGTGGGCTCGCCGCCCGACCGCCACCAACACGCGGTCGCAGGGCAGCTGGTGGCGTTCGCCCGCCTGCTCGACTACAGCGCGCAGCCCGCCTTCGCTCTCGATCGACAGCAGGCGTGCTTCGAGCATGAACTTCAGGCCCTGCGCTTGCAGCGCTTTTTGCAGCACCTCGGCTGCCGCTCGGTCGGCCGTCCCTGCGATGTGTGGGAGCATCTCGACCACCGTGACGCGTGCCCCCAACCGCTTCCACACGCTGCCGAGCTCGAGCCCGATGGCGCCCGCGCCGATAACGACCAGGTGCTCGGGAACCTCAGCAAAGTTGAGAGCCTCGGTAGAGCTGACGACCCGCTCGCCGTCGAACGGCGCGAAGGGCAACTCGATGGGCTCGCTACCGGTCGCAATGATGATGTGGCGGGCTTCGAGCAGCGTCTCGGCGCCATCGGCCCCCAAGACCGCCACCTTGCCCTCCCCACGCAACTGGCCGAGGCCTGCAAAGACCTCGATCTTGTTCTTTTTCATCAGGTGGGCGATGCCCGAGGTCAGTTGTTTGACCACACCATCCTTGCGGCGCAACATGGTCTTGAGGTCGAGCTTGAAGTCACCGACGATGCCGTGGCGCTTGAACTGCTTCTGTGCCTGGTGGTACAGCTCGGACGACTGCAGCAGCGCCTTCGACGGGATGCAGCCGATATTGAGGCAGGTTCCGCCCAGCGTGGCAGACTTCTCGATGATCGCGGTGCGCATGCCGAGCTGTGCCCCGCGGATGGCGGCGACGTATCCTCCGGGTCCAGCGCCGATGACAGCCAAATCGAAGTGGTTCCCAGTCAAGGCTCAGACCTCCAACAGCAGGCGTTCGGGGTTTTCCACACAGTTCTTGATCGTGACCAGGAAGCCGACCGCTTCCTTGCCGTCGACAATCCTGTGGTCGTAGGAGAGAGCGACGTACATCATCGGCCGGATCTCGACCTTGCCTTCGATGGCCACAGGCCGTGGTTCGATCTTGTGCATACCCAGAATGCCGCTCTGCGGAGGATTGAGAATCGGCGTGGACATCAACGAGCCATAGGTGCCGCCGTTGGTGACGGTAAAAGTGCCTCCGGTCAGCTCAGAGAGCTGGATCTTGCGCTCGCGTGCCTTGCGGGCATAGCTGACGATCGAGCTCTCGACGTCAGCGAAGCTCATCGCCTGGACATCGCGCAGCACCGGGACCATCAGCCCGCGGTCGGTGCCGACGGCGATGCCGATGTCGATGTAGTTGGGGCTGACGACCAGGTCGTCTTCGAGGCGGCTGTTGATCAGCGGGAAGTCTTGCAGCGCCCGCACAGCGGCTTTGACGAAGAAAGACATGAAGCCGAGTTTGACGCCGTGGCGCTCGATGAAGGCCTGCTTGTACTGCTTGCGCAGCGCGATCACCCGGCTCATGTCCATCTCATTGAAGGTCGTCAGCATGGCCGTCGTCTGCGTAACCGACACCAGGCGCTCCGCGATGCGACGCCGCAGCCGGCTCATCGGTTGGCGTTCTTCGGAGCGCCCAGAGGCAGCAGCGGGCGCAGCCGCCGGTTTGGCTGTGTCCGGAACCGGGGCGGGCGGTTTGCTCGCAGCCGGCGCTGGCTGGCTCGTGGCTGGTGTCTTGCTAGCGATCGCGGACTGGGCATCTCCCTTGGTGATGCGTCCGCCCGGGCCGCTGCCCTCGACCTGGCTGAGATCGAGCTGGTTCTCGCTGGCGAGGCGTCGCACGGAGGGCGAGGTCTTGCCCGAACCAGCCGTGACACCCGCAGCCGGCGAAGCATCGACGGCAGGGATGGGTTCTGCAGGCGGCGCAGGTGATTGCGTCGCCGGTGCCGCGGCCGTCGTGTCGATCTCGCCGATCACCGCGCCGATCTTGACGGTCTCGCCCTCCGGCACCAGCACCTTCAGAACTCCGGCGACCAGAGCGACGATCTCCTGGGAGATCTTGTCGGTCTCGACCTCGAACAGGGGCTCATCAACCTGGACATAGCTGCCGTCTGCCTTCAGCCACTTGGAGAGCACTCCCTCGACGATCGACTCGCCGACCGAAGGGTATTTGACCTGATAGGACATGGTATTTCCTGTTCTGGTGTCTGGAAGTTGTCGGACTAGAGCTTGAAAGCCAGCGAGACCAGGTCTTTCTGCTCTGCCTTGTGGACGCGAAGAGAGCCTGTGGCCGGACTCGCGGCGGCGTCTCTGCCCGCGTACTCAACCCGCCCGCAGTGCGCGAGGAGATGGGGTTGCACGCTCAACCAAGCGCCCATGTTCTTCGGCTCCTCTTGCGCCCAGACGAATTTCTTCGCTTCGGGGTAACGCGACAACAGGCCGAAGAGTTGCTGCTCGGGGAAGGGGTAGACCTGTTCGATGCGGATGATCGCCGTGTCTTTGGACTCGATCTCATCTCGGTGCGCCAACAGATCGTAGTAGACCTTGCCCGAGCAGAACACCAGCCGCGTGACCTGGGCTGCGGGCTGGCTGCCGTCGTCAAGCAGTTTCTTGAAGACACCATGGGTGAAGTCTTCGATGGGGGACACGCAACGCGGATGCCGCAACAAGCTCTTCGGAGACATGATCACCAGAGGTTTGCGCATGTTGCTCCGCACCTGACGCCGCAGGACGTGGAAATACTGCGCGGGCGTGGTCAGATTACAGACGATGATGTTGTTCTCGGCGCACATGCTCAGGAAGCGCTCAAGCCGTGCGCTGGAGTGTTCCGGACCCTGGCCCTCGTAGCCGTGAGGCAGCAACAGAACCAGATTCGACCAGCGCTGCCACTTCGACTCGCTGCTGGCGATGAACTGGTCGATGATCACCTGCGCGCCGTTGGCGAAATCGCCGAATTGTGCCTCCCAGAGGATCAGCATGTTCGGCTCAGCCACCGAGTAGCCGTACTCGAATCCCAGCACCGCTGCTTCAGAGAGCAGGCTGTTGTAGACGAAGAAACGCGCGCCATCGTGGGCCAGGCTGTCCAGAGACACGTAGGGCTCGGCCGTGACATTGTCGATCAGTACGGCATGCCGGTGGCTGAAGGTGCCCCGCCTGCAGTCCTGTCCCGACAGCCGCACCCCCGAGCCCTCGAGCACCAGGGAGCCGAATGCAAAGGCCTCGGCGATGGCCCAGTCGACGGCGTCGCGCTCGAAGACCTGGGCGCGTGCGTCGAGCAGGCGCTGCAGGCGAGGGTGTGGCGTGAAGCCCGCGGGCACGCCCGCGATCGTTTGCACGATCTTCTCGAGCATCTCCCGGCTCACTCCGGTCTTGAAATCGACCGGCTTGTAGCGGGTGGTGATGCCCTTCCAGACGCCTTGAAAACGGTCTGTCTGGTAGCGCTGGGGCTCGGCCTTGGCCGCCTCGCGCGCATCGTTGAGGTCGGCTTCGATCTCCCGCGAGATGCCCGCTTGTTCTTCCCGGCTCATCGTGCCTTCGTCGAGCAGTTTCTGGGAATAGACTGTGTGGATGGACGGATGCCGGTCGATCTCGCGGTAGAAGATCGGCTGGGTGAAACCCGGCTCATCCATCTCATTGTGGCCGTAGCGCCGGTAGCACCACATGTCGATGACCACGTCTTTGCGGAAGTGTTGGCGGAAGTCGAGAGCTAGCTTGGCGACAAACACGCAGGCTTCGGGATCATCACCGTTGACGTGGAAGATCGGGGCATTGACGATCTTGGCGACGTCTGAAGCGTAGTGCGTCGACTTCGCCTCTTCGGGGGAAGTGGTGAAGCCGATCTGGTTGTTGACGATCAGGTGGACGGTCCCCCCGGTGGTGTACCCCTCGAGTTGGGACAGATTGAAGGTCTCAGCCACCAGACCTTGTCCGGCCACTGCCGCGTCGCCGTGCAGCAGCAGGGGAAAGACCTTGCGGCGTTCAGTGTCTTTGCGCTGTCGCTGCTTGGCGCGCACCTTGCCTTCGACCACGGGCCCGACGGCTTCGAGGTGGCTCGGGTTGGCGGTCAGCGAGATGTGCAGACTCTTGCCCGATGCGTTGATGGCGTCCGCCGAGAAGCCCATGTGGTACTTGACGTCGCCGTCGCCATACATCGACTCGGGTACGAAGTTGTCTTCGAACTCACCGAGCAGAAACCGGTAGCTCTTCTTCATCACATGGGCCAACACGTTGAGCCGGCCCCGGTGGGGCATGCCGATCACGACCTCTTCGAAACCCACCTCCGGTCCGTACTCGACCAGCGCATCCATGATGGGGATCAGCGTCTCGGCGCCCTGCAAGGAGAAGCGCTTCTGCCCCACGTAGCGGGTGTGCAGGAAGTTCTCGAAATACTCCGCTTCGGTCAGTTTGCGCCAGATCTGCCGTTTCTGGTCGACCGTGTAGTCGGGTTGATTGCGCACACTCTCCATTCGAGCCTGCAACCAGCGCCGTTCTTCGGTCTCCAGGATGTGCATGTACTCGGCACCCACCGAGCCGCAGTAGGTGTCCTGCATGATCGCTACGAGCTCGCGCAGCGGGATCTTTCCACCACCGCTCGTACCGCGCAAGTGGCCGGGGTCGAACTCCTCGTCGAGCATGCTCTCGTCGAGTCCGAAGTTCTCGAGCGTAAGCCTGGCTGTGTCGCAGGGGTGGAGCCCGAGGGGATCAATCTTGGCTGCCATGTGGCCGAGGTCGCGGTAATGGTAGACCAGCGAGTCGACCCGTGTCTGATTCAGGCTACTCGGCTCGCTCGGCCTGACGGCGGCCGGCCGGCGCTGCGGGGGTGCAGGCGCGTTGCCGTTGGTGCTGTCCCCAAGGGCGGTCTGGAATCCGGCGAAGAAGATCTGGTACTCGCGATCGACGGATTGAGGATCTTCGAGCCACTTGCGGTACTCGGTGTCGATGTAGCCGATGCTGGCGCTGATGTCGAAATTGCTGGGTGGCATGCTACTCCCCGGTGCGCGCGGTGTGCGGACCGGGCGCCGCACAGGTGGGATAGGGGTGGGACCGTTCGCCGTACTGTAAACCAGCCCATGTCAGCGGTCACGCGCTTTTTCCCGAAACGCTTGCCGCGGCGCGGCACCTCAGTTGTAGATTCTGGACGATTGAGGAGGAGTCCGGCGGCTGTGCCGTATGACGCAACGCAGAAGAGGCAGTGAGCCTGGCAGCGAGGAGACGGGTGTCCTGCATCCCGCCACACGAGGCCTGGACCGCTTCCCGCAATGCCTGGGACGAGGAGCGGGGAGGGCCCCTGCCGCAGCCCTAGCGTGGCGCCACATTTTGGCGTTTCGTTCGTCGATGAGACGATTTCGCAGATTCTGGTCAACTGCCTGAAGCAGATTCCCGATAAGGCATAGTAGACACCTTGGAGGGGGGGCTGCCATGCCGGCCAGCATACGTTTGAAAGTGGGTACCTACACTCGCTGCGAGTTCACCGCAAAGGAGACGCACTGCCCACTGTGTGGTGGCAAGCTGCGTATCTCCCAGCATGCAGCACATGTTTTCTGGACTTTGAAGGGCCGGCTGGGAACGATTTCCAAAGAGAAGCGCTGTCTGGCCGCCGATTGTCCCAACCCGAAACTGCGCTATCGGCCTCCAGAACCCAGGGTGATGGCGATCAGCCACTCCAATCTCGGGCTCGACCTGGTGTTCTATATCGGCGAAAAGCGTCTGTCACAGGGTAGAACCTTCCGTTCTCTGTGGCGAGATATGGAAGCTCGTGGAATCCGCGTCACGCAGCGCACCTTGCAGAACGCCTTCCATTACTACATGTCGTTGTTCGATCGTGAGCGCAATGAAGAGCCCAAGTTGCGCTCCCGTATGCAGGGCAACGGGGGTCTGGTCTACGCTCTCGATGCTGTACGCTATGAGCCCAAAGGCCCTGTGTTGTGTGTGCTGCTGGAAGTGTTGACGGGGGAAGTCTTGCACGCAAAGCGCATCGACAAGATCACCGAGAAGGCGATGCTCGACTTCTATGGGACCGGTAAGGCGTATGCTGACGGGCTGGATCTGCCGATCTGGAGCGTCGCCCTTGGAGACCTTCTTTGGGAGATCGAGGCCCTGCGCAAACGCTGCCCGGACCCACGCCGCCTTGAACCACCCCGCGTGAAGAAGGCCAAGAAGATCGTGCGCTCAGTCAAAGCCCATGCAAAACGAGCGGCCAAACCGCTCGTCTCTTCGACCACTTCCTAGGTTCTATCAAACGAGCCCCGGTCTGCTCAGGCCTCGCTGGGATCTTCGACTTCCCAGCCCTGTTCGGCTTCCCACTCTTTGATCGCATCGAGGGAACGTGCACCATCGAGTGCCTTCGTGCACTCGTTGACCGGCTCGCCTTCTTCCCAGTGCTCGGCGTTGAATTCGGTCCACTTCTCATAAACCTCGGGCACTTCTGCCTCGGGCCAGATCGCCAGGACCGGGCAGGCGGGGACGCACTGCGCGCAGTCGATGCACTCGTCCGGGTTGATGATCAACATCGCCGGATCTTTGATCTCATAGAAGCAGTCTTCCACCGGGCACTCACCAGCACAGTCGGTGTAGCGGCAGTTGACACAACGCTCAGTCACAACGTAAGTCATAGTGCTCTCCTCGAAGATTGTCCAGCAGCCAAGGAAAGACGCTAGTTGGCTGGTGGCAACGCCATACCAAGCCCAAGACAACCTTTCCTAATCAGCATTTGATAGTCGATCGGACCAGAACAGTCAAGAAAGAACCGGAAGCGGAATCTCGGAAACCTGCGCTGGGCTGTGACGACATGTCACTTAACTTCTGCGTAGCTCGAAGTCGTTCGCTGCTTGGAGTAGTTCCGTTTTGTGAATACTAGTTTCTCAAAGCTTCGACTGGAGTGGAACCGGAGCCGTCACCCGGGCATAATGGGGCCTCGGGGCGGCAGTCTCCCAGGAGGAAGCGGTGTCAGATCTGTTCGTACAGGTCACCGGCCAGGGGCCCGCGGTTGTCCTGCTGCACGGCTTTCCGTTCGGCGGTCGGTCGTTCGCACCGCTACAGGAGCTGCTGGCTCGCAGCTTTCAGGTCTTCGTGCCAGACCTGGCGGGATTTGGACGTTCGGCGGACGTCGTCGGAGATCTTCGCATCCCTGCGCAGGCAACGCGCATCCATCGCTGGATGCGCGGCCGCCGTATCCAGCGTGCGGTGTTGCTGGGGCAGGGAGTGGGCGGCAGCATCGCGGCGCGCCTGAAAGTGCGCTATCCGGATTGGGGCCAGGGCCTGGTGCTGTTGGGGGGGCCCGATGCCGTGCTGCCCCGTGGTCTCGAGTTCCTGCGCGTCCCCCTGATTGGCGAGTTGCGCTCCCTGCTGCTCGGTCCCGCTGATTGGCGCCGCTTGTTGATTCAGGCGTTGGCGGACAGCAAGCTCTTGCACAGTCTGCAAGAGCTGTTGATCCAGACAGCCATCGAGCATAAGGAGCATCTCAAGACACTGCTCAAACTCGTGCGCAGCTTGGATCCGGCGGCGTTTGCTGAGCTGGAGTCCGATCTGGCGAGGCACGACGATGTCCACGTTGTGTGTGGCAAACGAGCCACCTGGTTTGGAGTCGAGCAGGCGACAGCTCTCGCGAAGCGCCTGGCGGCGCCGTTGCACCTGCTCGACGGCACGGGCAGCTTGCCAGCATTGGAAGCTCCAGAGTTCCTGGCCCAGCTGGTGGCGGAGCTTGCGGCGGGTTCCAGACAGGAGGGGTAGGGCGGCGCCGGAGGTCGGGGGAGCGGCTTGGCGGCCAGAGTTGGGGAGCGGTTCCGGTTCCTGAGCTCCTGAGTATTCGCTCGGGCCTGGTCAGAGCCTTCGAACTGCTGAGAACCGCCTGTAGCGTCGGTCTATGACCGACGAAGAGACCGGTCCGTACGGGTGAGCCCAGAACCTCTGGATTGAACCGCCGCCTGAGCTGCTTGCGGCGCCGAGCGCGGTTCCGGTTCCGAGCCCGACCCCCGGCTCCGGGCCCGATCCCGGGCCCGGGCCCGGGCCCGACGGCCGTGGGGAGCGAGGACCAAGTTCGGTGGACCGATTTCGGAGGCGCGAGGACCGAGTTCGGTGGAGCGAGGACCGAGCAGTCCAGTGGTCTCAGTCAGCACGGACGCGAGAGTCCTTGCTCAGACACCGTCCTCGGCAGCGGGTGCGGGCTCTTCCTGGCTCTGTGCGGTGGGCAACCAGGGCTTGAGCACCAGCGTCCGGGCCTCCAGGCTGCTGGCAGTGGGGGCCTTCAGGCGGAAGTCCCCTTCGCTGGGGCGGAACGTCGCCCGCGCCGCGTCCGGAAACAAGCCCAGCACGTCGATGTCCCCGTTGGCGGCATCCCAGGCCTCGAGCAGCAGTTTGCGAAGGTGTGCCGGATCGAGCGGAGGGCGCAGCTCAAGCTCGGCCTTGCGTCCCTCGACCACCATCAACGCCGGTGTGGTCAGCTCGCCATGTTTGTTCAGGCGGCCGTAGCGGCTGAGTAGTGCCGCGGCGGCCTCGACGCAGACCAGCTGCGCGTGGTCGGGATCGTCGTCCTCCAGCACCGCCCCGCGGATCCAGGCGAAGCCCCGGGGTTCTTGGGCTGCGGCCTCGGCGAAGATCTTCTCGGCCTGGGAGACGAGGCGCGCTTCGGGTCCGGCCACCACGATCTGCTTAGCCTGCCAATCGAAATGCGCCACGCTGCCTGGTCCGGCTTTCACCAATGCTGGGGGAGCGAAGCCGATCAGTTGGTCCTCCAGCGCCAGGGCCGTCTCGAGCCAGAACTCGAAGTCGTCCTGCAGGCTGAGAGTCATCGGTCCGGTCGTGAGCTGGACCAGCATCTCCGGACGTTTGGCGAACAACTGCCCCAGGTCGAATGCGAACCCCAGACTGGCCTCGAGGTCGGGCATCTGCCACTGCGCCCCATACTCGCGCACCTCAAGCAGGGGAGGCGCCGTCCACGGAAGGCTGGGAGCTGGTGTTTTCGCTTCTTGGGTGTGCAGAGGACGCCCCTCGTCGCTGCCATGACAGGTCTCTTCGTTGTACCACAAACCGGCCGTCCGCCCTAATGCTTGGGTGCTAGTCCGGATCCGTCACCAGGTTAGTCGCGAGGACCCGGATGGCCGCGAGAATTCGGGCTTGAGCAGCGCAGACGCTACGGGGGTATCTTCGAGCAGCGAGAGTTCGAATTCGCCGGTCAGGCGGGGCCGCAGCAGAAACTGGTGACGGATTCGGGCTAGAGCGGGCGCGCGCAGCGGTCGCTGCTGCGTGGCTTCCATCAAAAAAACGCGGCCACCAGGGCCGCGTTCAGGTCAAGCTCGGACGGGGATTACGGTTCGCTGTGAACCGTGCCCGCCACGCCGGCGACCGAGCCCGAGCCGGCCGCAACACTGGTCGTGATGCTGCTCGAAGGCGAGGTGCTGCCACCGGAGTCGTTGTCCAGGAAGATGCTGCCGCCGTTGCCGGCGAAACCGTTGTTGGTGGCGTCGCCACCATCGCCGGTCAGGCTACCGCTGCCAGTGACAGGTGCGACACCATTGGTGAAGTCGCTGACGCCGGTCACGGACAGGTTGCCACCGTTGCCACCAGCCGCCGGGCCATCGCCCGCGCTGGCGTTGTGGCTGCCACCGACCACGACTTCACCGCCGGCATAGAAAATGTTGCCGCCGTTGCCGCCATAGCCAGCGCTCTCGAAGGTCGAAGAGCCGCCGGTCGCGGTGGTGCTGCCTGCAAGGGTCAGGATACCACCGTTCGAGGCGCCCGAAGAGCTCTCGAGGTTGGCTACTGCGACCACACCACCGAAGCCGCCCGGACCGTGGACGGACGAGCCGCCGTTGGCCGAGATGCTGGTCGACAGCGTGAAGGTCTCGTCCTCGTCATCGCCCAGGTGGGTGATGGTGACCAGACCGCCGGAGCCGCCTTCAGAGAAGTAGCCAGGAGTGGCCGTGGTGGCCGAGCCGCCGTCAGCGGAGATGCTGCCCGCGAGGCTCCAGTTCTCTTCCGACGGAATGCTGTCGTCTGCCACATCCGTGATCGTCACGATGCCGCCGAAGCCCCCGTGATCGGTGCCACTGGTGAGGCCCGAGAAACCGTCGACGTTGATGCTTCCCGACAGGGTCAGGTTGCTGGCCAGGCTGATCTCTACAGTACCACCGTTGCGGTTGCTGCTCGAACCGGAGGCATCGAGCGTTCCGGTGATCGAGATATCGGGGTCTTCATCAGTGTTGTCATTGATGGTGACATTGATGCTGGTTCCTGCGCGCACGGTGCCCGCCAGCGAGATCAGCTCTTCGGCAACTGTTGACGGGTGGTCGTCGACCGTGAAGAGGGCCGTACCGAAGTTGCCACAGTCGATGGTGCGGCCCGAGGGCAGCGTGATGTCACCTTCACGCACCGTCGCACTGGCGAAGGAGCCGAAGGTCATGGTCGAACCGTTGAGGGTGATATCGCCCTCGTCGTCGTTGTCGATCAAACCGATACGGGCGACGAAAGAGTTGGCGATGAAGACACCCGTCAGATTGATGTTGGCATCGTCCGACTGGTCGGCATCGTCGTGGCCCAGAGTGATGTTCGAGCCAGACAGGGGAGTGCCCGAGCTGGTGCTCAGCTGCATGGTGCCGCTGACGCTCAAGTCCGGATCGGTGACATTCGAGCCACCGGTGGTCCCGTTGGTCTGCACGAAGATGTTGGACGAGTTCTGGAACGAACGCATGGTACCCGACATCGAGATGCTGTACTCGGTGTTGATATTGTGTGATGACGCCCAGCTGGTACCGGAATACGCCATCTCTTCGTCGTTGCCGTCGCCCGACTCCTGGCTGTTGGTCATCTGCACCAAGCTTGCTTCTTCAGAGCTCGACCCGATCGTGCCGCTGAAGTTGATGCGCTCACCCTGCCAGTTGCTGACCAGGAAGACATCGTCGATGTCCCAGTCGCCCGACAACACGCAGTCCCCGTCAGCTTCCTGACTGGTGCCGTTGTTGTCGTTGAGGATCCAATCCCCGGTGTTGGCACCGAGAGCTTCAAAGAGGCCCGACCAGGTCAAGGACCCGCCGTCGACCTCCACCTCTGCTCTACCGCCGTTGCCTTCCCCGAAACCGGAGTAGACATCGACACCACCGCTGAGGCAGATCGTGCCGGTGACATTCAAGTCGCCTTCGTTGTCGTTGTTGCCCTGCGTACCCGTCGTGATGAACAGGTCGCCGCCGTCGCCGGGGCTGGCGGAGCTTGAGTCGAGAACAAAGCCACCGTTGGTGAAGATGCGACCGGCGATGTCGATGTCCCCGTCGTCGGCGTCGGTACCATCGTTGCTCTCGGCGTCCAGCGAGACGTTGCCGCCCGCGCCGGAGCTGATGTCCGCAGAACCCGAGAAGTCGAGAGTGCTCTCACCGTTGACCGGGTTGCCATACAGCGCCGCGCTACCACCGACCGCGAAGATCACGCCGGTCGAGGTGACGTTGATGCCGTCACGGTCGGCGAAGACCGAGACGTTGCCGGCGTTGCCGGAGATGCCATTGTCGCCGTTCTCATCTTCGCGCGAGTAGCCACCCTGCGTGCAGATGTAGCCGCCGATGGTGACCACACCGTCGTCGCAAGCGATCTCTACGAAGCCACCACTTGAGCTGCTGAAGCTGGAGTGTCCACTGGCATCGTTGTCCGAAGAGCCGCCGACTGCACACAGCACGGCGCCGTCCGGAATGTTGATGTCATCGGTGTCGTCGGTGTCACCGATGCCGATCTCGCCGGCGCTGCCGGCCTGGCTGTCAGCAGTGTCGTCGCCGAAGCCACCGAAGCGGCCCGCAACACCACCGTTGGTCGACAGAGTCGCAGGAACGCCACTGTCATTGGCGAGCACGATGTCCACGCCACCAGTGATGTCGAAATCACCACCGTTGGCAGAGGTGAACACGCCCGCAGCGGGGAAGCCGTTGAGCACGGCGGCATGGCCACCGGTCAGGCAATACTGACCACCCACCACGGTGACATCGCCCAGGTCGCCCGCGTCGTTTTCGATCGACACGTTGCCTGCATCGCCGGCCGAGAAACTGCCGTTCGAGGTCGCGCTGACATGCGCGGGCAAGCCATTGGCGGAGGTGCCGAACGAGCTGCCGCCGTTGGCGTTGACGGTCGTGCTGACCAGCACCACGTCGACGTCGGTGCCTTCTGCGAACACGCCGAACGAGCCAGCATCGCCCGCCTCGTCGCCCGACGAATCCGCGCCGTCGAGGTTGAAGCTCGAGCCACTGACTTCGCACTCATCGCCGGTGAAGCCGTCGTAGATAAAGACAGTGAAGCTGCCTGAGCTGCCGACCAGCGAGAAACCGCTGAACGGGCCTCCGGTGACATTGCCGGCACGCAGATCGATGTTGCTGTTGACGCAGACGAAGCGGGTGGTGTGGATCTCGATCGAGCCACCACTGCCGTCGTAGCCAGCGCCCTGGTTGCCTGAGCCCTGGGTCGAAGCGCCGTCGCTCTCGCCAGCCAGGGTGATCGAGGCTCCGTCAAAGACCACCACGTCGGCCGGAGAGGTCGACGAACCGATCTGCAAGTTGAAGGCGCGCCGCTCGGTGCTGTCGAGATCGGAGACGATCGAGCCCGCGATGGTCACGGTGTCCGAGGTGATCTCGCCGTTCGTGAACTCGGTCAGGTCGACACCCAGGGTGTCGCTGCCCGTGATCCTGAGGGTATTGGCGAAGCTTGTGCCGGTGTCATAGAACGTGTCGCTCGGATCGGTGCCGCCCAGGCTGGGGGCGCTGACACTCGGCGCGGTTCCAGTCAGGTCGATGGTACCGGAGTTCTCGTTGATGAAGATGCTGCCACCGTTGCCGGCGTCCATATCCTGAGGATTGGCACTCCAGACATCACCACCATGGGTCTTGACCAGTGGCGAACGGCTGACCTGGAACAGGTCGGTTCCCGTCAGGCTGGCCGCGAAGGCACCCTTCGACAACCGGCTTTCACCAGCGACCGTCACCGCGACCGTCACCTGGCTGACATCGCTGCCGGTGGGGAAGTGGTTGGCGATGTTGACCAGGAAAGGCAACGTCGCCGTTCCGCCAGCGGGCACAGTCAATCGGTTGAAGGATCCGCTGCTCGGTGCTTCGCTGGAGCTGCCGCGGTAGTCCGCGAAAGCGTTGACGAACGAGTTCAGGCTGCCTGAGCCGCCCGAGAAACTCAGCGCACCGGACTCGATGATGATGTCGTCAGTCGTCGAGTTGGCCAGCGTGACGAGCACGGGAATACCGCTCTGCCCGGGGCACAGCAGCATGTTGCTCGGCAGCTTCGATTCGAGCGCGATGGCCGTCGCGCTGAGCGCGTTCGGGCTGACATAGAGCCAGGCACCGGTGTGGCCGAGAGTTCTGACGCCCTCGAATCGGTGGAAACCGACCGGCAGGACTTCGAGCTCTTGCACGGTGTCTACACCCTGCGCAGCCAACTCGGCCTGGAGGTTTCCGATGTTCGGATTCGAGCTGATGATGTCGACGTATCCGTCCTGCTCAGCATTGCCCGAGCCGTCCTCGAGCGGGCTGGCCGGCGGAACGATTTCGACGCAGTTCTCAGAGATCCAATCTCCGTCGAGATCTCCAAGATTCAAGAATCCGGTCTCGTCAGCGCTTGTGGTATCGGCATCGACCCAGTTGAACGTCGTACGCTCATCGAAGTTCGTGCCCACGAGCAGAATCGACGCGGTGTCTCCGAGCGGGCCGGAATTGGCCGCAAACAGACCACCCGAGGTGGGGCCGGCCGGCTGGCCGGCGGCCGCGAGGCTGCCGAAGATCGACGAGGCGCCGAAGATGGTCTCATCCTTCAGGTTCTCGAAATCGTCGTCGAACACACTGTACTCGTCGTCAGTACAGTGGAGGATGAAGTGGATCTTGGGAGTCACCAGATCGACCCCCACCGACTTCCTTCTCTTGGTGCAACCCACTGCGACGACGCAGAGCAGAACTGCCAACGCAATCCTGGGACTGATCGTTCTCAACACTTAAACCTCCACATATCAACGTTGCCGGCCTCACACGCCGGAGCGATGAAAAAATCTCAGATAGACCCTCAGACCCGCCGAGACAACCCGCGAAGCTGCTATGCAGCCGCAGGTCGTGGGCGTGGGTGTGCGCCGCGACTCGCCAGGCATGAGGGACGGTGGACGACTTCCCTTTACTGGGAGAGAGTTTACCTGACCACATAAAAAGATACAAGCGGTGAGGATAGCGGATTCGCGCACCCCGCGCCAGTTTCGTTCCATCGGTTCATAGACCCACCCCAACAGGCACAACCGCCTGGTGCGTGTCCTGATGGACCGCTGTCTTGTTTCTTCGGATTCGGAGCCCCGCGGCTACAGCACAGACCGCTCAGGCGTTCGCGCCTGAGACTGCAGATTCTCGCCCGTCATGCCGATAGACAGAGCGGCAATTGTTACGGGAGACGATGGCATGATTGCGAGAAGACTGACAGGACTGCTGGTAGTGTGCGCACTGGTCGGCTGCGCAAGCACGGCACGCCCGCTCAAACACAAGCAGATCGAGCGGCTGCAACTGGCCGATGTGCCCGTTCCACAGTTGTTCGATTTTCAGAAACAGGACAGCTACATCTACAATCAGAGCTTCCGCTCGTGCGAGATGGTCTACCATGGTCCGGGTTGGTTGCGCACGCAGAAGATCCTCGACTTCTACACGAGCGCCATGCCGGCCGCCGCCTGGCAGTTCGTGCGCGGAGAGGGAGTCGGCACACGCACGCTGATCTTCCGCAAAGGCGACGAGGAATGTCTGGTGTTCGCACGGCCGATGCGCGACGACGAGACCGTCGAGCTCGTCATCCAGCTTCGGCCCCGGGCCTGATGCACCCCAGCGGCCTGCCGCTGAGGGGCTTGTCCGCCATCGAGCCATATGGTAAGTGTGGCACGCAGCCACACTCGTCAGGAGACAGCATTGCTCGGGGAAGACCTCAAACCCCAGATCGCCAAAGCCTCGCGCGCGACCATCCTGCTGGTTGAAGACAACGCGGGAAGCCGCCGCGCGATGGGGGAGTTCCTGCGCCTCGAGGGCTACACCGTGCTCGAAGCGGCCCACGCCAGTGAGGCGCTGCAGCACATCGGCACGGCGGACCTCCTGTTGACCGACCTGCGCCTGCCCGGTATGGATGGCATCGAGCTGATGCACACCGTCCGCCAACGAGTGCCAGGGCTTCCAGCGATCGTGATCACGGGTTTTGCTTCGATCGATACTGCGGTGGATGCGATCCGCAAAGGGGCCTACCAGTACCTGACCAAGCCTGTCGATCCCGAGCACCTGGTATGCCTGGTCGAGCGGGCTCTCGAAGAAGATCGGCTGCGCCGGGAGGTGCGTCGTTTGCGCGCGCAGCTCGAGTCGCGCTATGGCTTCTCGACCATGATCGGTCAGTCCGAGAAGATGCGCGAGATCTACGAACGCATCCGGCGTGTGGCACCGACACACACAACGGTGCTGGTCACCGGAGAGAGTGGGACCGGCAAAGAGCTGGTCGCGCGTGCGGTGCATCGTCTGTCACCGCGTTCTGACCAGCCCTTCGTCGCGGTCAACTGTGCAGCGCTTTCGCCGACCCTTGTCGAGAGCGAGCTGTTCGGCCATGAGAAGGGCGCGTTCACAGGCGCAGCCCGCAAACATGAAGGCCTGTTCTTTGCCGCCAATACGGGCACGATCCTGATCGACGAGATCGGAGATCTGGCTCTCGAGCTCCAGGCCAAGCTGCTGCGCGTGCTCGAGCAGCATGAGGTGACACCGGTCGGTTCGACCCGCACGCGCGAGCTCGACGTGCGGGTGATCGCATCAACACATGTAGCCCTGCTGAAGGCGGTCGAAGAGGGGCGCTTCCGCGAAGACCTGTACTACCGGCTCGGAGTTGTGCAGATCCACCTGCCGGCCTTGCGCGAGCGCAAAGAAGACATCCCGCTGCTGGTGGGCCATTTCCTCGAGACCTGCCGCAACCATGTCCCCAGCGAGGCGCGCGCGTTCAGTGATGCAGCCCTCAACAAGTTGATGGCCTATGGCTGGCCGGGGAATGTACGCGAGCTGCGCAATGTGGTCGAGGGCCTGGTCGTGCTGACGCCGCACGCGGTCATCGATGTCGAGGATCTTCCTGCCCGCATCCGCGGTGTCGAGTCCGGCGCCAAGACGCCTGCGAGCCTTGCTGGATTGACGCTCGACACGATCGAGCGTCTATCGATCGAGCAGACGCTCGAGCTGACCGAAGGCAACCGCACCCAAGCCGCTCGCATCCTGGGAATCGGCCTACGCACGCTGCAACGCAAGCTCAAGTTGTACAGCCACCTCGAGCAGCGAGAAGCCGAGCTGGAAGACTCTGCCGACGAGGACTGACACACCTCAGGAAGGCGGCACCAGCGGAAAACTGATGCGGAACCGTGATCCCTCGAGCAACTCGAGGGTTCCACCGTGCACTTCGACCAGGCTGTGAGCAATCGCCAGTCCCAGACCCGGCCGGTCGGGGTCTGCGGATGTGAACGGCTGGAACAACTGCGGGCGCAGCTCCACAGCTACGCCCGGTCCATCGTCGTCGACAGTGATGGCGGCCTGGTTTTTCAACCTCTCGAGCCGCACCCGTACCGAGCCCCCTCGAGGACAGGCCTCAGCCGCGTTGGCCAGCAGCTCATGGACGGCCTTGTCCAGAGCCTCCGGACAGATATCCACCGAGAGCTGGGCCTCGAGCTCGGTTTCGAAACACACACCACGCTCAGCGAACTCTGCCTGGGCGTGGAGCACAGCCTCACGCACGACTTTGTCGAGGAAGTGCGGCTCAACCACCCAGCTGCGCGGCTGACTGAAGGACAGAAAACGGTCGACCAGGCGCTCGAGATGGGAGATCTCTCCGGAAACCGAGGTCAAGGAGGGGCCCGCCTGTGCGCGCCGCCTTCGCGCTGTAGCCAGGCTGAAGCGCATCGAGTTCAACGAGTTGCGGATGCAGTTCGCCAGCCCCATCGCCATCTTGTCGACGTTCTCGAGGTATCCACGGGTCAGTTTCTGGGAGAGCTGTCGGCGGTCGAACAACAGCAGCAGGACAGAGCAAGCGAGCAGGCAGGCACCCAGATGTCGGCTGAGCAGCAGCCCCGTAGAAACCCGCGGCCTCGCCTCCTGAAGCGCGTCCTGGCAGCACAGGCGCAGAAACGCGCGGCGCGCGCCATGCAATACGCCGCGGGTGACCTCAAATCGTCCTGGAAGGTCGGCGGCCAGGGCACCGAAGTGGGCCAGGGGCTGCCGGCGGGCGTCGAGGACCTGCAGTCCGAGCAGTCTCGAGCGGTCGCGGCTCAGGCACAACCAAAGGCTCTCGAGCGGGAGGTTGTCGACGACCACGGCGAGCTCTCGAGCATCAGACTGCAGCTCAGCCTCGAACGCGTCGAAGGCCTTGCCGATATCGTCATGCAGGGTAGGGGAGGGAGCGCTTTCTTCGCCGAGCCTCGAGGCCTCCATCGCCGCGGCTAGCACCCAGACCCCGAGGCCCGAGACCGCGAGGATCGAGACCAGATAGCGTCGTTTGTGCGGCGAACAGACGGGAGGGCATGCCATCTTGACGTCCTAAAAGTCGGCACCGCACGGTGCCCACTGCCATCACAACTCCACGAAGCCCACTAGCAACAAAAAGCGGGCCAATCGCTCAGCCAGGTCGGGTGGCCTGGCTATTTGCGAAAAATCGTCACCACCGAGGTCCTGTCATCGCCCCCCATGTTGGCACAGAGCCCGATCTGCGGCGGTTGGGCCAGCTGGTAGGCACCGGCTTTGCCGCTGGTCTGCTTCCAGATCTCAAGGATCTGTTTGACGCCCGTGGCGCCGACGGGGTGTCCGTAGGCGATCAATCCGCCCCCCGTGTTGACAGGAATGCGTCCGGTCAGATCTGTGGCGCCCTCACGCACCAACTCGGCGCCGCGGCCTCTTGCGGCAAAACCCAGGGCTTCGTACATCAACAGCTCGGTGACCGAGAAACAGTCGTGGACCTCGGCCACCTGGACGTCGCTCGGCGCAAGTCCGGCCTGAGAATAGGCGCGAGAGGCTGCGCGTGCGGTCACATCCAGCCAGGTCAGGTCGGCCACATTGCCCAAGGGGCCGCAGGCGTGGCCCGCGCCGATCAGCTCGAGCGCGTCAGCTTGTTTCTCGAGTTTCTGCAGGCCACGTTCAGAGACCAGCACCAGGGCGGCGCCTCCGTCGCTGACCTGGGAGCAGTCGGAGAGCCGCAGGTAGCTCTTGTACTCCTCATTGGCCAGGAAGCAATCGCTGTCCCGCGCCTGTTCGAGAGTCAGCGTGCGCGTGTGCATGTGGGCCAGCGGGTTCTTGGCTGCGCAGGCATACGCCTTGGCGACCACCAGGGCCGTGTCTTCAGCCGTCGCATCACTGGAGGCGAAATAATGGCGTGCCCGACGCGCGAACATACAGGGGAAGGTGAATTCGTCGATCGCCCGCTCCTGAGCGAAGTGTGCAGCGCGTGCCAGGAACTCCGCACCCTTGCGCGCCCCGACAGTGGTCTGCACTTCGGCGCCGACCACCAACACAACGTTCGCGCCTGCGCGGATGGCATCGACACCCGCGAGGAACGCCAACCCACCCGAGGCGCAGGCACCCTCAACACGCATCGCGGGCAGATAGGCCAACCCCGGTGATGCGGCCGCCAACATCGCACCGAGGTGGCCTTGACTGGAGAACAGCTCGCCCGCGAAATTGCCGACGTAGGCGCGCTCTACAGAGGAGGCCGGGACTCCGGTAGCCTCGAGTGCATCGAGCGCCGCTTTGTGCAGGGTCTGTTCGAGGCTGGGGTTTTCCCGCTTGCCGAAGTCGGGGTGTTTCTTCCAGACGAAGTCGGGGTGATGCTTACCGATAAAGCTAGTGATGGCACCACCAACCACAAAGACTCGCTGTGACATGCTGATCCCTCCTGGGTGTCGCCTCCAGTCTAAGGGGCAGCAGTCGGATTCTCAATGTCCTGAGCTGCCTCCGCGTGTCCCCTCTCTATGCGTTCTCCAAAATGCAACATAAGGTAAATTATCGGCCAAAAATTGGACTGCCAGACGGAGCCTTCACCTCTGACCTGAGAAAGGTACGCGGCTGCAGACGGAATGATGACCGGCGTCTGCAGACTGAACGAAGATGCACGCCTGCAGCGTGATCGCGTGCGCGCTTTCTGCCGGCGGCGTGGCTGGAAGTGTCGCTCAGAAAATCAGGAGCTTTCGTAGCTGCGTACAGCATCCTGACAGCTGTCGAAAGTCTGGTAGATCTTGCAGAATCCGAGCAGCTGCATCACGTTGAGGATTTTCGATGACAGCTCGGCCAAGCGTAGATCGCCGTCGAGCTCGCGGATGCGCATCACCGTCGCCTTCAGCACCCCGAGTCCGGCGCTCGAGATGAAGTCCAGCTCACGAGCAGCCACGACCAGGCGCACGCAGCCCGTGTCCACGAGCCCTTCGAGCCGGTCCTGGAACTGCGAAAAGTTGTGCGCATCGAGGGCGCCGCGCAGACGGACGATATGGACGGGTTGACTGCCTGTGTGATCTTCATCCACATCGACGTGGAGACCTTGTATGGTCATCGTGAGCCCCTTGGTGCAGAAGGAACGAGTATATTGACCCGCGTTGCCGTCAGCACATCATTTTTCGCTCGAGCGCTGCTCCGATGTTTCCTGGCAGCCGGGATGCTCGTCTGTGCTTCCTGCCAGACGGGCCCGCAGGAGTACTCCAGCGACCGGGTCCGTGAGCTCAGCCGGAGCCTGCGTGCAGGCAACCGCAATTGGTCTCTGCAGGCCTTGGAGCTTGTCGCCATGGGGCCGCCCGCGGCGCGTGAGCTCGGCACGCTGCTAGAGGTCAGGCCCGACCCCCTGCTGGACGTCGTCCGTGACCGCATCCTCGCTGAGAGCACAGTCATCGGAAGCTGGGGCCTGCGCCATGTGGTCGCGGCTGAGTCGGCGCTGGCGAGCCAACGTCCCCGTGACGCGTTCCGCGGGCTCTCGGCGTTGGCGTTGCTCGCCTCGGAGCAACAAGACAACTTCAGCCGGCGGCTGCGTAAAGAGGCACAAAGGCAATGGTTGCATCAAGTGATCGAGCTGCAGATCGACGTGCCTGCTGTCGTAGCCCTCGAGTCTCCGGTGACACTCACCGCGTCGATCGTCAACCGCAGTGCTGCTTCCGTGGAGATCGTCGTGCCACGGGAAGTTCCCATGGTCGGCTACCTCGAGCTCGAGACCTGGGTGATGCCGATCACAGGTTACTACCGGCGCGAGATGAGCCGCGAAGGCGTTGAAGCCGAGCCGTTCATCCTGGAGCCTGGAGCGGCGAACGTGGTGGAATTCGAACTGCTGCCGCCTGCAACCCTCGGTAAGTTGCCGTTTGCCCAACGATTCGACCTGCGCATGTCGTTGCGGCCCGCTTTTTTCAGGACTCCCGAGCACGAATTCTCGTGTTTCCTCGAGTCGAGCCCGCGGGTGATCTACCGCATCCCTGAAGCCGTGCTCGGTCTGGGCGAGGATCCTGTCGCCGCACTCGAGCAGAGCCTGATGTTGCTCGAACAGGTCGACCTTCCCGAAGAGCGCCTGCCCGATGTGCGCAGAGACGTGTTCTACGCAGGCTTTCTGAGCTATGCGGAACCCGAGCGGGCTCTTCCTCTCCTGCAGCAGAGCCTGTCCCGCATCAATCCGGGGGATTGGCCGGACGACGAAAAGATGTTGCGGGTGTTGATCGGCTTCTACCGTCAGCTGCCTCAGCTTCCCGACCGTGAGAGCTGCCTGCCGGAGTGATCCAGGCAGGACTGTTGCGGAGCGAAAGAAAACGGGGTGAGGCGCAAGGCCTCACCCCGTGGCAGATGACTGTGTTCAAACAGTCGTGGCGGAGACGGTGGAACAGCGAGGAACAGAGGAACAGTACCGAATCCACCGCGAGCTGTTCGAACCTCAGCGTTTGAGCACTGCCAGGGAACCGAAGTTCTGCGTCCAGTGCCGTCCATCTTTGCCTGCCCCCATGCAACGGTGCCCGGGACCGAGGATATTGCGATGGTGGCCTGAGCTATTGTACCAGGCAATGTGCGTGGCCATCGGTGCCGCGCTGCCCAGCGAGATGTTCTCGGCCGCGCCGCCCGGATAGCCAGCCAGCCGGGCCCGGTCGGACGGTGAGCGCCGTTCTGGATTCGGGGACTCATGCGCGAAATATCCCAGTCCGGTCATCTCGGCGCTGTGGCCGCGAGCGCAGTCGGTCAAAGTCAGCGAGATCTCCACGGCCGGCCGCCCCATCATGACACGGTAGTCGTTGGTGATCCGCACCTGCTCGCGCTCTTCCACGCTGGGGATCACCCCCTTCTCCGGCTCGGCGATTTCGAGCAGCGCGTCGTTGTAGGCCTCGACCCGGGCGTCGCTCATGCGCCGCACCAGATAGGCATAGTGAGGTTCGAGATTCTTCTGCAGCGCGTAGGACTCATCCATGTGTCCCCCGCGGTACCGGACCAGTGCTTGAACCGCAGGCGCAAGCTCCGCCAGCTCGTAGCTGACAACCCGTTCGAATCCGCTCAAGAATCCCTCGAAGTCGCTGATCAACACCCGACATTGTTTCAAGCTCGTCTGCAGCTCGAGGGCCTGCTCGGGGCTGACCGACAGGATGGCGGCGACATCGTGCTCGACCATCGCGTCGTAGACTTCCCAGATCTCGCGGACCTTGTCGACGTGTTCGTCGACCACCGGCTGCCCAACCTTGCCATGGTTCTCGTCCGGATAGACGCTGAGGTCGAAGATCACCCCCAGGGCTGCGTCGCGGGACGCAACCCATCTCTGGTAGTAGTCGCTGCGTTTCTCTTCCGCCTTGGCTTGTTGGAATTCGGGAATCAGGCCGCCAGCACGCTCTGTGAGCTTGTTGTACTGCTTTGCGCGCTTGGCGATGGCGGTCTCGAGTCCCGCGAGCAAGGGCTCGTAGACATTGGCTTCGACATAGGCGGCGAACATCGCCTCGAGCTCTTCCCCGGCTTCAAACTGGAAATCGATGAGCTCTTCGGGCAGCTGGAGCTGCTTGCACTTCCGTAGTTGGCGGAAGGCAGCGTTCTGTTGCTTGGCGTCTTCTGAAGCCAGGCCGTCGCGTAGCTCGGTGGCGACCACTGCACCGATGTTCTGCAGTTTGATCAACGCGGCGGCGCGGGCAGACGCATCGAGTGTGTTGGCCTCTTTCAGCAGATCGAGGACGCGCCGGTTGGCGTTGGGAAAACGCGGGGCGGCAGCGACCCCTTCTGCGTCTGTCTCGAAGTCGAGCAGCCCACCGCGCAGGCGCTCGATCTCTACTGCTTTCTCTTCGGTCACCCAGCCGTACTCGGACACGAAGGTATAGCCGAGCTTGAAGCGCGCCTTGCGGTTGTCGGGCTCGATCTCGAGGATCGCCTTGTACAGGTCGAGAGCATCCTGCTCCAGGCCCAGCTGTTCGAGGAACTGGGCGAGGTCGACACGGCCATCGGTGTCAAAACGTCCCAACTCGGCGAGCCGCTGGCTGATCAGATCACTCGGACTGGCCACATTCTGCACGCGCAGAATCTCGGACCAGGCAAGCTCACGCTCACCGTACTTGGTCGTGACATAGAGAGTTTCGTCTGTCTCGTCGACGACATCTCCCCAGACGATCGAGCCGTTTCGCAGATAGATCAGATCTGCCTGCAGTAGAGAGCTGCAGACGAACAACAGCAGGCTGGCTGTTTTAACACTGCACATCAGGTTTCCTTTCCAAGCTCCAGGAACGCCACGAACTCGCAGCGACCAGATCTCCGTTCCGGAGTCTTTTGGACAGAGCAGATACCCCGGAATCGGCGTTTCGATACCTAACGCTAGTCTTTTGGTCCCAGGTCAGTGTCACGGTAGTGTAAGAAAGGAAAAAAACTGGCTTCCAGGTCTCCGGCGGCCAAAAGAGCCTGCTCGCGGGGCGCTGGATGGGGGCGGGGAGACTGCTGACAGTTGCTCAGAGCCGCATTTCAAAGTCGGGAGGTGGGCGTTTCTGCTGTTTTTCGCTCAAGGTGGTGCGGAAGTCGTCTTCGGTAAAGAAGCCAGCCTCGTCCTCGGCGTCTTCACGCGAGATGCGTGCTTCCATGGGAGGCAGACGGGCCGACGATGCCGAGGGCATGGGCTTCTTGCCCTTCCGGGTAGATTTCCTCTTCCTGCTCCGTCGCTTGCCGGGTTCGGTCTCGGGCGGCGGCGGCGGCGCTGAATACACAGGCTCTGGCAATCCCGAGGCGACTGGCAGAGGCGGTGGCATCGGTGGGGCAGGATCGTCGATGCCGATACGTGCCGTCTCCGGGGTCAACATCATCCCCATGGTGGGCAGGCGCCGCAGGGGTCCTGGCTTGGGAGCTCCCGCCGCCGGAGGCAATGGACGCGCCTGTGGCGGAAGGATCACCGGCCGTGCAGCCGCAGCCGCAGGCGGAGCTGCTGGGGGGGCCGCCTTCGGGGGAGGCGGCAATTGCACCTGAGGTGGTGGCCCGGGAGCCACTGGGGCGGGTCTAGGTACGGCCGCCGGAGAGGAGCCCCCGGGGGTCGGCGCCTGCCATTGTCCAGCGAGCCCGCCGGGCTGGCGCGCCTTCTCCTTGTATCCCCGAGCCACGCAGTCGTTGCAGATGCCGTATTGGGGAATGCGATGGATCTCGCACAAGGTACGTGAGCAGCTGGGGCACACGACCGAGCGGCTGCTACTATGGGCCGCGCAGATCGCGCAGAAAAAGACCTCGGCGATCGTCCGTGCCTCGGGCTTTTCCGGCCGCACGCCGAATTGCACGGTCGGTCCGTTCAGGCCGAATTGGATCACATCGCCATCTTTGAGGTCGGCCATCGAGATCTTCTGGCCATTGAGCAGCGTGCCGTTGGAGCTGCCTAGATCGTGCAGCCGGAAGACGCCGTCGGCGAGACGGATCTCGGCGTGACGACCGCTGACCGTCAAGTCGAGGTCAACACTCAGCTGCAGATCATTGCCGGGATTCCTGCCTACCATCACCGGAGGCTCGTAGCTGGCGACGTGTCCGCGGCAACCACCCGAGAGGACCGATAGCACGATCATCGACGAGACACGGCCTCCCTTGCCTGCTACTTGGAGCTTGCCAGACAGCCAGGATACTGCCTTCTCTGGCGAGCGTCAATCTCGACCCGTCGGCAATCTGCTGGCTCGGATCCTCTGCCAGGTTCACGCTGCAGACCTGAATGCTCGAAAAGGGGCCGGGAGCTGGTGCTGGCTGAGGTTTCGCGGCCCGCCTACAACAACTCGTCAAGAATGGCGAGCACGCGCTTCGAAAAGAAGTAGCCGGCGTGTCCGAGGTTCGGCACGTACAAGTTGGATCCCTGGTACAGGAAGCACGCGGTTTCTGGCGGTGCAAGAAGATCGAGGTTGGAGACAATCGACCAGGCCTCGACCTGGCGTAACTCGCTCTCCTTGCCTGCCTGCAGACGCTTCAAGAACGGATGGCCGGGGCGCATCTCCTTGCAGCACTGCCCCACCCCCGCATAGGCCCAGCGTGTTCCGCGATGGGGCGAGCCCAGAGTGATCAGGCGATGGATCCGGGAGGAGGCGTATCCCCGCCGCAACAGCTCACGCACAGCCAGGCCAGACATACTGTGGCCCACGATGTTGACCTGCGAGCTGCCTGTACATTCGAGCGCTCGTTGGATCTGTCGTTCGATGGTGTCGGCAAACACTTCGATCGAGCCGAACATCGAGTCGTTGTAGACTTCCAGCTGGTTCCGCAGTCCGAGCTGTTCGAGCCGCGGACCGAGCCACCAGAAGTTGGCAGGATTCTGGAAGTAACCTGGAATCAACAGCACCGGCAAGCGCGAGCCACGCTTATGAGGAATCAAGCGGGGACGTCGCTTGCGCTGCATTTTCTGGCGCAGGGGATCGAGCGCACCGGAGGCCAGGGTGCCGACTGTAGAGACCACTTCCTTGAGGAGCTCGCCCAGTGTGAGCTTCGGTAGCGAAAGTGCACGCATCGACAGCTTGGGAAGACGCCGACCTTGAATACCGTGTGGCAGGAACCATTTCAAGGTCGCGGGACCTGGCTCGCCGATCTGCGTAAGCTGTGACGGGCCGGCTGCGGGCATAGGCGCGAAACCTCTAGAGGCGGCTTCCTGGGCGTGGCAGGCATCAAAGGGAAGGATACCTCGAGCGCGCCAGACAACTCCAAGCCTAGCCTGCAGCTGCTAAAGTGTCAAGTTGGTATGCCTGGTCGTGTAGATATCACGAAAAGATGCAAGCCTGGGTCCATTACTGACAGCAGGCAGAATTGTTTGGAGGGAAAAACATCTCAAACAACCAGGGCTGCAGTTTGTCAGGTGTAGAACAGTGGTAGCAACAAAGGCTCAAGTGTGCGATCTTTGTCGCAGGCTGCCAGTACCTGTTTGCTGCGATGCACCGGAGGCTCAAGCGGTCAGCATCAAAAAAACCCGGCCGTTGGCCGGGTCTTCACTGCGCAACGACAGTGTCAGTTTCCGCTCTTGAGGCGGGAGCCGAGCGCGTTGTTCAGGTTGGGGTTCGAGAAGATCTTCTGCACCGTTTTAGCGACGTCGTATTCGACCCGGCGGAAGGCGATGATCTCGCGCTCCGAATCGTACTCGACCCAGCAGGCTCTCGTGTCTCCGTCGCGGGGTTGCCCCACGGAACCGACGTTGACGATCACTTTGCGCCCGTTGTAACGGTAGCGGTATTTCTCGTCGGTCGGGATCAGGAACTTGAGATCTTCGCGAATCACGCACGGTAGATGGCTGTGACCGCAGAACAACATCTTGTCGAACTTGGAGAAGAACTCTTCGAATTTGCGGCCCTTGCCATGCGCGATGTCATGGACCGTAATGTACTCCTGGGTCGGGTTGCGCGGAGACCCGTGGACCAGCAGCATGCCTTCTTCCTCATACACCTGCGGGAGCTTCTTCAGGAAGTTCCAGCGGCGGATGCGTATGAAGGAGTCGGTTTCGCTGGGTTTGAGCACCTCGCGAGTCCAGTCGACGGCCTGTTTGGCCACGCGGTTGAACGCGTAGGCCACGATGACCACGGCCTCGTCATGGTTGCCCTGGATCACCACCTGGCATTTCTGCCGAATGATGTCGATGCACTCCACCGGGTTCGGACCGTATCCGACGACATCGCCCAGGCAATAGATCTTGTCGCACCCTCGCTCCTCGATGTCGTTCATCACGGCACCGAGCGCTTCGATGTTGCTATGCACGTCGGAAATAAAGGCTATTTTTGTCATCGGCTCCCTCAGGCCAGCAGGCGGAGGACCACGTAAACTCAATGGCTCTGTTACTTTAGCAGAGCACCCAAACCGGTGCAAGGAATTCCGCCACCCCTTGATGGGCGGCGGATGGCGACCGAATCCAGGCTCAGGACCAGTGTAGCTCTGGCGGGACCGTTTGCGCATCAAAAAATCGATTCTTAACCAATTTGGTCCGATATTTCTGAGCTGTTTGCAACCAGGCCAGGTCTGTCCCGCTCAAGTCCAGGCCCCGCACGCTCCGATCATCAGCAAGAGACTCCCGTCTGTTCCCAAGGAGGCGCCATGGCCCCATCTGCTGCCCGGATCCGTGACCAGGTTCGTAGCGAGGGGCCGGCTGGACCAGAGAATGCGGGCCGCAGCAGCGGCGTGTATCTCCGGGAAGCGCGAGACCGGTTTCGCAGGTCGGGTGGTACCGCAACGGAAACGGGCGAAGGGTCTGGTTCCGCCGCCGGCGCGCACAAGCGAGACATCTATGCCGCGCGTTTGATCGAGGCTCAAGAGCTGGTTGCACCCGACGCGCTGCGAGGTTGCTGGCTGCACCTCGCCCATGCGGAGAGCGATTTGATCGGCGTGTTGCTGGAGAAGGCCCTGCTGGACACGACCCAGGCGCGCCAGCTGCGGCGTGCCAGCAGTCTGTTTGCCCGGGTCGAGGAAGATGTCCAGACAGCCCTGTGCCTGCAGGAGCATGGCGTCAGTGATGAGAGCCTTGCGCGAGCCATGCGCAACCAAGCCCTGGCCGGGTACCGATGCCATCTCGAGGCGCTGCTCGATGCCGCCGCCTGGCCGTCAAGCGAGGCACGCCATGCGGCCAGCAGTGAGAGTCCACGCCGACGCGCGGGACTGCGTCCACGCCTGCCGGTTTGTGCCCAACGCCCACACACGCCCGCCCTCCCCCGCCCTGACGACGAGGCACGGCTGATCGCCGGACGCTACCGCATCGAAGAGCGGGTCGGGTCCGGTGCGATGGGAGCCGTCTACCGCGCACGCCACGTGGTGACCGAGCGGCCGCTCGCCCTCAAATTGGTTGAAACGCGCGGCGCCGAAGCGCGCGCACGGTTCCTCCGCGAGGCGCGTTCGCTGGGGCGGCTCAGACATCCTCACATCGTGCAGGTCCACGACGCCGGTGAGGCAGGGCCCGAGAGGCTGTACATGGCGCTGGACTACATCGAAGGCCAGACCTTGTCCCAGCGCCTGGAAAAGGAAGGGCCGTTTGGTCTGGAGGAGCTCGCGCGCGTGCTGACCCAGATCCTCGAAGCTGTGGGACACGCCCATCGTTTGGGAGTCGTCCACCGCGACCTCAAGGGCGACAACATCATGCTCGAGCACATCGACGGCCGGTTGAGCGTGAAGGTGCTGGATTTCGGTGTCGCCAAGCTGATCGAGCAAGACGTGTGTGGCGGTTTCCAGACGATCGCCGGGCAGCTCTGCGGAACGCCGGCCTACATGTCCCCAGAGCAGGCCGCAGGAGCCGAGATCAGCCCCCTCTCCGACATGTACTCGGTCGGCGTGCTGGCATACGAGATGACGACAGGGAGGCTGCCCTTCCAATCGACCACCAGCATGGGCTTTCTCGGGCAGCATATGGCCCAGACTCCCGAGCCGCCCCGCAATCACTGCCCTCACCTTCCTGAAGCGCTCGAGGTCTGGATCCTGCGGCTGCTCGAGAAGGAGCCCGAAGACCGTTTTCCCGCGGCGCCTGTCGCGCTTCGCGCTCTGCAGGAGGTCTTTCGGAGCCTGCAGACGGGACTCTCTGAGCCCGCCTGACAGCCCTCTTCAGGGAGCCTTGGCTGCGTCCCCGGATTCGGCCTTGGCTTCGTCCCCGGATTCGGACCTGGCACCGGCACCGGCCTCGGCCTCGGCCTCGGCCTCGGCCTCGGACTCTGCCGCAGTACTGCTGCGCCCGGTCAGATAGAGACCACAGACCAGCCCGACAGCCCCCCCGAGCGGCCCTGCCACCAACATGCCTCCTCCGGCACCCAGGGCGGTCTTCAGCCAGTCGCCGCGCGTCTTGCCTCCGGTGCGCGCTCCCTCGAAGCCTTCAAGCAGCGCATCCAACTCGGCCTGCCCGTCTTTGCCGGCCAGCGTGCGGGCGTGCTTGAACGCTTCAGCGGCTTTAGACTGCATCCCGAGCGCCCGAAAGCTCTGGCCCAGCACGACATACGCGTCGAGTCGCGTATCTCGGCCCAGCACCAACAATGCCTGGCGGGCAGCGTCGTCGTATGCCTTGAGCCCGTACAGAGCCTGCGCGTAGAGCACGCGTACCTGGACCGTGTCCTCGCTGCGCAGCATGTGCTGGGCGAGCTCGACCGCCTCGGCGAAACCGCCCCGGCGCAATTGGGCTTCGAGCCTCTCGGCGGGCTTCTGCAATTGCTGCTCGAGCTCTCGATGTGCCTCAACGACTTCTTGCATACGCTGCTCGGCCTGAGGATCATCGGGGTGCAGGTCGGGGTGCACCTCAAGCACCGCGCGCCGAAACGCAGCCTTGACCGCCTGCGAGCTCGTCAGGTCTTTGAGCTTGAGGATTTGGAGCGCTCTTTGGATACCGAACACGAGCTGCCCCCTTCAGTGCGATACCTCTTTATAGCAACTGCACCTCCCGGTGAGGAGGAGCTTCGGGATTTCGAGGCCCGCAGCTATGGGCTGCAGCCGACCTGCGACCCGCGGCTGTGGCTCGGAGAGCATCCCCATCGGGTAGCGACCACGGGGTTCCTCTGCGCGCGCCTGGTGCGGCCTCTGGTCGCGCGCACCTATGCCGGGTTGCTGCGGCAGGCGCGTCGACGCGCCGACGACGCACCGAGCTACCGCATGGAGATCTGGCCAGACAAGAAAGGCCAGCGCCGTCTGCAGCGCCGCATGGCTGAGACCCTGGGGTCCATCCTCTGGGGTCGCCCCGAGCCGCGGCAGCCCGAGGAACACGTGGTCTGGGTGCGCGGCCGCGGCATCCAGTTCCTTGGCCAGCTCGAAGAACGCGTCAAGAACCGCTTCGCCCACCTGCAGACCCGCCCCTACCGCAACAGCCAGTCACTCCCGGACCGGCTGGCGCGCGTTGCGATCAATCTGGGGCGGCGGCCTGGCGAGAAGACCTGGGACCCGATGTGCGGCACAGGCACCTTGCTGTTGCATGGCGCAGCGCAAGACCTCCCGATGCTGGGCTCGGACAGCAACCGCAAGCTGTGCCACATGGCGCGGGCCAACCTGCATGCCTTGCAGCTGCGTGCTCACGTTGTGCACGCCAACGCCCTGCAGCCCTGCCTGGTCGCTGACCGGATCGTGACGGATTTTCCCTACCGATTGATGACCCATTGGCCTGAAGGGGAAGAGCTTCGAATTCTCACCGCGCTCCAAGGCGCCGCCCGGCGCTTCGTGCTGATCCACAGCGAACCATTGACTCCGATCCTGGCCGGCTTGGGATTCAGGATCCGATGCGAGGGCGTGTTCCGCAAAGGCGGCCTGAAACGCCACCTGGTGCTGGCGAACGCGCCTGGGTGACACGTCTTCCCGGGAGCTTGCGTTTCCGGCGGGGCTCGACTATGATTGGCCGCTCTTGAGGCAACAGCACGGGAAGCGGGGCAGAGCGGGCCTTGGAGCGCGACAGCGACCTACTCTCCAGACAAGAAGCACGCGATCTGCTGGCCCGGGCATCCCGAGCGCAGAGCGCGCTGGCTTCGCTCGACCAGGCGGCTACCGACCGTATCGTGGCCGCGATGGTTGAAGCGGGCGCCTCACAGGCTGGATTTCTGGCAAAACTGGCAGTCGATGAGACTGGCTACGGCAAGGTCGACAGCAAGCGTGCCAAGAACCTGTTCTCGACCGAGTTCACGTGGGAGCAGCTGAAACACGAGCGTACCGTGGGCGTCCTGAGCCACGACGCCGCGCGGGGAGTCATTGAGATCGCCGAGCCCTTCGGCGTGGTCGCGGCGGTCATTCCCTGCACCAATCCAACCTCCACGGCGCTGTTCAAGTGCATCATCGCCCTGAAAGCCCGTTGTGCGATCGTCGTCAGTCCGCATCCACGGGCTGTCGATTGCATCGCGCGCAGCTGCGAAGCACTCTACAAAGCCGCCCTGCGTGCGGGCGCTCCCGAGGGCTGCATCGGCTGGATGCGGCATTCGACCATCGCTGGTACGCAAGAGCTGATGTCCCACAGACATACGCGCGTCATTCTGGCAACTGGTGGCTCGGGTCTGGTTGCCGCGGCCTACAGCTCCGGCAAGCCCGCCTATGGCGTGGGACCCGGGAACGTGCCGTGTGTTGTCCATAGCTCCGCCGATCTTGCTGCGGCGGCAGCCGCCATCATCGCCAGCCAGAGTTTTGATTGGGGCACGATCTGCTGTTCTGAGCAGTCCATTGTGACCGAGCAGGCGCTCTGGCCCGAGTTGCTCGAAGAGCTGCGGGGACGCGGCGCCTGGCTGTGCTCGGACGTCGAGACGCGCAAACTCGAGCAGATCGCGCGTCGCGGCACACTGATGAACCCGGACATCGTGGGGCACTCGCCGCAGGCGATCGCTCAGCTGGCGGGCTTCGAGGTGCCGAAAAGCACGCAGGTTCTGCTCGCCTACCAGAGCGGAGTGGGCGATGCCCATCCGTTGAGCATCGAAATCCTGGCGCCCATCTTGTCGGTCTACCCCGAACCGGACTTCGAGGCGGTCGAGAAACGTGCGGCGGAGGTCTTGCGCTTCGGCGGCGAAGGCCACACCTTTTCGATCCATGCCCGTGACGAACTCGTGATCGAACGTCTGGCCATGAGCATGCCCGCCTTCCGCATCCTGGTCAACTCGCCATCTACGCAGGGCTCGATCGGGCTCAGTACAGGCTTGCTGCCGTCGATGAGCCTCGGCTGCGGCTCGTTGGGCTCGAACATCGCATCCGACAACATCTCTTCACGGCACCTGATCCAGCGCAAGCGGATCGCGCACGGGCTCGCCGCGTCGGCAGCCCCGAGCGCTGCGCGTGGCGCGCAAGTGCAGAAGAGCTCGGCCGACCCTGCGCCAGGGACGGGCAGGCCTCCTGCCTCCCGCACAGCTTCCAAAGGCCCCGCTCCGGCCGCCCCTTCCCCTGCCGCGTCGCACGCAGGGGGGGCGCTCAGTGCTGAGGCCATCGAGCAGATTCTTGCTCAGTCGCCCGTCGGCAACAAGACTACCAGAAACCGTCCGGAAACCAACCAGAGCCCGCTCTCTTCTGCGGCCATCGAGGCCATCTTGAGCGAAGGCCTGGGCATCTGAGGAACAAAGAAGGAGCCTTCCGATGAATCAAACTGCACTCGGACTGATCGAGACCAGAGGAATGGTCGGCGCGGTCGAAGCAGCGGACGCGATGGTCAAGGCGGCCCGCGTCGTGCTGCTCGACAAGACGCTGGTCGGTGGCGGCTACGTCACCGTGATGTGCCGCGGCGAAGTCGGAGCGGTCAAAGCGGCCACCGACGCAGGTGCCGTTGCAGCCAAGAGGGTTGGCGAGCTCGTGTCGGTCCATGTGATTCCCCGGCCTCATAGCGACGTCGAGAAGATCCTGCCGTCAGACCCGACCGCGAAAGCCTCTGGCAAAGCGAAGAAGTAGGCGATTCCTTTCACAAGCGCGCCCCCCGCCGCTGAGCGCGGCGGCGCCGTATTTCCATCGGCCCCGGCCTGGAGACTGTCAGCATGGTAACCCTCAGAACCTATGTCTTTCTCGATGTGATGCAGCTGCAGTTCGCATCCTTCGTGGCCTCAACGGCCCGCGGCTACCTGCCGGTCGCCGAGCAGGCCTCGCTGTGGGTCGAGATCGCCCCCGGCATCGAGATCAACCGCGTGACGGACCTGGCCTTGAAGAAGACTCAGGTCAAGCCGGGCGTGCAAGTCGTCGAGCGCGCGTACGGTCTGCTCGAGGTGCACAGCTTCGATCAGGGCCAGGTGCGGGCGGCGGGCGCGGCCATCCTTGACGGGCTGGGATTGACGGCCGAGCAACGCATGAAGCCGAAGATCATCTCCCAGCAGGTGATCACAAACCTCGACCCCTACCAGACGATGTTGATCAACCGCAACCGCAAGGGCAACATGATCCTGGCAGGGCAAACCCTGTACGTCCTCGAGGTGCTACCGGCTGGCTACGCCGTATTGGCTGCCAATGAAGCGGAAAAGGCCAGCCCGATCTCGATCGTCGATATCCGTCCGTATGGCGCATTCGGCCGGGTCTACCTGGCCGGTACCGACTCGCACATCCACGAGGGGGTCAAGGCCATCGAAGCGGCTCTGCAGGCGATCACCGGTCGGGAGGCCAGCTGAATGGGAATCTCCGAAGAGCTGACGCAACGCCTCAAGGCGGCCATGCGGGCCAAGGACAAGATCGCCCTCGCAGCTGTGCGCAGCCTCAAGAGTGCGATCATGGTCGAAGAGCGCAGAGGTGAGCTGCACAGCCTGACCGAAGCTGAGAAGCAGAAGTTGGTGCGTCGCCTGGTCAAACAGCGTCAGGAGTCGGCGACCATCTTCGCCGAGAAGGGCCGCAACGAGGCAGCCGAGGTCGAACGGGCGGAGCTCAAGGTGCTCGAGACCTTTCTCCCCCAAGGCTTGTCCGGCGACGAGATCGCTAAACTGGCCGCGGACGCGGTCGCCGAATCGGGCGCGAGCTCGCTCAGAGAGTTGGGCCTGGCGATGCGCCTGGCGAAGGAAAAAGCGGCGGGTCGCGCCGATGGCAAGACCCTGGCCGACGCGGTCAAAGCTCTGCTGCAAGGCTCCTGAGGACGCTGATGGATCCGCACCTGCATCTGATCACCCGCGACCCGGCATTTGTTCCTGATGCCGCCCATGTGGAACGGTTCAAGAGCTTCTTGTTGGAAGAAGGCGTGCTGGCGCTCAACGAAACCGGGCAGCTCGAGACGGGCCCCGAGCTGGGCAAGTTGATCGAGCAGACAGGCCCCTTCGAGCTGCGTGGCAAAGGTCAGCTGCAAGCCCGTGTGCCGGTGCGGCTGAGCGTGCATCGTGAACCGGAATACTTCTTTCCCGCCGCGAGCAACTTCGGCGCCCGCTGTCCGAAGTGCAGCGAGGCGCTTGCGCTCAAAGCGTGGCAACGGGCGATGGAGCGTTGGGAGAAATCGGGCAAGAAGAACCGGCTGGTGTTGTGCAAGGCGTGCGAGAAGCGGGTCGACCTCAACGACCTGGTCTACGCATCCTCCCGGGGTTTCTCGCGCTTCTCGTTGGACATCGTCGGCCTGCACACGGCCAACTGCGCTCTGCAGTGGACCTACCTCGAAGTGCTCGAAGACAAGCTGGGCTCCGCCCTGAGCGTCGTGCTCGATCAAGTCGACCGTGCGCGTGAGACCGAGCCGCCGGGCCATGGCAAGCCCAAGCTCAGCAAGCCCAAGCTCAGCAAGGCACGCAAAGCCAAGGGCAAGCGTAAGAAACGCTGAGCAGGGTTTTCCAGTACCCTGCGGTCACAAGCCGCCGCACTCCAGTCTTACTCTCCCGCGAGCCGGCGGGTCTCTTCAAGCACAGCTTCGAGCGTGCGCAACTCGGCCTCGGCTTCCGTCTGTAGCCTGGCCAGCTCTCGATGCAGCTCGACAGCCCTCTCCAGAAAGGGCAGCGCCGCACGGAAGTTGCCCCGGGCGTGGGAGACCGAGCCCAGCTTGAAAAAGGCCACCGACAGGTCGCGCAACGACCCCGGGCCGGGGTCGAGCTCGGCGAGCCCCTCGCGCAGCTCGAGGCTCTCGGAATACGCTTGTCGGGCGGGCTCGAAGCGTCTTCGGCGCATCTCCACATCGCCACTCTTCTCCAGGCTGACGCTCAAGTCTCGGCGTGCTCGTGCTGAGCTGCTGTCGAGCTCGGAGAGCTGGCGGGTGAGATCGAGCGCTTCCCGATAGTAGGCGGCAGCGCTGTCCAGCTCGAGGGTCTGCTCCGCCAAGCGGCCGGCCCGATCGAGAGCCCGGGCAAGGTCACGCCGGGCTTGTGCGCTGCTGGGATCTCGCTGGGCCAGGTCGCGGAAGAGCTCGAGGCTCTCCGCCCAGGTTTCAGCGGCCTCGATGGGAGCGCCCTCGGCCAGCGCAGCATCCCCCAGGTCACCGAGCGCCAGAGCAAGTCCCCGCAGCGCAGGCACGCTGGCCGGATCCTCGGCGACCAGGCCGCGTTCGAGCTGCAAGCGCTCTTCGAACAGCGCCCGCGCAGACAGGACCTGGCCGCGGTACAGCTCGAGCTCCCCCACCCGCTCAAGGCTGGCGCCCAGGTCCTCGCGCAACATCGCGCTGGCCGGTTGCTCAGCCCACAGCTGCCGCCGCAAGACCAGGCTCTCCTGGTAGTGCTCCATGGCAGCATCCCAGGCGCCCGCGGCCCGCAGTCCGTCGCCGGCCCGCTCGAGATACACGCCCAGGTCCCGCAGATTCGACGGGCTCGGGTCTGTGGCCTGCGTGTCCCGAGCCAGCTGCAAGGCGCGCTCGAACAACTGCCGCGCAGATTCCCCGAGGCCTTGAAGAAGGTGTAGCTCGCCACGCGACGCCAGGCTCAGCTGCAGATTGCGCCGTAGCTCTTCAGCATCGGCGTCGGCCTCGCTGAGCTCTTCGGCGAGCCAAAGACATCGTGTGAAGACCTCGGCAGCCTGGCTGAGATGCCCCTGACGCTGCAGGCATTGACCGAGCGTACGCAGCGCAAAGCAGAGCTCGAGTTGCGGCTCGATCTCGCCGGGAGCCTCTGCGGCCAGCTGCTCGAACATCACCACCGCGCGCTCCAGGTCGCGCCGGGCGCCGACCAGGTCTCCCTCGAGCTGCAGCTTGAAGCGTCCGACTTGCAGCTCGGAGAAGGCTGCCCCCCACGAGACCTCACTCTCCGCGACGTCTGTGGCACGCAGCTCCTGCCAGCCCTCCCGCGCGACTTCGAGAATCTCGCGGGCCAAGCGGTGTGCGCTCTGCGAGCCCAGCTGCCGCAGCAGTTTCTGCTGCACCTCTGTGGCCAGTGTGTTCAGCAGCTCCTGGACCAGCCGGCCGCGGCGGTCGGCGTATTCTTTCTGCTCACGCACCCGTTCGAGCTCCTGGGCGATGATGCGGTCCCTCACCAGCAGCTGGTGGTTCTTGACCGCCAGAGAATCCGCGCTGCGCGCCAGCTCTCGGCTCTGCTGGGAGATCTCGGAGTGCATATTGCCCAGCACCAGCAAGCCTGTCAGCAGGCCCGCCACAATGATCAACACGGACAGCCCCAGAGCCAGGCTCAGTCGGCGTTTGGCGCGTTGGCTGGCCCGGCGCCGCGCGCGGGCCTCCGTGAGCGCGCCACGCAGGCTGCGGGCCTCCTCATGAGCATGCGGAAGGCGCGCCGCCAGCGCCTCTGCCAGACCGTGGTCGCCCAGCCGCAAGGCTGTCCAGGCATAGGCCTGGCGCGCCTCACGCTCGCCGCGCTGGGCCGCGGGGTTCCCGGGCCACAGGCCGCGAGCCTGGGCGAAGCCAGCAACGGCTTCGGCGAAGGCCTCATACAGACCGTTGCGGGCGGGTTCCTCGGCAAGCTCGGCGCGAGCCTGGCGCACGCACTCCTGCAACTGTTGTTCCGCCTGGTCGCTCACTCGCAGGCTCTCGCGGTGGCTGAGGTAGGCAGCCAGCTCTGCCTGCATCGAGCGCACATCCGGGTAGCGTGCCTCGGGTTCAGGACTGAGCGCGCGCTGGCAGATCGCCCGCAACTCCGCGGGGAGCCCCGGGTCGAGCTCAGGTACTGTGCCGCGTGACGCCCGCGCCACGACCTCCATGAAGGCGGCCCCGGGGTGCGGTGGTTGCCCGCTGAGGATCTCGAACAATGTGCCTCCGAGCAGGTACACATCGGTCCAGGGCCCGACCGAGTCTCCTCGACCATCGGCCAACTCCGGCGCGAGATAGCTGGGCGTGCCGCAGGGACTGGTAATGGCCGACCGGTGGCGTACCTGCGAGCCTGGCTGCTCGTCCCCAAAAGACACCGCCAGGCCCCAGTCCATCAGCTGCACCTCGCCGAACTCCCCGAGCATCACGTTGGCGGGCTTGAGGTCGTTGTGCAGGATCTCGCGGCTATGGGCATAGGCGACAGCGTGCATGACCTGCTGGAGGATCGGCAGATGCAAGTCCAGCGCTCCGGGCTGCTCTTCGAGCAGCTTCTGCCAGGTGCGTCCAGCGACCAGTTTCATCGCCAGGAACAACTCGCCATCGGGCGTCGCCCCGACCTCGTAGACGGGGACGATGTTCGGATGTTGCAGCTGGCCGTTGACCAGGGCCTCGGCGATGAAATGCCGGCGCGCGAAGCGGGTCCCCAGGTCGCTGTCGACGTCGCTGCGGCGCAGCTTCTTCAGCGCCACCTCTCGGTCGAGGCTGCGCTGGTGGCCGCGATAGACCACTCCCATGCCGCCCCTGCCGATGGGCTGGCCAGCGCTGAAGTTCTCGTAGGCGTTGCGGACCTCGAGCCCGCTTTCAGGCAACTCGGTGTCCAGCCAGCTCAGCGGGCGGTAGGTGACCTCGGTCGCCAAGCCCTCCAGCTGGACACCGGGTCCCAGACTCTGCTGCCAGAGCCGCCGCAGGTTCACGTCATCCATGGCATCTCCGCCGCCGGACGAGCCCTATGGGCAAGGCTAGACTGGAGTTTGACGCTTTTCCTTCGAATGCGCATGGTCATTGACCGGATGCGGGCTGCCAGTGGTCAGAAATATGCGGACCCCTCTCGGGATGGCATGCGAGAAAAATCGCGACGTGAACCATAGCCAGCCTCACAGTCATCTCCCGAGTTCGTTAGTGTGCTCACCCAATGTCGGCTCGCAAGCTCGCCCGACATTGGGTTCGTGCACGGTGGGTCCCCGTGGGCAACGCGGGAGAGTTTGGCGCTCTGTGCCGCAAGCGGCACAAAGCGCCAAACTCTAGCCTAAGGCGAGGCTGGCTCAGTTTGGGCAGGTGCCCCCTTCTTGCGTCGCCGATGCAGGCGCGCGGCGAGCAGGCCACATCCCACCACCGCCGCCTGGAAGGCAGTGAATGCCATCAAACCCGTGAACACGCCATTGTCAAAGCCGTAGCTGTGCAACCCGATGTTGAGCAGGTTGACCCCCCACCAGGCGGCCACGACGACCACGTTGCCGACCACAGAGCCGATAGCGAGGCCGCTCTTGCCCAGGTAGCCCCCCATGCGCGCATGCAACAGGATCGCATTCCACAACACGATCAAGAGCGCGCCGTTTTCTTTCGGATCCCAGCCCCAGAAGCGTCCCCAGGACTGGTCGGCCCAGATGCCGCCGAGAATGGTCCCACCGAAGGAGAAGATGGTGGCAAAGGCGATCACGCCGTAGATGCTTCGGTTCAGATCGCTGCGTAGTTGCTTGCTGCGCTCGGGTGCGAACAAATGCGCGAAGATGTACACGTGGCCCAAAGCCCCCGCCAACAGGCACGCGGAGTAGCCGATGGTGATGCTGGTGACATGGATCGACAGCCAGAAGTTCGAGTCGAGCACAGCGATCAGCACACCCATCGTGTCGCCATCGGTGGCGTACTTGCTCGCGACCCACATCAAGGCCGTACCCAGCATGGCCCCACTGAACAGCGCGAATTTCTTGCGGTAGACCAACTCGGTCAACAGCGCCAGGGTCATGCCCACCCACACGACGAACAACATCGATTCATACAGCGTGCTGACGGGCGGCCGGCCTCGAATCAACATGCGCAGCACCAGGCCGTAGCTGTGCAGGCCATAGCCCACCAGCAGCAGCGCGACTGCTGCCCACAGGGCAAACCGCATAGGCTTCCCCAGCCACGAGAGCATGCACAGCAGCATGCCTGTGCAGTAGGCCAACAGCGTCCAGAAGAACAGGTCGTAGCGGTTGTAGCGCACTTCCATGTCGAGCTTGCCGGTGTCCAACTCGTCGCCGGCCAACTGCACGAGCTGTGCGCGCAGACCATCCCCGTCCACAGGCCCTTGGCCCGCCAACCAGGCGGTCTGCAGAGCTGCGAACTGCTCGAGCAGCGTCGCATCGTCCGGGTCGCGTCCGAGGAACAGGTCCCAAGGCGATGCCCACTCCTCGATCGGGCTCCCGCGCATCCGTTCGCGAGGATGTTTGGGGAAGATCGTCAGCATGCCGCTGTAGTTGCTCTTCACCAGCCGGTTGATGTCGCGGTCTACGGCCGTAAACAGCTCGGCATCGGCGCTCGGATCGAGAGCGCCAAAAGCCTCCGCATAGGCGCTGAGAGTGGCATCGTCGCCGAGGCGCTCGCGCATCGTTTCGACGCCGATGGCAATTCCTGTCCGCCAGAAGGAGAAGCTCCGGGCCAGCTGCTCGAACGAGCGCACGCCGCGCCCCAAGCGCAGCACCTGATCCTGAAAGCGGGTCCGTTCGGCCGGCTTGACCGCTTCCGCCTCGCCAGCCAGGCGCATCAACGCTGGGATGCCCTTCTCGAGGAAGGCGTAGCTGTAGCGGTCGCGGGCCTTGTCATGCGCAAGTCCCAGGGCATCAGTGATCTCCGGGCTTTCGATCAAAAACACCCGGTCTTCACGCGCAGCCGGATTGTCGAACAGCACCCGCAACAGCCAATTGAGGGCGTCGTAGCGTGTGTCCCCGAGCTTGACGCTGCTGCGTCCCGAGAGCTGCAACAACGTGATCCGGGCGAAGCTGTCCAGCGGCATGATCCGCCCGCCCGATTGGATCGGCACCGCTCCGAGCGTGCCCCAGTCGGCCTCGGCCGTGGTCTCGCACAGCCCGGCAACGCACAACATCAGGCAGACAGCCAGGGCACGTCTCATGATGAAGCCCTCCTCGAACGCTTCTGGAGAAACAGGATCAGCTTGACGAGGAAATGTATGCACATGCCCAGAAAGACCAACCCGCAGGAGATGTAGGGAATCAACTCGCCAGGGTTGCGCACCACGGCCAGAGTCGAGACTTTTCCGCGCTCAACGACGTCGAAGCCGCTTTGGAAGAAGGTGTAGCCCCGGTAGCGCAGCGGCTCGTTCATGCGGATCAGCACTTCACGCTCATTGCCGCCGTCCTTCAGCACCACCCGACTCTCGAAGTGCCGCGGCATGCTCGTGCCGGGGTACACTTCTTTGCGCGTGCTCAACAGGCGCACCGAGAACGGCAGCGGGAAGGCGTGCCGTTCGTACACCACGCTGAAATGCCGTCCCTGGACCTCGACAAAGCCGGGCACATCCGACAACAGAGCGCCGCGGGTGAGTGGCTCGTCGGCATCCGGAAGCCAGAGGGAGACTTCGGCGCCAGGCCGGTTCAGCTCGTTCTCGGGCAGACGCGCGATCGGTCGGATGCCATGGCTGGTGCGGCCGAGCAGCATCCTTTCCGCGGGGATCTCCGGCGAACGCTCCTGCGGCTCGCAGTTGGCGTGCAGCGCATCGATGCGCACCTCAAAGGGCAACACTTCAGACTGGGACAGCCGCGCCCCCGGCTTGAGGTAGCTGCGCGGGAATTCGATGACCACATCGTGGCTGGGCGCGCTGCCGTCGACGACCTTCAGCTGGTAGCTGTGGTAGCTGACGAAGTCGCTGCCCGTCTCTCCCTCGAACATCGAGAGCGCCCCGTCGTCGGCCATGTGGTACGTGACGAAGGAGCCACACATCAGCATCAGCAGGCCCAGATGACAGACGATCAGGCCCGTGTGCTTGAACTTCCAGCGAAAGCGCACCAACAGAGAGCAGACCAGATTGACCGTCAGCACGACGAAGACCAGGTAGGCCCCGGGCAGCGGAACCGCGATGCCTGCGCCGACCTCCCACCACAGCAGCAAGGAGTTGAAATACTTCTGCTGCGCGCCGTACAGACCGAGGGTGCGCTGATCGAGCGTTCCACCGATGGTCAGCAGCATCAACAGGAACAGCATGACGATGGTCAGCCCATACGAAGACAGGAAGCGCATCGGTTGTTTGAGCTTGGTACGGGCCACAGCATCCTCCGGCGCGCAGGCGCTACTCTTGTGTCAGGGACTCGACCAGCTGGAAAAAAGCCTGTTTGTGCTCGGCCACCGTCGCCGCAGGACCGACCATCTTCGCGAACAGGGCATCGCTGTCCGAGAGCGCGATCACGCCAAGCATGGTGAAACCCGCCTGGGGAGCGCCGCCGCCCATGCCCGCATAGCTGCCATGAAGCTCGACGCCGACGGCGGACCGGCCCGCTACCTGCAGCTCGAGCAGAGTCGCCTGCAAAGCGTCCGGCTCAAGAGGTGGCAGCTGCAGCTGCCCGCGCCAGCGGTTGATGTTCTGCTCGATGCCGCCCCCGTCGCCTAGCAGCTTGTAGAGCGAGATGTCGGCGTGGCCGCCGTCGCTGCCATGGGCGTCGAAACTGGCCAAGCGCCCCGAGCTTGGCGCGAGCTCGTGCCAGCCCGCGGGCGTCTGCCAGTGGAAACCCGACGCGGAGCCTGCCGTGGGCGCAGCACCCGCAGCGGGACTGTGCGTGCCCGCCGCCTCGGGGACACGGATCGAACCCAGGAAGTGGATGAAGGTCTCGACCTCAGCGCTGACCGTGGGGTCGGGACCGACCAGCTTGACGAACACGGTACCGAAGGGCGTGCCCGCCATCCCTGCGATCAGGAAATAGCCCGGCTTGGGCGTGTCTCCCATGCCCCGGTACGCGCCGCGCATCGCGATCACGAAACCCGGGTAGCCCGCGATCCGCACCGGCTGTATCTGCTCGAGCAGCTGCTCTTCGTTCATCGCTTCGAGGCCCATCTGGCTGCGCCAGCGGTTGACGTTGCCGAGGGGACCGCCGGCCTCACCACTCAGCACAACCAGCGAGCCATCGGCAGGCCCATCTGCGCCCGGGATCTCATAGCTGGCCAGACGTTGGCCGCTCGCCCCCTGGTCTACCCAACCTTCGGGCGTTTCCCACTTGAAGGCATCGGGCCGAAATTCCGAAGCGGGTCGGGCCGCCGGCGTGTTTGTGGGCGCTTTCGGGACTGTGTAGACCCGTACTTTTTCGCCACATCCGAGCAGGCTCGCGAGCAAAGCTGCAACCAGAAGTCGTTGCGCCATGGCTGTCCGTCCGGGTTGATCCGGCTGGTTGCCGGAAAAGACCCGCACATTCTACGCTGCCAGGGCACTGTTTTGAAGCTTTGCGCCAAAGCGGCTGCCCGTTGCTGGAGCTGCCGCCTCAGGGATCGGGACTCAGACCAGCAGGCTACGGCCGTCCATGGCTGCAGGCTTGGCCAGTCCAAACAGCTCGAGAATGCTCGGCGCGATGTCGCACAACCGGCCGTTTGCCAACGAGCGTGTGTCGGGCTGGGAGTGGAACCAGATCAGGTGCACGGGGTTGGTGGTGTGGGCCGTATGCGGCTGGCCCTGCGCATCGAGCAGCTTCTCGATGTTGCCATGATCGGCGGTGATCAAGGCCTGGCCGCCCACCTCGTCGAGCGCTCCCAGCGCCTGGCCCAGCAGTCGATCGATGGTCTCGACCGCTTCGATGGAGGCGTCCATCTTGCCGGTATGGCCGACCATATCCGCGTTGGCGTAGTTGAGGATCATCAGCGGGTAGGTGCGGCTGCGGATCGCCGCCAGCAGCTTCTCTGTCACCGGCTCCGCGCTCATTTTCGGCGTAAGGTCGTAGGTCGCGACCCGCGGACTGGGAATCAAGATACGCTCTTCGCCATCGAAGGGCTGCTCGCGTCCGCAGCTGGTGAAGTAGGTGACATGCGCGAACTTCTCGGTCTCGGCAATGCGCAGCTGCGGCCAGCCCTGTGCTGCGATGATCTCAGGCATGATGTCTGAGAAACTCTGAGGAGCATAGGCCACCGGCAGGTCGAAGGTCTCGTCATAGCGCGTCAGGCTTGCCGCCCGGGCACAAGGCTCAAAACCGCGCGCGAACCCGTCAAAGTCCGGCGCATGCAGAGCCTTCACCAGCTGGCGCATGCGGTCGGCGCGGAAGTTGAAGAATAGTAGACTGTCGCCCGGCTGGATGCATCCAGTTGGATCGACCACCAGCGGCAACACGAATTCGTCCCCGACGTCGCGGGCGTACGAAGCCCGGACCGCGGCGATCGGATCGGAGCCGTCCTCTCCTTCTGCCTGGCAGAAGGCCCGGCATGCCCGCTCCACGCGGTCCCAGCGGTTGTCCCGGTCCATCGCATAGTAGCGCCCGCTGATCGTGGCGAGCCGCCCCCCGCGCTTCCCCATCGACTGCAACAACTGCTGCAGGTAGTCAGCCCCACTCTGGGGGGGCGTGTCGCGTCCGTCGAGAATGGCGTGCACCCAGAGCTGCCCGCAGCCGACCTCGGCGGCCAGCTCGAGCAGCGCGTCGAGATGGCGTTGATGGCTGTGGACGCCGCCATCAGAGACCAGCCCGAGCAGGTGGCAACGCGGTTGTGCGAGCGCCTCGCGCAGGACCTTGTTGGTGGCGAAGCTGCCCGTCTCAATGGCCTGGTCGATACGGGTCAGATCTTGATAGACCACGCGTCCCGCACCGATGTTCATGTGCCCCACTTCGGAGTTGCCCATCTGTCCCGGCGGCAACCCGACGGCGGCGCCGCTGGCCTCGATCAGGCTGGTCGGGCAGGTGCGCAACAGCCGATCAAGCACGGGGGTGCGGGCCAGGCTGACGGCGTTGCCAGGTCCCGCGGGGGCCACTCCCCAGCCATCGCGGATACACAGGAGCAAAGGAGCAGGACGAGCCATGGATGACCTCGCGTATCAGGGGCTCGTGAAAATCACCACGAACAGTGTGACTACCGAAAGAGCCAGTAGGCCGCCGAGCACGAAATTGATCACCCGTGCGCGTTTGAGTCGTTCGATCACATCGAGCTTCTCGCGCCAGGCTTTGGTGGCGCGGTCTTTGTGCATCTCGATCGCTTCGACCAGCATCGACTTGTCGACGTTGTAGTCTTTGCCGGTCTTCAGGCGGATCTTGATCAGCTCGAGCTCTTCGAATAGCTGTTCGCAGGTGTCGAAGCGCTCGTCTGCCGACTTGGCCATCATCTTTTCGACGATGCGGCAGAGCTCTTTGGGAATGTTGGGATTGAGTTGCTTCAGGCTCGGCGGAGCGGTGCGGATGTGCTTGCGCATCACGGTCGAGACCGTGCCCTCGAAGGGAGGCTGGGCACTGAGCATGTGGTAGAAGGTCACGCCCAACGAATAGAGGTCGCTGCGGAAGTCCAGGTCCTTCTCGCCCATCGCCTGCTCGGGGCTGATGTAGTCGGGAGTTCCGAGCACAGAGCCCTCTTCGGTCGCCTGGATCTCGATGTTGGTCTTGACGAAGCCGAAATCGCCCAGCTTCGCGATCTCATCGCGGGTGAGCAGGATGTTCGAAGGTTTGATGTCGCAGTGGACGATGTCGAACTTCGACAGGTAGCGGATCGCCCGCAGCACCTGCAGGATCAGCTCGATGGCCTCGACGACCTCGATCGGCCCCTCGCGTTCGATCTTCTCTTCGAGAGTCTCGCCCTCGATGAACTCCATCGAGAAGTAGTATTTCCAGTCTTCTTTGCCGACATCGAAGACCTTGATCAGGTTCTGGTGAGACAGCTTGCCCACCAGCCGGGCCTCGATCAGGAAACGTTGCTTGAACTCCTCATCGTTGAGCCAACGCTTGTGCAGAATCTTCAGGGCCACGATGCGGTTCATCGAGATCTGGCGGGCCTTGAAGACCACCCCCAGGCCGCCCTCCCCGATCTTGTTGAAGATCTCGTAGCCCGAGACCGACCAGCGCCGTTTTTCCGCGTCTTTGATCAGGCGCTGGTAGGCGAGCGCGACGGCCGCCGCCTCCGCGCCAGACATCAAGTTGTGCTCGACGACGTAGTCTTCGAAGGTGGGAGCATCGGCGCCGTCAGAGCTGGCTTCAGACAGATGCGAGAAGACCTCGTCGACCTGGTCGCGGGTCATGAAGCCATTCTTGATCGACAGGCGGCTGAAGCCCTGGTCGCGGGGTGATACCATGACCCACCTATGTGCGTTGCTGAGACGGATCGTACTGCAAGTACCCGTCCCGGGCAAGCTTCGCGGGCCTGCACATGCACAGGTGCGGTCTGCCGACCTCCGGGAGTGCGCCGGTCCTGAGCAAGCGCAGAAGCTTCCGCTCAGGAAGTCGGAGCGCTCCATCGCAAGTCCCAGCCTTGCAAGGGCTTGAGCTGGGTGTGCAGGGTCAGGTCGAGATGCAGGGGAGTCAGGCTGGCGTAGCCCTGATCGACGGCATTGCAGTCGGAGCCGGGCAGATCCGCAAAGCCGATGTCTGGACCGCCGATCCAGTAGTAGTCGCGCCCGCGCGGATCTTGCTTGACCACCACCTCACGGCTGTAGCGCCGCTTTCCCAGTGTGGTCAGCTGCAGCCCCTTGCTCACTTCATACTCGTGGGGCACGTTGAGGTTGAGCAGGCAGGCTTCGGGCAGCCCGTGCCTCATGATCTCGCGGCCGACCTGCACGGCGAGCGCGGCGGCGCCTTCGACTCCCCGCGTGGTGCGCCCGGAGAGGCTGACGGCCAGGCTGGGAACCTCGAGCAGCGTGCCCTCCATCGCTGCGGCCACTGTGCCTGAGTAGGTGACATCGTCGCCGAGGTTGGGACCGATGTTGATGCCCGATACCAGCATCGTGGCCGTGCGTGGGATCACATGGTTGATGCCCAGATAGACCGAATCGGTAGGCGAGCCAGAGCACCAGTAGCGGCGCTCGGCGTAGCTCTTCAGGCGCAATGGCTTGTGCAAAGAGATGGAGTGGCCCACGGCTGAGCGGGCGCGCTCCGGGGCGACCACCCAGACCTCGCCGAGCTCTTCGAGCGCGTCGGCCAGCACGTTGAGGCCGCGGGATAGATAGCCGTCGTCATTGCTCACGATGATCAGGGGTCTTTCGTCCATGCTTTGCCTCAACGAATGGGGGATTTCTGCCGGCGGTCCGTGATGGCTCCCGTCAGCGGCTCAAGGTATAGCTGGGTACCCACGGCTCCGACCACCTCGGCGCTCTCGCCGTCGATGTGCAACCAGCCGTCGTGGATCGCAAACGGGATGCCGGCCAGCTCTGCCTGCAGCCGTGCACCGTCGGCCTGGAGATGCAGCGTGCCATCGCCGCCGGACAGCGAGCTTCGTTGGCCGCCCTCGGATGGCAACTTGACGACCGTCTGGGTTTGGCCATTGCAAGCCACACCGGGCACGACCAGCCGCACCGTGCCCAGCTCGACGGCCGTGTCCCCGCCCACCCCGAAGAGTACGACATCGAAGCAATGCTGGTCAGCCTGGCCATTCCAACCCGAGATGAACTGGGAGCGAGCACGCCAGGACCACTTGAGCCACTCTTCAGGAGTCAGCGAACGCTCTGGGCTCAACAGACCCCAGCCGATGACGCTCGCGAGCAGCAGAAACAAAAGCAACAGGAGGACGAACAGGGTCTTGAAGCGCGGCTTGCTGGCCATCGAAACTCCCGGCGCGGCAAGCTTCTGGTTGTAGGCATTGGCCGCAGGCTGTCAAGGGTCGGCTGCCAGGCGGAAGCCGGTGCTGCCGGTCTTCTGGCCCGGTAGCAGCTCGAGCTCAAGCTCGATTCCCAGCTCCGGCGTGCCCCAGAAGCCGCCGCGCAGCTTGCCGTCGGCGCACCACTCCCAGACATTGCCGAGCATGTCGAAGCAGCCGTGGGGCGTGCGCCCCCGCTCGGCCACCGGCTCGGGGTGGCTGCGCCGGGACTCGCCGTAGACCGCGCGCCCCTGCGGGTGGATGCGGTCTCCCCAGGGCAAGCGGCGGCCATCGTCGTCGCCGCGGGCCGCGCGCAGCCACTCGTGGGCCGTCGGCAGGCGCTTGCCGGCCCAGCGGGCGAAGCCCTGGACGTCTTCGAACCCGACCCACACCACCGGCTGTTGCAGCATGTCGGCCCGCAGGTTGCGCAGGTGTTGGGGGGTGTTGGAGCTGCCACGGTCGTCGAGGTAGGCGAGGTAGGCCTGGTTGGTGACCGGCATGATGTCGATGCGGTAGGGGTCGGTGGAAACCTGCTGGCCGCCGAGCTCGAAGCTGCCGGCAGGAATCTCGGCCATCGCGCCACTGATCGGACGCCGGGGGACGTGCAGCCGCGGGGGGGCTGCGACGCAGGCCGCGGTTGCGGCCGCGGCTTGTGGGGCTGCGGGGGCCGGAGAAGGTGCTGCGCCCTTCGGGGCTGTGCGGGTTGCGGACTGCGGCAGGCCCCGCTGCCAGAGCCCCAGCACATAGCCGAAGTAGCCGGAGAGGCCGGTGGTGGCCGCCAGCAGCAGCCAGTCGTTGTGTTGCATGGTCGCGTCCCGGGAGTGTCTCTTTATCAATCATCGGTCGTTGGCAGGGGGAACTTCGATGGGTTCCTGGGGAGCCGTCGTGACCGGGTCCTTGCGCCTTTTCTTTGCGGCTTGGCGCCTTTGCGCGAGAATTTTTTCCGGACGTGACCAGCGACGATGTCGAAGAGCTGATTGACAACCTCCCCGGCTGACGGATCCGGGCTAGAGCTTGGGGATCTCTTCGTGCAGCCTGGAAAAAGCCACGGCCCGGATACCGGACCCCATGGGAAAGCTGTGCTCGCCGGCATGGATGACGTCGAGTCTTTCAAGGCACAATGACATCATGGCGGCGTGCATCGACCGGGTCCGTTTGGGGGCCGTTGTCCTTTTGATCTCGAAGGCCAGCCGTCTGCTTCCTCGTACGACGAGCAGGTCCAGCTCAGCGCCCGCATGGGTTGCCCAGAAAAAGCACTCGTCTGGGCGCGCTCCGAGATGGGACCGCAGCGCGTCCAGCACGAATCCTTCCCACGACGCCCCCACTTTTGGGTGGGAGAGCAACGCGTCGCGGCTATCGATTCCGAGCAGGCAATGCAGAATGCCGGCGTCGGCGATGTAGATCTTCGGGGCTTTGACCTGCCGTTTCTTGAGGTTCTCGAACCAGGGGGCCAGAGTCTGAACCACAAACGTCGATGCGAGCATGTCGAGGTAGCGCCGCACGCTCGAGGCCGAGATTCCAAATGCCCGCGCAAGCTCGGCTCCGTTCCATACCTGGCCGTGATAGTGGGCGAGCATCCGCCAGAAGCGGTGCAGGGTTGGAGCAGGCGTTCTGAAACCGAGTTGCGGCAAGTCCCTTTCGAGATAGGTTGCGATAAACCCTCGGCTCCAGTCGAACCCGGCCGCATCGGACTCGGCAAGGAACGCTCGTGGGAAGCCACCACGCAACCAGAGTCGGGCTGACGAGATATGCGCGACTTCGTCAAGTTTGAAGCCTTCGAGGTAGTGGAAGGCGATCCTCCCGGCAAGGGACTCGGAGCTCTGACGCAGTAGCTCGGGGGACGCGCTGCCGAGGATCAGGAAGCGTGTGGTAGCACCTGCACGGTCGACAAGTACCCGGAGCACCGGAAAGAGTTCGGGACGGCGCTGCACCTCGTCGATGACGACCAGCCCCTCCAGCTCTGCAAGGGCCAGTTTGGGCTCTTCGAGACGCGCCAGATCGTCGGGGTCTTCGAGGTCGAAGCGCGTCGCGGAAGGGAAAGCGCGCATCAGCTCCCGCGAGAGCGTGGTCTTGCCGACCTGGCGGGCGCCCAGAATGGCGACAACGGGATTCCGCTGGAGAAGTGTTTCGACCGTGGCACGATGCCGCGAGCGGACAATGTGCGTACTCATGCTTGAAATATGCGCATCGGGCGCTCGAATTTCAAGGATAAAGTGCCTCTTGATGGGCGGCGCGGCAGCTTCCAACTCTCCCTCGCGCCCAAGGACCTCCCGGGCAGACACGGCTGTCTGGACCAGGCAGTGCCCATCGAGGCTGTGGTTGCCATCCTCCGGGAGAAAAGGAGAGTCTCGCGCCAAGGCGCAAAGCTGGAGAAGGTGTTCCCGTCCTGGCTCGTTGGTGCACAGAGTGCGCGCGGGTTCAGACCGGACCCGACCGGGGCGGATCAGTCACCAGATACAGTAATTCTTTTTACGACCGTAGGCCTCAGTAAACGCGGCGGATCCACACTCTTGTCCCAGTATGGCTCTGCTGCCAACCTCAGGGTGTATTCACCAGCGGGGAGTCCCGGCAACTCGAAATACCCTATCACATGCTTGGGAGGTATTTCGCCCGCGTCTCGCGCGGCCGCCCTTACCCGTGGGATCATTGTGATTGTCTGTTCAACCGTCTCCACATGGACGGTGTCAAACACCATTGTGGTGTTCTGGCTCCCAAGCAGATACAAGACCTCGAATGGCTGGTTTTCTTGAATCGTCTCGTCCCTGATAGCGAAATCGTATACCGCAGGGACTCTCGATTCTCCTGCTTGATGAAGATCTTCGGCAGCATGATTCGGAATAACACCAAAAACCGACGCGTTGCCGTACTCCTGTATATGCTCAAAGATGGCTCCTCTTCCTTGGGGCCAGCTGTCATGATACGCAGGCCAGTCTTCGTAGTATCCAGACTCGACGGCCACAGGTTCTTCAACCTGATGATCGGCTTCTGAGCCCAGAACGCTTACGGCCTTTTGGCAGACTCTTCTTTTCTCATAAGGGCTTGTCAACGCCGTTCTAATGATATAACTACCCGCGTCCAGGCCGTTGAGCTCAAACTTGACAACATTAGTAATTAGCACTAGCCTGATTATCTGGCTCTCCGCCCTAATGAGTGGCTCCAGCGTGACAACATTGCTATCATAGCTTACGAGGATCGAATCCAAGACTTCACCTCCACCCCGCCCAACCAGCATCAGTATCTCGACAGGCTCGCCCTCCAGGACAACAGCATTGTCAACCCTGAAGTCAAAGCAAAGTTCGCTCTTGTATGGTGCTGAAGCGTGGGGGAATTCCTCTTCGGTGTAAACACGCAAGGTGTCATAAACATGGTTCCAGATGTGATACCTTCCCGCCTCAACGACCTCGAAGCCTTCGAGCTCTGAATCCTGTATGGGAGTTAGCGAAGGTTCACTCTGTGCGGCGACGGGACGAAGGGATAGGCAGACAAGAAACAAAGCACCCAAGATTCTCATGATCAGCGGATCGCTCCATTCTCGCGGGACAGGGAACTTCACCTTGCGAGAGTTGTCGTTACTCTTCAACAACAAAAAACCTCAGCGAGGCGCGATCGGTCTTCCTGTGGGGGTCTTAGGGGATGGATGCGCAAGAGCTTCGGTGAGGATTGCAGAGACCAGGGTACCGCCAGCCTTGGAGGAATCCCCGATGCCCGGTGCTCGGAGGATGGGAGCTCGCTCAGCCGAACCTCGCGCCTCTCCCTTTGCGCCTTTGCGCGAGGTTTCTTTGGACGAGATCAGCGCTACCTTGTCGCGATGCTTTTCCGCTACCAGCCGCGAGTTGCTAGCCTCGGGAAGAAGAAGATTCTCACGCAAAGGCGCAAAGCCGCAAAGCTGAAGGGGGGCCACATCAGCCGATGAGGTTTGTCCGAAGCGTCCACCCCCCGCCTAAAAAGCCCTCAAACAACCGCTGGAATTCCTCTCCCGCAAACGCCGGTTCCTCATCCCGCAAGCCACGCACATCGTCCCGCAGGGCCCCGAGTTGCGCCGCGGCTCCCGGTTCCGCCGCACGCGCTTCGAGCCGCGCGCCGCTACGCGCAGCGGCCAGCAGGTCGATGCCGTGGGGCTCATTTTGCAGCCCAAAGGCACGTTGGAAGCAACCGAAGGCGTGGCCGTGCAAGCGACCACCCACGCGCTCCCGGGCTCCCCCGCGCCCGGGCGATCGCGTACAGTGAAGAGCGTGCCACTGGGAGTCCTGCGATGCGCTATCTGCTGTGGCTGTGCCTCGCGTGCGGCTGTACGAGTCCTACCTGGCTGCCCGACCCCGCGCAGGCCCGGGTCACCCGCCGCGAGCCGCTGTACGTCGTCGCGCCGCCGGGGCATCCGGCGCTGTTCGCCGAGCGCGTGCTCGACGTGCTCGAAGCGGGTCTGGCCCGCGCCGCTCCGCTCGGGCTCGCGCCGCGGCCCTTCGCCGCGGTCGTCCTCGAGCGCGAGGGCGGGAGCTACCTGCCGGGCCGGATGACCCTCGACGGCCGGAGCGTCGCCGCCTATCCCCTGCCGGTTCCGGCGGCCGCCGCGTTGGCCGGTGAGCACATCGCACCGGAGGTCATGCCGCTGGTCCTGCTCGAGGTGCACGAGCTCTTCCACGTGCTGTGCGAAGCCCAGCTCCGCCCGACCGTCTACCATCTGTGGCTCAACGAGGGCCTCGCCGAAATGCTCGCCTACCACACCGGACGCGAGCTCGCGCCCGACGGGCTGCGGGCCTACCTCGGGCAGCGGCTCGCCTCCCTCGACACGTTGCCCGCAGGCGGCACCGTCGACTTCCTGCGCTGGAGCCCGCCCGCGGAGGAGGCGCGCTTCGCGACGACGGCGCAGGACGGCAGCACCCTCCGCTTCGGATGGAGCTCGAACCGCGACCACGACGAGATGTCCGCGGCCGTCGAGAAGATGCGCGAGGCCGTCGCTTCCGGGGCGCTCGATGCGCGGGAATGGGCGGACGAGCGCGGCCTGTGGGACGAGTGGCTCGCGGTGTTGGCGAGCCCGCCCGGTGCGACGGAGATCGCCGTCGACAGCGGCGACCGCGAGCGCCGCTGGGGGGTCTACGCGCTGCTGCTTGCCTTCTTCCTCGAGGCCGAAGCCGCGGGCGCCGAGCTCGGTGCCTGGCTGACCTGGGCAGCGCCCGAAGAGGCCGACGCCGCCAAGGTCGAGATCGCGCCCGGCATGTGGGCGACCGTCGGCGGAAGCTCTCTGGCGCGCACCAACCGCGCCTTGCTCGACTACCTCAGCGAGGCCTGCGGGGAAGACCTGTACGCCCGGGCGCGGGCCTACCCGGTCGCCCGGGCGCGGAAGGTGCTCGCGCGCGCGCTCAGCGAGCTTCCCTGAAGCTCAGCGCGCCAGGCCTGAGCTGTGAACCTGAACGGCCGGGCGCTCAGCGGTTCGAAGGCATGGACCAGGCAGCTCCTCAGGAGGCATGGTCCTCTAGAGCCAGCCGCGGCGCTTGAAGTAGCCGAGCATCGCGAGGGCCATCACGGCCATGACTCCGAGAAAAATGAAGTAGCTGTATCTGTATTGCAGCTCGGGCAGGTATTCGAAGTTCGTGCCGTAGATGCCGGCGATGAACGTCAGGGGGATGAAGATCGCGGCGAAGATCGTCAAGACCTTCATGATGTCGTTCATCCGGTTGCTGACCGAAGAGTTGTAGATGTTGAGCTCGTCGGAGAGCATCTCCCTGTACGTGTCGATGGCGTCGGCGGCCTGGGTCGCAATGTCGTGCAGGTCCTTCAAGAACGGGCTGGTCTCCGGCCGGATCAGATCACTGTCGAGCTTGGAGAACTGCATGATGGCTTCCCGGGCGGGTCGGACCGTCTTGCGGATGAAACTCAGCTCGCGCTTGAGGTCGTGGATCTTGCCCAGAACATCGGGCTTGGCATCGGACGACAGCACCTCTACCTCCAGGTCCTCTACCTGGCTCCCCAGCCTCTCGACAATCTGGATGTAGTTGTCCGTCACGGCGTCGAGCAGAGCGTACGCGAGGTAGTCAGAACCCGAGATGCGGACGCGCCCCTGGCTTTTCCGGATGCGGTTGCGCACCGGCTCGAAGACGTCTCCAGGACGTTCCTGGAAGGTCAGCAAGAACGTCGGTCCGATCACCAGGCTCAGTTGTTCAGCGATCACGAGCCCCTCCTCCAGACGGAGCATCTTCACCACGATGAAGATCACGCCGTCGAACTCCTCGAGCTTGGGGCGTTGGCCCGTATTGAGAACGTCCTCGAGCAGCAGGGGATGCAGCCCGAAGGTCGTGCCGAGCTCGCGCATGCGCGGCGTGTCGTCGAGGCCGTTGATGTTGATCCACGACACCGAGTTGGACTTCAGCGCTTCGGCGCCGCTCTGGATGTCGCGCAGTTCCTCGTCCCTGAGGTGCTCGGTGTCGTAGTCGATGAGCCGAATCTGCATCCCCTCGACCTTCTTGTCGCCGATGAAGACCAGGGAGCCCGGAGCAAGACCGATGCTCGCGTCTCTCTTCTTGAAGAACCTCGCCATGGATCACCTCGTGTTTCAGGCCGCGTACGGCTCACTCATGGTACAGGCCGCGCAGTTTCTCGACCACGGCTGGATCGGCCGCCTGAAACACTGCCTGCAATGTGCTGACCCGCGAACGGGTCCACAGCAGGGAAGATGCGCCGGGCGTGCTGCGCCTGGCCGGCCTCCAGAGTCTGCACGCTTCACCTGTGGGAGCGACGGGCCGCGTACACTGCCGCAGCCACGCAACATGGCCAGCCAACTTGAACCAGCCGATCAGTGCGATCCCCGACTTCGGCGTGCGCAAGCTGTTGGGTAGCGCGGGAGCCGCACAGCTCTGTGGCCGCCCGACCCGCCCTGCGCACACCGGCGGCGCCCGAGATGGGCTGGTGCGTCCGCTCTGCTCCCGTGGGCGGGGTTTTGGGGGGAGTTTGGTAATAGTCTAGTGTATTCGGTACGGTGGGTCGTGGGTCGTAGGTCGTTGGTGGCTGGGGGTAGAATCTCGATCCCCCGGGTCTTGCCAACATGCGACCGACGTGAAGAACACATGCAGAAGATCGTGCCCGGTGTCCGCTCATCGTTCTCCATTCTTTTCTTCGGCCTGCTCCTGCTCGCGTCGGGCGCATGGGGACAGGATCCGGAGCAGGATCAGGCGCAGCCAGATCCGCCGGAGGCAGACCTTACTGTCGAAAGCATCCAGGCCCGGATCACAGCGCTCGACGGCATGCCCGCCGTGGACGAGGCGACGAAAGCCCAGATCCGCGCCATCCTGAAGGACACGCTCGAGGAGCTGAAGAGTGCCAGCGACGCATCTTCGCAGGCCGACGCTCTTGAGCAGGAGGCCGCGGCCGCCCCTGCCATGCTTGTCCAGATCCGCAAGGAGCTTGCGAGCCCGGCGCCGGCGCCCGGTGTGGGGCTTCCGCCAGACGCTACCCAGGCGCAGGTCGACCAGCAGCTGCAACAGGCGGAACAGGCGCTGGCGGCGGCTCGTGACCTGTTCGACCAGCTTCGCGATGAACAGGTCAGGCGCGGAGAGCGGAGGACGGCGCTCGATGAGCAGATCTCTGCAGCGGCGGAACACCTCGGCGAGCTGGACGACGCACTCAATGCGCCGAGCGAGGCCGGTCCGCTCGGAGAGGCACGACGCCTGCAATTGCTCGCCCAACGGCGCGCGACTCGGCAGGAAAACCGCGCGCTCACTGCTGAGCTTGCCAACTACGACGCGCGACGTGAGCTGCTTCCAGCGCGCATCGACCGGGGCAGTCGGCGCGTCACGTTGGCTGAACAGGCTCTGGCAGCCTGGCAGACGCTCTAGGCCGACAGACGCCGCGCGGAGGCAGAAGCTGCGACTGTCGACGCTGAGCGGCTCCGCGAGGAGGCTGCCCGTAAGTCCGACGAGCTCAGGGGGATCGCCGACGCGAACAAGCGCCTGGCGGAGCTCCGTTCAGGGACTCCGGCCTTTACGGGTACGGGCGCACAGCTCGACGCGGCGAACAGGCAGCTGGGAGAGATCCGAGACCTCGCGAGCAAGGTCCGCGAACGGAGTGCCACCGTGCGCGCCAAAGTCGAAGCCGCAGGCCTTACGAATTCTATGGGGCTGCTGCTGAGAAAAGAGCTGGAAGACCTGCCGCCCGTGATAACGCTACAGGATCGGATGCGCCTGCGTCAGGACGTGATCTCAGACCTGCAGTATCAGATGATCGTTCGCGGCGAGGAGCGTTCCAGGTCCGGTGACATCGAGGGCGGGCTCGCTCTACTCCTGAAGTCTGCGGGGAATCGGACGCCGGAGGAGCTTGCCGATTTCGCGCGGGTGGGCCGCGAGCTGCTCACAAAGCGGCGCGACCTGCTTTCAGCGCTGCTCGACGACTACGAGAAGCTCTTCGCGCGGCTGGTTGAGCTGGACACGGCTACCAGGCAAGCGATCGATGCGGTCCAGAGCTATAGAGGTTTCGTCGAAGAGCGGATTCTCTGGGTGCGGAGTGTGACCGGAAAGGCGATGCCGGACCTGGGCGAGTCGTTGGGCGCGCTGGCTTGGCTTCTGGATGGAGCAAGTTGGCGCGCGGGGTTGGCGTCCAGCTGGGATGAGGTTCAACGGCGCTGGCTGGAAGTGCTCCTGGGAGGGATCGCGATCCTCCTGGTTGTCCTCAGCCGCTTCTGGTCGAGGGGCCGGGTTCGTGGCATGGCCGCGGTCGTCGAACGGGAGTCGGGCGACACCTTCACCTACACCGTGCAGGCGTTGGGGATGGTCCTCCTCCGCGCGACAGCCTTTCCAGCTCTCATCTGGGGCGCCGGCTGGGTGTTGTCGACGCCGCCTCGACAGCCCGAGGTTGTCCTGGCCGCCGCCAAGGGCCTCAATGCGGCGGCTTTCGCGTTTTTCTCGTATGAGCTTCTCCGGCAGGTGCTTCTCAAGGACAGCATGGGAGAGGCGCACTTCCGCTGGTCTCCGCAGGTCTGCCAGCATATCCGCTGGCACCTGCATTGGTTCATCCCGGTCAAGCTGCTGTGCGTCTTTCTGGTCACCACGTTGGACGTCCAACGACAGAGCGACCTGTGGAACGACTCCCTGGGCCGGATCGCGTTCGGGCTGGGGGGGCTATCGCTGGCAGCTTTCTGCCAGCGCGTGTTGCGACCCACCGGGCCCGTGTTCTTGAGCTACCTGCTGGAGAATCGCGAAGGCTGGCTGAGCCGACTGCGGTACATCTGGTATCCCCTCGCTGTCGGCTTGCCGATCGTCCTGGTGCTGACCGCCCTTCGTGGCTACTACTTCACAGCGCTTCAGCTGGATGCCCGCCTTCAGGCCTGGCTGTGGTTCGCCATGGTTCTCGTGCTGGTCAACGCCCTGTTCCTGCGCTGGCTGAGAGTGGTGGGCCGTCGCCTTGCCGTGGAACCCGAGGCTTCCGCGCCTGCCGGTATCGAGCCGCAGGGCGGACTCTCCCCTGCGTTGCAGGCCTCACCGGACCCGGTGCCCTCGAGTCCGGGAGCTGCCGAAAAGACGGTAGCTGCCGGACCATCCGAGATCGAGCCGGAGGCGTCTGAAGCACCGGGCGAGGACGAAGTCGCCAGCAGAGCCAGGGAGTTCGGTGTCGAGTTGGCCCCCGACGACAATCGCCGCCTGAAGCTGCCGGAGGTCAACGCCCAGACCCGCCATCTCTTCCAGAGCGCGATCGTTTTGACCGTGCTCATCGGGACCTACATGATCTGGGCTGATGTGTTGCCCGCCCTCAAACGTCTGGACCAGATCCAGGTGTATCCGGAGTTCGGGATCATCGAGGTACCGTCAGGGCAGGGGTCCCTGGCCGATGCTGCAGCTCCAGGAGCCCAGACCGGCCGCCACGTCGTGACCCTGGCGGGACTGGGTCTGGCGATCCTGGTCTTCGTGTTCACGGTCGTCGCTGCCCAGAACGTACCTGGGCTGCTGGAGATCCTGGTCTTCAGCAAACTGCCCCTGGATCCTGGCGGGCGCTATGCGGCGATCACACTGGCTCGCTACCTCATCCTTCTCATCGGCATTCCCATGGCGCTCTCACGGGTTGGAATCACCTGGGAGAGTGTCCAGTGGTTGGCGGCTGCCTTCACCTTCGGCCTGGCCTTTGGCCTTCAGGAGATCTTTGCGAACTTCATCTCCGGCTTGATCATCCTCTTCGAGCGACCCGTGCGGGTTGGAGACCTGGTCACGATCCAGGGTACGAGCGGCGTTGTCTCCAAGATCCGCATGCGCGCGACGACGATCACGGATTTCGACCGCAAGGAGCTGATCGTCCCCAACAAGCAGTTTGTGACGGGCAACGTACTCAACTGGGCGCTCTCCGACGAGATCATCCGGGTCGTGATTCCAGTGAGTGTGGCCTACGGTGGGGATGTGGAGCGAGTTCGCGAGCTGCTTCTCAAGGTGGCACGTGAACATGCGCTTGTGATCGCGGAGCCGGCACCCAGCTGTTTCTTTACGAGTCTGGGCGACAGCGCCATCAACTTTGACCTGCGTGTGTTCGTGGCGAAATCGAAGGACAAGATGACCGTCCAACACGAGGTTCTGCGGAGAGTCTACGAAGAGCTGGCCGCGGCAAGGATCGAGATCCCCTTCCCACAACGTGACCTCCACATACGCTCGGCCGACCCGATCGTGGATGCACTCCGCGAGGCCAGGCGGGGCGGCTCGGATGCGCCGGGGCCGGACTCGCGCCAGCCATAGAAGCCCGCCCCTACCAGAGAATCGGGAACTGAGCAGCAGGACCCCGGGGTGCCGAAGTCTGCTAGAGTAGCGGCGCTCTGTGGGCCTTGGCGAAGGTTGAGTCCAGAGGTCTTGGGTTCTCCCATAAGCAATGGTCTTCTCAGCGGTCACAGACCGACTGGCAACGCCAGAAGCTACAGGCGGCTCTCAGTAGTTCGAAGGCATGGACCAAGCCTGACCGAAGACTCCGGAGCGCGAGTTAGACGGTACGTGGCGCCAGAAATCACATGTTTTCCTGTGCGCGCGTCCAAGGCCTAGGTACTATTCCTTGTAGGGGAGGGGTTTACCCC
>JAJDCP010000092.1 GCA_029260765.1 Planctomycetota bacterium
CCAGCCCCAGCCCCAGCCCCAGCCAGAGTCTCCCCCTGAGCCTCAACCGGAGGGACATCCGCAACCGCAGCCAGAGCTGCAACCGCAGCCCGAAGCCCAGCCGCAACCCGACCAGCCCGAGCCCCAGCCAGATCCCGAGCCCCATTTCGCCGAACACAGCGACCCCGATCCCGAAGCCCCGCCGGCCACCGAGACCGCAGGTTGGCAGCTGTTGGCGGGTGGGCTGCTCGATGCGGCCGGAGAGCCCGCTCTAGAGGGCAGCCTGACCGCCGCCCCGGGGATGGGCGCGCGGCTCGAACGCGCGGGCCAGCAGCTGCTGCTTGAGCCGGGCAGCCAGCTCGTCCTGGCAGCTGCGGGAGAGCTGCGTTTCGAGGCCGGTCGCATGCAGCTGACGAACCCGGCGGCGGCTCCCCAGCGCATCCAGACAGAGCTGGGAGAGGTGGAAGGCGCCTTCGCGGGGGCACTGGCTGTGGAACCCGGCCGCCTCTTGCTCAGCGTGCTCGATGGGGAGGCGGCGGTTGCCGGCCAGCCGGTCCTCCGCGGTCAGCTGGCGGCCTTCGACGGCCGTGAGCTCGCGCTGCTCGGGCAGGCAGAGCCAGCAGGCTTCGCCATCGACGCCGTGGAAGTCGAAGCGCTGGCCCTGGCCGAGGCCCGGGCGTTGCGCTTCCTGCGCGAGAGTGCCCTTCCTTCTGGGGGCTGGAGCGGCGCCTGGGGCGTAGCTTTTCCCAGCGGTCTGCATGCGCTGGTGCTGCGCGCGCTCTGGGCCTGTGGCGTGCGCACCGGAGACCCCCTGTTCGACCGCGGTCTGCGGCGGCTTCGTGAGGCTGTCCCGCAACGTGTGGTCGAGGCGGCGCTGGTGCTGGAGCTCTACGCGAGCATGTACGCGCCTCCCGAGCGTGAAGCGGCCGCGGCGGCGCGCGCTTTCCGGCGCTCGCCGGCCAGCGACCGGAAGCTGGCCAGGCAGGCTTTGGAGTTGCTGGCCGTCCACGCCATCGCAGGCGGCTGGTCCTACCCGGGGAGGGGCGTGGCCGATTCCCACAACCGCAGCACTGCGCTGCTCGGCCTCGAAGCAGCCGCCCGCCTCGGCCTGCGGCTGCCTGAGGAGCTGGCAGAGCTGGGGTTGCAGAGCGAGCGTGCGGCGCAGCGCTCTGACGGGGCCTGGTCCTATCTCCCCGGCGAGGGGGCCCGCGGCTCTTCCACCGCCGGAGCTCTGCTGGCGTTGGTGCGTTGGCAGCCGCAGGATGCGGCCCAACGCGCGGCCTGCGGCTGGTTGCTCAAGCACGCTGAGGCCGCCGACCATCCCGGCTACTCCGGTCACTGGCTCTACACCTGGCGCTGGCGGTTGAGCGAGGTCTCGCGTGAGGCGTTCTGTTTCGATCCCTGGCGGGCGGATGTGCTGCGCAGCCTGCTGCAAGATCAGCTGCCGGACGGGCGTTTCGAGTCACCCTTGACCGCCACGGGTGCCGAGCGTGAGGACTCTCTGGTCAGCACTGCCTACGCGCTGTTGATGCTGGCTTCCGACGGCATCGCCGCCCGTGCGCTCGACGACGAGGCGCCCGCCGGAGCCCGCCTGCAGTCGGGCACTCTGTTTCTGCGCTATGCCCCTCCTGCCGGTGTGCGCACCGTCGCGGTTGCAGGCAGCTTCAACGGCTGGCAGCCCCAGCTGCTGGCAGATCCTGACCGGGATGGCATCTTCGAGCTGGAGCTGGAGGTGGGCGAGGCCTGTGCCTACAAGCTGGTGCTCAACGGCCAGCACTGGCTGCTCGATCCCTGGAACCCGAGGGCCGAAGACGACGGGCGCGGCAACCTCAATAGCGTGCTGGACTGAGCCTCTGGCGCGCGCCCCGAAGCTGAGCGCCTGCCGCAGTCAGCCGCCGCTGGTGAACAAGTCGAGGAAGCGGTCTTCGTATTCCTTGAACATGCCCAGCCGGTCGAGCACGTCTTTGAGCTCGAGCGCTTTGGCCCGGTCCGACGTGGCGGCCTGGAACAGCTCTTCGATCTGGATGCGTTGGTGATCTTCGGGGTGTTTTTCGTCTGCTTGGGCTTCCGCCTCGAGGGTCGGCTCGATCTCTGGCTCGGTGGCTTCGCCGGCTTCCTCGGCACGTCGGCGCGCTTTCCGCTTCATCTGGCTCATCAGCTCGAGCAGCCCGCGGTCGACGTCGTCCGCCTGGCTGGCCATCTCGTCGAGGTCGAGCTGCAGCCCGAAATGCCGACAGAACAGCTCGAGGATGGCATGGGAGGCCCGTGGATTGGGCACCACGATGCCGACGTAGGGAAGCTCGCCGAGCAGGCAGAAGCCCTCCATTCCCCGCTCGGCAGCGGCCACCAGCAGCACGCCGTTCAGACCGCTGATCTGGCCTTCATCGAGGATCTCGACATCGTCTTCGACAAACTCCTCGAGCAGCTGCTCTTGATTGACCACCACAAAGACCCGTGGCACTGCCTTGGGACGCGATTTGGTGGCCATGGCCGCGAACGTGAACACCCTGCGGACTCCGAGCTCTTCGGCCTTGTCCAACAGCTGATGGCAGAGCTCGAGGCGCCGTGCCCCAGGCTGGGCCTCGCCGACGAAGATCACCAGGTCGCGCCCGTCCGAGGGGTTCTTCCAGACATAGAAGTAGCTGCGCGGCATGCGCATGCGCTTGACGACTCCGCGCCGGAACTCGATCTTGTCGACATCGAAGAAGTCGCGGCTCGGCAGTTCGGCGACCCTCTTGGCTTCGAGTTTCTCGACCATGTAGCTGCCGGCCCCCAGCGCGACCTTGCCCATTCCGGGCCAGACGGCCACCAGCCAGGGATCCCTCAGTTCGCCGTCCACCGCAGGCTCCTAGGTGTTCAGAAGCCCTCAGTGTAGGCGAGCGCCGCACGGAATTCAATCGCGGCCGTCTGCCGGCCAGCCGCGATCCGAGGTGCTTCCAGGGAAGTCATGGGGCAACCTGCGCGGTGGGGAGGAGACCCCGTTAGAACTGCAGGGTGCGGTGTGTGGGACGACAGCTGCGGTAGTCGGCTCGGGCGGGAGCCGCTCCATCGACTTTACTGATCAGCTGTTCGAGCGGTTGTGTGGCAGTCTTGAGCTGCGTGTCCGAAGAGGCTGCCACCACGGTGATCGGGGTGACCGTCTGCGCTTCCAGCTGCTCGGGGCGTTGGATGCGCGCGGTCGGCAGACGTCGTGCCTGCTGGGGGAGAACGCTGCTGGATGCGCTGCTCTCCAGCGTCGCCAGCCGTGTCTGGATGGCCTCGAGCGCTTGCTCCCAGCGTGGCGCCTCGGTGGCCGGGGCCGGCCGGGGCTTCTCGCTGAGCAGCTCGTTGAGGCAGGTCTTGGGGTCGAGGGCCCGTGCCCGCGCCAGCTTCAGAAACCGGAGCGTAAAGAACAGCGCGGCGTGCAGGGCGGGTTCGCGGTCCAGGTCGAGCAGGCGCCCGATCTCCTGGAGGTAGGCCTTCTTGTCCTGCGGTTCCAGGTAGCGGAACCGCGGGCCGGCTGGGCGGTCGCACCCGCCCTTGTGCGTGGAGTCTTTGCGCTCGCGTCTGTTCATTTCGAGGGGTAATCCTCAATCATGTTGGCGACATCGAAGTCGGTCTCGACTTCAGTGTCGTTCTCGACTGCGATCTGATCACGGGCCAACAGCATGAAGCCGACAGCGTTGGCGATGCGGCTCTCGAGTCCCAGGTCTTCGACGCTCAAGACACGCTCTTTAGCCAACTTGGGCGTCCAGCCAAAGAACTGGCGGATGCGCTCGCGGATCCGGTTGCCCAGCAAATGGGCGCCCCCACCAACGATCGCGAAGTAGTCGATAAAGGCGCCACGGTCGGACAGAGCGGCGACGTCGGAACGCACGACGGCTGCGATCCGGTCGGCCATGGCGCTGGCTTCGGCTTCGAGCAGAGGCCCGAAATCGAAGACACCTTCGCCGGGGATCTCGATGCGGAAGTCGCCACGCGGCAGCTTCTCCATGATGCGGCGTTCAGGAACTTTGAAGCGCCCACCACTCTTCTCGTACACGATCTTGCTGATGTTGCTGGTGATCGCGTGCATGCCCTCGGGCTGCGAGTCGGCCAGTACCATGTCGACCTCGTTGTCGAGGATCGGCAGCTTGATCCAGGTCCCGTGTCCCACGTCGATGACGTAGGTGTTGTAGATCTTCATGCCGAAGCGGCGGAACAGGTGCACCATATAGGCGCCGTAGGCCTGGAACTGCAAGGCGATGAAATTCAGCCGCACACGCAGGGTCTGCTCTTCGCCGGTCGCGACGTTGCGGGTCTTGATGTTCAGGAAGGACTTGCCGTCCGACTTCTCGACGCGCCGCCGCAGCAGGGCGAAGAAGTCTTCTGCCGAACGCTCGCCGGCCTTGACGGGAATGCCGAAGCCCATGCCGATCTCGCTCAGGGCCGCCTCGCCGCGCTCGGTGCGCGCCTGGCTGAGCAGGAAGATGCCCGAGATCAGGGCGAGGTACGCGTCGTCGAAGTTCTGCAGCACACCGCGTTCGGTGAACCAGCTGGGCTTCTCAGAGCTGCGGGTCATGGCGCCGACGTACCGCCAGCAGCGACGCTTGTCATCGAACACCGCGAGGTTTTTGACCCAGCGCTTGTCCCTGGAACGGTTCATCCGTCTCCAGTTCAATTCCATGCTCGGCGGCAGCGCGTCACCGACCGTGGAAGTGAAGGTGACGACATCCTGGCCAGCGCAGAACTTTGAGGTGCTGGTGCCCAGCTCTCCACCCAGCGGTTCGACTGCCGCAGGCTTTTTGCCCTTGGATTGCGGCTTTACCGCGGTCTGCGAGGTCGGGGGAGTCTTGGTGGCGGTCTTGCTCATGCGGGATTTCCTCCAAAACCGGTAGTCATGCAACGGTGGCATGTGACCGCAGGTCATTCCCGCAGTCCACCGAGGCGACGGATCTGTATCCTTCGTCGTCAGCCCCGCCGGTGGACTTGAAGGGAGAATTAGCCAACTTTCTGGGAAAAAACGACGAAACTGTTTACCGGCTTTAGACTTACATGAGGATGAATTTTTGGGGATTTTTCCCACTGCTGGAGCTGTCCACAGGGGCGTGGGGAGGGACTAGCCCGGATCCGTCACCAGGGTCGTAGCGAGGACCCGGATGGCCGTGAGAATTCGGGCTTGAGCAGCGCAGACGCTACGGGGGTATCTTCGAGCAGCGAGAGTTCGAATTCGCCGGTCAGGCGGGGCCGCAGCAGAAACTGGTGACGGATTCGGGCTAGAGGCCCGCTCCCAGACCGACCACCACCGTCCCCTCGGGTCTGTCGGGGAGGCTGAAGCGGGGGGCAAGCACGCGGATGCGGTCTTCGGGGATGCCGCGCTCGATAAACAGCTGACGCATGGTGGCCAGGCGCGCCGCCGAGATGGCCAGGCAGGCGGCCCGGGTGCGGCGCCCGGCCTTGCGCTCGGAACCGGGGCGCAGGATCGCCAGAGCTTCGTCGAGGGACTGCTCGAGCTCACCCAGCTCGCGGTCGAGCGAGCGCAAGTGGCTGGCGAAAGACTCGGCAAGGCCCCGCTGTTGGGAAGCCGACGCAGCCCGGGCGTCGGCGAAGAGCTGCTTGCGCTTGACGAGCAGTTCGTCCTTGCGCGTGCGCAGGGTCGTGACGAGATCGAGGCACAGTGCACGAGGGGGATTGGCCAGGACCTGCGCGCGCTCGAGGTCGTTGTTTCCCAATGCGGCGACCAGGGTCAGCTCGAGGCCATCCTGCGTGAAGAACCGTTCGCACAGGGACTTCAGGCGGTCATTTTCCTTAGGGGCAAGCGTCACAGAGACGGGCTGGAACGGAAAGGTCTCGCTGACGTCGATCGCGACAGCGCTGTCATCCCAGAACTTGAACCACTGGCCGACGCTGCCGACCAGACGTAGCGGAACGTTGGCCAGGGCCTCCGCGACCACAAAGGTCATCGACGAGACCACCGCCGCGAGGATGCTGTCGGTGCTGATTCCACCCCAACCCACCTGCACCGTCACGGGGACGCTGACGCCTCCGCTACTGTTCTCGAGCGCGAACAGGATCAGATTGAGCGGTGCGCTCAGTCCCAGGTAGCTCGCGACCAGGCCCGACGTGGTCTCGGCCACGTCGAGGTCCAGCAGCTCGATGTCGGCGTCGACGATGAAGCCCTCGTCGATGAATTCGGTCGTGACCGTCATGTCCAGAGTGCCGTCTTCGACCGAGACTCCCTGTTGCGCGGCGATCCCCTTGAAGTTGACCAGCTCGAGGCTCTTCAGGACCGTGCGCAGCTTGCCCAACGGCGTGGGCAGCATGATCAGGTTGCCGGCCAGCGAGAAGCCCTCCATCCCGATCATCTCTTCGCCGGGAAGCCTGGGGTCGGGGACCCTGCCGATCGAGGTGCGTAGCGAGAAGGGCAGTGCCTGCTCGGCGAGCAGCGCCCGGCGGCTCAGGCCCGCGAGCTCGATGTCGAGCTCGCGGATTGGCAGGAAGACGGGCGGGTCGACGCTGTGATCTTCGACCACGACATCGATGCCGCTGAGCAGGAAGCTGCCGAGCGAGAACTCTGGCCAGTGCTGCGCAGGGTTGTCGGCCCGCAGGCCGCTGGACTGCACCGTGCGGCCCCGCCCCAGCCGCCGGTTGCGGGCCAGCGCCCGCAACTCGGCCTCAGCCTTCTCGCGCTCCGTTAGCGCTGGGCGTGGAGCGGGGGCCGTGGTGTCCGGAGGCGGGAGCCGCAGCACTACACCCGCGGCATGGATGCCGTCGGCGTGTTTCGACACGCGGGCCATCGGCTTGAAGATCTCGACACTGGCGACACGGAACTCGGGCTTGGCCAGGTCGATACGGGGGGCATCGACGATGAGCTGTTCCAAGCCCAGCAGCACGGGTCCGTCCAAGCCGTTGCGGAAGGAGACATCGTTGATCGTGAGCTCGACCCCAAACCCCCTGTCGAGGGAGAAGTCGAGCGGGCCGCTGCGTTGGTTGTCGAGATGCAGCTCCATACTGGCTAAGAAGCGGCCGTCCGTCAGACCCGAGACGTCGAGCGGTTCCTCGATCTGTGGTGCCAGCTGCGCAAGCGCCGGCCCCGTGATACCGGTGACCTCGACCGTGGCGCGCACCTCCGGCTCGAAGCCGAAGGCGTCGACACTGGCGGAGACGCGCAAGCTCTCGCAGACCGAGTCTATGCGGCCGGCGACGGCGAGCTCGAGGGCAGGATGGACTGCGGGATCCGGGCCGAAGAGCGCCCAGGAATTCGTGTTGCGCAGCGCAAAGTCCGAGACCCCGGCAGGAACCTGGCCGCTACGCAGCAGCTGAAGCCGTTCGGCGTGCAGTAGCAAGCGCTCGATGTGTACCAACGGCAGCTCGGGTAGGGGCTGCGCGACTGTTGAGGCTGGGTTGCTGGATCCGGGCGCAGCTGCGGTGTCGCCCGGTGCGCCGGCCTCTGCGGCCACCACCTCGTTGGTATCGGCCGGCAGCAACGTCAGGCCCGGCAGTAGGATGGAGCCGTCTTCTGCGACCTCGGCCTGGGTCGCGACGCCCTCGACGGCCAGCTCTGTGATCTCGACCAATCCCGAGTCGAGGTCGATGCGAGGAAGCAGAGCGCGCACGGCGCCGACCCGCAGCAGCTCGTCCGTGCCATCGAGGAAGCGGATGTCCCGTACGCTGAGCGCGGCCTGGTGCCCTACTGCGGGGGCGAACCCATGGAAAGCGTCGAGGGCCAGCGAGAAGCGGCCGTCCTGCAGCGGGATCTGCACTTCCTTCGGCAGGTAGGCCTCGAGGGGTCCAGCCCTGATTCCCCGGCTATGCACCTTCAGGGCGACGCTTTGGCTCTCGAGCGAGAGCTGCAACGTGCCACGTACAGCCAGTGCTTCCAGGCTCCCGGCCAGGGACATGTCGACGGCCAGCTCGCTGCGCGGAGGTTCAGGTTGCAAGCCCAGCGGACCGAGCTCAACGTCGACCAGCAGCTCGGTGGCCAGTGGGGGATCGACGGCTTCATCGCGCCAGGAGAGCGCGAGCCCACGCACACGGAAAGTGCCGAGCAGAGCCTGCAGGGCCAGCTCGGGAGCCAATGCTCGCGCGCTGTCAGGCGCGCCAGCGGCCGCGACCGTCAGCGAGTCCGGCGCTTCGAACTGCACAGCGGCGCCGGTCTCAGCCGGCGGCCCGGCCAGCGGCAGCGTCAGCCGCAGGCCCAACAGTTGCAGCGCGCCCTCAGCATCCCGCGCGGCCGCCAGCCGCGGTCGCGCCACGCGCACGGCGGCGATCTCGACGCGGCCCGGTGCGACCACCAGCGAGTCGACGTGCAGGCTATCCAGGCCAGCGAGCTCGTAGTCTCCGTCCCTGAGGACGACCTCCGAGATGGACAGCGAGGCCTCGGCGCCTTCGGTCAGGACCCGTGCCCGGGCCGCCAACTTCAGGGCAAGGCTGCCGTCTACGAGCGCTGCCTCGACGCCCAGGGGCTCGAGGAAAGGCGCCGCCTTGGCATAGGAGAGGCCCTGCAGTTTCGCCTGCAGCTCGAGCTCTCCACCCATCGGCAAGGGGCGCAGTCGGCCGAACGCATCGAGGCGGCGCACGGCATCGGGCAGCTCGGCCCAGCTGTGGAAGTGACCGATAGCGAGGGAGAGGCTGTCGAGGTCGGCGACCACATCACTCAGCTCCAGGCCGAGGTCGTCCGCAGTCCCATCGGGAAGCACCGCGTCCGCGAAGGAGACCACGTTGTCTGAGACGGTCAGGTGGGCGAGGCGGACCAGCCCGGGGATGCCCGGAGGAAGCGCGAAGGGGGCCTCTACGGCGGCGGAGTCGCCGACCGGAGTTGCGGCCACGAGGCCGGTGTCGGTCGGCACCAGCTGGGGCACAGCCCCGGTGTCTGCGGCCCCCGCTTCGGGCAGCCGCAGCGTGAAGCCGAGCGCTTCGATGCTTCCATCTGCCTCGCGGCGCGCTGCCAGACGCAAACCTGCGACCTGGATGGTGTCGACGTCCAGAACCGAGCGGTCCCCTGCCAAACGCGCCGCACTGAGACGCACGCGGTCCAGGCGCAGCAGCTCTTTGCCGTCGGCCAGCCGCAGGCCTCTCAGTTGCGCCGCAGCGACCAGTGCGCCGTCTTCCTCGAGCTCGGCGCGGGCGCTCGCCTGCAGGCGCACAGTCCCGTTCTGGAAGCGGGAATACACCCCGGCCTGTTCGAGCAGCGGCGCGACCAATGCGAACTGCAAGCCCTTCATGGTCAGCTTGCTGTCGATGGCCAGCGAGGTCCATGTCGGCCGCGCCTCGAGGTGTACCGCCAGCGATCGGAAGAGTCCGTCCAGGCCGCAGTGCAGGTCGACCTCTATACGGGCCGGAGCGCCGTTTTCGGCCGGCACAGCTGCCAGCCGCAAGCTGTCGAGCCCCACCCTCACAGAGAGCGGCTGGGGCCGCCCATCCGGCAGCCTGGGCAGCAGGCCTTGATCGTCGAAGGCCACCGCACAGTTCCTGATCCGTACCACAGGCAGCAGGTGCAGAGGCAGCTCTCCGGGTTCCTCCTCAGGTTGCTCCGAAGCGATGACGGGCTGCTCAGCGGGTTCTTCGGGCCGAGACTCAGCTACGGCCCCCGTGTCGGCGGGAGGTCGTAGCACCAGGCCCAGCGCGACGATCTCCCCTGCTTGGTTGCGCGCTGCCCGCAGGCGCGCTCCTTCGATGTCCACCGTCGGGACCCGCATCGAATCGCCGCCCAGGCCGCTGAAGGACACGGCCAGGGAGTCGAGGGCGGCCACTTCTTCACGGCCTGAACGCAGGCTGCAACCCTGCAGAAGCAACGAGCCGTCAATGCCTGCCTTGTTGAGCTGTAGATCGCACAACAGGGTTCCGCCCACCGACAGGGGCGGGCCCTGGGGTAGCAAACCCAGAGGTTTGAGGTAGGGGGCCAGCTGTCTCAGGCTCAGCCCTCGCAGGTCCAGCTCTGCTGTGCTCCTCAGGCGCTTGTCGAGCAACGTGACGCGGGCCTCCATGCGCAGCAGGTCCAGCCACTGCGGGGACAGGATGCGCCCCTGCAACAGGAGGGGTCTGCCCTCGACACCCAGATCGGACAGCCGTAGATCCACATCGATGCGAGCATCGGTGGAGGGGCTCACGGCGTGGTCGATCACGGTGATGGTCAGATGCTGCAGGCGTGCGGCGTCGACCCGCACCGGAGACCGGAAGCTCAGTCCTGCGAGGGGCGACGCATCCGTATCTTCCGCTACAGCTTCCTCGACCTCCTCTAGTTCTTCTTTCTCTTCTTCGGCCTCTGCTTGTTGGTCGGACATGAAGTGGTCGAGCAGGGGCAGTGAGCCGTCGGCCCTGCGCTCCAGGCGCAGCTGCATGCCGTCCACCTCCAGGCGGCGGACGACGATGTTGCCGAACAACAGCTCGAGGACCGCGACATCGGCACGGCAGTACTCCATACGCAGGTAGGCAGGTCCGCCCTCGAGGGACGCGACTGCTAGCTGCCAGAGCTCGACATCCAGGCCCAGGGCGCTGAGCTCGAGCCGCTCATAGTCGCAGCGCAGCCCGAATCCCTCGGCGAGCTTGTCGATGATGCTCGGCAGAACCCACGGCAGGATGGCGCGGACCAGCAGCGCCAGGAAAACCAGGACGAGCAGAGCCTTCCGCAGTCTACGCAGCCAGCGGCGTGGCTTCTTGGCTGCTTGCTTCGCAGGCGGAGCTGGAGGCTGCTCCGCCGCTGCCTCGCCCTCCGGTTCTCCTGCCGCAGGCGGGTCCTGGGCCGATTCCGGGTCTCCGGGCGGTTCTTCATGTGGGGGGGGGATGCTGGCTTCTTCAGTCATGGTCCACCCGTGCTCAGCGCGGCGCGCAAAGCTTGACTACGCGCAACCTTCGAGGCCAGGGGAGCGTAGCCTGGGGGGGCCTGTCCCCGCGCACGCAGCCAGTCGAAGGCGCGCACCCGGTGCGAGGGCTGGTTGGCCTCCAGATGCGCCAGGTTCGCGTGCACCAGCCGCTCGTCGAATTCCACCAGGCTCTCGGCTGCCGCCGCCATATCGCCCAGCTGGGATGGATGGCGCCCGACCTCTCCCGCCCGCTGCACCAACAGGCTGGCGCGCTCCGGCGGCAGTTCACCGGTGGCCATGTCCTTGGCGAGCAGCAAGAGCGCGAAGCGCTCGAGCAGCCAGCCAAAGGCCTCCGGTTCGGACGGGACCTTTTCTGTCTCGAGCAGCCCGTCGGCGCAGGCCCGCAGAAGCTCGGAATCGCCGGTCATCGCGATCTGCTGCATCAGGGTTGCCCCCGCCCGGTCTGCGAGATAGGTCAGAGTGCTGCGCCGAGAGCGCGGATAGCGAAGCGGCAGCAGCTCTTCGTAGGAAGCCTGCCAGGCGGCGTTCTCGCGCACTTTGCGTGCGGCCTGCTGCTCGAGATCGGCGCGCAGACTCTCCCGGCAGGCGGTGATCGCGAGGCTGTGGGCCTGGTGCTCGACTGTGCCGGACGCGGGCGGGTCTTCGACGGTCACCGCCACGACCAGGCCAGACGTGTGCGGCACAGTCTGCCCTTCGGCCGGCGGCTTCTTTTGCAGAAACGGCCAAGGGACCAGCACGACCAGCGTCCTGGTCGCGCCCGCATAGGCAGGATCGAGCAGGAAGCGTTCCTGGTGGAAGACGCTCTCGGGCCACCCACCGGGCTTGGCCTGGACGGTCTGCTCGAACACGAGCGACCAGCGCAGGCCCTCACTGGTCTGGCGCATGACGACCCGAAGTGCCAGGTCCGGCTCTTCATAGCCCAGCTGGGTGTTCAGCTCCGCGCAGAGCACAGTACGCAGATCGTCGAGCGCCACCTGTTTGCCGTAGGCGCCGGCGCGCAGCTGGCGCAGGAAACCTTCGCCAGCCTCACCCACAGCGACCATTGCCTCGCGTCCCAACTCCGGCGCAGCGATCAGCGTTCCCGGGTAGGCGACGATGGCGCTCGCTCGCGCAACCAGGGGTTCGACAGTCTGGGCTGGCCGGGTCTGCACGGCCCAAGCACGCAGCTGGACGGGCGTGAATGCGGCGGGTGCCGCGGGCAAGCTCACGTCTTCGAGCCGCGGGGCGAAGGCCGAGCCGGAATAGAAGCGTACTCCGGGCACCAGCTCCAGCCCCGTAAAGGGCCGAGGCGGCGCTGCCGTGCGGCATCCGAGCAGACAAAGCAACAGCGCGAGCAGAATGCGCATCCGATCCTCAGAAAGTGTAGGTGACTGCCAGAATGTAGTCCGCGTCGTTGCGCAACCGCCCGTCGGGCGGAACCTGGTCATGGTCCCAGATGATACCAGCTTCGAGATTGAAATCCCCAAACAGCTTGACCAACAGGCGAGACTCGGAGTGGATCAGGAAGTCGTTGAGGTTCTCGAGATTCGGGTAGATCTCGAACAGGCTTCGAAGTCGCACCCGCTCGCTGATCTGCCACCTCCATTTGACCGCGCCCCGCAGCGAGGTGAAGTTGATGTCGTCGTCGCGACGCCGGTTCTCGTCTGTGAAGGCGAGACCGAACTCGACATCGACTTGATGGCTCTCGTTGCGCACGACACGGTAGCCGAGGCCGGCAGACAGGATGGTACGCAGGCTCAGGCCCGCGAAGCGGTCGTACTCGGTCGATACCAGGCCATAGGCGTAGAGATCGCCCCATGCGAAGACGTCCAGCTTCAACGAGCCGAAATGGTTCTTTTCGGTCTCTTCGCCAGAGTCCTGTGCGTAGTTGGAGCGACCATTGAGCGTCAGGCGCAGGAACTCCGACTCACGGACGAACTCGGCCCGGCCATAGGAGTTCTTGTTGCGGGTGTTTCCGTCGGTGATCGTGGCCCCCACCGACAGCTCGCCCGTCCAATAGTCGGCCTCGGTCAGGTCTTCCTTGCCGAGCCGGATGCCGTCGATGTCTTCGATGGGGATCGCCAGGGTCTCGCCTCCGTGCTCGGAGAGCACTTTGAGTGTGCCCGGATCGCTCTCCACCAGTACGCCCTTGAAATGCTCGCCGTTCTTGAGCTGCAAAGGGACGGGCCCTTCGGTGACCAGGCTCTCGACATGGTCCCACTGGATGCGGATCTGTCCGGCGTAGGTCGTCTGCATTACGAGCTGGCCGTCCGGGTCGAGCACCACGACGCCCGAGATCTGGTCCCCATTGCGGAGTCGGACGGTGTCGTCGGCCCACGCGGTGTGGGCAGAGAGGAGGAGGAAGAGGCCAAGGGCAACTCTCGGTCGGAGCATGACGGTCTCCTGCAGAGCCAGGGGAAGCGATAATGTCCCGAGAGGATAGCGGATAAGCGCCCGGCCAGGAAGTATTGCCGTGCCCTCGCATTGCAAGCCGTTCGGGCGTGGTGGAGTTGCCTGGTCGCGGCCTGGGGTTTCAGGCCGCGCGCTGCCCGGCGGGCGACAACCTGGCGGATCACTGCTACAACAGACCAGGAGTTTGCCGCAGGGAGGGGGATCCGCAAGTGGTGGAGAGGTTGCGGCTGCATGCGCTCCGAGACAGGCTGTTCGGCCTGCCGCGGGGCATCGTCCTGTTGGTGGTGCTGTTCGGCGTCTTCCCGCTCCACGTGTTGATCGGCTCCTGGGTCGACCCTGCTCAGGCTGTCGAGCTCGCGTTGCCTTTCGAGCGGCGGCTTCCCATCTCGCTGCCCTGGCTGTGGATCTATATCGCAGTCTACCTGCCTGGGCTGGCGCTGCCGGTCGTCGTCGTGCGCTGCCGCGAGCTGTTCGCCCGCATCGCGCTGACCGCGGTCGCCGTGCAGCTGGCTTCGTTCCTCATTTTCATCGCGTTTCCGGTCTCGATCGCCGGCCTGCGGGTGGCACCGGCGGAGCTTCCGCTCGACACCTTGACGGGTTGGGGCCTGGCGCTGACCTGGTTCGTCGATCCACCGGTCAACTGCTGCCCCAGCCTGCACGTGGGCCTGGCCTTCGCGGTCGCCTTCGGGACTCTCAAGGCTGAGCGATGGCTGGGCTGGGCGGCACTAGTGGGCTCGGTCTTGGTGGGTGTATCGACGTTGCAGGTCAAGCAACACTTCCTCGCCGATGTGCTGGCGGCCTTTGTGCTGGCAGCCGTGATGGCAAAGATCTTCATCGCCGGCTACCGCAGCGATGGGCGTCCTCGCTCGGAGGTGGTGCTGGGGCGCCGCTGGCTGCTGGTCCTGCCCGTGTTTGCGGCCCTGATTTGCCTGACGGCCTGGCTGCTGTTCTTGGCCGGTTGGCGTCCCTGGGAAGGGTAGGTCTGCACTACTTCTTGGGAGCCCGCGGGGCTCGCTGGGCGGCCATTCGCTTGACACCCGCCGAAGCCTTTGGGTGGGTGCTGATCTTCAGCAGAGTGTGCCGGATCGCCTTGGGATGCCGTGCGATGGCGGCCAGCACCGGGCTGGTGACCGCGCCGTATTGCGGGTCGCCCGCGGTCATGTAGACCAGCTTGTTGAAGACTCTGTACTCGTCGGTGTGCTTGTGCCCGACCACCTTCAAGAGGGTGCGGGTCTCGACGCCCGGATGCCAACAGATCCGAACCAGGGCCGCGCTCTTGATCGTGGGCACACACGCCATGCCGTACAGCACTTTGGGGGGCGTCAGCTTGTGGCCCGCGATCGCGACGAAATGGTGGTCCTCGGCCTTCGGATTGTTGATGATCGCGAGCAGCACATCAGCCTCGCGCTCTCCGAGCGAGGTGCGGTCTCTGCGGGTCAGGTTGAAGATCAGCCCGTTGAGCACGGCGTAGTCGACCAGCCGCCGGTTCGAAGCGATCGCGTACAGCACCTCCGACGCGGTGGTCTTCTTGACTGCGATCGCAAACACCTGGAAGCGCTGCAGGTTGGGGTTGCGGAAGATCGAGCCCAGGGCCTGCGCATCCGAGCAGTGTTTCTCGTTCATCAACAGCCAGTCGAGAATCCGGTAGTGCGTACCGGGGTCTTTGGCCAGTTTGCGGTAGAGCTCGAGCGGCAGGTTGGGATGCGCGGCGAGATACATCAGCGTGATCTGCCTGCTCGGTCGGCCCGTCTTCGCGACCACCACGGCGAGCTTCTTGTCGTTGTAGACACGGATCAGGGTCGACTTCGGGGTCGCGCTGTTTCCCAGCACCGCTTCGAGGTAGCGGCCGTCGTTCGCCAGCTCGTCGAGCACTTTGGGCGGGGTATTGCTGTTGTCCGCCAGCTGCGCCTTGGCATCGCCTTTGAGGGACCTGCTCTTGTCCCGCACGGCCGTCGTCCAGAGCGGCTCGAGCGCAGTCCAGATCGCTTCTTTGAGAGCGATGATGGCGCGCGCGGTGTTGTTGTCCTGGCGGTCCCTGAGCTTGTTTTCGGCGCCCTGAGCGATGGGGACTTTGACGGGGCCGCTCGTGGCGAGCAGGTCGACGAGTGTCAGAGGCTTGCAGCGCTCGTCGACCAGGATCAGGACCGTGCGGAGGAGGTGGGCGTTCAGCTTGCGGTCGAGCCGATTGCCTGCGAAGCGCAGTTTCTTGAGAACGGTGGCTGCCTGTTGCGGACTGATGGACATGCTGTTCCTCGACGCAGGGGCATGGTGGTGATCCTATTATAGGAACGGTGCGCGCAAGCCGCGGTCTCGATTCCTCCCAAATCGAGCTTCGCGGTCGTTGCCAGGGTTCGTCGCCGCGCTGCTGCCAAGCCCTTCAGCGGAATGCTGTTGGGGGCGCGTCTGAACCAGCGATCGGTACGGCCACCACTTCCTGGAGGCTCGCCTCGAGGCCCAGGTCGCTGAAGTCGGCTACGACCCTGATGGAGTCCGGAAGCACGCCATCGGACTCGACATAGTAGTCGACGGACCACACCAGGCGCCGCGTTCGCTGCCAGGCGAGTCGATCGATGGCCGAGGGAAAGCCCCGTCCGGCCAATCCGCAGAGTCTGAAGCCGTCCGACCGGATACTCGCCAAATGGTTCCCCCAGCGATCTCGGTAGCGTGTGACCTCGAGCGACTCGGCTGCGGGGGTGAGTCCGGACGTCGCGAGGCCCGTCCCCAGCTCGAATCCTGACCATTCGCCCCGGTATTGGGTCTGAAGGACCGCAGCCCGGCCGAGCTCAGTCCAGTTGAGCGTCTCGAAGCTACCCTCAGCGATCGCGACCGAAAAGCGGATCCTGCAGATTCTGGCTCCGCGCCGCAGCGGATGCGTTCGTGTCAGGACGCTGAGGTAGGTGCTGCCAAGCGCCCGAGATTGCATGGAGCTCTCTACCAGGATCAGCGCGAAGAAGAGGCTCGCAAGCACCAGGACGAACACGATGCCCAGAACCCAATTCTTCCGGGTGGGAGTCATGGAGCTACTTCCTCTCGCCGTGTGCAATGCGCTTGGATGCTACGCGCTGGCTGGTGAGCACATGGGTACGAGACTTTGGCCTTGGCGTCAAGGTCCGTGATCTCACGGCATTGGATGGCTCAGAACAACAATCTTCAGCGTGCCTGAACGGCCTCAGGGTTGCTACGTTGGACATCAAATGCGTGGTTTCTGGAGGGAGGGAAGGCGTGCGAGAAAAGTCACGGCGTCAACCCAAGCCAGCCTGACAGTCCTTTGCCGAGCGTTAGTGTGCTCACCCAATGTCGGCTCGCAAGCTCGCCCGACATTGGGTTCGTAGACGGTGGGTTCCCGTGGGCAACGCGGGAGAGTTTGGCGCTTTGTGCCGCAAGCGTCACAAAGCGCCACAAAGCGCCAAACTCTAGACTAGCGCAGCCCCGGTGCTCGCGCCCGCGCTTCCTCAAGGCTGCTCACCTGCCCGTTGGGCCAAAACACGGGTTCGGATCGGCTGGGCTTGAAGCTCAGGGCGTAGACGAGCTCGTCGCGGGTCAGCACTAGCAGCTCCGGGCGCGCATCGCCGTCCAGGTCGTGCCAGGTCAGTCGCTGCCAGCCGATCAGGTCGGGCACCCGCCAGCGCGTGATCTCGGCGCCGTCCGTACAGCGCAGCACCAGGACCAGGCCGTTCGCCGACACAAGCGCCGCCACCTGCGTGCCGTCGAGCTCGCTGGTGGCGGCATCGCTGCACCACACCTCTCCCTCGAATTGCAGCGACCAGCACAGCTCGCCACTCCCTATGTCCAGGGCGTGGACGGAGCCACTCGAGTTCGCGACGATGGCAAGATTCTCGCTGATGCCGGCTCCAAAGGGGGTGGGCGCCCCGTCCAAGAGCCGCTCCCAGCGCAGCGAGCCGCTTCTGCTGTCCCAACAGTAGAGCCAGCCTGCCTGGTCTCCGAAAATGATCTGACCAGCGGCGGAGCGTTGCGGCGACGTGGGCCAATCGCGCGTGCGACAGAGCGCGAGCTGCCGGCCGCTGGCGAGTTGCCTGAGACTCAAGCCGGCCTTGGTGGGCAGGAAAAGCACCTGCGCGTGCAACAGCGCTGTGCTATGCGTCGTCAACGTCAATGAGTCACTCCACAACGTTGCGCCGTCGCGGCCATCGTAGAAGCCGTACCGGCCCCCAACGCCCACGCCGATGTCCGCGGTGTGGTCGTTGTTGACGTCGGCGAACAGGGGAACCTCGACGTGGCCTCCGCCTGGGACCCGCCAGAGCTCGCGTAGCGGCCGACCACCGAGCAGGTGCAGGCCGCGCTTGCCCACCGCGGCGAGCTCCGCGCTGCCATCGCCGTCCAGATCCTGCGCGGCGATGCAGAACATCTCGCTGTCCTCGTCCCAGATCTGCTGACGGACACCATCAAAGCCCAGGACGCGCACGCCGGACCCGGGAATGAAGATGCGGCCCTCGAGCGCGATGAGCTGATTGCTATTCCATGCGCCGTCGCGACTCCGCCAGAGCACCGGGTGTTCCCCGGCCAGGACCGCCCGAACCACTCCAGTGCGGTCGCCCGTGACGATATCCTGCCTGCCATCCAGGTCGAGGTCGGCGAGCAGTAGACTGATCAGCGCCGACCTGCGGGGCAGTGTCCACAAGCGTCGACCGCTCACGGCATCCAGGGCCACCAGTTCTCCGCCGTCGGACGCGATCACGTCCGCACGGCCATCGCCGTTCAGGTCGCAGATCACCGGCCGTACCCAGCCCGTGTCCAGCTTTTCCAACTGCTTCTGCTGCTTGCCGCTTCGTGCGTCGATGATCCTCAATCCGCCTCCCGCGGCGCCGCCCTGCACGATCTCCGGCTCGCCATCGCCATCGACGTCCCCTGCGCTGCCCCAGGGCCGGAGCGAGCCCTGGCTCAGTCGCAAGCGCCACAGGATAGCCCCGTCTCTACCACTGACCGCAGTGAGATTCCCGTCCGTGGCGGCCTGCACTGCATCGTGCAAGCCATCTCCGTCGACGTCCACCGCCACCGCAGCCCTTTCTCCAACCACGGGCGCCCGCCAGAGTATGCTGCCGTCACGCCCGTCGATCCCTTCCAGACGACCCTCATCGCCGCGCAGCGTGACCAGGAAGTCGGGCACCGCGTCGCTGTTCAGCCGCGCCCGCACCGGTAGCCCCGGCGGCCCGCCCTGGTTCAGCGCCCACAGGGTGTCGCCGCTGCAGCCTGCGAGAGCCAGCAGGCCGTCGTCGGTACCCACGAGCAAGGCGTCCTCCGGGCCTCGCAGCGGGCCGGCATTGAGCACCCAGAGTCCGACGGCGTCCAGCTCGCTGACCTGCCTGCCTGCCCCGTCGTAGATCAGCAGTCTGGCCGTCCCCGGGTCGGGCAGCACGACCTCCGCTGCGCCATCGCCCTCCAGGTCGGCGATCACCGCTCGCATGCTCCATGGATCGCGGTCTTCACGCCCTTCGAAGCTCTGCATCCACATCAGATCGCCACGCTTGCCGTCGATGGCGTAGATCCGTGGTGGCAGCTCGCAGGTGGCGATGACGTCGGGCCAGGCATCGCCGTTGAGGCGGCCTATGCAGACATCGGTCAGGTGCTTGCCCAGCCGCTGCTGCCAGTGCGTGCGCGCATTCAAGCTCAGATACACGTGGGTCACGCGGCCCGTCTCGATCTCGAAGCTGGTGGAACGCTCGAAATGGTCGACCAAGGAGGCGTTGCCCTGGTAGCGCCCGATGGGCAGCGAGACCCGTTCCGCAGGCGAGCTGAGCCGCACGGTATCGCCGCTGTCAGAAAGCAGGTCGAGGGACACCCGGGCCGGCGCGGAGCTCAGGTTGAGATAGCCGCTCTGTCGACGCAGGCTGCGGTCGACCTCGAGCAACTGTCCTGCCTGCAGGTTGAGCAGATCTTTGGCGCTCTCGTAGCCGGAGAGCCGCAGCTCCAGCAGGTGCCGCCCACTCTGGACGTCGTCGAGGCGCTGTGGGGTGATGCCGCGGACCTCATTGTCGACCAGGATCGTCGCGCCGGGTGGCTGCGTGCTGACGTCCAGGGTGCCGGGGCCGAAAAAGGAGTAGCCCCACCAAGCCAGCACCAGGGCACTGACCACGAACAGGACTGTCGCCAGACGGTTGCGCCGGCTGAGCTTGCTGCGATCGCGTCGTTTCTCCTCCAAGGCGGCGCGCAGGGCAGACACCTCGGCTCGCGATGCCTGTTCCTCCCTTCCAAGGAGGTCGAGCTGGGCTTCGGCGAGCACGAGGTCCCCGTGGGCAAGAGCTGCCTCCGCATACTTCATGCGTGCCTGGCAGAATCCCTCAGTGGCAGCGTGGTTTTCCCGCCACAGTTGACGCGCGTGCTCGAAGCCAGCCACGGCTTCGGCGAAGCCGCTGTACAGCTGGCTGCGGGCTTCCCGCTCCAGCGACTTTGCGGACGAGATGCGTGCCGCACAATCAGCGAGCTTGCGCGCCGCCGCCTCGCTGATCAACCGGCTCTCGCGGTGACGTAGGTAGGATCGCAGCGCTTCCTGGAACTCCAGGACATCGGCGTACCGGTCCTCCGGCGCCGTCGCCAGGGCCTTTGTGCAGATGCTCCGCAGTCCCGCGGGAAGGTCTTCTGGAAGTGGCGCGATGTCTCCGAATGTGGCGCATGTCAGGACTTCCAAGAAGTCTTTGCCGGCGTGGGGAGGCTTGCCGCTGAGAATCCGATAGAGGATGCCGCCGAGCTGGTAGATGTCGGTCCACGGGCCGATTCCCGGACCATCTCCGAGGGCCAGCTCTGGAGGCATGTACGCCGGTGTGCCACAAGGCTGGATGATCTCTGAGCGGTGTTTGAGCCCGGAGCTCTGGGCGTCGTCGGCTATGGAGACCGCCAGCCCCCAATCCATCAGCTGCACTTCGCCGAAAGCGCCGATCATCACGTTCTGGGGTTTGAGGTCGTTGTGGACGACGCCGCGGCTGTGAGCGAAGGCCACGGCATTCGAGACGGTCAAAAGGATGTGCAGCTCTGCGACCTGATCGGAGTCTTGACCCGCTGTGCGCAATCGGCTTTCCCAGACCTCTCCGGCCACGAGCTTCATGACCAGGAAAGGGTCGCCATCGGCCGTTCGACTGCATTCGTGCACTGGGATGATGTTGGGGTGCTCCAGGCAACCGGACGTCAGCGCCTCGGCCTGAAAAGCACGTCGTAGACGGGCTTTGTGAGCCGGCGTAGCCTGCGTCAGAGACTTGATGGCAACATCCCGGCGCAGGCTGTTCTGGCGGGCCCGGAACACCCTGCCCATGCCACCACGCCCGATCTGTTCGAGCGCCTCAAAACCGGGAAAGCTCGGGACCGATTCGCACGTCGGTTCCTCGCCAGGGGTCTCCGGGGCCGTGGTTTCGGGTTCGGAGATGCCCGGCTTGTACGTGGCCTCGGTGGGCAGGGACAGCCCTTCGGGGTCTTGACCCAGAAGCCCGTGCCAACTCGCGCGCAGGTGTTCGATATCCAAGCTGATGGCTCCGGCCAGGGCTGGGACCATGATCGGCCGAATGCCCCTGGGCGCTATCGACCCCTGAGCCCACGCCGATCGTGGTCGGATCTTGTTCGGTTGTACCATGTGATCACCTGGCGATCGAACGCATCTTTCGATCGAGGCATTTCCGCTCGCTGCAGCAATGGCGCTTGAGCCAAACCTGGGAGCGGGCTAAGCTCAAACAAACATTGGTGCGCGATGGCCCCCGCAAAGGACGCAGGTCTCTACCAAACCCTCTATCAGATCTCGAAGATCCTGCTCAAGGAGGATGCCTTCGAGGCGCTGAGCAAGAGGCTGCTCGAGCGGGCTGTCGAAGCCACAGGCGCCCTGCGCGGCTATATTGTCTCACGCAAGGGCGATTCCTTCGAAGACCTGCATCAAGTCGGCTACCACGCAGAGCAGAGTGAGAACGAGGTGCACCGCTTCAGCCGCAGCCTCGTGCGGGTGGTGTTCCACACTGGGAAACTGCTCTTTCTGCCCGACCTGCTCAGCCACCCCGGGATTTCGCCAGAGAGCCTGCAGGGCATGGAGAGCGGCGCGGTGTTGGTCGCGCCGCTGCGGGACAAAGACACGATCTATGGCGTGATCTACCTGGACACTTGTGGAGGGCAGGGCGACTTCAAACCTCACGCGCGGAGCTTTCTCGACGAGCTCGCCGCCATTGCTGGCACGTACGTGCGTCGGGCTCTCGAGCGAGAAAACCTGCGGGAGCGCAACCTGGCCTTGGAGCGCAACCTGTGCGCACGCCACGAGTTCCAGGGGATCATCACTCAGCATCCGGGCATGCTCAGACTCCTCAAGATGGTCGCCCAGGTCGCCGATTCCGACGCCTCGGTCTTGATCCTGGGTGAGACAGGAACGGGCAAGGAGCTGATCGCCCAAGCGATCCACCACAACAGTCCCCGTCGCGATCAGCCCTTTGTCGCTGTGCACTGCGCCGCCCTGCCCAGCTCGCTTCTCGAGTCGGAGCTCTTCGGCCATGCGCGGGGGGCCTACACAGGAGCCCGGACGGCGCGCGCCGGGCGGATCACCTCGGCGCATCTCGGCACGCTCTTCCTCGACGAGGTCGCCGAGCTGACGCTGGAGGTGCAGACGAAGCTGCTCCGCTTCTTGGAGAATGGCGAGATCCAGAGCATCGGCTCGGATGCGAACAAGACTGTTGATGCCCGGATCATCGCCGCGACTCACCAAAACCTGCGCGAGGGGATCAAGAAGGGCAGTTTCCGCCGCGACCTCTACCACCGGCTGAAAGTCGTCGAGCTGGAGATCCCGCCGCTGCGCGAGAGGCGCGGGGATCTCGATCTGCTCGTCAACCACTTCCTCAGCCAGTACCAGAGACCCGGCCAGAAGGTCCTGCAGCTCACGCCCGAGGCCCGCCGCATCCTGCAAGGGTATTCCTTTCCTGGCAACGTGCGGGAGCTGGCGCACCTCATCGAACGGGGCTGCATTCTCGCGATGGGCGATGCCTTGGATGCGGATTTGCTGCCTCCAGAGATCAAGCAAGAAGGGGGCGGTCAGCCCGCCTTCGGAGAGCTGACCGCCGAGGGACTGAAGAGGGTCAAGGAGAGCGCGGCGCAGCGTCTGGAGCACGACTTCCTCGAGGAGCTGCTGCGGGTCTCCGACGGGAACATCTCCCAGGCAGCGCGGGTTTCTGGGATTCGGCGCACTTTCTTGCACAAACTGATCAACCGCCACGGGCTCGACGTCGATCACTACAGGAGCGCGAATAGCTCGTGAGTCAGCCGCGAAGATCGAGGCCTTGCGGACCATCGGCAGAGAGGAGCGCGGCCGTGCCGGCGAGGCGGTGAAGGCTCGATGAAGATGGCGGGAGAGCCAGCGCTCACCCTGAGCTGTCGAAACAACACATGGCGGCAAATGAGGCGACCCGCGCGATCAGGTCCCGGGCACGCGCAGGATCCTCAGCTCGCGAGACGGTTCACCCGGCTGGATTCTATTGTTGGGGTCCCGGTCGGGGAGCTTGTGGGGCCCTAGTGCCATGAAGACATAGCACGGCCCCGGCATGGCGACGGGAACCTGGAGGACGATGTTTTGGAACAACCCCGGTTCGGTACATTTTTCCCAGACCGAGGCGATGGCCACGTTGCCACTCGTGATCGGAGCATGGCCTGGTATCCCAGCCTGGGCGAACGCACACCAGTGCAGGTGGCTGAAGTTCGCGCCGGCTCCTGGGGTCCAGTCCTTGATCTTGACGGATAGCTTGATCAGCTGGCCGGGCATCACTGCGAGTGGTTCAGTCATGACTTCTCCTTGGCACGTTGCCTTATTCGATGCTGGCGATGCACGTGCTCATATAAACGACTATGCGATGGCAACCTTGAACGAGGCCACGTCCAGACCAGGGACCCGGGGCCGGGTTGGCGTCCTGGCCGGGACGGGCTCGACTTTGAAGGACTCGAGCTCGAAGCTCGGGAAAGGGACCGGCTCGACTGTGAAGGAAGCCGCGTCAAGACTAGGGAAAGGTACGGGCTCGACTGTGAAGGACTCGAGCTCGAGACTCGGGAAGGGTACGGGCTCCACTGTGAAGGAAGCCGCATCAAGGCTCGGGAAGGGTACGGGCTCCACTGTGAAGGACTCGAGCTCGAGACTCGGGAAGGGGACCGGCTCCACTTTGAACGTTGCGAGCTCAAGACTAGGGAAAGGTACGGGCTCGACTTTGAAGGACTGGAGCTCGAGACTCGGGAAGGGGGTCGGCTCCACTTTGAACGAAGCCCCATCGAAGCTCGGGAAAGGGGCGGGCTCGACTTTGAAGGAGGCCCCATCGAAACTCGGAAACGGCAGCGCCTCCAGCTCGAATGTGGTTCCGTCCAGGGACGGAAGCCCAGGGCAGGTTTGCGGCTCCTGGGGGTGCGTCTGGTTGCTCGAGACAACGAGACGAACGAAACGTCCCGTACTGATCCTCACCCCTGCTCGCAGGCTGTTCGAGGTTACGCGGAGTGTAGTATCGTGTGACATGTTTTCTCGGCTCTGGTGGACCCTGGCAGCGGTGCTTCTATCCTTCGCCGGTCCTCCCCGTTGCTGTGGACTGACGACAGCCTGGACTCAGCAATCCCAATGCCGAAGCCTGGCCGATCTTCGCAAGTCATTACTTGAAAGCGGTTTGCGTCGCATCCCGGGCTGGCCGCCGCAGCCGAGGCCGCTCACAATCCGGCAGCATTGAGCCGGCTCCACTGCGGAAAGTAGCGCCATCTCGGTTTGTTTGGCCTGACTCCGTGCAGAAACAGGCTGTCTCCAGGCAATGACACCCCTTCTCGGCTAGCCAAACAAGCGCTCCGCCGGCCTGCCGACCCAGTTGGTCCTGTCTCTGGAAAAGGACACCTCTGAGTGTCGGGCCGTGTCCTGAGTCGTTGTGGGGCGCCGCCTGCTCCGTCAGCGAACGAACCCAGAGCTGGGGACGCGGGTAGGCGCAAGCCTGGCAGCCTCTGCAGCTGAGACGAACACCCGACGTCCAGGTCGAAGCGGGACTGGCGTTGCGTATCTGCCCAGCGACAATGACAAGTCCCCACCGATGGCAATGACACCACGAGGGCTGGGTTCACTCTGCCGCGAATGGCAACTTGTGGCCCCGCGGCGGTCCCAGTATGCTGCGCGAGCAGGATTTCGGGGGGGTGGAAGCCCGATCTCCAATCCTGTCCTTTTAGCAGTCCGTCGCACTCTGACGGGCGCTTTTTTTCTTGGGGGGAAACATGAAGCAGCGGCTCATCATCGTGGCGATCCTGGCCGTCGCCGCCCTCACCGTCGGCCTGGCCCTGGTCTTCGTGCCGCCCGCTGCGAAGTCGCCTCGCGACGGCTTGGAATTGGAACGGATCATCGCCGACCTGTCGAGGAACGGCGACGCCATGCGGTAGCTACGGGAGCTCGGGCCCGAGGGCCGACCCGCGGTTCCGCACCTGGTAGCGCTGCTCAAAGACCCCGAGCGCTTTGGCCCGGCCATCTATCGCACCCTGGCCGCGGTCGGTTAGCCGTCCGACAGCCTGATCGCGCTGGTCGCGGGCACGCTCGCGGAGGGGTCTTCCAAGGAGCTGTCCGACTTCGAGTGGCTGGCCGAGCAGGGATTGCGTGGGGCCGCCGCGGCCCCGGCCGTCGAAGCCCGCATGGTCGGAGAGGCGCTGGCCGGCCGCTACGCTGCCCGCACCCTGCTCGAGATCGGCGGCTCTCGCGAGACGGTCCGCGACTATCTACGCGACCGTCTTGCCAGCTACCAGGACGAGTCGAACATGCTGGAGCTGTTGTGGACGCTCTTGTCCCCGGAGGAACGCGCCCGCGTGCTGGCCGAGGAGATGCTCACCAGCCACAATCACAGCCTGATGCTCGCAGCCCTGAGTCTGGCGCAGCTTCGGAGCAGCCGGCCGGAGCTGGCCGTCGCCGCCATTCTCGAGCAGCTTCCCAAAACCGCTGGCGAGAGCCGGCGCAATCTGCTGCAAGGGCTCGCGCATTGTGGGCCGCTGCGCCGCGCCTTTCGTCGCCGCCTTCTTCGACCTCGACGTGGGGCAGCGCGCAGAGCTCGCGACGTTGCGCCCCGACCTGCCGGGCGCACGCGGCGAAGAGCTGATGCGCACCCTGCGGTCGCCCAAGCACTTTCGGGAGATGCACGGCATCCAGCGCGCGCGTCAGCTCGCCGCGGTTGTGCTCGAGCGGATCGGCACGCCCGCGGGACGCGCTCTGGTGACGAAGTCCGGGGCGGGCGTGCAGCCGAAGTCCTACGCGTCGGACGTCCGAAGTTACCCATCGACGGGCCTGCGTTCGAAGTGTTGCGCGACTCCGTGGTCAGCGCGCAGAGGGTATGCGCGGCCGCTCGGCTGGGCGACGATCCGGGAGGGCCCGCGCTGGCCGCTCTGATGGCTGCCGCGACCTGTGCGGTTGCCGAGGTGCGGGCGGAGGCCAACCGGGCACTGACCGGCCGGCCTGCGGAGGCGACCGAGGAGCTGCTGCTCGCGCGCCTCGCCGACGACCAGGACGCGACCGTACGCGCCGCCTGCGCCGAGGTCCTCGGCGGGTTCACCAGCGATGCCAGCCTGCAAGCCCTCGAGCAAACGCTGCGCGAGGACCCTGCCGGGGAGGTGGTCGGTGCAGCGCTGCGGGCGCTGCTTGAACGCGGTCGGGTCGATCTGGCCCTGGAGGCCGCCGCCCGGCCGATGCATCTGTATGTGCCGCGCACCGCCGACGAGTGGTTGCTCCTCGACACTACCGAGGGCTGGAGCGTGCGCGCAGAGTCCTGGATGCCCTACTACGTCCGCCGGCTCGTCCACGGCCAAGGCGTCGCCGCCGCTCTGCTCCGACCGTCGGCTGGCAGTGCGCCAGGCAGCCCGTCGGGCGCTGCGTTGGGTCGCAGACGCCTAGTGGGTTTTCTCAGTCGCTTTCAACAGTCTTGATCTTGTAGTTGTAGTAGAGGCGTTGTGAGACTGTCTCACGGAACGCGAATTCGCCGACGGGTGCCGTGAACGTCTGAGAGAACCCATAGTACCTTCGCTCAGATTCCGGGCCAGTTCTTGCGGCGGCACGGCATGGACTCCGTCCTCCTCCTCCCCGCCACGCGTAGGGGCTCGTCGTCGATCCAACGGGCGGCCTTAGGCCTGATCGACACCGGGATCGCAGGCGCATTCGCGATCGGCCCTCCGCCTCGGCCTCGGTCCAGGAGACGAGGCCAGACAATTTTACGGCTGCCTTGGCCATCCGCGCCCCAGTCGCCCTGCCGTCGGCCGAAGGACCAGTGGCATGGGCAATGCATGACAAGACCAGAGACGAGCGCGATCCCTACAACCCCGTCCTGCCGCTCCGGCCTCCGCCCTAACCGGCCTCCGCCCGACATCGAGGCCCACGTCGAGGGGGAGCCTGCAGGAGGCACGTCCGTTGTGTACCATGAGAGAATGACGGGGTGCCATCATGTGTCCCGGAGCGGTCCATTTCCTTTCTGTAGCCGTGCCGGAGGTCCCATGAAAGCCGTTTCGTTGAAGGTGATGGTCGCACTCCTCGCGGGGCTTCTCGCCGGGTGCGGCGACGCGGACGAGGACGGTCGTCCAGCCGAGCAGCATACTCCCGCCTCAACCTCAGAGACCGATCCGGGGGGCAACGTCCAGCCCGCGTGGGGGCTTCCCGAGCCGCTGCCGCACCACGACCCGATGGCGGCCATCGTCCTGGCCTGGCTCAAGGCGATCCGAGAGGATGACTTCGAAGCCTTCAAGAAGGTCTCCCTCGTCGGCACCGTGGAGAGTTGGCCCGAATCCAAACGCGAGCAGACCTTCAGCGAGCAGAAGGAGTGGGTCTTCGAGGTTCTCGGGAAGGACTTCGATTTCGCGCGCATCGGGGTCGCTTTCGAGCCGAACCTTGTCGGCAAAGACCTCTCCGACGTGAGGAATGTCCTCCTCTACGTCCTCGTGGACGGCGTGCCGACGCTGCAGAGTGTCAACCTCGTCAAGGACAAGAACGGAGCCCGCAAGGTCAATCATTAATGCGCCGCCGTGGCCTCGAGTACTGTACCGCGGAGAGCTTCCTAACCGTCCTACCCCTCGGCGACACCGTCTCGATCGAGTGCGAGGTCGAGACTCTGCTCGCGGTCGCCGCGAGCGATGGCGCACCGCCCCCGAGCTCGTCGCGGCGCTACGTGCTCGACGTTCCATGGCCGCTGACCGGCGTTCCGATGTTCGTCTATCACCGCCGAGCCTACGACGACGAGCCGGGCCGCACGCAGGTCGTGTTCGTGCGGGCTTGGGGAGGGTCGTCGCGGGGGCGCTGACTACCCGGCGCAAACTCGTGCGAGGCTCACTCGTCGGCGACCGGCAGCCCGCGACCCTGCCACGTGCCTGTCGATGTCGGGATCGGGGTCGCCGATCGCTCCTCGGTCATCGCGATCGCGATCGGAGTCGAGGACGGCCCCACCAAGGCCGCGCGACCTGAACCAGCACCCAACCCCAAGCTCCTCTTCAAGCCGACAACCTCAAGACCCTCAAGTCTTGCCACAGACGTCCACAATCAACTCAAGAACTCAGCAAATGTCTCTGTCTGGCCGTCGCCGCAGGCGACCTGGAGCCTTGGCCCGGCGGTTGCCACGCGAGCCGGATGGGGGCGCGTACCACAAGCTGAACGCTTGCATGGAGAAGAAGCAGGCGCCGGGCCAAGGCGGAAGGCTCTGCGGCCAGACGGTATTGTTGGCTGAGATGGAGGCGATGCGAATCCTGGAGGCCGGCTGAGAGCCGGCCGAAGGCCGGCCCGTCAGGGCTTGCCGGCACGGCCATGGATCAGGCGATAGATCATTGCCTGTTCTCTGTCGAGCAGCTCGAGAGCAGACGCAGTCTCTGCGGTGTTGAGGTACTGCCATGCGATGGCAACCTTGATCACGGCCAGGACTTCCTCGGCGCTGCCAGCTGCTCAGCGAAGCGGCCGATCGGCAGCTTCCGAGGAACGAGGGAGCTGGCGGAGGTGGAAGCTGTGAAGACGGTCGCCGCCGGTTCGACGGCTGCCTTCGGAGAGGTTGAGCGGAATGGACGAGGCGGCTCGGCGGAGTTGCCGAGCCAGGTCCTTGTCCAGGCGGGCGAGCTTGACGATCAGCGGTCGCAAGGCTGCGATCAACTGGAGCGCGTAGTAGGTCGGGGGGTTGACGGGGCAGAGTCGCTGAGGCTGGAGGGCATCGGCTTGGTCCGGATCCGGTTGCGGATCCGGTTGCGGATCCGGTTGCGACCCCGACTGCGGTGGGCCGAGCGGCGATGGCCGAGGACCGAGGTCCGGTTGCCGACTTCGAGGACCGAGCGGACCGAGCGGACCGTGGACGGAAAGGACCGTGGACCGAGAGGACCGTGGACCGAGTCGGTCAGCGCTTTCCCAGGCAAGGCGACAGGCTCAGCCTCGATGCCGACAGAAGAGGGAAGCGAACATAACCCCCAAGTAGCATTCGCTGAGAGACCCAACTCAGACCCAACCCGGCCTGCTCCGCCCGGGACAGCGCCAGACAAGCCCAACCCGGCAGTGACCCTGAAGCAACCACCGAAGTGCACCGCGCACCGCGATCGTCAGCCAACCTCGGGCTCGGTCTTCACGGTCTTCGGTCCCCACGGATCTCTGCTCTCGGAAATCGGAGATCCGGTGATCGGGACCGGAACCGGAACCGGATCCGGCCACGGATCCGGATCCGGGCTCGACTCCGTCTTCGCTGCCGCGTTCAACCACGACGACTTACCAACCCGGCGCCCGCACACACCGTCGGGGCGCCCGGCAACCCACGACTTTCTTCAGCCTCCGACTCAAGCCGCCAACGACCGAATGCCCATCAAGACGTCGCCAAGTAACCCCCAGCCTTCCGAAAGCCCGACACCCAGGCGAAAACACCAGAGGCCGCAACCCATGCAGCGCTATCCTACTTCGAACACCGCAGAGAAATCGAACGAGACCGCGACTAAGGTCGACGGATGGAGGAGCCGGGCAAGTACAAGGGCAAGGGCAAGGGCAAGGGGTCTTGAGAGTGTCGCATCCCGCTAGAACCGCGCCAACTCCCCGGTGATCTCTTCGAGCAGGTCCTTGGCCGTCACGATCCCGAGCGCCCGGTCGTGGCTGTCGACGACTGCGGCCAGGGGTTGCCGTTGGGCGCGGATCAGCGTCAGCGCCTGGTCGAGTCCCGCGTTCACAGGCACCTTCGGCACCTCGCGTACATAGTTGCGGATGGTCAGGCCCGGCTTGTCATCGAGGAACAGGTCGAGGATGTTGACCACGCCGACGATGTTGTGTTGCTCGCCGCGGTAGACCGGGTAGCGGAAGAAACCCCGCTGCTTGGCCAGCTCTTGTGCTTCGGCCCGCGTGCGTGTGTTCGAGAGCATGGCCACGTCTTCGAGCGGCACCATCACCTCGCGCAGCTCTTGCTGGTGCAGGTTGACGATATTGTGTGCCATCTCGCTCTGGAAGGCTGTCAAGACCCCGACCGCGCGCCCCTCGCCAAGCGAGGAGACCAGCCGCACGCGTGAGAACACCTGCTCGGTCTCACGGGTCTTGCTGCCGAAGAGCCTGCCGAGTGCCAGTGCCAGCTGCCGCAGAACGAATACGGGCAGCGCGAAGGCCCGCTGCGACCATCGCAGCGTGCGCGCCGATTCGTAGGCGAGCACGTCGGCCTGGCGTCTGAAGAGCTCTTTCGGCACCACCTCGGCCAGCACGAACAGCACGGGGCTCAGGGTCAAGCTGGTTAACGCTTCTGCTTGTCCGGGCCACCAACGGCTGAAGCCCATGGTGGTGAAGCTGGTGGCGAACCAGACGGCCAGGTTGTGGCCGACCAGGGTGGTCGCGATCACGGTCTCAGGCCGCAGCAGCAAGTTGCGCAGGGTCACCGCCGAGGCCTGCCCCTGCTCGGCGCGCAGGCGCAGGCGCATGCGGTTGAGCGAATAGGTACCGGTCTCAGCACCCGCATAGAACGCCGCCAGGAAAACCCCGCCGGTCAGAGCCAGAAGGCTGATCAGGGCTTCCACTTCAGGCCTCCTTTTCCAGGGGCTCGAGGCTGACTTCCAGGATCCGGCCTTTGCGCACCGAACGGACGGTAAAGTGCAGGTCTCCGTGGCGAACTTTGTCGCCTGTCTCCGGGATCTTGCCTGCCAGGTGGGCCACAAGCCCTCCGAGCGTATCGATCTCAGGGGCCTCGTCGAAGTCGATGCCGATCAGCTCACGCCACGAGCGCACCGGCAGATCGCCGCGCAAGACCCAGCGGCCATCGGCTTCGGTGCGCACCTTGGGGAGCTCTTCTTCGAACTCATCGGCGATGTCCCCGACAATCCACTCGAGGATGATCTCGAGCGAAATCAGCCCGGCGAGAGTGCCGTATTCATCGACCACCAGGGCGAGGCTCAGCTTTTCGTCGCGGAACTGGCGCAGCAGGCTGTCGACCTTCTTCAGCTCAGGGACGAACAGCACCTTGCGTACAGCCTGGCTGGGATTGAGCCCTTGGAGCAGCACGGCCTTGGCTCGAATGATCCCGACGACGTCCTCTGGGTCGCGGCGGTACGCGATCACAGACCGCTCCCGCGCTTCGGACAACAGCTCGAGGAAACCGTCCCGGTCCGCTTCGATGTCGAAGTGCGGCAGGTCGACCCTCGGGACCATCACCTCGCGTACCTTGAGCGCCTTCAGCTCGAACACGCGGCGCATGAAGGTGTTTTCTGAGACGCTCAGCTCACCGTGGTGGGCGATCATCTCGATCAACAGCTTGAGATCTTCCTGTGTGATGTGGGGAGCGGTAAGGCGGCGAAACATCGGACGAGTCAGACTCTCTGTCAGGGTCTCGAGCACGATGCGCACGGGCTTCAGCACGACAACCAGCAGGCTGAGTGGGAAGACTGCCAGTTTTGCGATCGGGCGTGGGGAGTTGATCGCGATCGACTTGGGCACGACCTCCCCAAAGACCAGCAGCGTAAGGAAACAGCCCACGTTGACTGCGCCTGCGACCGCCGGGCTCTGATGGATGCTGCCTGCCAGGGTCGCGGCCACACTGAAAAACAACACGTTGACGAGCAGATTGCCAAACAGGATCGAGACCAGCAGTGCCTGGGGATTCTGTAGCAACCGCCAGATGTTTCGCTCTGTCGTGCTCCCCTGGCTCATTTGCTCCAGCTCGTCTGCCGTAAGCGAGAACAGGGCCGTCTCGGACCCCGAGAAGCTGCCACTGAGTAGCATGCATGCCAACAGCAACAGAATAGTGGGCAGCCAGATCAAGGGAGAATTGTGTCCTTTTGGGCGGGGCAGGTCAGGCGCGGATTCTCGACGATGCGAGCGCGGGAATCAACTGCCAACCCGGGGGCCCGGAGCAGATTGAGGCGCAGGGCTCGGTCGTGCGCCTGAGCTTCTGCAAGCTCTGGACCCGCCCGCAGTGACACGCTACACTGCAGATTGGGTTCCTACTCCATCTACAGCTCGGAAGACCTTGTCAGCTCATGGCTAGCATCCAGATCCTGAGTGGTTGTCGGGAGGGTCAGGTCCTCGAGTTGTTGCCGAAGCGTCAAATCCTCGGCAACAGCGAGAAGGCTGACGTTCCGGTCGGAGATCCGTGGATTTCGCGGCAACACGCCTCGATCTACGAGAAGGATGACCGTTTCTGGATCGAAGACCTCAACAGCCGCAACGGCACCTACGTCAACTGCATCCGCATCTCCAAGCAGGTGCTGTCGGACGAGGATTTGATTTTTCTGGGCAAGACGAACCTGGTGTTTCGGGTCAAGAACGATGCGGGCGTCAAATTCCAGAGTCATTCTGCCACACGCCGTTCGATTCCCAAGTTTGCCACCGACACCTCGCCGCTGAAATCGGTGCAGATTCCGAGCATCGGGGACTCGCGCAACGACAAGCCGCAGCCTTCACGCAGGCGGCGAAAGACGACCCGCACCTTCAAGATCGAGTTTCCGGCTGAGAGTCTGCGTTGGAAGCAGCAGCAAGCTGACGCAGACGACGTGCAGACGGAGCTCAATGCCCCCCAGCTCACGCCCAGGCGCACGCCACAGCCACGGGAACAGACCGAGGCGTTGCCGGCCGTGCAAGACTCGAGCAAGCGAGCCGCGACCGGCCGCATGCGTCCGGTCACAGACGAAGATCTCGGCTTCTCGCCTTGTGCGGAGAGCAAGGGCACTGGGCTGTTCCAGGCCCTGACCTCGCGCACACGGGCGATCGCTCGCGATGCGGGGGCCGTCGATGACTCCCTGGACGGCATCTTCGAGTCGTCGGACGAGATCGATCTGGAGATGTCCCATGACGAGGACATCATCGATGACAGCCAGGAGGTCGATTCCTGGGAGAGCCCGACACTCGAGCTCGATGTTGTGGCGCTCAGTCAAGCCGAGGCTGCCGAGGTGCTGGACAACCTCGAGATCGAGGTCCCGGGCCGGCCTGAAGAGCGCGGTCAGCCGGTGTTGGATGTCAACCAGCGGCTCGCTCAGCTCGAAGCCCGGCTGCGCGATTCCCGCGAAGAGAACCAGCGCTTACGCCGTGTTCTCGAAGAAGCACGCAAGACCGATCGGGCCGTGCCGCGTGACGCGGCGACCGTGCTTGAGCGCCTGGCTTCCCTCGAGGCGCTGATGGCGAGCCGGGAGCGGGACCTTGATGTCTTGACGGAGAAGTTCATCGAGAAGGAGGACGAGGTCGACCGGCTCAATACCGCGCTCGAGGAGGCGGAAGCCCAGATCTCTGCGCTGACCGCGCAGCGCGGCATGCCATGAGCGGCGCGGTCCCGCCCCAGGATCCGGCACCCGAGACGGGGGGTACTGAGGCGGTAGAACCCGTCCGGCGTCTCGCCAAGAGGCGCATAGCCACGCGGCGGCGTCCGCCCGAGACCGGAGGTGGCACCCTGCAGCGCCTGCTGCGGCTGGGAGACAAGCAACAGGCACGGACGGTCAAGCGCTTGGTGGCGGGGATTCTCGTGCTGGTGGGTCTGGGCGTGCTGGCGCATTTCTGGCTGTCGCCATGGCTGCAATACCGAGCGCAATTGCAGCATCTGTTCGAGCGTGGCCAGGAGTGGGAGAGTCTGGCCAACGAGCTGGCGCAGCGCGAAGCTTACGATCCCGACCTGTTTAGCCTGCTTGTGCGGGCCGCCGGTGAGCATGAGAGCTCTCTGGAGCACCACGAGTATCTGGCTCGGCACTTGAGCACAGCAAGCCTGGAGACGGTGTTGGTGGTGTGCGGCTCGCCAGAGACGGTCGTGCGTCATGGCGGCTTGACCGTTCTCAGTCGACTGGTGTGGGCGCCCGCGGGCACCCAGCATCCCGTCGTGGCAGAAGCTGCCCCGGCGATCATGCAGCTGGCTCTCGAAGCGCGTTTCGACGAGAATGCCGATATCCGCAACATCGCTCTGATGATCTTGAAGGAATTTCCCGACACAGCGCGATTTGTTGATCCGTTGCTCGAAGATACCAGTCCTGAGGTGCGCATCGTTGCGGCGCAGACTCTGGGCGGGATGGATGATTCTCTGGCAGTGGTAGGCAGGCTGGAGGGCCTGCTGGCCGACTCCGACGAACGGGTCAGGGTTCAGGCACTGGTCTCGCTGGCGAAGTATCGTCCGGAGTTGTGTGTCGGGCCGCTGGCTGAGCGCGCGCTGCAGCCCGATTCGATAGGAAGAATGCGCTGCGTCTACGCACTGCTCGAGGCCAATGGGCCCACGCTGGTGGGCATGTGGAAGACTCTGGCCACGGATCTTGAAGCCCGGCTGCGGATGTTGGCTGTGCGTGGTCTGGCGCCGCATGAGGGCAAGGATGCGCGTGAGGTGCTCGAAGGTTTGATGCTTGATCCTGAATTCAAGGTGCGCATCGAAGCGATCGCCTGTCTGGGCGAGCGGGGCAACAAAGCGGCGCTTCGGGCCGTGATCGCACGCTTGCGGGGAGCGCGGACATTGGGCGACAAAGACGCCAGCTTCCGCGCTGTGGTGGCGCTGGCCGAGACGCCGGTGCCCGAAGCAGCCCTCGACAATCTGGGCAGCCTGCCGATCGACGGCAGCGAGTCCCAAAATAAGGCGCTCAGAGATTGGCTGGCCGCCTGTGAACGAGAAATCACGTCCGATTGAGTCCTCAGGGGAGTTGCATCTTGAAGAAAATGAAGCGCTTCCAGCAGCTCGTCGACATGGGAGTCAACAAAGGCTTCCTGACCTACGACGACATCGGCGAGGTGTACCCCGAGAGCCTTGGGGACGCCAAAGAGCTCGACCGCATTCTGGGCGAGCTCGAGACCCGTGGCATCGAGCTGCTCGACGAGAGCTACGGTTCTGAAGAGGTGCATGAGGCCACCCGCCCTCCGGGGCTGGCCGACCTGGAAGAGGCTGCGCCTGCTCCGCCCCCCAAGCGCTCTGCCCGCACCGAAGACGCGGTCCATCAGTACTTCACTGAAATGAGCCATATGAACCTGCTCAAGAAAGAGCAGGAGCTCGAGCTGGCAAACACCCTGAACTTCCATAAGGAGAATATGTTTCTGCTGGTCTTCAGCACGAAACTGGCCTCCGAAGAATCCATCGAGCTGATCAAGCACACCCTGCGGAAGAAATACCCCTTCAATGAGGGCTTCCGCGCACCGAACAAGATGCGCAAGAAGCAGGCGCAAGAGAAGGTGCGGCACGATCTCGTTGAGCTCGAGCCTCTGATGCGACAGATCAACGACACCTGGATCAAGACCCTCGATCCGCAGCTCGACCGCCGAGACCTGATGAATCTGCGCGAAGAGCTCAAGCTCGACGCGCTCGAGGCGGCCAAGATCCTCAATAGCTATGATTGGGACGTGGGCCGGGTGGATCGTTGGAGCCAGATGCTCTGGAAGATCTCGACGGGCATCAGCAGAGGCCGTATCGAGATCCGGGTGTTGAAGCGGGAAGGAGACCCTTCCAGCTACGGACGGATCGCGAAGATCGCCGAAGAGGTGCAGACGTTCGAGACCCAGACCTGGGAGAAGTTCCACGAGCTGCGCAAGCGCATCCGCAAGTACCGCGAACACTACGCCGCGTACAGGAAGGCCAAGGGTGAGCTGTCTCTGGGGAATCTGCGGCTGGTCGTCAGCATCGCCAAGAAGTACCGCAACCGCGGGCTCAGCTTCCTCGACCTGATCCAGGAAGGCAACGCCGGGCTGATGCGGGCTGTCGAGAAGTTCGACGCCAGCAAGGGGTTCAAGTTCTCGACCTATGCGACCTGGTGGATCCGCCAGTCGATCACGCGCGCTCTGGCTGAGAAGACCCGCATGATCCGGTTGCCGGTCTACCTGACCGAGACCATGGGCAAGCTGCGCGAGATCTCGCGCACCCTCTACCTCGAGACCGGCACCACACCGAGCTTGGAGACGCTGGCCGAGGCCATCGGCATCCCGCTCGACGAGGCCGAAATGGTCGTCAAGATGGCACGCCGGCCGGTCAGCCTGAACATCCCGCTCGGGGACGGGCGCGAGGGCAACTTCATAGACTTCCTCGAGGATCCTGACTACATCTGCCCCACCCTGGGCATCTCGCGCCAGTTGCTGCGCGAGCGGATCGCCTCGATCCTCGATACCCTGACCGACCGGGAGCGCGAGGTGATCGTCTTGCGCTACGGCATCGGCTGCCGCAGCTACACGCTCGAAGAGCTGGGCCAGCGGTTCAATGTGACCCGTGAGCGTATCCGTCAGATCGAGATCCGTGCGTTGCGCAAGCTGCAGCACCCGGTGCGCTCGAAGAAACTCGAAGTGTTCCTGGGAGAGTTCGATTCGTGAAGATGCTGCCGTGCTTGGCGCTCCTGCTGCTCGTCGGCTGCGCGAGCGAGACTGAGGAGCTCAGCGAAGAAGACCGCTTGATCGCCGCCCAGCTGGCCCAGATTGCGTATGACGAAGCCCAGCTGAATCGACATTGGGCCGATGTCCATCGCACGCGTGGCGATATGCGGCTGCTCAAGGGCGAGCTCGAGGAAGCAGAGAACGAGTATGGTGAGTCGCTGCGGCGTGTGCCGGGTCATGCTGACGCGACGCTCGGCCTGTCGCAGGTACGCTTGAAGCAGGGACGCGTCGAAGATTGCCGGCGGTTGCTGGGCCAGCTATTGCAAGGGCATCCCAACTACTTGTTGGGTTGGCACAATCTCGCCTCGTTCCGTCTTCGGCAGGACGGCGATGCACAGGGCGCGCTGCTTGCAGTAGAAGAGATGCTGCGCATCGACCCGATGAACGAGAAGGCGCGCCACTTCAAGCGGAACCTCGAAGCAAAGCTGGCGGATTCGGAGTGAGCGGGGAGGCGCAGTTGCCCCAGTCCGATGACCGGCGCGCGGCCTTGCAGACGCGTTCACGCCTTCCTCTCAGCTACTGCACCAATGTCCACGCGTATAGCAGCTATGAGGGCTTGCGGGCCGTGCTCGCCGGCCCTGTCGAGGAAGTGCGGCGGCGGAGCGGGTTCGAGGGTAGCTTTCCGCTCGGGCTGTGGTGGCCCCACAGCCTGCTCGCCGAGTTGGAATCTGAGCTGGAGGCCTTCGCGGCGGAGCTGGCTGCGCGCGACCAGCACGTAGTCACGCTCAACGTCTTTCCCTACGGGGACTTCCACAGTGCGACGGTCAAGGCTGGAGTCTATCGTCCCTCCTGGTGGGAGGAGGCACGCAGCAGCTACACGTTGCGTGCGGCGCGCTTGCTCGCGCGCTTGTTGCCTGAGGGGGCGACAGGGACTCTCAGCACCGTGGCCGGCGGCTACCGTCCGGGAAGTCGTGAACCGGGGCGGCTCGAGGCATTGGCTGCCGGTTGGGGGAAGCTCGCCTGGCAACTCGAGCGGCTGTCCCGCGAGAGTGGCCGCGAGCTGGTGCTGGCGGTCGAACCCGAGCCTGCCACGACCCTGGAGAGCAGCCAGGAGGTCATCGACTTCTATCAGGGCGCGGTAGCCCGGGCGGGAGTGCCGGAATTGGCTCGTGCGGGCGGGATGCAGAGAGGAGCCGCCGAGGAGCTATACCGCCGTCGTATCGGCATCTGCTTCGACACCTGCCATCTTGCAGTGGGGTTTGAATCACTGCCCGCAGCGTTGCGCTCGCTCGAGGCGGCAGGGATCAGGCTGGCGAAACTGCAGCTGTCTTCGGCGCTGCGTGTCTGTCCGGCAGACGAGGGGGCCTGGCAAGCGCTGCTCGCTTGTGCCGAGCCGCGCTACCTGCACCAGACCCTCGCGCGCTTCGCTGATGGGCGCATCGAGGCGGCGCTCGATCTCGATCAGCTGCCCGCGTCCTTCCGCCAGGCCGACGAGCTGCGCACGCACTTTCATGTGCCGTTGTTTTTCGAGCAACAGGGCCCGCTGGGCAGCACTCAGGCGGATCTGCTTGCGGCACTGGCCTGCGTGCCCGAGCTGCGAAGCCGGCCGCACCTTGAAGTCGAGACCTACACCTGGCATGTTCTGCCGGAATCACTGCGCGCCGAAGGGGTGGAAGCCGGCGTCGCGCGGGAGCTGCGCTGGGTGGCCGCGCAATGGGCGGCGAAGGGAGGCCTGTGATGCCAGGACGAGTGTTGTTCGCGGCCTCCGACGGCATGGAGCTGCTGGGGATTTTCGGGCTGGTCCTGTTGGCGGTCGCGGTCCTGGTCGGTGTGTACATCTGGGAGCGCAGCGGTTCCAACAGCAAGCTGCGGAAGATCGCAGCGGGTCTGAAGCTGAAGTTCAAAGCCCGCGGCAGCACGCTGTTCAGCTTCGGCTCCGTCGCTGGTTTCTATCGGGGATTCCAGGTAGACATCTCGATCATCGGGCGCGGTATGGGCAGGCGCCGCCAGTATTTCTTCGTCGTCCACATGCTCTTTCCCGAACCTCTGGGGCTCGGGCTGAGCCTGGCAGAGAAGGGGCTATTGAACAAGCTGGGCAGCCTGCTGGGCATGTCGAAGACCTTCCCGGTCGGGGGCGCGAAGTTCAATAAGGAGTTCGCCGTCAGCGGACGGAAGCGGCCGGCGATCAAGGCGCTGTTTGCGGACGAGGTCAAGAAACAGCTCATACGTGCCAAACGTGCCAAGGCACCCATCAGCTACAGCGACGACGGCCTGCACTGGGAAGTGACCAATATGATCGACGTGGGGGCTGTGCGCAGCGCGATCGAGAAGAACGTGCCGGTGATGGCTGCGATATGGGAAGTGCACGCGGGTGAGTCCCACGAGGAGCTCGAGCAGGCCGTCGAGCAAGCCCGGAAGCAGCGTAAGGCGCGCAAGAAAGGCTCCAAGAAAGCTGCGGCGGGTGAATCCTCGCGCAAAGCGGGCAAGCAGGCCGCTTCGGGAAAAGCCCCCACGGGCAAGGCCTCGTCGCGCAAGGCCGGTAAGCCCAAGAAGGTCGCTTCTGGCAAGCGGCCCGCGGTCGCGGAGACGGGCAAGAAGAAGAAAGCCTCGGCCCGGCCGAAGGCAGCAACCGCTGCAGCCGAGAAGGTCAAGATCTCTTGCAAGTGTGGCGCCGTTCTCAAGGTGCGGCCTGCCAAACTCGGACGCAAGGCGCGTTGTCCTGACTGCCAGGAAGTCGTGCTGCTCGAGGTGTGAGATGGCCGAGACAATCCAGCCCGCGATTGTTCTGCGCGTCCACGGTCTGGACTGTGCCGAAGAAGTCGGCGTGCTGCGCGCAGAGCTCGGGCCTCTGGTCGGTGGGCAGGAGAGGCTGAGCTTCGACCTGCTGCAGGGCCTGCTGCACGTCGCCCCCGAGGCAGCTGTGCCGGCAGAGAGCCTGATCGCGGCGGTCGCACGCACGGGCATGCGGGCAGAGCCCTGGGAGGCCCGCAAGCGGGTCGTTCAAGGCACACGTGAGCGCTGGCTGCGGAGCCTGCCCAGTTTGGGGAGCCTTGTTTGCCTGGTGCTGGGATTCGCCACCCATTGTTTGTGGGGAGGCGGCATCGCGGCCGCCCTGGGGGCGCTCGGCGAGCAGCCCATGCCCTGGCTGGCGCGGCTGTTCTACGCCGGAGCCGTGTGTTTCGGCAGCGGCGTGGTGTTGCCCAAGGCGGTGTATGCGGTACGACGGTTGCGGCCGGACATGAACCTCTTGATGGTGCTGGCGGTCGGTGGGGCGATCGGCCTTGGTGAGTGGTTCGAGGCCGCGACCGTCTCGTTCTTGTTTGCCCTGTCCCTGGCGTTGGAAGCGTGGAGCGTCGGCCGTGCCCGCCGCGCCCTGGAGGCTCTGCTGGAGGTCACGCCCACCAGGGCGCGGGTACTGAGCTGTTGTGGCGATGTTCAGGAGATGGCGCCCGAGCGGGTGGAGGTCGGGGCGCGCGTGCTGGTCAAGCCCGGTGAGCGCATCCCGCTCGATGGCGAGGTGCTGGCGGGCAGAAGCGGCGTCAACCAGGCTCCGATCACCGGCGAGAGCATGCCGGTTGAGAAAGAGCCGGGGGATCAGGTCTTTGCTGGCTCGATCAACGGCGATGGTTCCCTGGAGCTCAAGACCAGCAAGCCCGCGGGCGATTCCACCCTTGCGCACATCATCCGGCTGGTCGAAGAGGCGCGGCTCAAGCGCGCTCCTGTCGAGCGATGGGTCGAGCGCTTCGCGCGCATCTACACGCCCCTGGTGTTCGCCAGCGCCGGTCTGGTGTGTGTGCTGCCGCCTCTGGTGCTCGGTGGCGACTGGCAGGCCTGGCTGTACCGGGCGTTGGTGCTGCTGGTGATCGGGTGCCCCTGTGCGCTGGTGATCTCCACACCGGTCAGCATTGTCTCTGCGCTGGCCGCGGCGGCGCGCAACGGAGTCTTGTTCAAGGATGGAGCGAGCATCGAAGCGCCGGCGGCGCTGCGAGCCATCGCCTTCGACAAGACCGGCACGTTGAGTCAGGGAACCCCTCGAGTCAGCGAAGTCGTGCCGCTTGATCCCCATGATGAGGATGCGCTGCTCAGCCGCATCGCCGCGCTGGAGACTCAAAGCGATCACCCCCTGGCCCGCGCCATCGTCGATTACTCGGCGCAGCGCGGTGTGGTGCCCGCGGCGGTCGAGGACTTCCAGCTGATCCAGGGCAGAGGCGCGACAGGCAGGGTGTTGGGTCGGGAATACTGGTTGGGCTCTCACCGTTACCTAGAAGAGCGCGGGCAGGAGACCCCCGAGATTCACGAACGCCTCGAGCAACTGGCGGCCTCCGGGCAGTCGGTGGTCACCGTCGGCAACAGCAGCCACGTATGCGGTATGGTCGCTCTGGCCGATCCGCTGCGGCCTGAGGCAGCGGCGACCATCGAGGCTTTGCGGAAGCTCGGCATCGGTGTTCTGGTGATGCTGACCGGAGACAACCTGACCACGGCCCGGCGGTTGGCAACCCAGGCCGGCATCACTGAGGTGCACGCAGAGCTGCTGCCCGAAGACAAGGTGCAGGCGGTCCGCGATCTCGTCGAACGTTACGGCACCGTAGCGATGGTTGGGGACGGCATCAATGATGCGCCGGCGATGGCGCAAGCAACGCTGGGAATCGCCATGGGCACGGCAGGCAGCGACGCGGCCGTGGAGGCGGCAGACGTGGTGCTGATCGGCGACCGGCTCGACAAGCTGCCCTGGGTGGTCGAGCACTCCCGTCGTTGTCTGCGGATCATCCGCCAGAACATCGCCGCGGCATTGGCTGTCAAGGCCGTGTTCTTTGGTCTGACGATTCTGGGCTGGGCTTCGCTATGGTCGGCCATTGCGGCCGATATGGGAACGTCTCTGCTCGTGATCGCGAACGCGCTGCGGCTGCTGCGCTCGAAGTCAGCCCACCACAGCGATCCACAAGATGCCGATCACCAGCGGCACCCAGGCCAGCAGGCCCAGGATGAGGCCGGCGATGGCCATGCCCCGGGGCTGGTTCCGCAGACCGACCAGGCAGACGATGGTGCCGATCAGGGCGACAAAAGAAAATAGGCAGCCAATCAACAGAAAGCCGAGGATCTGCGCCAGGCCGTCCCAACCGCTCTTGCCGGCATCAGAGGCGAAGAACAGAAAACCGGTCAACCAGACCAGCAGCCAGCCCCCAAAACCGATGCTGGAGAGCACCAGGCCAATCTTGCCAGCGGTGTTTCGCTGCGGAACGGATCCGATCTCTTCACCGTAGTACGCGTCGCTCATGCTCACTCCTGTACGCTTGAACGCGCGCACCTGAACCGCTCGCCTGCGCAGTGCGGCGGCCCCCGCCCATTCTCAGCGGGCGGGGAAAACCCCGCCCGCCTGAGAGCCTGCTGAAGGAAATTCAGCCAGCTCGTTATGCCTGTCCAGCATAGATGTCCATCACACTCTCCAACAAGGCCAAAGCTTCTTCTTTGGGACGTTGGAAGCTGTTGCGGCCGATGATCGAGCCGAAGCCTCCACCCGCGTGGATGCCACGGATCTCATCGAGCACGGCGTCGGTGCCTTTGGCGCCGCCGCCGCTGAAGATCACGATGCGGCGTCCGTTGAAGGCCGACTGCACGACGTGCTGGATGCGTTGCTCGAGGGTTGCGACGGGGATCGCCTGGGTCTCATACGTCGACTTGGCGGCATCGAGCTCGATGTTCGCGCTCGGGGGTTTGACCTTGACGATATGCGCGCCCAGCTGGCAAGCCATGTGGGCGGCGTAGGCGACGATGTCGACGGCGGTCTCGCCTTCCTTGCTGATATCGCTGCCGCGCGGGTAGCTCCAGAGCACCACAGGCAGCCCGACGGCCTTGGCCTCTTCGGCCATCGCGCGGAACTCTTCGACATTCTGCTTCTTGTAGGCAGTTCCCGGATAGATCGTAAAGCCGACGGCTGCGCAACCGAGCCGCAAGGCGTCGTCGACCGAGGCGGTCATCGACGGGATCGGGTCGGTGCCTTTCAGCAAGCTGTCATTGTTGTTCATCTTCAGGATCATGGGAATCTGGCCGGCGAATTCCGCGGCTCCGGCTTCGAGAAACCCCAGTGGGGCGGCGTAGGCGTTACAACCAGCATCGATGGCCAGTTCGAAATGGTAACGGGGATCGTAGCCGGCGGCGTTCTTGGCGAAGCTGCGGGCGGGCCCATGTTCCATCCCCTGGTCGACGGGCAGGATCACCAACTTGCCGGTACCGGCCAAGCGACCACTCATCAACATGCGGTAGAGGTTGGATAGGACGCCTGGATTGTCGGATGAATACCAGGACAGGATCTCACGGATGCGTTCGTTCATGTTCGGGGCTCCTTTGAGGATCGTACGGGCATGGCCGAATTCTATTGCATCCACCGTGCCGCCTCAATCACAACCTGGAGGTGCTGGGCCGTCATTTGTCCCTCAGCTCAAATATTTAACACCGCACGCTGCCCCGATCCCGTCAGCTGGTGCACACACTCCAGGGCTGAGCGCACGGCTCCTTCACAGAGTGGCGACTTCAAGTAATCGCCCGCCAGGTGCAGGCCCTGGATGTTTGCGACTTCGCGTTGCAAGGCCCGGACCCTGGTCATCATTCCACAAGCGAAGCTGGGCATCGCCCGAGGACGGCGGACGACACTCGTCTCCTTGAGCCAGCCGGCAATGCCCGGCAGAAAGACCTGCATGTCCTGCAAAGCCTGGTCGATGACTGTTGTGTCGTCCGCAGTCCGCAGCGACTCAGACACGGGCGAGGCAAAGTCCACCTGCACCACGCTGCGCCCCGATGGGAACATCTCCGGGCAACGGCGGGCCAGGTCGATCGCAAAGGCTGACTGTTGTCCGGCAGACCGCGCGCAGGTCCAGACCCAGTCGCGGCCAGGGAGGGGCCGGTCGAGGTGCAAGTTGGCGAGTATGACGTCCGAATAGGGCAGCCTCGCCAGCGGCCCTGCGATGCTTGGCAGGTCCGCCAGGACCGCCGCCGCATGCGGTGCGCGCAGGGCGCAGATGACCTGGGAGGCGGCCAGCGTCTCGCGCCGGCCGGCCCGTTCGACGACAACGCCCTGCACGCGGCCCTGTGCAACCACGACCTGCGAGGCGCGGGCGTGGACGATGTCGAGCCCCCGTGCGAGAGCCCGGGGCAGAGCGTCGTTGCCCTGGCGTAGGCCCCAGGTGCTGGCCAGGCCTCCCAGCTTGATGATGCGCAGCAACATCGCCAGGCTATGGCCCTCCGGTTCGCAGAAGGCATAGGAGTTGACCAGGGGCCGCACGGCCACCTCAAGAATGCGCTCGTTGCCATGGCGGAGGAAGTATTCCGCCACGTCGATGGTGTCGAGGGCTTCTTGGCTGCGGTAATCAAATGGGCTCATGCGCAGCAAGGGCAGCAACTGCCGGGCAACGGCCCATTGCAGCCGCAGGTTCTCGCCCACAGACAGGTGACCGAGCCAGGGGCGCGTCTTGCTGAAAGGCAGCGCACGCCCCTGGTAGTAGATCGAGCCACGCACATCGATCGGGCGCAGGTCTTTGTGCAGCCCGACAGCGCGGAGCAGGCGGTGGGTCTCGGTGTACGCGCTGTAGTAGAACTGCATGCCGATCTCCAGACGGCCGCCGCCTTCGCTGCGGCTGTGGATGCGGCCTCCGTAATGGGGGCTGGCTTCGATAACACGCACGGGCAGTCCGCGGCGCGCCAACCGCCAGGCTGCGCTGAGGCCGGCGATGCCGCCGCCCAGAACCAGGATGGGCGCGCGCGCCTGAGCGCTTCCAGACACGGATCGTGGGGGGGAAACACAACTCTTCATCGCGAGGCCTCCATAAAAAACTGTCCAGTCGGTTTTTGTTTTAGTCGGCAACGAGCAACGCGTCAAGGGAAAGCTGGCAGGAAACACCTCGGGAGCGCGTTGCTCTGTCTCGTCAAGCCGGTTACGATGCTTCCGTCGCGAGATTGCTTGGACCCGAAATGACTGGCCGCTTGTGAGGAGTGGGAATGGCCGGAGAAGATCTTCCTGGCGGTCACGAGCGGGTGCTCGACGCGGACCTGACGCATAACCTCAGCCTGCGCACCATCGTGCTACGCGAGCTCGACACCGACCGCCAGCGTCTCGAGGCTTGTCAGGACAACCTGGCCGAGATCCGCAAGCAGGCCCGGACCCGGGTCTTTCAACCCCTGGCCGAGGCGCTGCGTAGTCAACATCCAGACGCGCGCCCCGAGGGCTTCCTCGAGGTTGTGGGGGGCTGGCAGGCAGGGGAGACATTCGCCTTGCCGCGAGGCCGCGTGCTGCTGTTGGGACGTGACCAGCAGGCCGACATTGTGCTGCGCGATACGATCGTCTCTCGGGCCCATTGCAAGCTCGAAAACGTAGACTCCTGGACCTATCGGATCAAGGACCTGGGAAGCCAGAACGGTACCCGCCTCAACCGTCACACCATCTCGGCCGCGGAGCTGCAAGGGGGCGATCTGCTGAGCCTGGGTTGGACCTTCATGATCTTTTCGTTGCCGTTGGTCTCCCTGGCCGTACGTCTGCAAGAGCACAGTCTGCTCGACGAGCGCGAACTGCAAGACCTGCTGCGCCTCGAGGGCTGCCTCCACCACTTGCAGGTCGGCATCGCGCGCGTCTGCCATGGCTTCTGGGCGCTCGAGCACAGCGACTCCGCGGCCCTGCCTGCCCACGAGATGGCCGTCAAGTCCCATGAGTTCAGGCAGGACGCAGCGCGGGTGATGGACGGGCTCGAGGCCGAGCTGCCGTCTGCAGAGGCTATCTTGCAGCCTCTGCTGGACACGATCGCGAGGAAACCTGCACCCCAACCCCTGCCGTCCAGCGGTGTCCACCCGCTGGTCTCCGAGCCGCCCGCGGCGCAGGGGACCGCTCAGCGTGAGCTCTACGAGGCGCGTTCGTATACCCTTGATCTGGAGCGCCGGCATCGGCAACTCATCGAGCTGCTGCTCGCCCAGGCAGAGGCGCTGGGGCAGGCAGGCGAGGCCGCGCGTGCGGTCGAGCTGTTGCGCCGCCTGTTGCTGGTCGAGCCGGCCACACGCAAGGGCCAGGAGCTGCTCAAGCGTTGGCAGGAGTGAGCCTGGCGGGGAACCGGGCGGGGACTCTCGGCGTTGTAACAGCGGCGGCCGTGGCGTGTCCCGAAGGCTGCCAGGAGGAGAGGACATGAACGATCCCATCATCCAGGGCCTGGCTGTGGCTGCCCTGGGTCTTGCGCTTTTGGGGGGGCTGCTCTGGATCGGGCGTAGCGGCCGCACCGCGCACGCTGATCCCGGATCGGACACGGCGCGTGTCCAGAGCACCGGGCTGCAGACAGCCACTTTTGCGCTGGGCTGATTCTGGGGCCCCGACTCCCAGTTTGGGAGTCTCCCTGGCGTCGTCCGCACCCGCGTCGGCTATACCGGCGGCAGCACGCCGTCACCGACCTACCGAAACATCGGCGACCACAGTGAAGCGTTGCAGATCGACTTTGATCCCGAGCTGGTCACGTATGAGGCCCTGGTCGAGATCTTCTGGCGTGCGCACAATCCTTGTGCCTCTGCGTGGAGCAGCCAGTACAAGAGCGCCGTTTTCTGTGCCGACGAAGCGCAGAGGGCAGTCGCTGAAGCCGTGCGCGATCGTGTAGCGGGCGATCTGACGCGCCCCATCCAGACCGAAGTGCTGGCCGCTGGCACCTTCACCCGCGCCGAAGACTACCACCAGAAGTACACGCTCCGGAACCGCAAGGCCTTCTTCGACGCGCTGCGCCCACGATTTGACGACGAACGGGCGTTCATCGACTCGACCGCTGCAGCCCGCCTCAACGGCTACCTGTCTGGAGGGGGCAACCGCGAGCAGCTGCGCACGGAGCTTGAGCTGCTGGCCCTGCCGGGGGACCTGGAGAAGCGACTGCTGGAGATGGTTCGGCCCTGAAGAATCGGAAGCTCTGCAGCGGGCGACGCAGGATGTCAGCCTTGTGCTAGAAACACAATGGACCCCGTGGAGGTCTCAGGGCGCGTCTTGGCTCGGCTCGTCCCCTGGCGCAAGGAACACAACCTGGCCCCGCCCGATGCGGGCGATGGCCTGCAGCCAGCGCAGCTTCGCCTCGCCGATGCCGATGCAGTGGATGCGGCACTTACGCAGCAGGTTGAGGCGCTCGAGCTCGTGGAGCAGCTCGTCGAAGCCATCGATGGTCAACCAGGAGTTACTGACAGGATCCTGGTAGCGGTTCTCTGCAAAGGGGCCGTTCTGGAAATAGGGCTCGCTGGCGCGTGTCTCCGTGATCATGCGCAGCCAGTAGCCATCGCGGCCCGGATAGGCGGGGATGTCGACCCAGCTCACCACCCCGGTCTCTTTGTCGAGGCGTTGCATCTTGGTCGCCTCGCGCGGCGCCATGGGCGGAATCCAGCGGGCGCCTTCGTCGTTCTGCCCGCAGCGTTCGCCGCGGGTGAATTCCATCTCGATCTTCGGTCCGCGCCCGGGCAGCTTGTCCATGTTGGGCGCCCCATCGGAGAGCAGATAGATGGTCTGCGCGCCACGCAGCAACAAGGCCTCCGCATAGTGCTCGTCTTCGCGGGGCGGCCCCTGCTCGCCGGCCACGACCGTGCGTCCGCTGTCGTCTTCGAGCCGGAAGGCAGTCAGCAGCGCCGCCAGGTAGTTGGTCTGACCTTTCAGTCGACCGAGCGGGTGCTGATCGTCGACCGGCCCGGGCACCACCGCATCGAGACTGGCAAAGATGGCCTTGCGGCGCGACTTGGACAGCTCGACGAAACCGGGAGTGACGTCGAGCGGGGTCGCTTGCTCTCCGAACAAGATCACGGCAACCCGGACGTCTTTCTCCAGGCGCGACAGCGTGTATTTGACGTGCTCGCGGGCCGCGTCAAAACGTGTCTGCACCCGGCTCCAGTCGATCTCATAGCCCTTGTCGCCGCCGGTGACGGGACGTTGCAGAGCCTCGAGCTCGCTGGCGTCGAGGGCGTTGAGCATCGAATCGGAAGCATCGACCAAGAAAATGATGCGCTCGCCTGAGGTGTCGATGCCCATGAAGCGCACGGCAGTCGCGTCTTCATCATCGCCGCGGAAAGGGTCCTCTCCCAGCTCGACCGCCTGCCGCCAAAGCTCGGCACTGCGATAAGGGCGGGGGCTGCCAAAGCAGTGCTGCATGGCCAGACGCACGGCTTCCTGGCTGCGCGGCAAGCAGGCGCGTTTGCTGTCGAGCAGCTCGACCAACCGTTCGAGCCAGCTGTTGTGCGGCTCGGGCAGCGGACCCTCGGCGGCCACCAGCGGGGCACTCGCGCGGCAGACGGCCCAGCTCCAGCTTTCGAGCAGGACAGCATCCCAGGCGTTCTTCTTGAATTTGTGCTCGGCCAACTCGGCAACGGCTAAGTCCAGAGCGGCTCCCCCGACCTCCGCCAGAGCCTCGAGCAGCACCGCCTTGAGCAGACTGGGAGTCTTGCGTGCGCCGAGCAGCTCGAGCAACGCATCGGTTTCGTGCTGGCGGACCAGAACGCGCGCGACCTGATAGGCAAGCCAGCAGCATTGAGGATTCTTGCCGAGCTTTTGCAGTGCCTCGACGAGCTGCTCGGCTTCCGCCTTCTCGAGAACCCTGGGCTCGCTGCGTTGCCAGCCGAACAGTCCGACAAAAGTCGTGTCGCTAAATCGCCCGTAGATCCCGTTGGCCAGCAGATAGCGCTGGCGAGCCACTTGATAGTCCGCCGGCTGCAGGTAGGTGTTGAGCAGCGCCTGCACCACCCGCTCCTCATCGCTGTGTGCGAAGCTTGCGACGGCCTTGGCGTTGAAGAACAGCGAACGGGATTCGCCGAGCCGGGAGAACGCCTCGCGGACCCAATTGCGGCGCTCGGCGGCGCGTTCCTCCTCGCCATCTGCCCTGACGGTCTGTGGGACGAGCAGCAGGTAGATGAGCGCGAGCGGCGCGAAGATGCGGCGTGGCATGGCGGGAGCCCTCGGAGTACGGAACTTGAGGCCACCATGCTACCATATCCGGGGGCCGAGGCTCCAGATTCAAGGCTCTGCGGCTACCCGTTCCTGCCTTGCCGGGAGCCCGTGCTGGACGGAGGAGACATGAGCGCATCGCCGGGCTATGCCCCTCCGGGTATGTTCGCCTGGGACTTCTGGCTGGTCGAGGCGGGCGGTCGCTTCCACCTCTTCCATCTACAGGCTCCCCGCAAGCTCCACCCGGAGCTGCGCCACTTCCGAGCATCGGTCGGACACGCCGTCTCTGACGATCTCTGCCACTGGCAACAGCGTGGCACGGTCCTCGCAGCCGGGCCACGCGGATCCTGGGACGATCGCTGCATCTGGACCGGCTCGATCCTGCCGTGGCGGGGCCGCTTCTGGTTCCTCTACACCGCACTGCAACGCGGCCACGGGCTGGTGCAGCGTATCGGTCTCGCCGTCTCCGACGACCTCGAGCGCTTCGTCAAGCACCCCCACAACCCCGTGCTGTGCGCCGATCCCCGCTGGTACCAGACGCGCCGCCCGGGCCTGCCCTGGGAGGACTGGCGGGATCCCTGGCTGTGCGTGCAGGGCGGCCGCCTGACGGCGCTGATCAGCGCGCGTCTGGCCCCGCCGAAGCAGACCTCTACGCTGCGGCTGGGACTGGAGCAGCTGCGTGAGCTGGTACGTTTGGCGGCCGGACCCCGGTGCACCAGCCTCGGCTCGGGACACTTGGCGGGGCGGGGCTGTATCGCCGTCGCCCGTAGCACCGATGGCGTGTCCTGGCAGGTCGAAGAGCCGATGTTCGCGCCCGGGCGTTATGACATGCTCGAGTGCCCACAGCTGTACACGGCGCATGACCACGAGCTGCTGCTGTTTTCGACGCAACGCGGCTGGCTGCGGCGTTCCTGGCCCCAGTGCGCCCAGACAGGCGCACACGCTTGGTGGCGCGAGGCCGAACGCCGCCCGTGGCGTCCGGTCAATCAGAGCGGGGTCGTTGCGGCGGGGAAGGCGGCCTACGGGACGCGTCTGCAACGCTACGCGGGCAGGCTTGTCGCGCTCTCATGGCTGCAGACGGCCCCGGAAGCAGCAGGCTTCTGCGGGCGCATCGGCCTGCCTCAGCCCGTGCAGCTGCGTCCCGGCCGTCTGGCCGTCGCTCACTCGTCCGCTTCGAGCTGCACGCGGCGGTAGATGATGTTCTCGATTTCGCTGATCGTCTTCTGGGCTTCCTTTACCATCTTCTGGAGTTGCGGGTCACGGAACTTGCAGTGACGCAGCACCATGTTCGCTATGCGCACCCGGCCCAGGTTCGCCGCGTCGTAGTACTCGGATTCCCTCATGGGCCCCCCTCATCTGTCGCCATCGCGTGGTTGTGCCGCGGCGTGCAGTCCCTGCGCTGCGCGAGAACGGAACTCGATCCCACGAGGTCCAGAGCTCGGGCAGAGAACAACTTGAGTGTAGGCCAGGGTGTCCTGCTGCTCAAGGCGACGGGGCGTGCAGAGTGGCATCGCGATGCCCCCGGCAGGGGGGCCGCGGTGGAAGTCGCTCAGGACTGGCGCTCGGCCACGATCTTGCGGATGTGCTCGAGATCTGCGTCGCTGATGTTGGTGAATGCCATGCCGACGCGGTAGCGCCCATCATCAGTCTCGACCACCGACGCGATGCGGGCCTCGGCGGGAATGATCGTCTCACCGAGGGCAAGATCGAGATGCATGGTCCACGAGACTGGCAGGGGCGAGCCACATACGAACGCCAGCCCCTTCTCGCTCAAGTCGATGGTCGGACCCATGCCCAACTCGTCGACCAGCAGCCGTTCGGCGTCATTATGGTCGAAGTGCTTGTATTGAAGGAGTTTGGCGGCTTGGACCCGATGGTGTTCTCGCCGCTCGGAGCCATCAACAGTCATCGGTCTTCTCCTCTCGGGTTGCGGCAGCCGGGCGGGCCGCTCTATTTCAAGCTAACGGTCTTGCCCGCAGGCTGCCAGGTCTGCGCACGGAATGTTGGTCCACGGCCAACGAATGGGCACGCCCTACTGCATATGCGGGGCGGCTCTGGCATAATGCGGCACACCTGCTGCGGAGATTCCGATGGACCGGCGATGTGCGCTCGTGGCGTTGTTCTTTTGTCTTCAGGGCTGTTCAGAGACCCCCGCCACAGACTCGGCGGTGCGCGTTCCAGAGTTGCTGATCGACGGCCTGCACGATCAAGCGGTGGCCACCTTCGCGGCGCCAAAAAACTATCAGCTCGAACCCTGCGACAGCCTGGTGCTGCGCTACGACCCCCTGGCGTTCACGATCGTCGTGCAAGACAGCCTGCCCGTGGTCAACTGCATCCACGTGACTGTCTCAAGTGGTGCGGGAGGCCAGGTCTACCGAGTCCCTTTCAGCGGAGAGGCGCAGACGCGCCTCGACGGCAAGTCCATGGTGCCTCTGATGGACTCGACGCCCTTTGTCGGATTCCCTGCCGGCAGCAAGGTGATTCTGGCGGTTGGCGCGGACGGCTGGAGCGAGCAGAGTGCGGGGATCAATCTGAACGTGTATTGGGCCGGGCTGATCGACGTCCGCTAGGAGGCCTCACCGGCGAGCGAAAGGTCGGCTTCGGCTCCCCGCTCGCGAGAGACCAGACAGGTCGCTCGGTGGAGTGACTCGATGGTGCCTGCGTCAGTCCACCACCCGTCCAGCACTGAGTAACTCAGCTGGCCGCGCTCGATGTAGGCGTTGTTGACATCCGAGATCTCGAGCTCGCCACGCATCGACGGTCGAAGCGTGTCGATGATGTCCCAGACTTGCTTGTCGTACATGTAGATGCCGGTAACCGCCAGGTTCGATGGGGGCTTCTCCGGCTTTTCCCAGATACGACTGATGCGCGGTCCATCCATCTGCGCGACGCCAAAACGCTCGGGGCGTTGCACTTCCTTGAGCAGGACCTTGGCCCCCTGGGGCTGGGACTTGAAGCCGCTGACGTGCTCGAAGAGCGAGTCTTGAAAGATGTTGTCGCCGAGGATCACGCAGACAGGATCGTCGCCGGCAAAAAAGCGGCAGAGCCCCAACGCTTCGGCAATGCCGCCCGCGCCCTGCTGGTAGGCGTAGTTGACGTGCTTCAGCCCGAACTCGTTGCCGTTGCCGAGCAAGCGGAGAAACTCTCCCGCCGCCTGGCCCCCGGTTACGATCATGATGTCTTCTATGCCCGCTTTGACCAATGCTTCCAGAGGATAGAAGATCATCGGTTTGTCGTAGACGGGCAGAAGATGCTTGTTGGTGACCTTGGTCAAGGGAAACAAGCGGGAGCCCGTTCCACCTGCCAGGATGATGCCTTTCAGCACGTCAAGCCTCCGGCAGCCACTCGTCGTCTGCATCGAGATTCAGCGGGAACATGCCCTTCTTCTTTTTGATGACCAGCGGCCGTGGGAATCCGAGATAGCAGCCCACGTCGTCGATCAGCTTCGAAGCATGCTTCCACAAGAAGATCGCGGTATAGGCTTCCTCGAACACCGTGGGACCGGACTTGAGATGCACCGCGATGAGTGGGTGTTCTTTGGCGTACTTGCGCACGTCCGACGACACGGCCCCGAGACGCAGCTCGAGGTCGTTGACGACGTGGAACGCACGATCGCTGTCAGGTTTCGATGCCGCCGCATCGATGTCCTTGTACAACAGCTCGCCGATGTACTTGACCGTGGGCGGCAGGCCGGCCGAGACCACGCGCCCCCAACGGTCGCCCCAACCCTTCTGTGGGACCCTCAGGTTGCCGATCTCGTTGGCCGGCAGGTCTCCGTGGTACCAGCTCGAGGAGATCAAGCGGTAGGTGTGTTGGTGGCGCAGACTGCACGCCCACTCGGCGAGCTCGAAGCGCTTGGGCTCGGTCTCTGGCGGTGCGCCCTCGGGCAGGATACTCTCCTGTAGGGCGTGCATGCTCTCGTAGTTGCCTTTGGAGTGCTCCCAGACGAACTTGTCCAGGGCCGCTCCTTGTGCGCCTCCCGGATCGTCCTTGAGATACGCCATCGAAACGGCGGCGATGACCTCGTCGGTCGTCACACCCTTGAGCTTCAGTGCATCCAGGTCCACTATCCATCCCCCTGAATGAGCGTTGCGGTGGCCCAGCGGCCACCAGGATTCCCCATGTCTCGCTAGCCTTGCAGCAGAGACATCATCTCTTTGAGCGGACGGGGCACGAACGCCCGGCCGATGTCGTCCAGGATCGATCGCGCTCTCTCACGGCGCGCGTTGGGCTTCCCCAGCTCGAGACCCAGGATCTCGAGGTCGATACGCAGATCTTCGCGCATCGGAGCGTCGAGCCCTGCGCGCCCGACATAGCTCCAAAGTGCTTCGAGTTGAGCTTTGACAGCGGCATCCTGGCGCTCGAAGCAGCGTGGCAGCTCTGCCGCGCCATCTACAGCGGGCTCGCGCACGGTCTCGGCCGTCGGCGTAGCCATCTGCGCGGCTCGGCTGGGAACGACGGCCGGAGCCGGCCTCTCTTCGGGCGGGGGCGGAGCGGCCTCGGCCAGCGGCGCTTCTTCGGGCGGGGGCGGAGCGGCCTCGGCGAGAGGGGCCTCTTCTTCAGGGCAGGAGACCTGCGCCTGTAGGGGGGCCTGCAACGCGAGCGAGGACGGGTCTTCCCCCTTGGCGACGGCACTGACCAGGTCGAGCAGGTCCGAAGAAGGCGCGTCGGTCTCGGCGTCTTCCTCTTCCTCTTCCAACTCTTCTTTGCGAGCCCACTCTTTCACGAAGGCGTCGACCTCGGGCATGACCTCAAAAAACAGCTCCATCAAGGGGGCGGAGCCACTCTCAGGCAGCCGCTCGCAGATCTTGTCCATCGCGTGCTGCATACCGTACACGAACGGGAACACGGTCAGCTTCTTCAACCGCCAGAGCTTCTCTTCGAGGTGTGCCCCCGGGAAATGGATGGCCGAGAAGTTGCGCAGGTCGACGCGGTCTGCCTGGTTGGCGTAGAAGATCAGCATGTACTGGTGCGAGAGCCGATCGAGAATCGGCTCCGGAAGGGGGATGTACTTCCCCGTGCTGCCACATTTCTTGTACCAGGCCATCAGATCGACGCGCGGGTTGTCGTGGAAATAGCGGGAAAAGTTGCAGAGGATGTCGTCGCGTTCGGTCTGCTGGATAAAGGTCTTGAACAGGCGCATGTAGTTCATGCCGTGGCAGTTTTCGATCTGGCTCAGCTTGTGCTTGTAGTCCTGAAGGATATTGGCCAGGCGGATCACCGGAAAATTCATGGACGCCTTCCCTGCTTGTCGCGGCGTTCGTAGCGCTCGCGGCGGATATTCCTGATCCTTGCGACGGTCGAAAGAAAGATTCTACCCGTTTTGCCGGCGGCACACAAAGAGATGCTGATGGAAGGCGGCAGCGGGAATTCTGCCCGACATTGCGTGTGACGTCTGGAAGGGGTAGTCTAGAAGGGGAGCAGAACCCATAGCGGGAGTAGACGTGATGACAACCTGGGCATTTTTGGGAGGCGGGCTCTCGGGCGGAGAGATCTTCGTGATCGCCCTGCTGGCTCTGTTGCTCTTCGGCAATCGCCTGCCTCAGGTGATGCGCTCGCTGGGCAAAGGCGTTACCGAGTTCAAGAAGGGCGTGAAGGGCATCGAGAGCGATATCGAGAAGGCCGATATCCCTCCCCCGCAGCAGCTGCCTGACAACCAGGCGAAGCAAGATGTCAAGAGCTCGGCGTCGGACAAAGCGCCCGCCTGAGCCTGCCATGACTGCTGAAGTGGTTCTGGATGCAGGATGCTAGTCAGCTCCTATCTGCATCGCGGTGGTCTCGAGCCGCTGCTCGGGGAAACCATCGACCAACGCTTTCGGGCCGTTGTCGGACGCTTTCCTGAGCGAGACGCGGTGGTCTCCCTTCCCCAATCTGTACGCCTGAGTTACGCAGCCCTCGATGCACGGTGCGAGCGCTGGGCACGCGCATTGTTGGCCCTGGGACTCGAGGCCGGCGACCGGGTGGGAGTCTGGTCCACCAACAACCTTGAGTGGGTGCTGCTGCAGTTGGCCACGGCCCGGGTCGGGGTGATCCTGGTCACCATCAACCCCGCCAACCGCAGCCACGAGCTGGAGTACACTCTGCGGCGGGCGCGGATCCAGGCACTGTTCCTGATTCCAGCCTTCAAGAGCTCGGACTACGTGGCCATGCTGGCTGAGACCTGCCCCGGGCTGCGTGTGGCCGGAAACACGCCAGCAGAGGGCCTGCCTGAGCTGCGCCACGCCATCCTCTGGGATCCCGGCAACCCCGGTAGCACATCGCGGCCACTGGCGGGCCTCTGGACTCTGTCCGAGTTCCTCGCGCAGGCCGAGACCGTCAGCGGCACGGCGGTGAGGGAGCGGGCCGCGGGCCTGGACTGCGACGACCCCATCAACATCCAGTTCACCTCGGGTACGACGGGCTTTCCCAAGCCGGTCGTGCTGACCCATCACAACATCCTCAACAACGCCCACTTCGTGGCCCTGGCCATGCGCTTCAGTGAGCGTGACCGGCTGTGCGTCCCTGTGCCGTTCTACCACTGTTTCGGCATGGTCCTGTCCAACCTGGCCTGCTTCTGCCGAGGCGCCGCGTTGGTCATTCCCGCGCCACACTTCGAGGCGCGGGCGACGCTGGAGGCGGTTGCGCGAGAGCGCTGCACCGCGCTGCACGGCGTGCCTACCATGTTTGTGGCCGAGCTCGAGCTGCTGCGCGAGGCTTCCTGGGATCTCTCCAGCCTGCGCACCGGCATCATGGCGGGGGCGCCCTGCCCGCCAGCTTTGCTTCGTCGGGTGATGGAAGACCTTGGCTGCCGCGAGATCCTGATCGCCTACGGCCAGACCGAAGCTTCGCCGGTCACACACATCACGCGCCACGATGATTCCAACGAGCGCCGCGTGGCTACGGTGGGGACGAACATGCCCCATCAGGAGGTCAAGGTGGTCTGTCCCGAGACGGGGGCAGTGACACCGATCGGCCATCAGGGCGAGGTCTGCTTCCGTGGCTACCACGTGATGCGCGGCTATTTCGAGGACGAGCAGGCCACGCGCAGCGCGATCGACGACGGGGGTTGGTTGCACTCGGGCGACCTGGGAGTGATGGATGCGAGCGGCTATCTGCGCATCACCGGCCGGCTGAGAGACATGATCATCCGCGGGGGGGAGAACATCTACCCGGCCGAGATCGAAGCCTTCTATTACGAGCACCCGCAGGTCGCCGAAGTTGCGGTCTTTGGAGTCGCGGACCCGCGGATGGGCGAGGAGGTGGCCGCCTGGGTCCAGCTGCACGAGGGCCAGACCGTCAGCAGCGCAGAGCTGCGCGAGCACGCGCGAGGCAAGATCGCGCACTTCAAGGTGCCCCGCTACGTCTGGGTCGTCGAGAGCTTTCCGCTCACCGTGACCGGCAAGATCCAGAAGTTTCGGATGCGCGAGGTGGCGGAGAGGCGGCTGCGGGAAGAGGGTTGATCGCCTCTTGTGGCAGGTTATTGGTTCGGAGGGGCCTTCCCGTCGCCCTGCTCCTCCTGCTGCTGCTGCTGCTGCTGCTGCTGCTGCTGCTGCTGCTGCTGCTGCTGCTGCTGCTGCTGCCAGAGCTCGAAGATGCGCGGACTCTCAGGTTCGCCTTCCATATAGGGTTTCGTGCTCAAGAAGCCGATCTGCTTGAGGCCACGCACAAGAGTCTTGCCGTTGTCGGGATAGAAACAGACCTCATGGGGGTCGTTGCAGCCGATGGCGAGGTAGACGAAGTCCTCTTCGAAGGGATTCGCGAATTGGTGCGCGGTCTGGGTCCCTCGCGGGCAGGAGACACAGTCCCCCGGCTTCAGTTCACGGAGGGTCTCGCCGTAGCGCAGAATGCCCCGTCCAGACAACACGTAGAACACCTCGTCTTCACGCAGGTGCCAGTGGAAGGGGCACGACACCTGGCCGGCGGGGAGCCGGGTCTGGTTCACCCCCAACGAGCCGCCGCGCGGGCCCATCGAGGGGGTCAACACCTTCCAATAGTGGCCGATCGGACCGGTCACGGTTCCCTCTACGGGGACCGCATCGACGTTGACGACTGGATCATGGGGGACCATGGTTTCCTCCGCGGTGCCCGGCTGTGAGCACCATCATGCCCGCTCTTCTTCCCAAGTCAACTCCACAAAGCCAGCGTGGCCCCCGGCTCTGGCAGCTCAGTCCCCGCCAGCACGGGCCCCGTCGGGTCAGAGGGCAGCGAGGACTCTCCACGCGCAGCTGTCGAGACCCCGCTCAGGCCTCACGAAAGGGGCTGTAGCAGGGATTGTAATAGGGATCGTACAGGCTGACGAAGCGCACGGTTTGCGACTCGTCGGCGCCATTGCGGAAGAAGTCTGTCGAAAGCAGGAACTTCTCCTCGATGTCCTGCTTGGAGGGGGATCTCCCGAAGGTCCGCAGGAACCCCAAATAGGCTTTCGAAAACGAGCGCAGGCTGTCATGGTCCAGATCGAGGTAGGGGAAGCTCTTCAGAACAACGCGCTCGACCTGCGCCTGGTCCGGGGCGGAGCTGAGCACGAAGGGGGCTGGGGAGAAGACCCCCCATTCTTTCAGGCCCAGGTACCCGCCTGCGAGCGTGAGCCCTCCGAGGACCACGCGCGACAGAAATCGGCGCCGTCGCATGGCTCTCCGGCGGTTCGTTCCTTCAGGTGCCAAGCCGGTCCCCTCCTCACATTTGGTCAGCAGCCCACAGGGAGAGCGCGCACAGCGTCAGCGTCGGATTGGCGGGCGGTGCCGTAGGGAAGGTGCTGCATCCCAATACCGCCAGGTTGCTGAGGGAGTGGTGGCGCAGCGTCCTGTCGACGATGCTGGTCCGTGGATCGTTTCCCATCGGGGTCGTACCCATCACGTGCGACTCCGTCCCGTTCGCTTCGGGGCTCACGCGGATCCGCTCTACGGGCAGGTGTGCGAGAATCCGCGCCGCATCCTCGGAAGCTCTTGCCAGAGAGGCCGTCGCATAGGCTGAATGGGAGCGATATTCTACCTGCGGCTTGGACGGATTCTCGCTGTCCAGGGTGACGCGGTTCCCGGCCTGGCGCAGGTTCTCGTAGATGAATTTCATCTGCAGCCTGTGCCGCCATTTGCCGCGCTCCATCCGCAGCAGGGGAATGTTGAAGGTCTCGATCAGCGCCCCGGCTCGTTCGGCGCGATGCGGACCGCTGTACAGCATGTAGCCGTGGCCGGTGATCGCTGTGCTGCCCTGGAAGTTGTCCACTCCATCGAGCTCGACGATGACGTTTGTCGACACCTGTTCTACGAGGCCCGTTCCAAGCTCGGGGTGCTCGAGACCTGAACGGAGCAGCAGCCAGGGATTGAAGATGGCGTTGGCTCCCAACCCGACGAAGTCCGCCTCGGCATACGCGGGCCCCTCTGCCGTCGTGTAGTGCACGCCCCGCGCCACACCGGAGCCGATCTCCAGCCGTTCGGCGCAGGCCCCAAGGAGCAGGGTGACACCCGGTTGCCGATACAGATCGCTCATCTCATTGAGAATCGTGAACTTCGAGTCGATAGGGCACAGGCTGCACACGCCCGCGTTGCAACAACGCGGGCGCCGGTTGGCCGTCGTCTGGGTGGGGCGTGCGCAAGGCTGAGCAAAAAACAGCTCGGGGTAGGCATCTTTGAGCAGGCGATCGGGATCCGTTTGGCGGTGTGGACCCTGAGGATAGGGGCGGCTGCGCGGAAACGGTGAGCCATCGAGCGGGCCGGCAACGGACATGATCTCTTCAGCCAGGCAGTAGTACTCTTCCAGGTCGTCGTAGCTCAGTGGCCAGTCCTGGCCCTTGCCATAGCGAGTGTGCTGCTCAAAGTCCTCGGGCAGCATGCGCGGAGTGCAGGCCCACCAGCCGTTGGACGAACCTCCAAACGAATTGATGAAGTTCCACGGTTTGGTCGGTGTGCGGTTTGTGAAGGAGTTGGCGGATTCCACAAACATGCGTTTGCGGTTCTCCAGTTGCCAGGCGTGGTCGTGCCATTTTCCCCGCTCGAGCACCAGGACTTTGCATGGGCCCCCGTTCTTCTCAAGGTAACGCTTGAGGAAGAAGCTGGAGGCGAAGCTACTGCCCACGAGAATCAAGTCGTACTTGTCAGCCATTGGGCTTCACCATAGATCTCTCGGCGAGCGCCGCGGCGCGAACCTTCATCCTCTGTCAATCCGCTGTCAGCGACTTCATGAAGGCGACCAGCGCGTCAAGCTGGTCGGCACTCAGCCGGTACGTCGGCATGCTTGCGTCCGAACCGGCCGGAATCTCTGCGTTCGGGTCGACGAGGGCGCGACGCAGATAGGCTTCGTCCCTCACCAGCTTGCGTCCGTCCACCAATGCCACGCTGTCGCCGAAGTTCCCCACATAGCTCGGGCCTGAACGGGGCGACCCGTCCAGGGAATGGCAGCTATCGCAGGCATACGTCGTGTGGAGGCTTCTGCCCCTGGACACAAGCGCAGCATTCTTCCCCGGGGAGGAGTCTGCCGACGGACCACACCCGAAGACCAGAGAGGTCCAGAGCAGCAGACACAAATGCAGCAGGGAGAGGTGGCTCACGGTTCCAGGATCCGAGGGGAGTTTGGACAACGGGCACGGTCCCGCAGCCTGGCCCCCATCGTGGCGACAGCTGGCGCACGGGGAGGGTCCGTCGTCTGGGCGCTCAGCCCTGACTCTACCGCATTCCCAATCCTTGGACAAGGGGCATCGCTGTCGGCAGCCGGGGTCGAGGAGCTGTTCCTCGAGAGGATTCGAGCAGCATTGATTCTTCACGCAGCGAGTCCGCTGACTCCAGAACCCGTACCCGATCTGCTAGAGTGTGCAAGGCAGGTCTGTCCCGATTTTCGAGTACCTGGCTTCTCGCCGTGGACCCACCCGGAGGCGTGATGCGCATCGTCTTCATCGGACGTGACAACCGCTTCAACCGCCGCATTGCCAGCGAGCTTGCTGGTGAGCATAAGCTGTTGGCCTGTCTCTGGGTGGAGCCCGATAGATTCACTGCCCGAGGCCGCTGGCAACGGATCCGTCGGCGTTGGAAACGCTACGGTGCCCGCAAGGTCGTCGATGAGCTCGCCTTCCACGTCTTCGACCGGCTCGTTCTGCGTCGCGGCGAGAGACCACTTTTTGCGCGCTTCCCGCAGTATTTCAGTGCCTTCCAAGCGCTCGCTTGTCCGGAGTTCGTGGCACGCAAGGTCAACGCCAGACGCTGGCTGGAGAAGCTCGAACAGTGGCAGCCAGACGCCATCTTCAGTGTTTGCTGCGCGACCATTTTTGGTGAGAGACTCTGCCAGATTCCGCGGCTGGGCTTGTTCATCCTGCACGAATGCCTGACGCCGGAATACCGAGGTCTGCATACCCCGCTCTGGGCGCTGATGCGGCGAGAGCCGCAGTTCCTGGGGTTCACGGTGCTCAAGGCGGGCAAGCAGATCGATGGCGGCGAGGTGTTGCTGCAACGGCGCTACGTCCCTGGCGCAGGCGAGAGCTACCGCACCTGGGCCTGGGTGGGGCATCACGCGATCATCCAGGGCATGCCGGAGCTGCTGCGGGCCTTCCGCCAATTGGAACAGGAGCAGGGCTTTGAGCCCCTCGACCTGGCGGGGCGGTCCGACCGCTACTTCACCTGGATGGGCCTGTCAGAGTTCCTGGCTCTGTGGTGGAAGCTGGGCCGCGGCGCGCCGGTCTGAGCAGGCGCGTCCGCTTGATGCGGGCGGATGGCTGCTGCGCTGCTCGCCAGCGGTGCCCTTCAGAGGCTACAGAAGCTCGGGTAGCGTTGCTGCACGACCGTGGAAGGAAGACTCAGCAAAGGGAGGGCCCGCGAGAGTGATGGCGGAGAAGGCCTTGCGGCGGGCTCCAACCCGTGCAGGTATGGAACCCGTGCCGAAACAACTCAGTGATGGTTTCCCCAAGGCTTGTGCTTCCGATGTTCTTCCTGCCCGTAGGGGAGTACATAGCCGCTGCAGTGATTCGGATTCTGGATACATGATGCGGTGCCCGCAATGCAATTCGTTTGGGGCTCATCGAAGACCTGTGTCCAGACATTCGTTCCCTGGGGATAGTTGCCGCCAATCACCGAGTTGTTTGCATTGCTGTCTGCGGGATCCACCCAGTTCTCTTCGAAGATGATGCATCCGTTGCCCAGGTCGAAGCCAGGCAGGTTGCTTCGCCTGAACTTGTTGCCCAGGAGCGTGTTTCCCGTGCACGGTCCGGTGTATCCGTACTGCCAGCCGTCACTGCAATCGAGATACCAACCTTCTCCATAGCCCCTGAAATAGATCGCAGGGTTGCCGTCGACGGAGTTGATGAAGGTGTTGTTGTGGATCAGACTATCGTGGACGTCGCCCCTGAATTCGACAGCTGTGGTCGTGAAGTCCTTGAACGTGTTTCTCTTGGCGACGACTTTGGCCCCCCGCCCGAGAGCCAGTTGGCCCAGCCAGGAGAATCCAGTGAATCTGCAGTTGCGAATGTAGGCCGTAGAAGTTTCAACGCTCTCTACGGTGATTCCGGTCCAGCCGTCATTACTGGTGTTCTCCCAGGAGACATGCGATATCACTGTGTTGCAGTTCGTGAACTCGTTCAACGATATGCCTGTCCCGACGTTCTTCATGGTGATGGCCTTGTGTCTATGGCCTCCGATGCGGATTTCGCTGTCTCGGATCGTCATCACCAGCAGGCCATAGTCGGCGATGTTCTCTAGATGACAACGTTCTATCGTGACGTTGCAGAGGGCTTTCGTCAGGCAGGCACCAGACGTAGGCAGATCTGTGAATCCCGGGCCTCGCATGATGTGCACGCCCCAGTGGACGTTGTACCTTTGGTAGCGCCCACCGGAGCCGTCGCCATAGGCCGGGTCTTCTTCTCCCAGCACTCGGAGATTGCGGAATTTCAGATCGCCTTCGCCTCCGATCACATCGAGGAACTGATCGATGGCGACATCTCCGGTCGCCTTGAGTGTCATGTCCCTGATTGTCAGGTTCGTGGCGAAGTCGAAATATAGCACCGAGCGGATGGGGCCAGACCAGGCGGGGAACCACGCACTCAGGTATGAGCCGGCACCGATAGCCTCGATGGTTGTCGCATCCATGCATGAGCCCATCAGTGTGCCGTCAAAATTGGAAGCCAGAATCAGGCGGTCGACTTGATAGGTCTTTCCTTCGAGTCGAACCGTCACATTCGTGCCCACAGTGTTGAGGGCGCTCTCGATGTTGGCCGCGTTCATGGCAGGGTCCGCGCTCCAGGGAACGTCGATGACCGTTCCAGCCTGCTGCGCGAAAGCAGCTGGCGAGAGAGCCAGGACAGCTGTCAACACTATGATTCCTGCAGTCCCGATTCGATTCACACGCATCGTTTTCCCTCCCGGTTGGGCGTATGTGGCTGCCGGCAAAACGTGGCAGGAAGCGCTCTCCCTGTGCACAGTGCCGACAAGGCATGGGTCCCCATGCACCGTACAGGCATGACGGACCAGGCCCTGGGGTCAGAGCCACAGCTCATGGCATGCTGAAGGCGCGACGCACGACCACCCGGGCAGACTTGCTGACCGGGGGGCAGGGACGTCTAATTTGTTGACTACTTTCAATTCTATCACTTGCGGATCGATTTTTCATCCATGTAGTTTTTTCAGGTAATGGATCGGCTGGAGGCGCGACGTATCAGGCTGAGGCTGTCAGCTATCGACGCGGACCCCGGATCCCCGGTGCGCTGGGGAACAGACCCGGACTCGGACTCCAGAGCTCCAGACATAGGGGCGAGCCAACCGGCCTGGATGGCGATGGGCGACCACTATCCGTTGCGACCGCTTCCAACTACGTCGACCACGCACGATATCGAAGACGTCCTCTGTAGCGGCGCTCTGCGAGCGCCGGAAAGAGCTCTGGCAAAGGTTGCTTCCAGAGGTCCCGGGTTCACCATACGGATCGGTTTTCAACCGACGCTACAGGCGGTTCTCAGCCGATCGAAGGCATAGACCAGACCTGTCCCAAGAATCCGAAGCGGAGTCTCAATAGAAAATTGACTATGTCCGGAGCTCTGGACTCGGACCCGGCTTCAGATCTCGCATCGTTGGCACACGCCAGGTCTCCATCCGCACACGAAGCTCGATTCCCAAGGGCGACGATCGCTAGAATAGGAAGCATCCAAGCCTCGAAGTGGGACATCATCATGATCATCATCAAAGTACGGCAACTCCCCGACGGTAAGCGCGAGCTGGTCGACAGTAGCGGGAGAAGCCTCTACAGGCTGGGCAAGGATGGCAAGCTCAGCGCGGTCAGAGGCACACGGCACAAGGGCAACCTCCAGCCTTCGAAGAAGCGAGGCGCCCGTTGGCTCGAGGTTGTCGACGCGGGCCGCGTTGTGGGCTATGTCGATGCGAAAGCCCCTTTCCAGCGCTGACCTGGGCGCACTGGAGCTTCTGCGTCAGCAGATCCTGAGCGGCCAGCACGACCGCAGCGCGCTGCGGGCCGCTCTCGACCTGCGCACGAGTTATCGTCCCGAAGAGCACGGCCACGCCCACTTGGGCTACGATCGGCTCGATGACTTCGTCGACGCGCTGTTGGGGACCCACCCGCCCGAGCGCCCCTACGTGCCTCTCGAGCCAGGGAACATCCCGTATCAACCAGCTCCAGCGCGCGCCGTTCTGGATCTCATCGACCATGCGCACGTGCGGGCGGACGACGTGCTCTTGGACCTGGGAGCTGGCCTGGGCCGGGTTCCTCTGCTCGCGCATTTGCTGACCGGATGCGCCGCGCTTGGGGTCGAGTTGGAGGCGGAATACGTCCAGCAGGCGCGCCAGCGAGCCCGCGCGCTGCGGTTGACGCGGGTCGAATTCGTGCACGCAGACCTGGTCGGGTGGGATCTTGCCGCGGCCAGTGTGCTGTTCATCTTCAATGCCGTGGGGGGACCGCAGCTGCAGCGGCTGTGCCGCCACGTGGATGAGGAGGCGGGACGCCGTTCCTTGCGTGTTTGTGCGTTGGGGGCGTGTGCCTTAGAGCTTGCGCAGCTTGCGACCCTGAGACTGGTCGCGGGGGATCCGTCCGATCCGGCTTGTCTGACGGTGCTCGCGTCCGGTGGGGGCTAGCGAGTTCGCAGAAGATGGCGGCGCACGTCCCCGCGCCATCGGCAGCAAGCAAACCGGAAGGCAGCCCCAACCGATCCCGTTTGCCTTAAGACCTGCCGAGCGCTACAACGGTAGCACTTCCCTTGGAGCTGCTCGCCTATGAGCGCCGCGCCGTTGGTCCACAGCAGGCTTTCACGGTGGTTCCCGGTCCTTCCAGCACTCGTGGTAGCTGTCGGTCTCTGGACGATCTTCGACCGCCAGGAAAAGTACGGGCAGCAAGCGCGCTTTGCCGCTCTGGCGGAGGAACGCAATCTGGCCGTGCAGCTTGCCTTCGAGGAGGCCCAGCGGGTCAGCCATAGCCTACTCGGGCTCTTCAAGGCTTCGGATTCCGTCGAACGCGTGGAGTTCGAATCGTTTGCAGGCAACGAGCTGCAGATGCGGGCCGAGATCAAGGCTTTGGAGTGGATCCCGCGCGTCACGGCCGAGGACCGAGCCCGTCATCAGGCAGCCACGCGCGCTGAGGGCTTTCCTGATTACGTGATCACAGAGCGAGCCCATGGAGGCTTCGTCGAGGCCGGTGCACGTGCCGAGTACTTCCCGGTGCACTATCTGGTTCCCATGGAGCCGAACGTCAGCGCCCTCGGCTACGATCTGGGCTCGCAGCAGACCCGCCGGGTCGTGCTCGAGAGGGCCCGTGACACCGGCAAGCTAACGGCGACGCCGGCGCTCCAGCTTGTCCAGGACGATCTCTCGGAGTCCGCCACGTTGCTGATCCTTCCCGTCTATCACAACCAGGCCACGACCGATACGGTCGCGCAAAGGCGTGTGGCTCTGACGGGGTTCATTCTGGCGGTCGTCCCCGTCGGCGCAGTGGTCAAGCCAGCGATCGAACGCTTCGCAGCTGCGGGGCTGGCGCTCGAGGTCGCTGATCTGAGTGCCCCGACTGGGTTGCAGGTGATGTACGTACACGGGGAGTGGCCGCCCGCTGAGACCGGGTTGCAAGGCGAACAGCGGTTCAGCGTCGGCGGACGCGTCTGGCGGGTCCTGTGCCGTCCGACTCCGGCGTTCTTTGGGACCGGCCAGCTGCGGCTCTCGTGGCTGCTCGCGCTGCTGGCGTTTTTCGGCTGCCTGGCTCCGGGTTTCTGGCTGCAAAGCAGTCTGGCTCGAGCCCGCCGGGTCGAGCGGCTCGTACAGACACGGACCCACGAGCTTCGGACCTCGACAAAGCAGCTGGGAGCCATCCTGGAGACGGCCGTGGATGGTATCATTACGATCGGGGTCGACGGACTGATTCGAGACGCCAATCCAGCGGCCTACCGCATCTTTGGCTACACACCCGAAGAGCTGCTGGGACGGAGCGTGAGTTCTCTGATCGGAACCTCGCAGCGTGGACATCGCGACGAGCGGCTGCGGAATTTCCTCGCAGGCGGAGACGCGCGCGTCATCGGACGCTGGCGGGAGCTCAAAGCCCAGCGCAAGGACGGGACGGAGTTTCCCATTGAGCTCTCCGTCGCGGAGATCCTCTTGCCCGCCGAGAGCGGTGAGACGGACGACGAGCGCCTTTTCACCGGGGTCGTGCGAGACATCAGTGAACGCAAGCGCGCGCGCGCTGAGCTCATGGCCGCCAAGGACCGCGCCGAGGCCGCCAATCAGGCGAAGTCAGAGTTTTTGGCCAACATGAGCCACGAGATCCGCACGCCGATGAACGCCATCATCGGCTACACCGAGTGCCTTCTGGATGGACTGGACGGACCGATCAGCAAGGACCAGGAGGCCAGCCTGAAAAAGGTGGCCAAAGCAGCGGACCATCTCCTGCATTTGATCAGCGATGTGCTCGACCTGTCCCGCATCGAGTCGGGGAAGCTCGAGCTCAGCCGCGAGCTCTGCGACGCCCACGAGATCGCGCGCAGCTGCATCCAGACCCTCGAGGGTATGGCTGGGACAAAGAACTTGCGCATGGAGACCCGGTTCGATGCCCAACGTTCCCTGCTGTGGGCCGACCGGCAACGCCTGCGGCAGGTGTTGATCAACGTGCTGGGGAATGCGCTCAAGTTCACCGAACACGGAGAGATCGTGGTGAGCACTTCCGAGCAACCTCACGCGCTCCACATCTCGGTGAAAGACTCGGGAATCGGTATGACCGAGGAGGAGGTTGCGCGGGTTTTCGGCAAGTTCACGCAAGCCAGCATGTCGACCACCAAGAAGTATGGCGGCAGCGGCCTGGGCCTGACGATCGCCAAAGACCTCGTGGTCATGCACGGTGGTGAGATCCGTGTCCAAAGCACACGGGGTACCGGCACCGAGTTCACCATCGTGCTGCCCTATCGACAGCCCGGAGCGCCGACGTCGCCAGACGAGGCCACCGCCCCTGGGGAACAGGACCCTCCAGCTGAGCCCCGGGATTCGGGCACGCCCGGGGGCACGGGCATTGTCCGTCAGGTCATGGTGATTGACGACGATGCCGCCATCCTGGACCTGATAGAGAAAACCCTGCGTCATACCCAGGTGGGTTGTTTTGCGGTACGCGACCCGACACGGGCGCTCGCGTTGGCGCGCGAGCACAAGCCAGACATGATCCTGCTCGACATCGTGATGCCGCGGCTCAATGGCCTCGATCTGCTACGCCAACTCAAGCAGGACCCCGAGACCTGCGAGATCCCGGTCTTTATGATGTCTGGCGCCAACAACCGCGACCTGGCCTTGCAGCTCGGCGCGCAAAGCTACCTCGAGAAGCCGGTCAACAAGGAGCGGCTGCTGCGCAGCCTTACGCATGTCTGCCCCCAGCGCAAGCCGCGGATCGCGGTCGTTGACGACGATCCGATCGCCTTGGATCTGCTGCAGCGCTTTCTCGGGGAGAAGGAGTTCGCGGTTACCTGGTATGCAGACGGGGCTCAGGCGCTGGAAGGCTTTGGCCAACAGATCCCGGACGCCATCCTGCTCGATGTCTGCATGCCGATCCTCGACGGCCTCGAGCTGATGGACGAGCTGAAGCGTCGGTCTGAGCTGGCGCGTGTGCCCGTGGTCGTGATCTCCAACAAGGATCTCACGCTTGCAGAGCGGGACAGGCTGACGACCTGGGGCCACCGTTTTCTGCAGAAAGCGGGGCTCTCGCGCGTCGAAGTCTTGCAGGCGGTCATGCTTGCGTTGCAGCAGCGAAGCGACTCCTGAGGCAGTGAGGCCTCGGGCTTGGCGCGCATGACAATGTATTGCGCTTGACAACGTTGTGTATCGTTGTATAAAAGTGCAGTGGATTGTGAAGGATGTTATGGAATCTGAACCCCTGCTCGACGTCCCCAAAGCGGCAGCCTACCTCAAGCTCCATGCGGAAACCGTCCGTCGCATGGCTCGTGAAGGTGCGCTCCCGGCACGGAAGGTGGGACGCTCGTGGCGCTTCAAGGCCCGTGCCCTGAACGACTGGGTTGAGCGCCACGGCGCAGCGTCCTTCCAGGGCCAGCACATTCTGTGCGTCGACGACGACGAGGATCAGCTCGCGTTTCTCCGCGCAGTCCTGACGCGCGAGGGCCATTCGGTCGCCATCACCACAGACACCCAGAAAAGTCTGGCGATGATTGAGAAGCGCAGGCCCGACCGGATCGTGCTCGATCTCTCGATGCCTGGCATGAACGGCGTTGAATTGCTGCGCCGCATCCATGAGAGCTGGCCCGACATTCCGATCACGATCCTCACAGCCTTTCCCGACGGAGAGCTGTTGCGGCAAGCGATACGGATCTGCCCGTTGACGTTGCTGGCCAAACCTCTAAGAATCCGGCACCTGCTTGACACCTTGGCACAATGAGGAAAGCCCCGCGATGGGAGCACAGAAGCACGTTCTGGTCGTCGAAGACAATCCGAGCAATTACGAGCTGGCAGAGAAGATCCTTCAGCACGCCGGCTTCACCTCCACGATTCTGGTCGATGGCGCCGAAGCGTTGCAGTGGTGCCAACAGAATCCGCCGCCTGCGGTGATCTTGATGGACGTTTCGCTCCCCAGCATGGACGGTTTGAGTGTGACCCGACAGCTGCGTGAGCTGCCCGCCTACGCCGAGACTCCCATCGTTGCGCTGACAGCACACGCGATGCTCGGCGACGAAGAAAAAGCACTGGCGGCCGGGTGCGACCGCTATCTGGCGAAGCCCTTCCGACCCCGAGCTCTGATGGCGTTGCTCCGCGAGCTGGTCGAGCAATAGAGAGAACCCCATGGCCCAACCCCGTGTCCTGCTTGTCGACGACGATCCTGACTTTCGGGATTTTGTGAAAGCTGTAGCTCAGGAAAATGCGCTCGAGCTGCTCTGCGCCCAAGACTTGCAGAGCGGCCGCGCCGCCGCCTCCCAACACGAGATCCGGGGGTTCCTGATCGATGGCTACCTGCCCGATGGCTCTGGCATCGAGCTCGGCGCGAGTCTGCGCGCGCGCCACGGCGACAGGGTTGTGCTGGGTTTCATCTCCGCCGGCTATGCGCGGGCCGAAGACTTCCGCTATCTCACGGAAGAGTGCGGTTTTGACTACGTGCTCAGCAAGCCGGTTGCGAAGTCTCAGCTGCTCGACTTCTTTCGTGCGGTTGCCCCGGGGCCCATCGACGACGATGACGATGACGAGGCCTTTATGGCCGACCTCAAAGAACAATACCGCAACTCGATCTGCACCAAACTGCACGACCTTGAGGGCCTCCTCAGCAGCCTGCGCGATCAGCTTGACCCGGAGAGCTTGAAGGCGCTCGGTGACAAGGTCCATAGAATTGCCGGCAGCGCGGGCTCCTATGGCTTTGACGCGGTTTCCGAGCTTTGCAGGCAGCTCGATGAGGACATCCGGGGGCTGCGTGCCGCCAATGCTCTCCCCGATGCGGTCTGGCTCGATCGTCTGCCCAGTTTCTTCCGCGCGGTCAAACACGCATTCCAGTTCGCGACACCGGCGAAGGAAACCGGGCAGATCCTGACCCCCTACCTGGATGTCTTCTATGTCGACGACGATCACCAGCTGCTTGCAGGCGTCGAGCAACTGGCCAGGAGCCGCGGTCTGACTGTGCAGACCTGCAGCGATCCGGCGAAGGCGCGGCGCCTCTTCTCCGATCCAGGCTTCGAGACCAAGGTGCTGTTGGTCGACTTGCATTTCGATGGCTCGCCGATCAACGGCTACACCCTGATCCGCGACTTCCGTGCCGCCCACCCCGATTCCCAGACCAGCCTGAACCTGATCACCGTTTCAGGCAACACGGCGCAACGCATCCAGGCTGTCCAGCATGGAGTGGAGGTTTTCTTCCAGAAGCCTGTATCCATCGCAGCACTGGTCGAATCATGCCTGGCCCAGGTCGCCGAGCAGAAAGCCTGGAGCCCTCGCGTGCTGGTGGTTGGCGCGGACATGGCCACGCCGCTCCTGAAGCAGTTGGACCTCGATGTCGTCGTTCTGGCTGAAGAGCACCTGCTGACCGCCCTGGCGAACGAGCGCGCGGATGCGGTTGTGCTCGGCCTGACCTCCAACGCCGAGAGCGGCCTCGCCGCGCTGCAGGTCCTGAAGAGCGACTACCAGTTCCGTACGACCCCGACAGTGGCCGTCGTTCCCCAGAGCGATCCGGCCCTGTGTGAACGGGCATTCTGGCTGGGCGCGGATGAGTGCGTGGGCTCTCCGATCGAGCCCGTCTTGTTCCGTTCCCGGCTGAGCAACCTCCTGCGGCGTGGGCGCCAGGTCCGTTACTCTACAGAGCGTGACTCGCTGACCGGCCTGCTGAACAGACGGGCGTTCCGCGAGCGCTTCCAGATCGCTCTGGCGCGTGCCACACGGCGCGCAGAGCCTCTTTCGTTGGCGTTTCTGGACTTCGACCACTTCAAGCACATCAACGACACGCGCGGCCATGCCGTGGGCGACCGGGTACTGGTCGAGTTCGCAAACTACCTGCGACGCTCGCTCCGCCGCTCAGACTTTGTGGGGCGTTGGGGAGGCGACGAGCTCGTGGTCGCGTTGGAAAACGTAGATGCCGAGCACGCGCGCTTTGTGCTGGGAGCCCTGTTGCAAGAGCTGCGGGCGACCCCACTGGCGGGTGAGAGCCGGGTCCGTGCCTCCTTCAGTGCGGGAGTGTCGTCGTTTCCTCTCCATGGCGGTACCCTCGAGGCGCTGGGAGAGGTCGCGGACGCGGCGCTGTACAGGGCCAAGGAGGAAGGGCGCGCGCGGGTGATCGCAGCGACGGCGGGCACCCTCGGTGTCTTGCTGGTCGAGGACGATCCAAGCCTGGGAGAGATGCTGGCCCGTGCCTTCGAGCAGCGCGGATTCTGGGTAGAGCTTGCCACGACTCTGGCCGAGGCTCGTTCTTTCCTGATCTCCAGGCGGGCCATCGATGTCCGGCTGGCCGTCCTGGACCGCATCCTGCCCGATGGCGATGGCCTGTCGCTGTTGGCGGCAGAGAGTCCTCTAGCGCAACAGATTCCGACCATCATCCTGACCGTTCGCGGCTCGAAGGAAGACGCTGCACAGGGGCTGAGGGCGGGGGCTTGCGATTACCTGAGCAAGCCTTTCAGGCTCTCCGAATTCATGGAATCGGCGTTGCGCTTGTTGGCGATGCGCGCTGGCTCTGCGGAGGAACCGCCCCGCGAGCGGCCTTCTGCCCGTTTCGGGGGGGCGCACCTGCACGCGTCCGGGTTGTCCAACTCCGGCTGACGAGCGGCGCAAGCTCTGTGGTCCGATACGGGAGCGTGTTGCCCTGCCCGCGAGCTGTTTGGGGTCTGGGGGCTGAATGTGCTACGATGTCGAAGAACCCGGAAGGGAGCTGCATCGATGAAGACTGCCCAGAAAAACTGGTCAGGGCCGGGAGCGGCCACCGCCGTGCTCTGCCTGCGCGACGTGCAGGAGATCCTCGCCAGCATCGAAGCCCGTGAAGGACTGATCGTCGCACGCAAGTTTGCGGCTCATTTGCACTACGACCGCTTGACCGCGCTGGCGCGTCGGGGCCTGCAGGGAGACGCCGACAACCAGGCCGCCTGTGTCGACAAGCGTTACATGCTGTTGCTCGGCATGGAAGGCCCCGAGATCGCAGCTTTTCAGGAGGCGCTCGTTTCGCTCGGGTTCCCCACCGCCATCAACGGAAGCTTCGATGAAGCGACCTACCGCAGCTATTGGACCTGGCTGGCATCGCACGGCCGGATCGGAGTGTAGCCGTGGCCGACAAGAAACCGACGCGTAGACACAGCCCGAATACCATGCGCTCGGGCGTCCAGATCCGCACCGGTGGCCGATACAAATTCCGCATCCGTTCGAAGAAGCTGACCTTGCAGGAAGTGGGCGCGATCCTCTGCGAGCTTGAGACGCAGGAGGGGCTGGTCGAGGCACGGCGTTTCGCGGCGACACTCGACTACGCAAGGCTGGTCGAGCTGTGCAAGAAATGGCAGGCAGATCCCGCCGGAGAAGCCAAGAACGACCCCAACACGCACGTCCATCCACGCTTCATGCTGCTGCCCTTCATGGACGACGCGAAAGTTCCCGAAGATGCGCGCGAGGGCCTGTTTCCTGGCGATGGCGCCGGCCCGATCCTCGAAATGACGCGGGCGCTGCGAGATCTGGGAGTCGACTGCAAAGAGAGTGCGGTGTTCGACGACGAGGTGCTGGCACAGTACCTTGCCTGGAACGCGCAACAGAAGCCCGCCGCTGCGTCCTGAACAGGGCGCCCCCTCAACCGAGGCTGAGCTGGTCGATACCGTCCATGGCGCTGTGGGGGTCCTCATTCTCCTGCGGCAGGTTGTCGAGCAGGCCCGCGAGCTCTTCTTGCAGCTCGTCGTCCAGTTTCGTCTCGATGACCGCCTCCGTCGGCTTCGCATCGACCCACTGCAAGTGGGGGTCGGGGGCCTCCGCCGCGCTTCGCTCAGGCGCGGCTTTGCCCGCGTTGGGAGAGGGCTTCTCGCTCTCGGCCGGGGCCTGCGCCTCGCTGGCCGGTGGCGCAGCCATCAGCGTCTCGAGTACATCGCCTGGCTCAACCCTCTCGTTGAACCAGCCCAGTTTCTCGTCGAAGCCCGGGAAAAGCTCGACGCGAAAATCGAATTCCTTGCGCGGCAGCCGCAATTGCACCTGCCCTTCTTTGGTCTCTGCTTTGTGCTCTTTGCCCAGCACAGGATCTTTGACGAGCACTTTGAGCCCGTCCAGCAGGTTGCCGTCGTCGTCGACGTAGGTCTGCGAAAACAAAGCGCGAGGATCGAGCCATGAGGTCCCCTGCAGGAAGCTGTCGCTGTTCGGAGTCTTCTCCGCCAGCAGCTTGCGGCCTAGCTCATGGTCGCGGTCATCAGGGATGTCGAGCACAACCGGCTGGCCCGCATCGTCTTCGGGAGCCAGCAAATCCGGATTGGGGACCTTGTCCTTGTTGAGCTCCCAGAGATCTTCCCAATATTCGATGCCGTGGGCGCTGGCGATCGAATTGAAGCTATCCCCCTCTTGGACCGTGTATTTCTGCAGTTTCTTGCCGGACTCTTCGGGCACCAGCACTCCTCCCCCCGGCGCGGTTTGCTGCGCATTGCGCGATCTCTTAGACTGCTGTCATTGTGATCAATTCTCGACAGAGATCAAGCCGTTGCGGTACTGCGAGCAGACATGCCCACCGATCCCATCCCTCCGAAGAAAACCAGCGAACACACGGTCAAGACCCGCTTCGGCAGCCGCAAAGTGGTCGTCCCCTACAATTGGAACATCAGCAGCATCGAGATCTGGAAGCTCTCCCATCCCGATCTGCTCAAGGCGCAGCAAGACCTTGCCAGCGCGCGCAAGAAGCTCGAACAGGCCTCCGATCCGCAACAACGACAGGCGGCGAAAGCAGGAGTCGAGCGCGCCAAGGCGGCGCTCGCCGATGGTAGATTCCAGCGCATCGAAGACAAGACCGAGATCTCCCCTGACGAAGTCTATGTGCTCAAGCCCGACACCGACCTGCCCGGACTGGTGTCTTGCCAGAAAGTCCGTATCACTCCCACGCCCGCAGAGCTGAAGACCCTCGAAGAAGACCAGAGCCAGCGCTATTTCACGAGCTACGCTGTGCAGGCGGGTGACAAGCTGGCCGGAATCGCCGATCCCATCGCTCACATCGGCCGGGACAAGATCAAGCAGCTCTACAAGACACTGCACGAAGAGTCGGGTGCGGCCCGCAAAGAGCTGTTGGCGATGGGAGCGGAGAGCCGCACCCTGAGCCTGAAGAAGCTTGAGCGCACCGACGGCCTGCGCATCCGGCGCACGATGCCCGCCTTGTGGGACATCCTGGCGAACCTGTCCGGAAGCGCCGAGCTGCACCCGCGGCGCGGGGACCCTCTCGATAGTTTCCGCTACCTCTGCTCGATGCTGCACGCCCTCGAAGGCAAGGATCTCGTCCAGCAGGACGTACCCTTCCTGCACGGCAGCAAGCTGAAAGGCGACCTCGACCTGAGCAAGCTGTTCGAGCATCGCTGGTTGAGCATCGCGCTCGGGCACGAGCACCCCCGACCCCAGGGCGGGTACAAACTGCATCCGTCGCAGAGCAGCCTGGCCTTCCCACGCAGCCGCGAAGGCAAACGCATACTGCGCTGCACCCACGACGAAGAGACCCTCGAAGGCCTGGTCCTCGATCCGGACGATGGGCTGGACATGTGGTTTCGGGGCGATTGGGACGTCGAGTTGGACACCGAGGCCAGCCTGCGTCTGAGCTGGTCGAAGATCAGCAAGCAGGTCGACGCCGAGCAGAAGGTCACCCGCTACACCCGTATCGAGGGGGAGGGGGCGGACAAGCGTCAGATCGTGGTCGAGATCGGGGGCGGAGACGAGGCGCAGATCGTCGAGACTTTCCGCTATTACCCGGGCGTGCGCAGGTCGCGGGGCTTCCTCTCGGCGACCCACACGCGGGGAGCCTCGGGCCGCAACCACAGGATCGAGATCGCGTTGACCGGGGGCAGGCAGCGGGTATGGGAGCGCAGCGGTCCGCTCGGCGAAGGCGACTCCTGTGTCGAGCATCGGCCGGACGGCTCGAAGGTCGAGTGGAAGAGTTGGAAGCACTACCTGTATACGGCGGCCGACGGCAGCACCACGAGCATGACCAGCGAGGACGGCAAGACCAAGCTGTGGACCTGGAAGGACGCGCAGGGCGGGGTGATCGCCAGTGAGAAGCTCGACGGATCTTCCTCGGTCAAGACGGTCAAGGACCAGACCTGGACCTTGCAGGCCGGGGAGGACTACCCGCCCAGGTCCGCCAGCCTCCTCTGCAACCAGGTGCAGGTGGCGACGTTTGCCAGCCACGCGGACGGGGCCCTGTCGTTTGATCCGCATCGAGTCAGCTACGAACAGAAGAATGCCGCTGGCCAGCCGCAGCTGTACTTCAAGGGCTCGTTCGCCCGCAACGCCGACAAAGTCCTCGAGCTGCGCTACACGCTGGCGCGAGGTGCGGAGGCACGGGTAGAAAAGGTCGTGCCGTTGCCTGACGGCACGGACTCTCCCAAGATCACTCTGGAGCTCGACGGCACGACCAAAGAGCGCTCGATCAAAGACCTGATCGCCTACCCCTCGGTGTTCGTCGACCATGTGCGTCGTCTCTATCGGACGGCCGCGCACGAGCTTCCGTCCGGCGACGACCGGTTTGCATCCGACCTGGAGCTGGACGAGGGCGCCTGGCTGAACGGGCGGGATCCGAAGACCGTCGAGAAACGCGGCCTCGATGCAGCCCCCAAGGTGCATCGCCGCTACCACCACGTGCTCAGCGGCGAGACCCCGGGCCCCAAAGTGCTCGAGGCTGAGACCCGTGTGAGCGAGAAGAAGCTGGTCGAGCCGTTGGCCGGCTTCGAACGCGCGCTGGTGACCAAGCTGTACGTCGACGGCAAGGTCGACAAGGTCCAGGAACTGACGATTAAAGAGCTCAAGGGCGACGGCGCGCAAGACTTCACCCTGATCACGCCTGAGCAGCGTAAGGTCGAGGGGCGCGGCTCGGTCCGTGCCGCCATCAGGGTCTATGAGTACACGTTCAGGGAAAAGGGCGTCCAGGGCTCCGCCAGCGGTGACCCCAAGAAAACAGCGCTGCAGAGCAAGATCGAGAGTCAATCCAGTGCCCTCGCCCAAGACGCCGAGCAGAAGGCTGTCCTGCAGAAAGAGCTCGAGGTGGCCAAGCAGACTCGCACCGCCGTGCTCGAACAGAACAAGCCCTACGACGAGGCGCAGAAAGCCGTCGCGGAGCTGGAAGCCAAAGTCGAGGCGCACAAAGAGACCATCCGCCAGATCGCCTTTGCCAAGGCAGCGACCATCTCCTACAAGACCGATGCGGGCGTGCAGCAGGTCACGGTTGATTCGGTCGTGACGTCCCGCGAGCACGGCGAGTACTTCTGGCTGCTCTACAAGCTCAAGTACAACGAGAGCAGCTTCGACTGGGACATGGTCGAGCTCGGCAACGGGCCCAAGAAGATCAACACCGACACCATCACCAAGATCGACTACCGCGAGCCGGACAACCCCTACCGCGCCCGCATCGCAGCGACCTACACACACATCGAGCGGCTCGAGAAAGACCTGCAGGCCAAGAAACAGGCCGAGAGCAGGCTGGCGGGTCTCGAGTCCCAGAGCAGCGACCAGGACCGCGAGGCCCGGCTCAAAGTTGCCGAAGAGAGGATCGCCGCGCTCGAGAAGCAACTCGCCGCCCTGGCGCAGCAGACCTCGACGCGCGAGCAGGAGAAGGGCGGCCTCGAGCAGCAGCTCGCCGAGGGGGTGTTGCGGGAGATCCAGCGCTTCGAGCGCATCGAGACCTTCAAACACTACGTGCCCGAGACGCGCAACAATATCGTCTCCGAACGCATCGGCCGCATGGTGCGGGTCGCCGAGCTCGTGACCCACGTCGATAAGCATGTGCACTCGGAGCGGGTCACGATCGAAGAAGAGTTCGACAAGTACATCACCGAGTTCTGCGTCCTCAGTGGCGGAGGAACCGTCTACGTACTGCCGGGTCTGCGAGACCCCATCGCGTTCGACCCCAAGGGGCGCAAGCCCAAGACCGACAAAGAGGAAGGCGTCTTCGTTCCCAGCCACGCCAGTTACAAAGGCGTCGAGAAACGGCTGGTCCAGGGTGGAGCCGAGAAGACCTATCGTTACTCCCTCAGCCGTTCGATCCGCCTCGGAGATGTCCTCGAGCGGGAGCTGGAGATCTTCGATGACAAGGGTCGGGTCGTCGGCGAGATGCCCCTGAACGACCCCTTCCGTGCCGTCACCGCATCGTTGCATGGCGACGAAGTGATCAAACAACACCGGGAGAAGTGGGACCTCGACTACGGGGGCAACGAGTGGGTCTCCGGCTTCCATCCCACCGTAGAGCTCAGCGGTCTGCAGTCGGTGATGCGGCTGGTCAACCATCGCGGCGATGTGCTGGGCAGCTGCACGCTCAAACATCCGCTCCAGCAACAAGGCGCAGACCGCAGCAAGTTCCGCTGGTTTCAGCCCCACGCCGTCAATCTCGACCTTTTCTCGCTGGAAGTGCGGACCTCGAGCAGCGCCAACGATGGCTTCTGCTACCTGCGAGCTGCCGGCTTGCCCCCGGTGAGCGGCTACGTCACCAAGGGTGGTGAGCAGCGCACGATGCAGCTCTGGAATCCTGCCCGCGTGCGCTATGAGATCAGCGCTGGCAAGGACAAGATCGGCCACGGAGTGTTGGCGGGACAAGAAGAGCACGACGGCGCCCTGTATCTCCGCCACGAGGCTCTGGGCGACCCCTCGCTGAAGAGCTCGCGCTACACGCAAACCAGCTATCCTGTGCCCGGCCAGGAGCTGGCGCAGTGCATCCCGGCTGCGTCCGGCAAAGAGCTGCCGAATTTGACCATCAAGCTCAAGCTCCAGCAAGACGCGCACCGTTTCCAACCGCTGGTGATGCGTGCCCGACTCGACCCCTCGCAGACAGCCTGGGATCAGGCGCGCGAGAAGTGGTTCAAGCGTGAGGCCGCGCTGCGCAAGGAAATCAAAGCTGCGCTGGGGCAGGCCCGCTCGTCGTGGGCCGAGGAGCTGAAGAAAGACGGGCTGAGCGACGCCGAGAAGAAGCGTTTCACAGCCTTGCAGCACCTGGTAGAGCAGCCCCTGCAGCCGATCGAGATCTACCGCTCGAATGCCGAGTTGTTGAAGCCGCGGCTGCAGGAATTGCTGGTCAAACAGGCCGAAGCGCTCAAGGCCAAGAAGGAAGAGTTGAAGCAATTGGCCGGAGTTCTCGAGAAAGCCAACAACGAGGCCTTCGTCAAACAGGAGACCTGGTTGAAACTGCGCCAGGCTCTGGTCGACTGGCAGTACGACAAGACACTGAAGCCCGAGAAATACGCCACGCTCGAGGCACTCGAAAAGGACGTGAATCTCGCCCGCAAAGAGTCCGAAGAGCTGTTCGAGAAGGCCACCGACACCGAAGTCCGCATCGCTGATCTACAGGCGGAATCCCAGGCGATCAACAACGGCATGACCGACCCCCTGCACTGTCTGCCGGGGCTTCTGGAAGAGGGGGAGACGCTCAAGGTGCCGCGGGTCTTTGAAACCCGAGGAGTTCCCTGTGCCTTCCGCACAGAGCTCAAGGTCGTCTTCCGCCCCTTCGCGCCCAAGCAGGGGAAGCGCGTTCGGGCACTCAAGGCGAAGGATCTACCGCACGTGCTGGTCGTCAGCGGTTTCCTGCGGGGCGTTCCGGACACGGCCGAGGGCCAGAAGCTCATCGCGGACACCCAGCCGGGCATGATCGGGCAAGACCCCTTGTCGCGGGTTGGCTGGGGGATGCGCTTCATCCGCTGCCAGGAAGAAGGCAGCGTGCAATTCATCCCCGATGACTCCAAGAACGAAGCCATGCGCGGCTGTGCCATTTGGCGGGGAACCCTGACCATCAGCGACAACAACCGGCATCCTGAGGAAGCCCGCAAGTACCTCAAGCTCCTTAAGCTGTACAACGACCCGAACAAGGAAGACGCGCCGCCAGCAGAGAGCGGTCTCGATCCGCAGGTGCAGAAGCTGGTCGCCAGCCTCGAGCCGGTCAAGCCCTCGAAGCAGAAGAATGTCACGCTGCAGGATCAAGGTGAGATCATCGAGGAGTTCGCCTGCTCAGGCATCCCGATGTCGCCGTACCGCTGCCACTTGCTGGAGACTCTGGCCACGGTCTATGACCGGCGTTTCGTCAACATGCCCGCGGACGAAGACGAGAGCGACAAGCACAATACCGGTGCGAAGCGTGTCGTCAAAGTCCGGCGCTACTACGCCGGGGGCTCCGCTGTCGGAGACGGCTGGCGGTACGACATCGTCGACAAGTATTCAGCCTTCCTGCGGCGCGTCGAGTACCTGGCCTGGCGCATGCGGGAGCAGAATGTCTATTGGAGCCACACCTGGATCACGGACAAGATCATCACCGATGCCGAAGAACGCAAGAAGAAGCAGGTGTACTTCAACTGGTTCGCCGGCATCGACACCTCCAAGCCGATTCTCTTGCAGAAATTCTGGGATGAGACCTTTGGCGACTGCTTCGGCTCGCTGCTGGCGCGCGTGGTCAAAGAGGATGCACCAGAAAAGGGGCAGAGCAAGCGCCCCAAAGGCTCGCTGACGCTGGTGGAGATGGCCGAGCTGCCCGGGCGCCTGTTGAGCAGTCCTGTCCATTCGGTGCTGCGCCAGAAGATCGCCGGGCCCGACGGGATGGGCCTGCGCCTGCTGCCTGCCGAAGTTGCCGAAGGCATGGGCGCCTTCAGCGGTCTGGAGCACGACGACGAGGACGCCGGCGGCCTGTTCGTCAACAGCATCAACGCCTACGACGAGCACGAGCGGATGGTCCAGGCGTACGAGGCCTTCCTCGAGAAACTCGAGGCGGAGGACAAGCAGGGCCTGGGTATCAAGAACGATGTCAAGCGCTTCTGGGACGCGATCAAAGAAGAGTTTTGGGCGGCCAGTCTCTTCCACGGCATCAAGCTGTTGATGTTCGCCGCCCGCAAATTCAAGCTCGCCGGCAAGCTCAGTGATTCGTTTTTCGACCCCAACAATGTCGTCTGGATGACGATCTTCAACCTCATCGAGGCGCGCTCTGGCTGGCGCGATGTCGGCATAGGCGCGGCGCTCAAGAGCTGGAAGGCGCACGACGTCTACGAGTCGAAGATGCGTGCCGCCGAGCAGGGTTACGGCAACCTCAGGGGCCTGGGGAAAGCGCTGATCACTCCGCAATGGGGAATGGAGGCCGAGGACGATCCCGCCACCGAGACTTCGAACAAGGCCTGGAAGAAGTGGGAGAAGCTGGATGCGGCCAGCACCAAACAGCGCGACAAAGCGCAACGCGCGTTCGACGACGCCCGGCGGGGCTCCCGCGAAGGCGGCAAGCAAACGCGAAGAGCGGCGCGCAAGGCACGCATGTATCAGTCCTTCGTTCAGGGATTGGAAAGACAACAGAAGGACAACCCGGACCTGAAGCGGCAGCAGACCATCGCCAAGCTGAAAGCCGCGGAACAGGCGAGCACAGCCGAACATTCCCGTGAGAATGAGAAGTGGAGATCTGCCAAGAACAGGGTAAAGAAGGAAAAGAGGGGGCTCGACAAAGCGACTCGGAAGGTCAAGGCCGTCCGCAAGCGAAAGAAGGTCTATGGCGATTGGGACACCCAACTGACCACCGACAAGGAGCAATTGCAGCAGGACAAGAAGGAGCGCAAAGACCAGAAGAAAAACCGCGGTGCGCAGCGGGCACGCAAACTAGGGCGACGCAAGCTCCATCGCCATGCGATCCATGGCAAGGGGTATGACTACGACCCGACGGCCTGCAAACACAAGGTCTTCTACACCCTGGGGATGGAGGCGAAGCTGGCCTACGAATGGGTCTGGATCTGGTGGCTGCTCAAGATCTCGATCTCCCCCTTCGTGCGCGTGATGGGACAGATCACTGTCGGCTGGGAATGGCGGACCCATACGCGCGACAACGATGCCCAGGACAAGGACGACCGGAAGTTCGAATCGAAGTGGTCCGACGTGCGGCGCATGCTGCATCGCCAGATTTACCACAATGAGGGCGAGTTCGCGTCGCACATCATCGGTTTGAAAGAGCATGGCGGCGAGACGACCGACTTCTTCACCCACTGGTTCGCCAAGCTCAAACATCGCAAGCACGACACCCTCAGCCAGAAATATGGCCGCAAACTCATGCTCATCAACAACTACCTGAGCGAAGAGGGAGATGAGCTGAGTGGGCCGCCCTGGGACGTGCTGAAATGGGGCAAGAAGAACTTCCCGGCCTCATGGGATGTGATCGCGGGCAACGAACAGAAGAAGAAACTGGGCCTGGACAAAGAGTCCATCGAGAAGCGCATCCTGTACCGCCAGGAGGAAGCCAAGAAATGGGATGACCGGCTGAAGCGTTGGGTCGAGTTGGCCCTCAAAGAGGCCTACCCCGAGTTGGATGTGTGCGATACCGTCGCGCTGCAGAGGGAGCGTCAGGCCGAGTTGGACGAGCTGATCGCCCAGCTCAAAAAGGATGGGACCAGCGCGGGCGTGAGCCCCAAGCAGATCGACGCGCAGATCGAAAAGCTTCGAGAGGGTTTTCCGCTCGAGCGCGGCAGTATGATGGCGGTCTTGAGCGCGAAGTCGCACACGAAGATGGTCCCCTGCCCGGCCTGCGACGAGCAGGGCATCATGCAGGACTGGGCGCACTACGATGACCCGAGCAAGCGCGTGCGCTGTGTTTTGTGTAGCGGGACGCGGGAAGTGCCCGAGTACGACCAGATCATGTACTCCTGGTGTGAGCCCCGCAATCCGCTGCGCTACCTGGTCGTCAACTCCGATTTCTACCACGCGCACTACAAAGATTTCACCACCAGCCAGGCCAGGCTGGGGGCGCAACACGACGCCAAAAACGGTCCCCTGCAACGCGGACCGCACCTCGGCCGCTACGGGTACTTCATTCAGGGCCTTTGGAATCTCGCCTGCCAGCTGGGCCCGGGGGTGTCTCAAGTGACGCTGCAGACCGTGCGCTTCGCCATGGAGGACAACTACGGCAACCTCAATGACATGCACCCGGGCTCGTTGTGCGTCAGCTGGCCCGTCTGCGCAGGGGAGGTGCGCGCGTTCATCGGGGGCGACCTCGAGGTCGAGCCGATCTGGAACATCCTGCTCGACAAGGCCCGAAAGAACAGCTTCTTCAAGAAAGCCGCCAGGTTCGCGAATTGGTCCGAGCTCTGCATCAAGGGGACGCTCGAGACCAGCGTCGGCGGCGAGGTCGACGCGCTCACCTGGTCATTGAATACCGACTGGCGGCTCGACTGCAGCCTGGCCCTGCACTGCCTGGGTTTCGTGCCCAGCTTGACGGTGTACTCGGCGAAGATCTTGTGGGCAGACTGGTGGTTGGGACCCCGTTTGGGTCTGAGCCACAAGAAACGTCAGGAACGGCTGGAGTGGTTCTCCGGCGATACGATCATCCTGAACAAGGCCTATTGTTTCACAGAAACGGTCAAGAACGAGACCCAGGCCCAGCCCCAACCCAAGGAGTAAGCAGTCGACACGTTTCCGCCACACCTGGGGGAAGCTACGATCAACCCACCGCCCTGCAGGCACCAACCCAGGGCGCTCCAGCAGAGCGGTCCAAAGCCCCCCGTCTCGTCCGCTCCCGTCCCCGGGGCGCCTACGCCCGGGCCGCGTAATCCGACACGGGCCGCCCGAAACAGGTCTTGCACTTTGCGCCCCGGTCTATACCCTGGCACACCACGAGAAACGTCCCGCCGCGGGCCCCGCCCGCGCTTCCCCCAGAATCCCGGAGCCCATCATGAAGCGCCCCCTGCTGCTGGCCCTGTGCCTTTCGTGCAGCCTGGTCGCCCAGGATGCCCTGCGCAAAGACATCGACTTTGTGCGCAAAAAGGTCTATCCCGCGCTGGTCAACATCAACGTCGTCGTCGAGGTCTTTCAAGGGGGACGCACCCGCCGGCTGGGCGGGGGCGGGAGCGGGGTGATCGTCAGCCCCGCCGGGCACGTGCTGACCAACTACCACGTGGCGGGCAACACCATCCGGCGCATCTGCACGCTGCCGAGTGGCGAAGAGATCCCGGCGGAAGTCGTCGCCCACGACTCGCTGACCGACCTGTCGATCCTCAAGCTCGATCTGTCGGCGCGCGAGAGCGCCAACGATCCGCTCCCCTTTGCGACCCTGGGCAAGTCGGGCGACCTGGCCGTGGGAGACTACGTGCTGGCGCTGGGAAACCCCTTCGGGCTCTCGAGCTCGATGACGCTGGGAATCGTCTCGCACACCTCGCGCATCCTGAGCGATGGACTCAACGATCTCGACTTTGGTGAAGGCGAGATCACCGGCATCTTCACGCGCTGGATCCAGCACGATGCCTTGATCAACCCGGGCAACTCCGGAGGACCGCTGGTCAACCTGCAGGGTGAGGTCGTCGGCATCAACACCCGGGGCGGATCGGGTATGGGCTTCGCCTGCCCCTCCGACCTGGCGGGCAGGATCCTCAACCAGGTGATGGTGCACGGTGAGGTGATCCGCGGCTGGCTGGGCCTGACGGTGTTGCCCGTGCAGAGCCTGGGGCGGAAGTCCGGGGCGCTGGTGTCGATGGTGATCGAAGGCAGTCCGGCCCACGCGGCCGGCATCATTCCCGGGGATATCGTGCTGGGGATCGATGGCAGGGCGACCGATGTGCAACGAGCCAACGACATTCCGGTATTCTTGCAGCATGTGGCCGAGCTGGACGTCGATACTGAGGTGGCTGTCGAGCTGGAGCGGGACGGAGTCAGCCAGACCCGCCTGGTCAAAGTCGCTAAGATGGAGCCCTATCTGGGCAAGGGTGCAGAGTTCCGCGAATGGGGCTTCACCGCGCGCGACATCACACCACCGATGGCCTTGCTGCGTGGCTATCAAGACGACGCGGGCGTGGTGATCACCGGTATGCGCGCCGGTCTTCCCCTCGACGATGCGAAACCCAAGGTGCAGGAAGGCGACGTGATCGTATCGATCGCTGGCCAGGCGGTCGAAGACCTCGCGCATTTTCAGAAGCTGTTGACCGAAGAAGATGCCTCTGAGGTGGTGGTGATCGGCGTGCGCCGCGGTGCCGCGCACATCCTCAGCGCTGTGGAGAATCCCGAAGAGACCCCCGAGCGTGCCCGCGGCGGCGAGCTGCCGAAGGCCTGGTTGGGCGTCGAGACCCAGGTGCTGACAGCCAACGTGGCCAAAGCCCTCGGCCTCGAAGGCACGCGCGGCTATCGGATCACACGCGTGTACCCGAACACCGAAGCGGCCCGCACGGGTCTGCAGGTCGGCGACCTGCTGCTCAGTTTCGACGGTGAAGAGCTTGAGGCCTACCGCCGTCAAGATGCTGAAGACCTGCGCCGCGAGATCGAAGACCTGTCGATCGGCAGCAATGTGGCCTTCGGAGTGCTGCGCAATGGCAAGCGGCTCGAGCTCGAGGTGGTGCTCGAGGAGAACCCGGGCATCGGCGAGACTCCGGAGGTGTACACCAATGAGGCCCTGGGTCTGACGGTGCGCGATCTGACCTTCGGCGACCGCCTGGCCGAGAACGATCCGCAGCTCAAGGGCGTACTGGTGGCGGATGTCGAGGCCGGCAACTGGGCACAGCTCGGCGGCCTGGGCTACGGTGACCGGATCATCAAGGTCGACATGTTCGAGGTCCGCGATGTGCAGGATTTCGAGGCCGCGCTCGGCATCTTGATGCAAGAGCAGCCCAGGTACATTTCCTTCTATTTGCAGCGCGGCGTGCGCACACACTTCGTCTTCATCGAGCCCGACTGGGCGGAGATCGAAAACAACTGAGACCGGCCGCGTAGCTGCGCGGCCCAACCCTGGAGAAATCCGATGTCCCTTTCCCACCGTCTGCTGCTGGTCTCCGCCCTCATGGGAGGCCTGCTGTTTGGCCAGGACAATCCCTACCAGAACCTGCTCGACAACCACTCGCAGGCGGTGGTCACGGTCAAGGCCGTCCAGACCGTCACGATCACTGTGCCGGGGCGGGGAGCACAGGAAGAAGAGAACAAGCTCGAAGTCCGTGGCGTCGTTGTCGATGCCCAGGGCATGGTGATGGTCTCCGACTCCGCCCTGAACAACAGCGCCCTGCTGCGCATGCTCAACGATCCACGCTTCGACCTCGATATCCGCACCGATGACATCGTGGTGGTGTTCGAGAACGAAGAGACCGAGTACAAGGCTACCCTGGTCGCCACCGACAGCGAGCTGGACATGGCGTTCATCAAGATCGATGAGCTCGAAAGCCGTGAGCTGGCACCCCTGGACTTTGGCGCTGCCGAGACCGTGCCCGCGGTGGGCGATGAGGTCTATGCCGTGACGCGGGCGGGACGCTCCTTCGACTTCGCACCCAGCTTCGTCAAGGTGCAGATCAACGGCAAGATCAAGAAGCCCCGCAAGCTCTACAGCCTCGCCGGTATGGTCGAGCCCGGTTTGCCCCTGTTCCACCTCGATGGCAGCCTGCTGGGTGTCGGTATCGTGGTGGTCGGCGCGGACACCGAAGAAGGCGGCATGCTCAACCAGCTGCAGGGGGGCCAGGGATCCGCTCTGTCTGTCATGCTCCTGCCCGCCAAGAAGGTGCAGACCTTGATCGAGCGCGCGCAACAGCAGGCTGCCAGCCTGGACGAGACCGCCCCGGAATAGTCCGCTAGTGCCCACGAATCCACGGCGCGCCTGGTCCCCCCGGCGCGCCGCTTTGCTACGGAGCCCAACGAAGCAGCCCACCGAACTCGCCACCCTGGACAGCCACATTCAGGGAGTGCTCACTGCGGCCCTGCAGGAGCTCGGTTGTGACGCGCCCTGTCCGGCACTCAGCGCTCCGCCCCGGCCGGAGATGGGAGACCTGTGCCTCCCCTGCTTCCCCCTGGCCAAGGCCCTGCGCCAGGCTCCGCCGAAGATTGCCTCGGCGCTGGTTGCCAAGCTGCAGCCTGACGCGGTCGTCGAGACCTTCACCGCCCAGGGTCCGTACCTGAATCTTCGGCTGCGGAGCCAGGCGTTGGCAAGCGCAGTGCTCGGGCAGATCTTGAGGCCTCCAAGCCCCGGCGCCCGAGTCAGCCACACGCTGATCGAGTTCAGCTCGCCCAATACCAACAAGCCGCAGCATCTGGGCCACATCCGCAACAACATCCTCGGCGATGCGACGGCGCGCATCCTCGAGCATTCCGGGCGCAAGGTCACACGGGTCAACCTGATCAATGATCGGGGCATCCATATCTGCAAGTCGATGCTGGCCTACCAGAAACTCGGCCAGGGAGAGACTCCGCAGTCCAGCGGCATCAAGGGGGACCACCTGGTCGGCCACTACTACGTGCGCTTCGAGACCGCCTTCCGTGAAGAGTATGGGGCCTGGCTCGAAACGCCTGCCGCACGCGCACGCTTCGAGCGTTGGCAGCACGAGGCGGCGGGAAAGAAGGCGCGCAATCGGCGCAGCAAGCTGCTCGCCAAGGCCGAAAAACAGATCGACGCGGCCCGACGCCAGAAGCTGCTCGCTGCGTTGCCTGAGCTCTGGGACAGCTTCAAGAGCGGCTTCAAGGATGGCTACTTCAATGAGCTCTCGGCGCTGGGCGGCGAGGCCCGGGCGATGTTGCTGGCCTGGGAGAAGGGCGATCCCGAGGTCCGTCAGCTCTGGGAGACCATGAACGGCTGGGTGTTCGACGGTTTTGACCAGACCTACGCGCGCCTCGGCATCAGCTTCGACCATATCGACAAAGAGAGCCAGACCTATCTGCTGGGCAAGAGCCTGGTGGACGAAGGGCTCGAGCGCGGCATCTTCTCCAAGCTCGACAATGGGGCTGTGGGCTGTGAGCTCGAGAAGATCGGCCTGAAGGGCACCAAGGTCTTGCTGCGTGCGGATGGCACCAGCGTCTATATGACCCAGGATCTCGGCACGGCGGTGTCGCGCTACGAGAAGTTCGGGGCTGAGAGGATGGTCTACGTCGTCGCTGACGAGCAGAACTACCATTTTCAGGTGCTGTTCGGCATCCTCGCGCTGCTCCGCGCCGAGTTGAAAGGAGCTTGCAAGCACCTGTCGTATGGCATGGTCAACCTGCCCAGTGGCAAGATGAAGAGCCGTGAAGGCACGGTTGTGGACGCCGACGATCTGCTCGATGAGCTGCAAGGCCTGGCGGCTGACAAGACCCGTGAGCGCTGGCCGGAGCTCCCTCCCGAGCAGAGTGAGGCGCGCGCGCGCACCATCGGCCTGGCGGCCCTCAAGTACTTCATTCTCAGTGTGTCGCCCTCGACGACCATGCTGTTCGATCCTGCCAAGTCGATCGAGTTCACCGGCGACACCGGGCCCTACCTGCTGTATGCCTATGCCCGCACGCGTAGCATCTTCGAGAAAGCCGAGCTCGATTTCGCTGCGCTGGACTTCGAGCCTGAGGTCCTGGCAGGTCTGGGAGACGCGGAAGAGCGCGCGTTGTTGGCATCGCTCTACAACTTCCCCGCTGAGCTGCGGCGTGCGGCGGACGAGCTGGACCCGTCCCGGGTCGCGGCTGCAACCTACGCCGTGGCCCGTAGTTTCAGCGCCTTCTACTACGACCGGGACAAGCACGACATCGTCGGCTGCACAGACCCTGGCCTGCGCCGCGCGCGCCTGCAGCTGACGAAGGCCGTGGGCGTCGCGGTGCGGCGAGGGCTCGAGCTGCTCGGCATCCCGGTGCTCGAGCGGATGTAGCGGCGGGCTCCCCACCTGCCCGAAGTGCGACAAATCCCGAAAAACATGCAAGCTTTTGCCACGCCGGACCCGTCAGGGTGGGGAAGTGCCTGGAGACTTGACGAGTGGCGGGTAGGCGACTACCTTTGACCGGTCCCCCCTATCCGGCAGACGCCCCAAGGAGACAGCGGTGCGGCATTCGAAACGCGGTTTCACGATCATCGAGTTGATGGTGGCGATCTCCATCATCACCTTGCTGGCCGGCTCACTCTACGTCGCGATGAACAGCGCCTTCTTCGAGTCCCAGGACAAGGCCGCCAAAGGCCAGCTCGGCTCGATCAGGATCGCGCTCGAGGCCTACCGAGGTCAGTTCCGCGCCTATCCGCCCGATGGCATCGACTATCCGGTGATCGACAACAAAGGGCGTCCGATCAAGAACACCGCCTGCCTGATCTACTTCCTGACCAACAGGCTGCCCAAAGTCAGCCGTGTCGGCACCGAGTCCCTGGTCAACCCGATCGGCCCGTTCATGCGCTCGATCCAGGCCGAGTATCTGTCAGGCGACCTGGATGGAGAAGACATCAACCTGATCGAGATGGTCGACCCCTGGGGCAACCCGCTGAACTACGACAACATCGGTGAGGGCTTCTCGCCCTTGGGCGGGGCGGCCCATCACACCATGGTCGGCCTCGAAGACTACCACTACGACGACGATCCTCGCGACGGCGAGCCGCAAGGCAATGATCTCTACAACCTCTGGTCCAATGGCCCGACCAACGGGGCGGACGAGTCCGGTGACGAAGTTCCCGACCAGGCCACCCGTTTCGAAGACAACCTGACCAGCTGGGGGAGTTTCTGATGCGGCGCGCACGCGGTTTTACGCTGATGGAGTTGCTGGTCGTGATGGGAATCATCATGGTCGTGATGGGCATCTCCGTCCCCAGTCTGCTGTCTTTTGCCCGAGGGCAGCGCCTCAAGCAAAGCGGGAACACCATCTCGGGAGCGCTGGCCGAGGCCCGCTCGATCTCGGTGACGCAGCGTCGGCCGGTGCGGGTGTTCTTCTTCCACGATCCCAAGCAGGATCTGTACGGTGTGGGCACGTACTACGTCGACCGCATGGGCGAAGACAGGCTCGACACCAAGCTCTTCAACAAGGGCGTGGAGATCGAGCATACCGGCTATGAGACGCCCTACAGCAACGTCTTCATCCTCGACAAAGAGGTCAAGGCGAACCTGTTCACTGAGAACGGCATGGACGGCAACTCGGGCAAGGTCGAATACCTGCGCGACGGCACGGTCGAGTTCTACCCGGACTATGTGGACATTCCGCCTGCGCTGGTCGACGGCAAGGATCTGTACGACCGGAATTCCTTTTTCGAACGCGTCAGCCTGGGCTCGACCGAGGCGGACATCATCCTGAAGCAGAAGTCGGGTTCCTCGCGCTGCTTTATCGACATCGATCCCAACTCCGGCCGAGCCTTCAGCCGGGTCGTGGAAACGGGGCCCTGATGATGCACATACCCTTCAAGAGGCGGTCAGACCGAGGTTTGACCATCATGGAGATTTTGTTCTCGGTCGTGATCCTGTCGGTCGGGTTCATGGGGATCCTCTCGATCTTCCCGACGGCGGTTCTGTCCGGCAACAAGACCGTCGAAGACGTCTACGCATCGATGATCGCCAAGTCGGTGATCGATGCTCTGCAAGTGGGGATGCGTGAGTCCCTGGGCGCTTCGGGTGCGGTCAACGGCATCTACTTCGTGTTTGACCACGACGGGGTGCGCGACCTGGTCGAAGATCCCAATGGGAATGCCTATGAGGACTTCCCCGAGATCAAGCTCGATACACCTGTGCTGAGCGACGACTTCGATTGGGACAACGACTACATCGTGATCGTGCCGAACTTCGTCGGAACGCCGGGCAATTACGACACGATGCAGACGCCGGTCTACGTCTACCCTCGCGGCGTGGCGGAAGATCCCGAGTTCGGGCCTCTGGCCGTAGCCCCCAGCGACGCGCCGGGCTCGACCAATGGCGGGGGCGATCCGGCCAACTGCACCGATGAGAGTGACTTCGGGATCTATGGCAAGGTCCTCAAGGACGAAGACGGCCAGCCTATGATTCTCGGGGACGGTAGCGAGGCCCAGCAGCGCTGGATCCGTAACGTCTACCAGCTCAAGGTGCGTCGCGTCGACGACGACGCCGATGAGATCGAGATCCCCGAGGGCGATGCCTACAGCCAGTATTCCTACGCTTTCTCTGTGCGCCTCGGCCGTATCGACAGCCAGCCGCCGAACTCGCTGCAGAACGGCATCGTTGACGAGAACGACGAGTATGACTGGTGGCTGATGGAGATCATCGTCTATGTGTTCCGCGGGTATTCGGCACATCCCGACTCGCCACGCAACAACCCGATTCAGGCCTTCTCGGCTTTGGTCGCGCGCTAAAAGACTCTGGAGGAACCATGTTTGACGGCCGCCCCTTGCGCAGCCCACGAGGCTTCACCCTGGTCGAGCTACTGATTGCTCTGGGTTTGATGGCGATCCTGGTGACAGCGGTTTCGCAGGTCTTTTCGACTGCCCAGCAGGTGTTCGCAGAGACAGATGCCAAAGTGCTGCTCTACCAGAATGTGCGCATCATGTTCGACCAGATGGAACGCGACCTGAACAACGCTGAGAACACCTACCAGATGGAGTTCTTCGACGACACCAGCCCGAACAATGGTGTCTACGATGCGGGGGAAGAGAAGGCCGAGCTCGAGACCTATGACTTTGGTCCCACCTTCACGCAAGCCACCTACACTGACCGCGAGAACGTCCTGCACCGGGCCGACGAGATGTACTTCCGTACGCTGACGACCTTCAGGGGCAAGACCCGCGTGGTGTTGGCGCACTACAAGCTGCGCTACGAAGACGACGGCGGCAACGTACTCAAACTGCCTGTGCTCGAGCGCAAGCTGCGTTACGTGGACGACAGTGACGGCGGCAGCGTGACGCTCAACGATGAGTGGGAGATCGGCGGCCGCTACAGATACCTGGCGGATTTCCAGGTGCAGCTGTTCTACAGTGACCGGCGCGAACGCCTGCAGGGCCAGTATTGGTCGCCCAAGCCTTTGGCGGATACCGCCGAGAGCCGTCACGAGCTCTGGCGGTACGGATCGACCGCCAACACGGTCGTCGGCATCTACCGTGGGCAGAACAACGATGGCACCCTGCTCTATGACGCCTTTCTCGAGGCGCACTATCTGGTGTCTACGACCAACAACCGTTTCGGCTTGCTGTCGCCTGGCGACAAGATGCTGTTGAGCTATCCTCCGCCGGGTGGTGGCCCAGATACCCGCAAGAGCGTGACGGTCAAGCACATCTATGAAGAGCAGGCAGCGCCCAACAAGCTGTTGGTCTTCTTCAATGAGGGGCTCGAGCTGCCGGCGAGCTCCACCAACGTGCCTGCGGAGTACCTGGCTGGTTGGCTGCCCCCGTCCGTCAAGATCACCTGTCGGGTGAAGGACGCTTCGGCGCGCAAGGGAAAGGAGCGGGTGGTCTCGCGGGTGTTCCGGCTGCTGCGGTCCTGACTTGCCTGCCTGGCTGCCTGGAGTTTGGGGGGGGGGGGGGGGGGGGGGG
>JAJDCP010000093.1 GCA_029260765.1 Planctomycetota bacterium
GGGGGTCCCCCCCCCCCCTGCCTCCCCCCCCCCCCGGGGGGGGGTATAAACCCCCGCCCCTACTTCTAGAAAACCCGGATCTTTGACGCAGTCTGCTAGCCTGGGGATGATGTCCGAAAACGGCCAGAACGATCCCGAGCGTCAGGGTATGGTGGGAGGGTGCTCGCAGCTCTGGAGTTTGCCTTGCTCGCCGCTTCCCCCAACTATCTGGAACCATCGGTCTGCGCCCGCGCCCGCAAGAGCCGGGACGCGCGCTTCGATGGTCGCTTCTTCGTAGGCGTGCGCAGCACGGGGATCTACTGCCGCCCGATCTGCCCGGTGCAACCCCCAAAAGAAAAGAACGTGCGCTACTTCCCATCCGCGGCGGCCGCGGCAGGAAAGGGTTTCCGGCCCTGTCTGCGTTGCCGCCCGGAAGTGTCTCCTGTCTGGCAGGGCACCGAAGCGACGGTCGCCAGGGCGCTGCGTTGCATCGCCGCGGGCGCTCTCGACCGCGGCAACGTGACCGAGTTGGCCCGGCAGTGTGGCGTCGGCGCGCGGCACCTGCGGCGCTTGTTCGAGGGCCACCTGGGAGCATCGCCCCAGGCCGTGGCGCAGACGCGGCGGCTGCACTTCGCCAAACAGCTGATCGATCACACAGACCTGCCGATGAGCAGCGTCGCCCTGGGCGCGGGCTTCGGCAGCGTACGGCGTTTCAATGCCACCGTCAGCGCGACCTGGGGACGACCCCCACGGGAGCTACGGCGGGATTCCCGGCGAGGTGCGAAGCGACACGCGGGTTGGTGCTTCAAGCTCCCGTTTCGGCCGCCACTGGACTGGCAGCAACTGCTGACCTTCTATGGCCGTCGAGCGTTGGCCGGCGTGGAGCAGATCGCAGGCGACTGCTACCGGCGCAGCTTCCGCTGGCGAGAGCAGGTCGGTTGCTTCAGCCTGCGGCCGCTGCACAGTCGCCGCGCCTCTGACCGCCATTGCCTCGAGTTGAGAGTCGAGCTCTCCGAGCCAGGACCGCTGCTCGAGGTTGTGGCACGGGTCCGGAGGATGTTCGATCTCGACGCCGATCCCGGTCCGATCCGGGCGCACCTGCAACGTGATCCCGAGCTCGCCCGACGCCTGTCTCAGGTTGCAGAGCTGCGCCTGCCAGGAGGCTTCGGCCCGTTCGAGATCTGCGTGCGCGCGATTCTGGGCCAGCAGATCCGGGTAGAACATGCGACGGCCTTGACCGCACGTCTGGTCGAACGCTGTGGCCAACGGGTCGCTGTTCCCGTCGCCGGCGTGCGCTGGTTCTTCCCCCAGCCCCAGGATCTGCGCACCACAGACCTGCAGGGCCTCGGCCTCTCGGGTGCCAAACGGCGCAGCCTGGTGGCGCTCGCCGAGGCGCTGGTTGAGGGACGGCTCGAGCTGCGTCCCATGCTGGACCTGGCCAGTTTTGTCCGTCGCCTGCAACAGATCCCGGGCATCGGGCCCTGGACCGCGCACTACGTGGCCCTGAGGGGCCTGGCTGAGCCCGATGCGTTTCCTGCCAGTGACTTGGGACTGCGTAAGGCTCTGGGAATCGAAACAACCGCCCAGCTGCAAAAGCGCGCAGAGGCCTGGCGCCCCTGGCGAGCCTACGCAGCGATCCTGCTGTGGCGGAGTCTCGCCGCCGGGACCGCCCTGGCCAAGGAGGACCCCTGATGGACTTGGTGTACAGTTGCATAGATAGCCCGATCGGCGAGCTGTATGTCGTCGCAAGCGAGCGAGGCCTTACCGAGCTACGCGTGCGTTGTGCGCGCTACCCGCGCCCGGAGCCCGAGTGGATCCCGGATGCAGAGCCCTTGAGCGCAGCACTGGAGCAGCTGCGTGCATGGTTTGCAGGCGAGCGCTTCGACTTCAAGCTTCCCCTCCATCTCGAGGGAACGACATTCCAGCGTAAGGTCTGGGACGCTCTGGCGGAGATTCCCTACGCCGAGACCGTCTCGTACGGCGAGCTCGCCGAGCAGATCGGGCACCCGCGCGCGGCACGGGCCGTCGGCTCCGCCAACGGCGCCAATCCTGTCCCGATCATCCTGCCCTGCCACCGGGTCATCGCCAGCGGAGGTGGGCTGGGGGGCTACGGCTATGGGTTGCCGCTCAAACGTCAGCTGCTCGATCTGGAGCGGGGTTTCTGTCACAGGGCCCAGGCTTGAGAGGCTGCCGAGCCAAGGCCAGGGCGGCGCGCCAGGTGCCTCATCCGCGCGGGCTGAGGTACCAGTTGCCCTCCAGATAGCGCCAGCTCTGCTGGCTGCTCTCTGTCTGCTGATGTCCGTCGCGATGACGCAGCTGCATCTCCAAGGAGATCTGGGCGCTCAAGGGTTCGGCCTCGATGGCACAGTCGACCAGCTGCCAGGTCTCCAGTTCCCAGCCGAGCAGGCTGGTCAGTCCGAACAAGCCCTGAAGGAGTTTGCGGGCCTCTTCCCGGTCGATGCTGCGCAAGACGCGCGGATCACACATAGCCACCAGCTGCTCCCCGTCGCGGGCGCCAAACGCCTCCATGAACGCCCCAAAACGCAGCTCGAGCACTTGACGGTGGGCGTTCGTGCGCAGGTGCTTCAGGCGCGCACGTTGTCCAGCGCTCAACGTCATACCGGCCAGCGCCTCGACTCGTTCCTCCAGCTCCTCGAGCTTGCTGGGGTGCTGCTGCAGCCAGGTACGCAGGGCGGCTTCGGCAATGATGGCCTGTTGTGCTTCCGCATGCCGCAGCCCTCGCTGCGCAACGCGCTGGCCGCGGTTGTCGGGGTGTGCCTGCAGCCAGTCACGTAGCTCGACGATCACTGTCTGCCAGGCTTCCTGGTCCTCGGCGCTCTGTGCGCGCCTCTCGATCGCGCGCAAGGCCTGATGTGTCGCGCGTTCTTCAAGCTCGCTCTCGACCTTCGCTCGTTGCTGTTCTGCCTGGGATGCGAAGCGGGAATCGGGATAGCTGTACAGGAATGCCTTGAGCTGCGTGGCTGCCCGTTCCAGCTCGTCCGGCTGAGCCTCGATCTCCTCTTGCAGAGCAGCGAAAGCGCGTGCATCCTGGCTCGGTCGAGCCAGCAGACCGACCAGCAGGCAGGCGAGCAGACCGGCTGCGGGCAGCCACCGTTGCCAGCGGCGCCGGGGAGCCGGAGGGGGACGCACAGAGGCCGCCAGCGCGCGGACGACGTCGGCCATCGAAGCGCAACGGTCCTCGGGATGCTGCGCCATCATCCGTTCGACAAGCGCCTCGAGCGCTGCGGGTACGTCGGGATTCAGACTACGCAGGCGCGGAGGCCGGATGTGCGGGTCGACGTGTTGGATGATCACCGATAAGGGCGTGTTGCCCTGATAGGGAGGTTGGCCGCCGAGCAACGCGTAGGCGGTGGCACCGAGCGCGTAGATGTCCGCCCGCGCGTCGACTTCCTGGCCCTGAGCCTGTTCCGGAGCCATGTAGTAGGGCGTGCCGACCACCTCTCCCGTCTGGGAGATCGAGCTCGAGCTCGAGCCCTCTTGCGGTCGCGCCAGGCCAAAGTCGGTCACTTTGACCTGACCGCTGTTGCTGAGCAGGATGTTGGCCGGTTTGACATCCCGGTGGACGATGCCGAGCCCATGGGCAGCCGCCAACGCGCGGGCGACCTGCATCAACAGCTTGACGCAGGTGTGGACGCTGAGTTTGCGCGTGGTGCGCAGCAGCTCGAGGTCGCGGCCCGCGACGAACTCCATGATCAGGTAGCTGCCCTGCGCATCACGCGCGACATCGTAGATGCGCACGATGTTGGGATGGTCCAGGCGCGCGAGCATCCGCGCCTCGCGCAAGAAACGACGCATCCCGGTGCTACCCAGGCCGCCGTTTCCCTGCAGGCTCTTGACCGCCGCGGGCCGCTGCAGGCTGAGGTTCTCGGCCCGGTACACCGCTCCCATGCCACCGACGCCGATCAGAGCTGTCAGCCGATGGTTGCCGATACTCCGGCCGAGCAGACGGGTAGGGTCGACCGGATCGGCCCGCCTGGTGATGTCCTCATCGATGGTCTCCGCGTCTTGCGCAAAAGCGTCGGGGTTCATCACAATTCCTCAACCGGGTCTTCAGACCCTTGTTGGGAATCGCTGGGCTGGGATTTCAGTCCATGCCACCAAACTCCACCCAGAAGAGGTCACACATGCGCTTCCTCACGAAGGCATAGCTGCGCGTTCCCTCGGCGCCCCGGCCGGAGTCGAACACCAGAAACTCCCCCCCACCATCGAGCGCCGGATCGTCGCGGTAGCCGACAATCAACAGGCTGTGGCTGGAGCCCGCCGCCACCGGCCAGCCTGCATCGAGGGTCTCGAAGATGGCTGCCAGCTCTGCCTCGGTGAGCCCACTCTTCCCCAAGGGCTTGAGCCAGTGGAATTCCACACCTTCGGCCAGGATCCGCCCGGCATCGGCGCGTGCCAGAGAATCCGGCTGCAGGTTGGTGAAACGCGCGCCGTAGGTCATCAAGCTGTCGTGGCAGATGCCGTAGGCCTCGAGCCCGGCTTGCAGGTGATGGAAGAACTGGCCGCGGTCGACCTCGCTGTTGCCGATGTGCTGGTTGCAGGCCCAGTTGAGGTATTCGACGCTCAAGGCCGCGCCCACTTCGCGCCGGCGGGCCAGTGCGAATTCGAGCGCGCTGGTGGTCGTGCAGACCGAACATGTGTTGCGCCGCCCCTGACGCTTGGGTTTGAGCCCATAAGCGCTGAAACGTTCCCGCAGGTCTACTTCTCGTGGGGTCTCCTGCCCATTGCAGGCCAGACAGCAGAGCAGCAACATACACAAGCGCCCAACCATGGTCGTTCTCCGTTTTAATGCGGCCGTAGGAAGCTGGCCTCTTCAGCGGTCTGGAAGCAGCGCGCGACATCGTCGCCCGTCAGGATTCCAGCCCGCACCAGCAGCTCGACTTCGCGGCGCAGATCGGTGCCCAACATGTAGGTGGCATCGGTGTTGATGGTGAAACGCACACCGTTCTCCTTGAATTTGCCCAGCACCCTGCCCATCTCCTCCAGACCGGAGACCGCCCGGGTGTGGAGGTTCGAGGTGGGACAGATTTCGAGCACCACCCCTTCCTCGCGCAGGATCTTCATCGCCTCGGGGCTCTCGGCTGCCCGGATGCCGTGGCCGATGCGGTCGACCTTGAGCTGGCGTACCGCGGCAATCACTCCTTCGGCATCGGTGTGGGGAGTCTCGCCGGTGTGGATGGTGGTGCGCAGTCCTGCCTCGCGGGCCTTGTTGAACATCGCGGCGAAGCGCGTGACACAGTGGGGGTCCAGCTCGACTTTGCGCGTCTCGGTACCGGCCAGATCGATGCCGATGACGCCCCGATGTTGATAGCGGATGGCTTTGTCGACGATGATCGCGTTGATGCGGTGGTCGAACTCGCGCGCCAGGCAGAAGATCAGGCCGGCCTCGATGCCGTACTCGAGGCAGGCCCGGTCGAGGCCCCGCAGGGCGGCATGGATGATGTGGTCGAGATCTCTCTCACCACCCAGGTTGCGCTTCATAGGGTTGAAGCGCAGCTCCATGCGGGCGACGCGCGCGCCACGGTACTCTTTGGCGAGCACCTCGTAGACGGCCCGCTCGATCGCGTGCGGGCTCGACTGGATCTTCTCGGTCCATTGATGCAGGATCGCGAGGTAGTCATCGAGGTTCTTGACCTTGTCGGGGTTGGATGTGACCAGCTCGACGAACTCGAAGTAGTCGCGCACCGGCAGCTTGATGCCCTGGTCGTGGGCCATCGCGTACAGAATATGCGGAGCGACGGCGCCTCCCGCATGCAGGTGCAGCTCGGTCAACCAATCGGGCAGGCCGGGGATCGGCGCACGTTCGGGAAGACGCAGCGGAGGGACGGGGGACTGGGCGCTCATGGGCTTCCTCGCGATCTCGAATGCTACAAGCCTACCGCGCGTGTCGTCTGCCTGCACGCAGAAGCCACAGTGCTCGCGAGCAGACCCGGTCTGACGGTACAATGGCGGCATGCCATCATGGGGGGATCTGCCTTGGATCCAGAGGTCGTCTTTGCCGTCTGCAATGCCCTGATTCTGCCGGGTTGGATCGTGCTGTTGTTTCGGCCGGGTTGGAATTTCGGTAGGCGCATTCTATGCCCCATCCTGATTCCTGGTGTGCTCGCTCTGGCCTATGCGGTGTTGATGGGCAGCCAGCTATGGCAAGGAGCCGCCGATGGCGGCATCGAGTCGTTGCAGGATATCTCGAGATTGTTCGACAACAACTGGATCCTACTGGCAGGCTGGGTCCACTACCTGGCCTTCGATCTGGTGGTGGGGTCCTGGCTGGTCCACGATTCCCGCTTGGAGAAGATCCCCCATCCGCTGCTGATCCCCTGCCTGGTCTTGACCTGCCTGGTGGGGCCTTTCGGTTTCCTTTGCTATGTATTGCTGCGCGCGGGCCTGCGTCGCAAACTTGGCGTCGGCCCTGTCGAGGCCGAAGAAGACGCCGCGCTGCCGATCTGAGACGGGCTGCTCAAGCTTCGACCAGCGCGGTTCGTGTCTGGCTCGTGCGCCGCCACAGCCAGCTCCAGAGACCCCAGGCCAGAGACAGGACCGCCAGAGTCACCACGGTGTTGGCGACGTGCATCTGCCAGAGGGCCGGGAACCAGTTCCGCACCTTTCCCCAGACGCCCCAGGCCAGGTTGACATTCAGCTCAGGCGGCGTCAGCAGTCGGGCCGCGCCCAGGGTGGCCAGCTGCAGACCCAAGGTCAACCACGGCACCCAACGGGGCAGCCGTGTGCCCCGCAGGGCCAGCAGACCCGCCAGGGGCGTACAGATGTGTACCAGCCAGGACTGCAGGGTTGCCGGCTCGATGTAGATGACCTGCAAGATGAAGGCGGGGAAGCCGATACTGAGGTGGAACAGGCAGCCGCATGCGATCCAGCGGGCGCGTCCGAGCAGCAGGCCCAAGAGCAGCACGCAGGTCGCCACATGACAGGTCCAGAGCAGCTCGATCGCTACGCCACGCTGCGCTTTTTCCCACGCGAGCGCGCTGAATGCACAGGCCACGACGCCCGCCAGGGCGAAGCGCAGGGGACGGCTGACAGCAAGCTGAGGACCATCCGCATCCATAGCGTTCTCCCGAAACAGCTGCTTGATTGTGCCAGGCCTGCTCAGGTCGAGCAAGCGCCGTCACTCATAGCATTGCGGAGCGGTCCCGGCCGGGCCGACGGGTTCGTGGGACCAGAGCGGCAGGGCGCCCGCTTCGATTTCCGCCCGCAGCCGTGCCAGGCTGCCCTGCCAGAGCTCGGGGCAGCGAAGCGGCGCGCCGGGCGGCGAGCTCCAGGCAAAGGCCTGCGAGCACAGGCAAGCGTCGCCGGGCAGCAGGACGGCGCCGGTCTGGGGAAGGCGCAGCAACAGGCTGCAGTGGCCCCGTGTGTGGCCAGGGGTCGCGAGCACCCGTACGCTGCCGTCGCCGAACAGGTCCGCATCGCCTTCGAGGGCCTTGAGGTCGTAGCTGCGCGTGGGCAGCAAGTCGGCGAGTATGTAGTCGTTCTGGAACGGCGGGCCCGGCCAGATCGCGTGTGCCAGCTCGTGGGCCTGCGCGTAGAAGCGCGCCTGCGGAAACAGCTTCATCCCACCTGCGTGGTCCAGATGCAGGTGGCTGAGCACGACGTGCCGGACATCCCTGGGCCTGTACCCCAGAGCGCGGAGCTGGGCGTCGATGATGTCCTCGCTACGCACCCGGTAGGGAAAGTTCTCGGCCATCGAGGAACCCCACCAACCCGCCAGATCATCCACACACTCGGGGGCCGCGCCGGTGTCGAACAGCAGCAGACCGCGTGGATGCTCAAGCAGGAACATGCCGACACGGGTGTCGAAACGCTGGCCGGGTTGGAAACCTGGAGTGAGGTATGCGGCGGGAATGTTCAGCTGGCCGCAGCTCATCGCAAAGAGGCGCGTCATGGTGGCGGAGCGTTGCTGGAACAGACCCGGTTGCGCCCCTCGGCCTTGGCCCGGTAGAGCCGCCCATCGGTGCGCTCGATCCAGTCGCTGACACCCTCAGCGGGGCGGAAGGCACTGACGCCCAGCGACATCGTCGTGCCCACGAGCTGGCCATCGAGCAGCCTGAGGCGCAGCTGTTCTGTGGCTTCCCGCAGGCGCTCAGCAACCCGCGTCCCCTGTTCGGTTGTGTGGTTGGGAAGCAGCACGGCGAACTCTTCGCCGCCGTAGCGGTACACCGGATCGTAGGGTCGCAAGACGCTGCGCATGCAGTCGGCCACCGCGACCAGCAAGCGGTCGCCTGCCGGGTGGCCCCAGGTGTCGTTGAAACGCTTGAACATGTCGAGGTCTGCCATGATCAGGCAGACGGGGCGTTTCTCGCGCCGGGCCCGTTCGGCTTCGGCGCGGATGTGTTCCTGAAAGCAGCGGTGGTTGTACATCCTCGTCAGGCCGTCGGTGGTCGCCAGCATACCGAGCTTGCCGACCAGACCGTGGATCCGCCGGCGGCGTGCGAGCGCGACGCTGCCCATCGCCCCGAAAACGGCCGCGAACAGCAAGGGATGCAGCAGAAACACCGCATGCCATGGATAGGCAGCCAGATGCCCGACCAGCCCGTCGACGGTAAAGGGCGTGTTGAGTGCTGCCGCATGCACGGCAAGGATCACCACCGGAACCGGCAGGCCCCAGAGAAAACCGAACAGGAACCAGGGATTGTAGACGGGATGGAAGGTGTGCCATGAACCAAAAGCGCGTACGAACGCGCGCGCCGTGTCACGCACGCTCTTTCCGGTCCAGCCGGAGGTCGGGGGTTTCCCCAGCGGGGCGGGCGCCTGCGCTTCCCCCCGTGCAGCCTGCTCCGAGGGCGAGGGGGCGACCGGGGAATCTTCGACCAGCATGGTCTGCCAGCGATGGCGCCCGACAGGGGGCATCCAGCCTGCAGGAAGCCTGGCGATACCGGCGGCCCGAGAGCCTGCCGTCAGCAGAAAGCGGAGGAACGCCTCAAGGCTGCGCATCAGAGCGTTCCTGAACGCTGACCTTGATCTCTGGCGGTTGCCAGGGGACCGTCACGACCGAGCACGGAGCCAGGCGCACCAGCTGTTCCGCCACGCTTCCCATCACCATGCGTTTGAGCGCATCGGGGCCGCTGCCACACACGACCAGGTCGTAGCCTCCGTTGTTGGCGACATCGATGGCTTTCTCAGCGGGCATGCCGATCTCGATCAGCTTGGTGCAGTGCGTGGGCTCGTCCTGTCCGCACAGAGCCAGCCTCTTCTCGGCCAGCGCGCGCGCATTGTCATAGAAGGCCTCGAGGTCGCCGCTGTTGCCGAAGTCGAGCTGGGGCTTGCTGACCACATGCAGCAGGCAGAGCTCCGCCCCGAAGGTGCGGGCGAGGAAGAAGGCGAGCTGCTGGGCGGGGTCTGAGCCCGAAGACAAGTCCGTCGGGAAAAGAATGCGCCGGGGAGGATACGCCGGCGCGGGGCTGCGCACCATCCAGACTGGACAGCGTGTCAGGCGCACGATCTTCTCCGCGAATCCTCCCAGCAAGACGCGACCGTAGCCTGTCTGGCCGTGGCGGCCGCAGATGATCATGTCGGCCTGGTGGCGTTCGGCCCAGTCGGCAGTCACGTAGGGCGCCGGGCCCTGAGTGATGACCTCGGCAGGGTCGCTGCCCTCGACGGCCCAGGTCTTGACGAAGTCCGTCAGCTGTCGGCGGGCGTCATTGATCGCGGTCTCGGATTGTTCGAGTCCCCGAACGTAGAGGCAGGTGTGGCGTGCGGACAGCTCGTGAGCCAGCAAGCCGGCAAGTTGCAACGCGGGTCCGCTGTGCTCTGAAAGGTCGACCGGGGCGAGCAGATGTTTGAATTGCATGCTTGTGCCTCAAGCTGGGGATGAAGGATCCGTCCACGATAGACGTACAGCCGCCTCGAAGCAAGGTTTGCGTGGGCTCTGGCGGCCCTTTGTCAGCTCTTGATCCGGACCAAAGGAGGCCGGTTTGTCCATGGAACGGAGCGCAGCTGGATCCGCCAGACTCTGGGCCCGAGTGTGCAGCACAGACAGAAACAGTGCAGCGCGCGGGCTGTGGGCGGGACGCGGGAGGTGCTTCGGCTCGCAGCTCAGCGGACCGTCCCAGAGCGCGGTGTCCGGGGCGCACCAGCGATGCGGTTCGATTCTGCATGATCTGGCAAGACCTTTGCTTTCGCACCTTTGTGCGCGCTAATCTTTGTAGATCATGTGCGGCAATGGTCATGAAGTGTCCCCCGGTGGACGCTCACTCTGTTGTTTTTCCCACTCAGGAGGTTCCCCGATGCGTCCCATCACTCTCTTCTGCCTGCTTGCTCTCTCCGTCCCTCTGTTCGCCGACGCCGCCGACGAGAAGCTCGGTGAGGAATACACCAACGCCACGCCGGCCACGAAGCTGGTCATGCTCTCGGTGGCCAAGGCCGACAAGCTGCTCGACTACAAGGAAACCGACGGCGCGCACCTGACGGTCGTGCTGGCGGTCGTCTCCGGGGGCGAAAACGCCGAGGCCCAGCTGCGGCTTCATGGCGAGCTGCGCACCACGGCCATCGAAGAGCTCAAGGCAGTCAATGTGGCCCGCAAAGAAGCCGGTCAGCGCACGGCCTCGTTCGTCGAGCCGGCGATGGGCATCCAACAGGCGCTGGCCGTCGCTTATCTGGCCGAGTCGGCGGGGGCTCAGCCCAGCATCGATGCGCTCGCTGGTCTAGCTCTGGTGCGTGAGTGCACCAGCTGGTCCTCGACCACCAGCGTGGTGCATGCGCACGCCGCAGAAGCCCTGTCACGCGACGCGGCCTTCCATGAGGCCGATCTACGCGGCAAGCTGGGGATCATCAAGAACATGGCCGAAGAGCGCCAGATGCTGTCTGATCATGAGCGTACCCTGCTCGAGAAGGCCGTCTTGAGCGAGTGGATGGCCAGCCAGTTGGCCAGCGACGTCGGCAGCGCGCAGATGGCCGAAGAGCTCGATGGCCTCAAGCGCAGCAAGATGGTGTGCTTCTTCACCTCGAGCTGGGCGGACAAGATCATCAGCAACCTGACGGAGTTGGGGCGTTAGGGATCGCCTGGGTGTAAAGTCTTGTAGGGGAGGGGTTCACCCCCTCCCGCGAACCGTATGAGTCCGAGAGGTTGCACTACTTCCGTAGCTTCTCCAGCCAAGAACGGGCTTCAGCGGCGTAACTCGAGTCAGGATAGGTGTCGATGATCTGCTGGAAGTACGCGGCCGCCTCTTCCATCTTGTGCGCGTTGAACAGGTTCGTCCCCATCGAGAGCCAGCGCTTGCACTCGGCCTCCATCTTCGCCCCGGCGATGGCCTCAAGCACCTCGGGATCGGACTCCAACTCGAGCACCCGGGCCTCCGCTTGGGTGCCCGCGTCGCACTCGGGAAACTCCTCGGCGATCGCCCTGAGCTCTTTCAGGGCCTTGGCAAGCCTCTCGCGCTCGATCAGCCGCAGCGCCTTCTCAAGACGTTTGCTGGCCTCTGCTTCCCGTGCTTGCAGCCGCAGCTCTTCGAGCCTCTGCTCTTCGGCCTGGCGGCGCTCTGCAAAGATCGCGTCGACGTCGGGGTCGCCCTGGAGGATCTCGATCAGCTCTCCGTTCAGGTCGCAGAACAGGCCGTAGGCGCTCGACTTGTGGGTCGCGCCATCGGTCTTGGTGTCGCCCTGGTAGCTGTCGCCGCTCCCGCCGACGTCCAGCAGCAAGCCGATGGAGCCGGCCTGGCCCCGCCCCCACCAGTAGGTGTTCGAGCCTCCGTGGCCCAGGCAGCGCTTGGGTTTGCTCTCGTAGATGTCCTCGCCCGCCAGGTCGACAAACAGCCCGAAGCCGTTCTGCGCCCCGGCCCCGAGACTGAGGCCATCGGTGGTGTAGTGGTCGTCCCCCTGACTTTCGATGAAGATCCCGACTCCCGCGTCCCAGGCAGCGCCCTGGTTGGCCGCGATTCTGCCCCGGTAGCTGTCAGAGCCTGCCCCCTCGAGCAGGACCCCCACTGCCGAATGGCAGCCGAACCCCTGTCCGTAACGTGTCACCTCGTAGCTGTCGTCCCCCTGCCTGTCTGCGAGCACGCCCAGGGCCATGAAGTAGCCCCCGCCCTGGCTGAAGTTGCCGGCCTGGTAGCTGTCATTGCCGGCGCGGTCGAGCAACAGCCCGACGCCCCCGCAGGCGATCCAGCGGAAGCCCATCCCCATCCCCTGCCCAAAGCCGCGGAAGATCCCTTCGGTCCCGTAGGATGAGGGGTATTTCCCGCCGCAGAGGTAGCTGTCGTTGCCGCCTTGATCGACCAGCAGCCCCATGCCCCGGGTGTGCCCGAGCCCCTGGGCATAGATCGCCGCCCTGTAGCTGTCGTCTTGCTCGCCGAGGTCCACCAGCGCGCCGCTCCCCCAGAGTCCCATGCCCTGTCCCATCTCCTGCAGCTCGTACTGGTCGGTTCCCCCGGCATCCAGCAACAGCCCGAAACCCAGATACGCGAAGCCCTGACTGGCCCGCAACGACAGGTAGTGGTCGTCTCCTTCGAGGTCGACGCAGATCCCCGCGCCCATCCAACCAGCTCCCTGCGAGATCGCCTGCTCGGCTTGTCCGTAGCGGTCATCGCCTGACAGGTCGATCAGGATGTCGATGCCAGGCTCGGGGGTAGCAGGCCAGTTCCGGCTTGTGTCCAAGGGGTAGTGGTCATCTCCCCCCACGTCGATGATGCAGGCGAACTCGCCGTGGTAGGTATTGCTGCCCGGCCCTCCCACCACCAAGCGACCGTGCGGACCCTCCAGGTAGGCCAGCACCTCGCCGTCGACGCCTTCTACGGCCCGAATGGGGGTGTGCGGCGCGCTCAGCAGGGCTGTCCCCAACGAGTGCAATGCTTGCAGCTCGTAACAGGGACGCAGGCTCGCGGCCATGGCGAAGAGCGCTGCGAAGTCGACTTTCTTGGCCAGTTGTACGACCCGCAGGTTGTCATCGCGGTTGGGCTGGCCGCGCCAGTCGACGAAGATATGGCGGATCAGGTCCTCAGCGAGCGAGACCCCCTCGGAGCTCAAGAAGTCCTGGTCTTCCTGGCTGAGGTTGGCAAAGGCGCGCTCGCGGTGACCATGGGCAAGCTCGAGGATCTGCTGAACCTCAAGCAGCAGGCTCTCAGGGTCCTGGGCGGTGATTTCGTGGGGACTGACGGCGGGCGCAGCGACATCCAACCAAGCCGCCGCCTGTCCGGCGAGGCCTTGTAGACCGCCGTCGACCTGCGCCTCGATGTCTGCGACCAGCCGCTCTGCCACACGATGGCCCTTGTGGGGGTTGCGCTGCAGATAGGTGACGCGATCGAGGCGGAAAAAGCCGGCCTTGCGCTCGACATCCGCGCTCAGGACCTCGCGCAGATGGGCGTATTCTTCGGCCAGCCGCGACTGCTCAAGCAAGCGCAGAACGCTTCTCTCGAGCAGGTCTGTGGCAGGCTCCAGCTCGGGAAAGATCTCCGCATCGGTTCTGAAGATGGTTCTGCCGCCGCCCGCCTGTCTCGGATCGACGATGGGCGTCTCGCCGCCCGCGACCTCGAAGGAGAGCTCCAGCCCGCCGCGCTGCACCCTGAAGGTGTAGGTCTGGTTGGCGGGCAGGGAATAGTGGACGAGGTAGAAGTAGTGGTCAGAGCTCAACAGCTCGGTCTCACCGATCTGCAGAAGGGTGTCGTCGACCTCGAGCCCCGCGGTCTCTGCGGGCCCACCGGCGTCGATGCGCTCGATTACGGGTTTCTTGTTGTCCCGGTGGAGGTCCATCCCGAAGTCGACGCGCCGGGCATCGTAGGGAGATTGGCCGAAGACGGGTAGCAGCAGACAGGCAATCAGGGCGGCAGGCAGACGCGGAAACACAGCTCTCTCCTGGTGTGTGGCAGCTCTCGCGGGGCTCTGGAGCAAGGATGACGGGTGCTGAGCTCTAAGTAAAGCGCCGGCGTTGTGTGCGACCCAGGAAAGAAAATTGTGGAGATTGCTGGCCGTAATCAAAGCGTAATTCTCGCCAGGTTATTCTCGGGAGCGTTGTCGAAGTTGTCTATCGAGGGAGACGTGAAAGACGCTCTCCCCTACCTGAGGAGAAGATCATGCGGAGTGTTCTTTGCACTGTCCTGATAGGTCTATTGTGCAGCGTGAGCGCCTGGGCGCAGTCAGAAGCCCCGACCCTGGATGAGAAAGTCGATCAGGCCAAGCAGGAGCTGGGTCTCTCGGACGAATCGGCCGATCTGCTCAAGACCGCCTTGAGCGTGCACGATGAGAGCCAGGCAGCTGCGAAGGCTGCCTTCGATGCGACTCTCACCGAGCTGCTCGGCGAAGAATCGGCCGCGCGTCTGAACGAAGCGATGAACACCCGCGGCCGGGGGGGCCGTCAGGGCGGTCAGCGTCCCGAAGGCGAGCGCGGCGAGCGTCCCGAAGGCGAGCGCCGTGGCGGCCGCCAGGGCTTCCAGGACATGACCCCCGAAGAGCGCGAAGCGTTCATGGCCGAGCGTCAGCAACAGCGCTTCACCCGTGCCCTCGAGACGGCCGAGATCGAAGCCAGCGAAGAGCTGACCGCCGCCTACAACACGCTGAACGAAGCCCGCCGCACCGCCGGCCAGGAGCTCGAAGCCGACCTCGGCGCCGTGCTGAGCGAAGAGCAGGTCTCGCAGCTCCGTCGCATGCAGCGTCGCTGGCAGCGTGGCAACCGCGGTGGCAACCGTCAGCGCCGCGAACGTGCCCCCGAAGACGAAGTCTATTGATCGATCTCTTCCTGCACCACTAGTGTGTTGGACAACGGGGAGGCCGTGAGGCCTGCCCGTGTTTCTTTTGTTGCCGCAGCCGGTTGGGGTCTGCGTGGACGCTTTGCAGGAAGCGGGCACGCAGTTCGTGTATGCTGGACCTCATGCCAAGCTTCTCGAACTGGGCCCGCAACCACCGCTGTCAGCCGGCAGAGATCGTCCAACCCGCAGACGAGGCGGAGTTGATCGCGCTCGTCCAGCGGGCGCGCGCAGCATCGCTCTCGATCCGTGTCGTCGGTGCCGCGCATTCCTGGTCGGACATCGCGATGAGCGATGGCTTGCTGGTCAACCTTGACAAGCTGAAGGGTGTGTTGGAATTCGACGCCGAGCGCGACCGCATCCGCGTCCAGGCAGGCATCCGGCTCAGCGATCTCAACCGCGAGCTCGCAGCACGCGGACGGGCGATGCCGATTCTGGGCTCGATTGTCTCCCAAAGCGTCGCGGGCGCCATCGCCACGGGCACGCACGGGAGCAGCCGGCTGTACGGCAATCTCTCCACCTTTGTCGTCGCCTTGCGGTTGGTCACCGGCTGCGGTGAGGTGCTCGTAATCGAAGAAGGCGACGAGCGCCTGGCAGCTTTGCGTGTCGGTCTGGGTGCGGCAGGCATCGTCACTGAGGTCACGCTGCAGGTCGGTCCCGCATTCCAGCTGCACGAGCACAAATTCGCGCTGCCCTTTTCCCAGGCGCTGGAGCGCATGCAAGAGCTGGTCGACACGTACGAGTACGTCAAGTTCTGGTGGCTGCCCCACACCGATCTGGTCGAGGTCTTCGGCTACGAGCGCAGCACGCAGGCCAGCAATCTGAGCCGCGCCGCGCGTTGGCTGGACGAACACGTCCTCAACCGTTTCGTCTTCCCCGGGGTTCTCTGGCTGGGGAGCCGCATCCCTCGATGGGTTCCTGCGCTGAACCGGCTGATCGCCAGGCTCGTGTTCGTCGAGGCTCGGCGGGTGGGACCCAGCGACGAGATGTTCACGCTGGCGATGCCTCCCCGTCACCTCGAAACCGAGTGGGCTCTGCCGCGGACCGCCGCGGTGGCTGCCCTGCGAGGTCTGCGCGCCCTGGTGCGCGAACAGCGCCTGCGGGTCAACTTTGTCCAGGAGCTCCGTTTCGTCCAAGCCGACGACAGCTGGATGAGCCCCGCCTACGGCCGGGAGACCTGCCAGATGGGCGCCTATTGTGGCGCGTCCCGGAGTATGCAGCCGTACCTGGACGGGGCGCAGGCCCTCTTCCGCGAGCTTGGGGGGCGCCCTCACTGGGGTAAAGAATTCGACACCACTCCCGCCGAGATCGCGAGTCTGCTCCCGCGCGCCGCGGACTTCGTCCGGCTGGTGCGCGAGCTCGATCCTCAGAACATCTTCCGCAATGCCTTCTCCGATCGGGTTTTGGGCAGGCCCACGGAGCCGGCCTCAAGCTGAAGGCCGGCGACGGGTCGTCCGCTGTGCGCGGAAGCTGAGACTTGCCGATTCCGCAACATTCGGACTGACCACAGCAAATATTTTCATTTTGGCAACACATATCGTTGACCAACGGGCAATATCCTCATAGTGTCCAGAATCGCTTGCGGCTTTGGCAATCATTGGGGAGTTGAACATGCGCGATCCGTGTGCCCGTTTTCTGGTTTTTGCGTCTTTGGCCTGCAGCTGGTTGATGCTGGCCGGTTGCGAACAGCCCGCATGGGCGGACACCGAAGGAGCGCACCCCGAGCCGCCGCCTCCGGCGCTGCAGACCGTGGTGCTGCGTCGCCTGCTGGCCGCTGGGACCACTGGTGTCGATGACGGCTACGCCAACAGCCTCAGCGCCCTGGTCGAGTTTGAGCGGGCACGCACGCCTGCTGAGCTGGCCCGTTCCGAGCCGCTAGCCCGAGCGCAGCGTGCGCTGTTGCTGGTCCGCGCCGCAGCGCTCGAGCGAAGCCGCGCCGACGAGCTGTTCGCCGCCGCGTTCTGGCCGGAGGCCGCCCACCACTACCGGAACCTGCTGGAGCTTCCGGGGATTGCGGACAGAGAACAGCTGCAGCAGCGCTGGCTGGAATGCCAGGTCCGACTTCCCCAGGCGCACCTCAGTGTGGAGCTGGAGACCCAGCAGGCGACGCTCTTTGCCCACAGCGTGGTGCCGGGTGAGACCGCGGTCTATGCCTTGTGCATGCAGCTTGGTGAGGATTGGCTGGGTCTCGACCCAGAGCGGGTCGGGGTGTCCCCCGCCCTGGGGCCTCAGTACCTCGAAGCGGAGCTGGCGTGGCAGCGCGGCGCGCTCGAGACCGCCAAGCAGTTGTATGGCCAGCTGTTGGAGTGTCTTGAGCCCGACTCGCCCGCCCACCTCGACGCGTCCGCGAAGCTCGTCGAGCTGTGCTCCCAGACCGGTGATGCCGAGCTGGAAACGCATCTTCGCCGGGTCCTCCCGCGTTTCTCTTCGCTGGGCCTGCGCCTGGGCTGCCAACCGTGGCAGCTGCCTGGGCCCCAGGACGTTGTGGTGGCGTCGGGCCGAAGCTCGTTCCGGGGCATCGCGTTGCGCAACTTCAGCAAGCCTGTAGAAGAGGCCTGCTGGCAACCCCTGCCTCCGGTTGGGCCTCGTTTCCTGACAGCGTTGCAGGCGCGCCGAGCCCGCGTGCTCGAGGCTGCGATCTCGAGCGCTCTGCACAACTTCGAACGCGACCGCGCCCGCCTGCTGCAGCTCGCAGACGGCTTGATCCTGTGTCAACGCTTCGAGCGTGCCGCCGAGTTGCTCGATCGCATGGTCGGCTTCGCTCCGGACGCAGCCTTCAAGGCCCTGGCCTGCAGGATCGCTCTGCTTCTTTCCGAAGCGCAGCCTGAAGACGGCCTGGACGCTTGCCTGGAGCTGCTGGATGCGCATCGAGACTCCCCACGCCTCGCACACGGGCTACGCTTCCTCCGCGCCCGCTGCCTGGAGGCTTTCGGGCGCTTCGAACAGGCGCGCACGCTCTACGCCGAGCTCGCCAGTGAAGCCGGGTTCGAGCTCGCGCCGGACGCTGCGCTAGCATGTGCATTGCTTGACAGGCGTAGTCTGCGCATAACCGTACCTCAGCTGCAGAGCGCTGACGGCATGGTGTCGGTGGAACTGCGCCTGAGGAACGTAGACGAGCTGGAGATCGCGCTCTACCCGATCTGCCTCGAACCCAGCGATTTCGACGGTCTGGGCTTCGAACAGCAGCTGCTCGAGCGCATTGAGACCCTGGAGATCGAGTCGCTGGGCTCTCCTGCCCGGGTCCAGCTCGATTGTAGCGGAGGAGCCCTGGCAGAGACCCGCTGTCTGGTCAGGCAGCTGCAGCTCCCTGCGCCGGGCGTCTACTTGCTGGTAGCACAGTCTGGTGGCTTGCGCTGCCGGGCGGCGGCGGTCTTCGACAATTCCCAGGCGCAGCTCGCCCGCATGCCCCACTCGAGCCTGTTGATGTTGCGAGACGAGACTTCTCAACCGCTGGCGGGTCTGCATGTCTACACACAGGACCAGCTGCTGGGGGTCAGTGACGCAGACGGCATGCTGGTCTTCAACAGCCGCCAACTCAGCGTCCAGGGAGCCCGTGCAGACGAGGATTTCGAGCTCGTGTGCGTCGGTCCTCAGCGGCTCTTCAGGTGTACGCTTGCCCTCGACGGTGTGCCCATGCCGTCCTCGGCGACGGCAGCGCGCGGCCCGCTGCTCTACGTGTTCACCGAACGGGCCCTCTATCTGCCCGGGGACGTGCTGCGTTTCTGCGGAATTCTGCGCCACGAGAGCGCCGTCGCGGGCCGCCGTCCGGCGCGACGCTTCGAGGTCCTACCCGGCGAGTGGGTCCGGGTGGAGATCAAAGACGAAGACGTCACGGTCTTCTCGCAAGACTTCGAGACCGATACCTGGGGGAGCTTCGACGGAAGCTATGCCATCCCCGCGTCAGCGAAACGCAAGAGCTACGCCCTCGAGGTCAGCTACCAGCGGAAGACGCAGAGCGCCCGCTTCGAGGTGCGCGACTTCGTCCGGCCCGACTACGCCATCACGTTGACTCCCGGAGCCGAGGGTTTCGAGGTCTTCGCCGGCACGACCTGGGGCTCGCGGGTGGTCGGCGCCGAGCTCTGGTGCCTGCGCGGGCAGGAAGAGCTGCAGATCTCCCTGGATGCTCGTGGCCGTGCCTCTGTACCGGCAGGCGCCGGGGAATTGCTGGCTTTCGAGCTGCGCGAGGGCGGGCAGCCGCTGGCGTACAAAGAGGGGACCTTCCATGCGCCGATCCCGGTCCCGCAGCTGCGCGTCGAACGTGCAGAGCCGCAGCCAGGGTCGCAGGACCAGCCCGCCGCCGCGGAGCCGGCCACGGCGCAGGTCTCTTCCCTGACCGCCGAAGCGCCGCTCTTCGAGCTGCTGGCCGAACAGTCTGTGCACTTTGCGGGCGACAGCCTGGGGCTCGTACTGGTCAGCCGATCGGGCGGCGCGTGGAGCGCGGTCGTAGCGCTCGGGAACGACCAGGCCTTCGATGCCGACTGGCTCAGCACGACCGCCGAAACGGCCCGCATCCGGCTGCCCGTCTCCCCGGCCTACGATCCAGAGGTCTGGGCGAGCGCGCGTTTCAGCAGCGCCGACAGCAGCGCGACCCTGCAGAAGAGGCTGCCCGTGCACGCCGCTCTGCTCGATCTACGCCTCGACGCGCCGCACACGGCGCGGCCTGGGGAGAGCGTGGTTGTCCGCCTGCAGACCGCTACCAGCGGGGGCACGCCGGCAGCCGCGCAGCTCTCGCTGGCCGCTGTCGATGAGGCGGTGTTCGCCCTGGCCGAGGATCCGACACCGGACATCTACCGCTTCTTCTACCGCGAGCGCGAGGCATCGTGCGCGATCGCCGAGCTCGAGCACCTGCCCTGGGGAGGCTGCGAAGCGGTCGCCCTCAGCGCGCTCGAGCTGGGCCTCTGGCAGCCCGTCAACGTTGAGACTGTCTGGTATCCCGTCTTGGGTCCCCGCAAACCCCACGGCCTGGGCGGCGGCGCCGCAGGGGCCTACGGCGACCGTTACGGCCACGGATCACTGGAAGCGTACGGCGGCAGCGTGGGTGTGGAGTCAGCCTGCGATGTCGCGCTCACCTGGAGCGCACGCCACCAGTCCGGCGATGGTCGTTGGGACAGCGACGGTTTCGGCGCGCAATGTCTGCAGGCCGGGTGTGGCGGACCCGGAGCTGCCGAAAACGATGTACTCGTGACGGCATTGAACCTGCTGGCTTTCTACGAGCAGGGCCACACCGCCAGGGTCGGCCAGTTCAAGCGCGCGATCCGTAAGGGACAAGGGTTCTTGACCGGGCTGATGGCCGCCGACGGCGCCATCGGCCGCGACAGCGGACAGTTCTGGCTGCTCGGCCACACGGTCGCCACCTTGGCTTTGTGCGATGCCTTCCTGCTCAGCGACGACGTACGCCTGACCCCTACGCTAGAACAAGCCTTGGCGTTCTTGCTCGCCGCCCGGAACGAGGGTTCCGGCTGGGGCTTCGGGCCCCAGGACGGAGCATCCAACGCGCTGATGACAGGTTGGGCCGCACAAGCCCTGCGGGCCGCCGAGCTCGCCGGCTTCGCGGTGCCTGCCGAGGCCTGGCAGGGAGTGCTTGGCTTCTTCGACAGCGTCACCGACCTGCGCGGCTGGACCTGGTTCGCGAGCCTGGGTCAAGCCGACCCTGTGCTCGGCGGGGACGCCGAGCAGGCAGAGCTGCCCGAATGGACGGCTTTCGCCTTGCTGGCGAGGCTGTGTGCGGGCGAGAGCCCACGCACGTTGGCTGTACGCAGGGGCGTGGATGTGCTCCTGCGCGCCCGCCCCGGCTCGAGCCCCGCGGTGAGCTTCCCGTACTGGTACGCAGCCCAGCAGGTGATGTTCCGCGTCGGTGGCCGCTCCTGGAAGCGCTGGAACAGTGCTCTGCAGCAGACCCTGCTCGAAAGCCAGTGTCCGTCGGGCAGCTGCAGCGACGGCAGCTGGCATCCCAGCGGCCGCTGGGGAGCTGTGCTGGGGCGCTGCGGCGTCAGCGCCCTGGGGGATCTGAGTCTGGGAGTCTACTACCGCTACCTGCGGCTGAGTGAGGATGGAGAGCTCGCCGACGATGAGGCAGAGATCCGGCTGCACTTTCCCAAGACCGCGTATTGGAATCCCAAGCTGAGCACCGACGCAGCGGGGCAGGCGTACGCGCGCTTTGCGCTGCCCGACACGATCACCAGTCTGCGGCTGACCAGCCGCGGCGTGACCAAGGACACATTGGTCGGCCAGGCGGTCCGCTGGATCGAGGTGCGGCAAGACTTCTTCGTCAAGCTCAAGACCCCCGCGCACTTCTATCGGGGCGACCAGGCCCGGATCTATGCCGATGTCTACAACGACAGCGGCGCAACCCTGCATGCCTCGCTATCCCTCGAAGGACCAGGCTGGCAGGCCCTCGATGGCGGGTTCCGCGAGCTCGAGTTGCCCGCCGACGGGTTGCCCCGGCGCGTGGCCTGGGAGGTGCAGGTCGGCTCGCAGCCGAACGCGGTCTTCGCTCTGCGTGCCGATGCCGGCTCCCATACCGATGCCATCACGATCGAAGTCCCGGTGCAGGTGTTGGGCCGGAAGCGCAGCTGGGTGCAGTCGCAGGCCATCGAGGTCGGAGAGGAGATGGAGATCGAGCTTCCCCCTGAAGTGGATCGTCAGAGCGCCACGCTCGAGCTGCGCTTCAGTCCTTCCGAGAGTCCTATCTACCAGCTGTTGCACACCTTGCGTTTCCTGGTCGAGTTTCCCCATGGCTGCGTTGAGCAGACGATGAGCCGTTTCTTGCCAGCGGTCGTGGTCGCCGATGCCCTGCGCGCGCTCGAGATCCCGACCAGTGACTTCATGGCTGGCTTCGACGAGGTGACCGATGCGGGAGTGCAGCGCCTGCTCGACTTCCAGAGCGCGGATGGAGGCTGGGGCTGGTTCGGCAGCGACCCGTCCCATCCATTCATGAGCGCGTACGTGGTCTTCGGCCTGCATCGGGCGCAACAGGCCGGCATCTCTGTCCCAGCCCGTGCGTTGAGCCGTGGCGTCGCCTTTCTCAAGCAGGTGCTGCCTGAGCAGCAGGACGTCAACCTGCGCGCGTGCATCCACTTTGCCCTGGCGAGCGCGGGTGCGGCGGAGCTCGAGTCCATGCGAGAGCTCGCCAGGGATGACGCCGCGTTGAACAGCTACGCTCGTGCGTTGCTGGCCCTGGCCTTCGCGAAGAGTGGAGCCCACCCAGAGGCCCGCGCGATGCTGACGGCTCTGGACGCCCAGCGCTTGGAAGCCGACGGGCTGGCACACTTCGAGACCACCGACTGGTACTACCGCTGGGAGAATGTCTCCATCGAGTGCACCGCCTACGCGCTGCTCGCCTAC
>JAJDCP010000094.1 GCA_029260765.1 Planctomycetota bacterium
TCTTACCTGGCCGGGTCACCCTCCCCCGCGTTGGTCCCCCGCGACGGACCAGTCGGCGATGGAGCTGACCGGAAGAGGGTCTGGCAAGACACACTGCGAGAGATTCTATCGTCCTCGACAGGCTCTGCATGGTTGGACTCACAGTCTGATGACGTCAAGATCCTGATCCTAGTATTAGGGCTGATCGCTTGGTCGATTCTGGCCCTGATCGTCTTTTCTTTTGTTTCGAGATACTTCTACTACATCGCCGCCGTCGCGTTCCTCGCCGCTGGTGGCGTAGCTTGGCTCTGGTGGCGGCGCGAGAAGCGGAAGGACGCTGATCATGCGACGGCACAGGTTGCGGCTGAGGCCGAGACTCACGCAGCTGACGTCCAATGTCCGAACTGCAAGAGTCGCGTCCTCTCGGAGCTCTCGAACTGCCCCGAGTGCGCGTGCCCGATGGACGACTCCAAAGCGCAGGCAGACTTCGTAATCAAGATGACTGAGATCAACCTGCGCGCGAAGGAGCTGAAGGCAAAGTCCAAAGTTGTGAAGAAGGTCCGCCGCAAAGTCTCTCCAGTCCGTCGGCGAAGTCGACGTAGCCCGCAAAGAGCTCCATACGTTCCCGGTATGTACTCAGAAGCAGTCATCACCTTTGTCCTCTACTGGTTCGCTTGGTTTCCTGGGATTGTGGCGAACCTCTTGTTCCTTTCAAAGGCGCGCGATGTTCAGCGGCAGACGCGAGAAAGGCCCGGCGGCATGGGCTGCCTACAGCTTCAGTTGTTCATTTTTTTCTGGTTTCCACTGATCTTGATAGTGGTGGCAATCTGGGGCGCATCAAGGGGCTAGGACCGCGGGCGCCGACCTCAAGATCTCCACCCGACAGAGAGCCTCGAACTCCTCGAGCGTGGCCACCGTCTAGTCCTTCGCGTTGTTGCCCTCCTGCAACCCGATTTCTTGCCGCCAGGCGATACTGGGCTCGAACCAAACGGGCGGTCCGGACAGTCGCGGACAATGGCCTACACGATTGCCGGCGAAGCCGCACGGTCAGCGCGGGAGGCCCAGCTGATCCAGGATCTTCCTGCCGGCCTCGGCTCCAGCTTGGGCGCCGAGGTACATCCCGGCGCATGCGCAGCCAATCGCCACAAGCATCAGCGCCGCGCCCGTTTCCTTCGCTCCAAACGCAGCGGCACCTATTGCACAGACGAACGCGAGCAGCCCCAGCACTGGCGGGAACACCATGAGTGAGCCCAGGGACAGGAGGAGCGATGCGACGATGAAGAACGCTGCGACAGTTGAAGCGCAGCCCTCCGGCTCTGGCACTTGCAGCGAAACGGGAACGGCACGAGGGATTGGCGGTTCCGGAGTGCCGGATGTCTGACGCGCCAACTGGCGCTTCAGCTCCTGCTCTCTTTCCAGCGCCTGATCCAGCTCCGCCTTCAGATCTCGCTTGCGCTCTCGCTCTTCCTCCGCGGCTTCGCGGGCGAGTTCCTGGTCTCTAAACTTCGCCCTCAGCTCGGCCTGCTTTGCCTCGGCTCGGGCTCGCAATGCAGCCATCTCCGCCTTGCCCTTGGCCTCCTCCGCGTCGAGTTCCTTTCGCGAGCGGATGCGTTCACCGGGTTTGAGGGCCATGGCGATCTTCCGTGTTGTTTTCGGAAGGATGGCAGGAATGTCATGCACCCGCAAGACACGGAGCCTCCCAAAGGTGCAGTGCTGGCCGACGCCTCCCCGGGTAGATGCTCGCGCGGCACGAGCGCAATGTCGTTGAAAATGTGGGGCACCGACAGTCATTCGCAGCCGAACGGCTCGTTGATGGTTGAGCCGCTCGATGAGTAACAGGCTCTCGAGCGAGCCGAGAAACGGCGCCTTACGCTCCACAACGAGCATGAACATGGCGACGCTCTCCGCCGGTTAGGTCTTCGGCACGAAGCAGTCGAGCGTTTGGTCGTGCTCGGCCACGACCTCCACTACGGATTTCAAAGCGCAATCGATTCACGCCCGCCCATGCCGCGCCCGCTCCGCCCAGCCGAACGATCCCGCAAGACCCTCCGGAACACAGCGCGATCCGTAAAAAAAACGTTCGTTCGTTCGGAATCAGCGGGAGGCCCGCCAGCCGCCTTTGGCAAATGCCAGGCCCGGGGAACGGATTCCCGAGCCGATCACCGCCGCGAATTCACGCGGCCCCCTCCGGAGAGCAGAACCATGAGCGCAACGTTGACCAAGCGGGAACGCAGAGCAGCCAAGCTGGCCAGCAAGCCCGCCCCCGTGACCGAAGCGGCCGCCCCCGTGGCCAAGCCCGCCCCCAAGCCCGAAGCGGCCAGCAAGCCCGCCCCCGTGGCCGCCCCCGTGCTGACGCAGCAAGAGCAGCCGCACAGCCAGCGGCCCGCCAAGCCCGCCCCCGTCGAGAGCCCCGCTGTGCGGGCCTTCACGGCTGCCATGGACGCCGTTTCCGTCGAAGAATTGCAACAGCAAGCGGCCGCCGCCGCTACCGCAAAGGCCCTTGTGGCGGCCGGAATGAAAGACGCGAAAGAGCTGACGGGCCGGGCCCGCCGTATCGCAGAGCGGCGCGCCAAGCGGGCTGCAATGGACGTCGAGCAGCACGGCGATCCCGCCCACCAAAAGGCGGCCGATATGGTACGCCGCTTCCGCCGCGCGGCCCAAAAGGGAACCGATCTGAGCGGGCTGCTCGCCGACTACAAAGCGGCCGCTGACAAGGCCCTTGCGGCCGCCGCCGCGATCGTTTCCGCCGTTGACGAATGCACGTTCCTGGCTTCCGCCGCCGCGACCGCCGACGCCGCTGCCCGCGCTGCCCGCAAGGCCAGCTTGGACGCGGCGCGGGCCCGCCGCTAGTACCCGTGCCCCGGCGGACGAATCCGGGGCCAAACAACGCGGGCCGGGCGCTTTCCCGGCGGGGGACAATGATTCAGGTTAGACGTGCCGCGCGGATTGTGCTTTTGCTGCCGCCTGTCTGCTTTCCCGAATCGTCCCCCCCGATATTCAGTTTTTGAGCGCCCGCGGGGCTTCCCGCGGGGACGGCTGGTCTACGGCAGGGGCTTCCCCCCGGCGCCCGGATCGAGCCCGCGAAGGACGTGCCGCGCGGATTGTGCTTTTGCTGCCGCCTGTCTGCCTTCGCCGGTTGAGCCGTCCCTACAATTTTCCGTTGTTTTCTCACGCAGAGAAAATCCCGGCCCGCAAGGGTTCACGGGGGCGGTCCGCCGAGAGGCGCACCATGTGTGGGGGAAGCAGGGCGAAGTCATCCGTCCAAACCGGCGCCTCGCGCGCTGGTTCGACCAGGGCGGGCTGCTCAGACCGGCAAGCCGGCGAGATCTGTATCGCGACAGCGCTTGGCCGCTAGCTTGCAGTGACACCGTCCGCATACCAGCTTCTCTCAAGGTTCTACGCCCCAGTGAAACGGGAGCCATGGTCGGCTCGCAGACACGCGAGCTCGTACGGCACGACCCCCGCCATGGCCCAAAAACTGCAAACTCCCCGTGTGTTCACGCCACGAACGCCTATGGGCGTCGCCACGACCCGTCTCTACGACGGCGAGCGACCTCCGCCTCCAGGCCGAGCGACCACGGGCAACCGCGACGATAGACACGGCAGGGTAAGACCTGGATTTGTCACACCGCGGACGCCGAGACGGGGAGATTGGCATGCTTCAAACATGCCCACGGCTGCCTCACGACTTGACAACTCGTGGGGAGGCAACCTAGCAAGTCCCCCGGTTCGACTCCGGGCTGCCGTTTTCGCTGAAGAACTGGCCAGGCCACCCGCAATGGGCCCTGGGGATGGTACACACGAGGCACGCGGCCGTTGAACCGCGTACCAGGTTGCCCGGCGATCCTTTTCTGTCCTGAGCCCGCTGCACGTTGCGCGGGCTCTTTCTGTGCCTGCCCGCGCCTTGTGCGCGGGCTTTTTCATTGGAGAACGTCATGACCTATCGCCAAACCGCCACAGTGTCAGCGCACCAAAGCCACCTCCGCCAGGGGAGCCTGCCGGAGCTGTTCCCGGTCCTCGCGGAGAAGGACGAAGCCAGTGCATGGCTCGAGAAGAAGAACCCCGAGATCCTGGCCGACTGGATGCTGGTGACCGCGTGAGCCTCTGCATCTCCGGTTCGGCGACGAGCTCGCCGCACTCCGCGTTCTCGCCGACAAGGCCTACCACGTCGACCCCGCGCGGGGCCGAATCCTCATGACCCGCGCCGAACAGCTGCGCGTTGCCCTCGGGGGCGAGCCGTCCCCGATCCCAGTGGAGACGGTCTATTGAGCACCGTCGCTGTCCTGTTGTGCGCCGTGGTCATTGTGGCCGCGGCCGTGTCAATTCGCTGAAGGAGTCTGACCCAAGGAGACAACCATGCGCAAGCTCCTCCTGTCCGCCGCGCTCTGTTGCGCGGCGTTGTGCGTTCCGGCTTCGGCCGCTGCGCACCAACCCAAGCCGGTGACGCCGGCGCAAGAAATGGTGGAGGACGCCGAGCGCTTCCACCTGTTCCTGCACGAGCACTTCCAGGCTGCCACCGGGCGCCCCGCGCCCAAGCTCCCCGCCTGGCTCGAAGAGCTCCTCCCGATCGAGAGGACGTTCTGATACTGCACCCCAACGACACGCACCGGATCACCCCCCGCGGGGTCCGGCACTACCTGGAACTCGGCGGCCTGGCCGACCACGACTTCATCGTTGCGGTCCTGGCCCTGCTGCCCCTGCCCACGGAGGCATCGCCTTGAATGTCTACAAAGTCACCCGGACCGGGCCCGAGAGCAACACGAACACCAAGTACGTCGGGGCGAACAGCATCACCGGAGCCTTGAGCGTGTACGCCCGCCACGTCGGCGTCAACGGCAAGGATAGCCTAGACATCCAGCGGCTCGGCCCGCCGCACACATGATCGACCCGAACGACCCGCCCGCATACGTCGCGGCCGACTGGAGCGATGGCCAAGTCACTGTCACGCCCCGACCGCTCGTGCTGCGCTATGTCGCGCTGTACGGAACCGCGCCGAAGAACCTGCCGGCCTGGCGTCCGGCCACCCAGGAAGAGATCCAACACTACCTAGCGCGCTCCACCTGAGCCGGGTTCGACTCCCGGCCGCGCTATGCCCGCAATCCCGCGGGCTGGAGGGAAGACCGTGGAAGAACTACGGCACAATCTGGCCAAGTGCGTCCGTTTGGCGGGGAAGAACCCGCCGTCGGACCGCGAGTTGCGCAGCCTTCGGACGTGGTGCCTGTCGATGGCCCACACGACCGCGGTGCTGCTCGAGCAGCGCGAGCTCGCAAAGCGATGAGCGCGCCATACGACTACGCCCGCGAGATCTACGACGCTCGCAACCACGCGGAGCCGATCGAGATCGACCCGAACGACAACATCGAGCCCGACGAGCGTCGGCGCCGCAGCTCCTGGGGGGATCGCTGTGACTGACCCCGAAGAACAACCTGACTGTTTTGCATGCCCCGGGTGGGGCATTTTCAATGCTGGCCCGTCCGGCCTGGGCGGGGACATCGAGCGCTGCGACAACTGCGCGCAGCTGCCCGACGACAACGCAGCCGTGGCCAAAGCTAGGACGGCTGGCCTGATCCTTGACGGCTGGGTCGTTGAAGGACGCACCGACGCCAACGCGCTGGACGCGATCACCGAGGCGATGTCTGGCACCGAATGGAACGCCGACACGCTGGACCTGGTCGCGAATCTGGTCCGGTGTACCGGCCGAATCATCACCGAACCAGGGGAGAACCATGGATAAGAAAGAGCGCTATCTCGAGGTCGAGGCGCCTGACCGCAAGGCCGTCGTCGAATTCCTCGGCCGGCGCGACGGCGCCTTCGGCGCGGTGGTCGAGCTCGCCATCGAGGCGGGCACGTTGTCCATCAAGGTGAAGTGCTCGCACGGGCCCGGACAGTCTACCTTCGGTGTCCACGACTTCGACATCGCCCTGGTGGACGACGGCGGCATCACCGACGCCATCGAGGACGCCCGTAACCTGCCGCGGGAGGCCTGCGAGACGCTCCTGGAGGCCAACGGCTTCGCAGTCAGCTACGGCGAGCCCCTGGAAAGCCTCCGCGAGGCCATCCAGGTGAACCTCGACGACGGGACCATCCTGCCGGAGGACGTCTTGGAGGCCAGCGGATGAAGCCCGAATGCGACTGCGGCCTGTGCCGCAAGCGCGCCGCTGCTTCCGCCGACGGCCGCTGCTACGACTGCGAGCAGGACTATGAGTGCAACGTCCATTGCTGCTACGAGCACCTTGAGGACCAGCCGTGCGGAACCTGCCGCGTGGCGGCCGACAGCGCCGCGATTGCCAACGGCGGCGGCCAGCCGTGCGGCCTGAACGCCGACTGGTGCATAACCGCCTACTACTTCGGTTGCTGCGGGGGGATCGATCGTGGTCCCAACCGCACCGATGGCGGCCTCTACATCCTCGACACCGAGCTCGAAGACCAGTGGGAGCTGGTCCAACGCTTCTACCGCGAGGACGGCAACGACAAGTGCGTCCCCCTGGCTTGCGGCACCGTGAAGGAGTGCCTCGCCGCCCTCGAAGAGCACCGCGAGACAGTCAAGCGCACCTTGGACGCCGCCGAGCGCGGGTTCTGGCGCGCGATCGCCCGAGCATACCCGGCCATCAAGACCGGGGACTTCCCGCCGAACGCCGCCGCGGGCCTGCGCACAGCCATGCGCGACGCGCTGGGCACCTGGGTCTGCGGCAACCAACCACTCTGAGGAGCCACTATGTCTCGCAATTACTACTGCGTTCAGATGGACAGCTGGGGTCCGCCGTTCATCCCGGCATCGACCTACACCAGCCTCAAGAGCGCACAGACAGAAGCCCGGCGCCGAGGACCGGGTCTCGAGGGAAGCCCGCAAATCATCTGGCGCAACTCGGTACGCCACGCTGCGAGCGGTTGGGATCGTGTCCGATGAGCACGCACCGAGAGTCGCCCGCAACCCGCCCGCGCAACCGCGCGGGCTTTTTCAATGGAGACTCCATGATCATCACCAGCTTCGACCGCAACCACTGCCGCCTCGTGAGCGCCCGTGTGATTGCCACGCTGCAACCGCTCGCCCAAGAGCTCGGCGTTCAGATCAAGGCCGGACGTGGCAGCTACCGCGGCGGCGCCTTCACCCTGAAGCTCGAGGTCGCCGTGATCCAAGAGGGTGGCCAGGCCGCCACCCGCGAGGCCACCGACTTTCTGCGCTTGGCCAAGTACCACGGCCTCGACCCCGAGCACCTGGGCGCGACCTTCACGACCGGCGGCAACACCTACCGGATCACCGGTTGGCGCACCAAAGCCCGGAAGCGGCCGGTCCAGTCGGTCCGGGTCGACAACGGCAAGCTCTACGTCTGGCCCGCTGCGCGGGTCGTAGGGCTGCTGGCATGACGTTCAAATTCCGAGTGACCCACTCGCCCGACGGGGGCGAGGAGGAGCCGGTCGCGAAGTTCGCCCACAAGCGCGACGCGCTCCGCTACTGCAAGTACCTGCTCGACGACCCGCACAACGACATCCGTCGTTTGGATGTCTACGCGGGCCGGAAGCAAACCCCAATCTACAGATTCGGATGGGCTACAGAATGCTAAGCAAGAAACAGATCAACGAGCACCTCGCGGTGCTGCGGCTGAACTTCGATCCCGATTCGCCCTTCAAAGGCATGGTCGACCTGGAGGGCGAGGACGGGCTTCTCAGCCTGCCGGTCGAGGACCAACAGCTCGTGTTCGACGCGATGCAGTCAAGCCTGCACCGAATGGTCATGGGCTAACCCACCACCCCGGACCGGCGGGCAAACCGGCACAAGCCAAACGGGGAGATGGCCCCCACTACCCCTGCCCGCGCCTTGTGCGCGGGCTTTTCAATGGAGGACTGCCAATGCTGTTGACCGACAAGCGGATCGTGACGAGCGCGATCCGCAGCAAGGACGGCCGCCGCTACGGCCTGTCGAACCTCGCGATCGAGCCTGACGGAACCGTGGTCGCCACGGACGGGACGGCCATGACGTGGCACCAGTTCCCCGGTGCCGAGCTCGAGGAGCGCGTCTACCTGGGCGACGATGTCTGCAAGGCGATCAAGCGCGCCCGGAAGAACGACCCGGTCGAGGTCCACCAGGACCAGGTCAAGGTCAACGGGCACACCAAGATCCCGCTCGTCGACCAAGACGTGAACTTCCCCAACTACCAGGCGATCCTGCCCACGGAGGCGGGGTACCAGACCGCCGGCGTGGACCCCAAGTACCTGGCCAAGATCGGAAAGGGCGCCGCGGAACTCGGTGTCGGGCTCCTGCTCGTCAGCCTGAAGGACAAGCGCAGCCCCGCCAAGTTCGAGGGCGAGAGCCCCGACGGCGTGAAGTTCCGGGCGATCCTGATGCCCATGACTGTCGACGGGCCGATCTGCGCTGGCGACTACCTGGACCTGGCGCTCGACGCGCTGCACAGCCTGCCCAGGGGTCTGCGCCCGGACGAGAAGGACACCGCCGGCCGGGCCAAGGTGTGCGGGCTCTTGTTGAGCGCCACTCGCCAGGAGCTGGGCGAGATCCTCTGGGCCTACGGCCACAACATCGGCCATCGCGCGGCGCCGTTCGGGCTTGGCAAGAGCTGGGAGTTTCTCCAGCGCGAGCTCGCAATCGAAGCACTTTACCAAACCGCAAAGTTGAGGAGCTGATCCATGAGTGACCTGAAATTCCGCAGTATCTGGGCCGTCGCCGGCCCGGCTGACCAACTGGAAGAGCCTGGCGATGCCCAGGTCCGCAAGGCCGACGGCAGCTTCAAGACGGTGCGCATCGTGCATGTTTCGGCGCCGTACCGGGACAAGCAAGGCGCGCCGGTGGCCCTCGGCTACCTCGAGCCGGACAACTCGGCGGCCAAGAAGAAGAAGAGGTATCCGCGCCGCGCCGGGACGCGGCCAGTCCGCGACGTCAGCACCCGCCTGCAGCAGAGCGCGGCACGCACCGGCATCAGCGCGGACGCGCTGGCCAAGCTGCTGGAGGACTGACATGTTGAAGAGCATCCGCACCGGTCTGCTCAAGGCCGGCGTCCACCCGAGCATCGTCGACGACGTCGTCAGCGCAGTGTTCGTGCAGCTCTGCCGCGATGGCTGGGCACTCGCCGCGATGGCCCACAGCAGCTAGCCCCTTGCGAAACGGCCCCCATTGGGGGCGTCGGGCGAGCGTGGTGGCTCGCCCCTGATGACCGGGCAGAACCCCGGTGCGAGGGTCCATCGTGGACAAAGGAATCGAGTTTGGTCCGGGCCGCAACAAGAAGCGTGACGAGCTCAAGAAGCGGCTCGCAGCTCTGAAGAAGCAACAGGCCGAGCGGGTCCAAGCGGCCGACGAGCTGATCGAGGAGCAACAGCAGGAAGAGGCACCGCCCCCCGCCCCGGTGGCGGCTGAGGAGGTGGAGATCGACTGGGACAAGCTGTTCCAGGAGGAGACGACCTTGGAGCCCGAGCCGGTGGTGGCCCCCACGCCGCCACCCGCGCCTGCCCCCACGCCCGTCCCGTCTCTGGGCGCGCCGCCGGCGGTGAACGTGGACGAGGTCGCGGCTGAGACCAACCGGCAGGTCGACGCCTACATCGAGGAGAAGACGGGGCTGTCCGCCGGCCCCGACTACTACGCCAGCGGGTCGCAAGCTGGCGGGCGAACGACGGAGGGCTACGAGGCCAAGCGCGCCGAGTTCATGGCGATGCCGGACGCGCTCGAAGAGTGTGGGGTGACGCTCCCCAGGATGATCGCCGCCGAGGATCGGCAGGACATCGAGGTGGAGGGCTTCCTGCTGTCGATGGCCGACGGCAAGCTGATCACGCCGGACGGCAGCTTCGGATTGGAAGAGCGGGCTGTCCAGCAGCTTTTCAGCCGTGAGGTGCTGGGCGCCTCGTTCGGTCGGGGCGCCATGACACTGGGCCAGCAGTCCCGCATCCCCGAGCTCGACGCGCTGTTCAACAGGTCCATCGTGGGCTTCGAGCGGTATCGCCTCGACGGGGCCGCGGACGAGCTGCGCGCCAACGTGGAGTTGGACGAGAAGGAACTGGCCCGCAAGCTCGAGGACCTCGAGGTCTTCCGACCGCTGAAGCTGCGGACCCGGCTGTCCGCCACCGGCCAGCGCGACGTGTACTCAGTGGTCACCCCGTCGTACACCGCCCTCGACGTCGACGAGATCATGAAGATCCTGGCGTCGATCCTGGCGCTGTCACCGAAGGCCGAGGGCGCCCGGGCGAGCATCAAGTACGACGGGCACGTGCTCCGCTCGAAGGTGCTGTGGTTCCACGAGACCATCTGCCCCTGCACGGGGGACACCTTCCAGGTGGGCCTCGAGCTCGTGGCCGCGGACGACAAGAGTCGGGGCATTCACGGCAACATCGTCTTCTACCGCAACCGGTGCCTGAACTACATCATCATCGGTGAGAAGCGGGCAAAGCTGGGGGTGCTGCGGCACACCGGCGACCGGAAGCAGCTGAAGCTGGACGTTCTGGAGATCTTCGCCAAGGCGATCGACTTCGTCGGTGGCTTGATGGAGGTCTGGGCGGAGCGCAGCAAGGAAGAGATCCTCAGTAGCAAGCGCAAGCCGGCGGAACCGAAGGACGTCATCAAGGCGCTCGTCGCGACCAAGGCCGTGCGCCTGCCTGGCCTGCGTGCGGACCAGGCCGAGGAGGCGCTTATGAAAGCCTACCAGGTCGAGCCCGGGTACACCCGGACCGCCTACATCAACATGATCACCCGCGCCGCCCACCAGGTGCGCTTCGGTAACTTCTGGGCCGCCGAGCAGATCGAAGAGCAGGCCGGTGAGCTGCTCTACGTGCGGACCTTCTACACCCCGGTGGCCTGACATGGCCGCTCGGCGGGTGGTGCCGTGCCTGCACAGGTGCCAACCCATTCCCTCGACCCTCTTCGTGCGATTCCACCCATTCAAGCCCGGCTGGGAGGTGCGCAAGTGCCCCAATTGTGGGCGATTGAGCGCCTACTCCTGCCGAGGAGGAACCCATGGCTAAGCTGACACTCAACCTCGACTGCACCACCTACGACCTCATGATCGACAAGGTCTCGAGCGACAAGCTGTACGGCGCAACGCGGAAGGTCGCCCGCGTGGGTGACCAGGAGTGCGCCCTCGCCCGCCTGACCGAGGACGGGTTCATCGTCCCGTCGGGCTGCACGTCGGGCGTCTACCTGAAAGACGGGCAGGCCCTGACCAAGGGTGAGCTGCGCACGACGACAGGCGGGAAGAAGCGCCCGCCCACCCTCGACGAGGCCCGGCATCTGGAGCCAGCCGCCATCGAGGATCTGCTCGAGTACAACGTCCACGCCTGCTACCAGGTGACGGGAGAGATCCCGGTGGGCGACGCGGTCTACAAGACCCAGTTCAGCTTCAGCTGGGCGTGGGAGTACCGCGATGCGTTCCTGCTCGAGACCAAGCAGGGCATGTTCCTGCTGGTCGTCGAGCCAGCCCGCCTCCAGTGGATCTCGCCGTCGTCCGAACCGTTGGCCCACGTCGACATCGCGTTCGACCTCGACGACATCGCATGGGAGGACTGACCTTGAGAATCCGAATCCGCAACCAGTACGGGCGCGACGGTGGCGCCCAGCTTGTCAGCCACGGCAAGCCTAAGGTGGAGCTCAACGCCGCCCACCACACAATCATGCGGGGAACCCGCACGCTCGAGGACATCGAGCGCTTGGGCGACGCCTCTGAGCTGCTCGCCCAGGGCGACCCCGAGTTCGACCCGGTGCTGGTGGGTCGGGCGATCGGGAAGACGAGCCCGATCTACCTGCTCAACGGCGAGCCGGTGTCGCAGCCGTTCTTCCGGCGCATTCTGACCAAGCCGGACAAGACGGTGGTCGACGACCCTTGGGTCACGCTGCCGGCGACCGTGCAGGATGACGTGGCGCTGCTGACCCGGCGGTGCGTGCCGATCAGCTCTGTGCTCCGGCGTTGCGTGCTGTACCGGACGCTGCAGCTCGTCCACGAGGACGGCGCCGGCTACGCCTTCCTGTTCGCCATTGCCGAGGAGTTGGCCGAGTCCCAGACCGTGGCGATGGTGCAGTCCCCGGTGGCTGCCAAACTCCGCTTCCGAGCCGACGGCCGCGGGAACATTGGGTTCCTGGAAGGTCGCGTGCACGGCAGCGACTACATGCTCCTGCTGCGCCTGAGCCAGCACGAGCTGAAAGGATTGCCATCATGATCGACGTCAAGGCCCTGATCCGGCAATACAGGCGGCAGGTCGCCAAGAGGATGGCGGTCTTGCGGCCGCGGTTCATCCCCTCGCTGTCGCATGGCCCCTGCTACATGGTGAGCGGCAAGATCGACGGCGAGCTCTGGTTCCTCTGCCACATCAACGGCGAGACCTGGTTCGAGAGTCCGAGCGGCCGTGGCATGGTCGGCGGGCAGATGGTGGAGAAGGCCGCCAAGTGCTTCGGCGAGGCCGACCAAATCCTCGCCGGCGAGCTGTACGTGCCCCGCGAGGAGGGGCGCCCGCGCGTCCACGACGTGACGCGCACGCTCCGCAGCAACCGCGACGCCCTGTGCTTCGCGATCTTCGACGTGGTCCATGGCCCCGAGACGATTCCGGATTTCCGCAAGACCGAGGGGATCACCAAGGCACCGGCAGTGTTTGCACAGGACCAAGAAGGGATCGCCGAGCTGTTCAAGAACTGGGTGGAGACCGACCGCTTCGAGGGCCTGGTCGTCACCCACATGGCCAACGGCCGACGGTGGAAGATCAAGAAGGAGCTGCACATCGACGCGGTGGTGATCGGAGCGGGCGACACCTCGTTGCTGCTCGGGCTGCAGCGTGATGGCTGCTACCAGGTGCTGACCACGGTCGGCCGAGGGAAGCTGAGCGATGCCGAGTGGGCTGGGCTGTTGTCCCAACTGCAGCCGGCCGAGTCCGAGTTCCACAGCGCCCACAAAGGCCGGTCGCTGAGCATGGTCCGGCCCGAGCTCGTCGTCGAGATCCGCGTCAACGACGTGATCCCCGAGCTCGCCGACGGCGCACCGATCATGCGCACCATGCTGTACTACCAGGACAGTGCCTACCGGCGAGTCCGCATGGTGCCGCTGGTCTCCCCGATCCACGCCGTGCTGATGCGCGTGCGGCCCGACAAAGAGGGCGCCGACATCACGCAGGTGACCAGGATCGTGCGGATCCACGAGCCCAAGAACGGGGTGTTCCGCCCGGCCCAGCAGATCGGCCGCGAGGTGTACGTGAAGAACACCGGCATGGTGCGGAAGTGGGTCACCTACGAAACGGGGCACAAGCCTTGTCGGTGGGTGCTCTGCACCACGGACTACTCGCCCAAGCGTGCGAAGCGCCTGCAAACGAAGATCGCCGTGGCCGGCTCGTTGGAGGGGTTGGGGTTTCTGGTGGACCAGTGGAAGAGCAACAATGTCAAGAAGGGTTGGTGCCCTCGGGGAACTGTGCCCCTGCCGTCACGGTCGACGACAGGGTCCAGCGCTCCCGCTCTGGTCCACCTCAAGTAGGCGCTCGAACGTCCGGGGGCGCAGCAGATAGCCAAATGCCGCGACAGGAGGTCTCCATTGGGCTTGAACCACTTGTCTTCAAGCAGGCCGTCAATTGGCCGCCCAAACCTTCAACGTCAACGCAATGCCTGATCATGGGAGTCTCGCTTGAGCCGCGCATCGAGAGCCCTCTGCGGCGCGAGAGCAGCTCATCTATCGCATGCTGAAGTCTCTTTTCCTGTATGGCTGCTGACTCGGGGCTTACCACCTCGTCAGCATGGCCGGGCTCCTCATCCTCATCATGCTGACACGCCCATTGGGCAAAATTATCAGTATCCGCTCATTTTCCGATCTATCGATTGAGGATGGAATCGTTGAGCTGGGAGAAGGTCGGAAGCATCGCCCGAACTCCCCAAGACATCGGATCTCGCATGGATTCACACCGGGGTGCCGGTGAACCTCAAACATGGATTTCGACCAAACCTGCGCCTCGGGTATCGGCGTTGCCCGGTTGGCAATGAAACACAGCACTTGTTACGGTAAAGCACCAACAAACCGCAACGCGAGGCTCTCCGAGACCTGTCGCATGCACATATGGCTTCGACAATTCCTGAACGCGCGGTCCGGTCTGCAGCGGCCAGATGGGCGGGCGCTGTTCGCGTACCGCATCAGCGACAACGAGTTCCGAGCGCTCGCGGCAGTCCTCCGCGACGCTGTCCGCAGCGCGCGCCTCAAGGATTTTGTCGGGGCGGGCATCTGTCTCTACGTTGCTGAGTGGTGGCGGCGCTGCTACGAAGGGGGTGCCCTCTCCTGGGAAAGCGCGCTGGCAGGCATCGGCTGGTGTCCCGCCGCCAACGAGGTCCACGCGTACGTCGAGCCAGGCTTGCGCTACTGGAAACGCACGTTGCATACCAACCGCCGCGGTCGCGAGTTCCTGGTCACGCTTGCCTGCGAGGGCGGGTTCCCTCTCTCGCTGCTGCAGCGCCAGGCGAACAGTGTCCGGAGGTTCCTACGCCTTTTGCTCGAGGACATCGCCATCTTCGGTCCGTCGGCGGATGTACTCGAGACAGCTGCCGAGGAGCGGATGGAAGCGTGCCTTCCTCTCAGCTACCGCAAGCCCGCGGTTGCGGACCTCGCGTGCCAGCTGACGAGGGCCGTGTGGTCGCACTTCGAGACGTTGAAACATTCCGGGCATGAGAACGCTCGCAACAGTCTCGACAGCGAGGTTTCTGGTTGGCGCGACAAGCTGCCGATTGCGCTGGATGACGGTGCTGCCCGAGCCGTTCTCGACGGCCTGGTTCATGATGCCGTCACTGTTGTCCATCACGGCGGCCGCAGCTTGCGCCTAACTCGCGTGTTGGTCACGGAAGGCTCGTGCTTCCGGTTGGAGCGGCGGGTCCAGATACCCGGAAGTGTCCAGGAGCGCGCGCTCGCAAAGGTACTCGGGCTCGACTCCGTCCAGCTCGGCCGGCGGTTTGCGTTGTATGTTCGCTGGAGTGGCCGGCCACGCCAAGCGCTCTGCTACGGCAACCTGAAGTCGGGGCAGACCGCCTACCGGCTCGAAGCGTCTCGAGTCGGGGATACGGCTGCCTTCCGGGGGGCGGCATTGAAGGCACTGGATCTGGAGATCGAAAACCGCGAGGGTCTGCTCGCCCTTTGTGATGTTGCCGGTGCAGGGCGCCTGTCGGACCTGCCCTGGGTCTTCTGTGCGCAGCCAGCTGAGCAGGGGACCTTCCGCCTGGTCGCAGAAGGCGCTTGCCGCGTTCGCCAGACCGAAGCCCTCGTCCTTGTCCAACCCGACTGGGACTGGGAGGTCCTCGACGGGGAACTCGAAGAGCTTAATGGAAAGGGCGCCGAAAACCGCCGGCTCTTCCGCATCTCAGGACTCGCCCGGTTTTTCTCAGCCGACGGAGCGACGCGCGGCCATATCGCGACCGCATGCAGCAACCCAGAGGCACACTGCTACATGGTCTCGGGTCAACGTTGGTCCTGTGACCCTGCGGTTTTCGCAGGTGTCCCGCGCGTCGCACGCGTTGCTGAAACCGGGATCGCCCAAGTGCTCGAGCCACGGCGCGTAGAATGGCGCCCAGTCCGTGGCAACGATCGCTGGCGGCCGGTCTCGGACATTTGCCGCGGCGACGTCTGGCTCCGGGCCGTGGTCGATGACGATACCTGCTTCCAGACTCGCGTTGCGATAGCCCCTCCGCGGGCCAGGGTAGAACTCCAACCACAGGATCTGCATTGCGGAGCCGTCATTCTCACGGACTTCGAAACCAACCACATCGGTGTGGTCCCCCTGCCCGACGTTTCCGTCTCCCCTCAGTCGGGTACTGACGGTGTCCAGCTCCTGTTGACCGGTTCCGATAGCCCTCCGGCAACACTGACGATCGTCGCACGCTGGACCGGGAATCGCGAGCTGCGCTGGGCTTGCCCCTACCCGCGGCGCGGCAGCTGTTTTCTTGATCGTGATGGCAACCGCTTGCCCGTACGTTCCCACCGCGGTGTCGATGCTCTGGCGGGCCTCGCTGCGCGCGCCGTGGACCCAGACCCGCGCGCCTCATACTCGGCCAGCTTCCGCCTGATAAAGACGCACGACGCCGAACGCAACCTCAAACAGGCGATCCACCTCGATGTGCCTCTTGAGCGGACCGCGCTGGGCCTCCACACTCTGGATCTCGTTGCTGTCCATCGGCGGGTGATGAGGACTTTCGGACTGACAGCAGACGTCGGTGCTCGAGCAGAGCTCAGCATCGACTGCCACGAGCCGTGGCAGCGTGGCGCGCGGCTGGAGCTGACTCGCTTCGTCGGAAGGGTGGTCCACAATCGCGTCGCCGACACATACCGTATAGAGGGCGAGGGTGCAGGTGACGACGATCGTGGCATGGAACTCGAAGCGATCCGTCTCGACCACTCGGCGGATGCGATCGGGCTCGTCCCGGCTGGACCCGGCGCCTGGCGGTTCGCTGCGACCTGTCCGACCGAGGGGGTCTGGCTCTGTTGCGCCCGCGAGGGGGACTGGTACGGCTGGCGCCCCGCCTTCGTCCCGAACACTTCGAATCCGGCGCCGAGCACATCATTCCAGGCCGCGTCCTTTGTGTGTGATGGTGTGGAACGTGGCAGCCAGTTTGTCGAACTCATGCGTAAGCTGGCACAGGACCCGGCAGATCCGTCCTGGGGCACCGTGCTTGCGACGCTCGATGCGGCCCAGCACATCCCGGTCGCGATCTTTGATGCACTGCGCGCGCTGGTCCAAGTACCGGAGGCGTGTGCCCTTGTCCTGCTCAAGGGCGGAGCGCGGCGCTTTCCTTTCATTTTTGAGCGTCTCGAAGAGTTTCCCATGCTCTGGGCAACCCTTCCGATTGCGGCATGGGCGCAGGCCCTGCGCCGCCACCGAGCGCACATCGAGAGCCTCCGCCTACCTCAGGCGTTCCAATTAGGCATGTTCGACGCCGCAGATGAGTTGTTGCGTGATGAGATGGACGAACGGCTGCCGGGTTTCGCCGCCGTTGTCAGCCGACTGAAGGCCCAGCGCGGCAACCGCGAGCCGGACCCCTATGACGCGTTGCTGGGAAACCCCAGGGGCTTCGCCGCCCGACGTCACGAACTGCTGGCTGAGGAAGCGCTGAACCTGCAGGGGCGTCAGGCGTTGTGGGTGCTCGACAATTGGCGCGGCTGGCCAAAACTTCGCCCGTTCCTGACCCGCCGACGCCTTCCAGAACGTCTTGAAGCGCTGCTGCTTGGAAGTGCCAAGGGGCCGAACGGCCGTGACACGATTTTGAACTTACCCGTAGTTGCGGCGCTCGCCGCCGTTTGCAACTTCAAACTACCCACGGTCGCGATCTTCCACCTTCAACGAGTCCGCGACCTCGACCCAATCTGGTTTCGAAACGCCTACCAGCAGACGCTGCTCGCGGCTCTTGCAGAGGTGGGGGACGCGGTGTGCGAACCTGAGAAAGGGGGACAGCTTGAGCGATGAAGCGGGTTACTTCTCGACGCTGACCTCCGCGCTGGCACGTCGTTCCGCGCGGGCCTTCATAAGCAAGCTCGCTCCTGCATCACAGACCTTGCGCCGGCATCTCTTGGAGCGCTGTGAACAACCACCAGGCGCGCCTGGGTCCTTCCTGGCCAGTCCGGTCTTCGAAGCGATGTTTGGTTGGCGGACTTCCGACGCGACGCTTGGCTCGCTGGGTGGAAGTCTACTGCACCCGGAACTGATCCGTGCCCTCGACGCTGACGGCGAGCACCGCTTCGGCGCGGAGCTCCACCCCTATTTACATCAGCTTCAGTCCTGGCAGCTCCTGCGCTCCGAACCCCCGCTTTCGGTCGCTATCAGCTCCGGAACCAGCTCAGGCAAGACCGAGTGCTTCCTGATCGCCATCCTCGACGCCCTCGCCCGTGAGGCGCAACGACGGGGCCGGCTCGTCGGTGTCCGGGCGCTCTTGTTGTATCCGTTGAATGCGCTGATCAACAGCCAGCGTGAGCGCCTGGCAGCGTGGTGTCGCCCATTCGGTGGGGATCTTCGCTTCTGCTTGTACAACGGCGAGACACCCAAGGAGGTCAAAGCCGCCGACCGAAACCGGGAGCCGGAGCGCGTGATCGACCGCGTGACACTGAGGAATGAACCACCACCAATCCTCGTCACCAACAGCACAATGCTCGAATACATGCTGATTCGGAGCGAGGACCAGCCGATCCTGAGCCAGTCCCAAGGCCAGCTGCGCTGGGTCGTGCTCGACGAGGCACACACCTACCTTGGCTCCAGGGCAGCCGAGATTGCACTGCTGCTGCGGCGAGTGATGCACGCCTTCGGGAGTACGCCGGAGGATGTCCATTTCATTGCGACCTCCGCAACAATCACAAGCAGCGGTGCGGACGCGAGGGAGAGGTTGCAGGAGTTTCTGGCAGACCTCGCTGGGGTTCCGCTCGAGCGCGTGCGCGTGGTCGAGGGGCTTCGCCAGGTCCCCGAACTTCCCGAGGCGTTCTGCCAGGCCCACGATCCCCTGCCCGAGCTCGCCTCGCTTCGCGACCTGGCTGCTGAGCGGCGCTTCGAGACTCTGGCGCGCGTCCCCGCGGTGCGTCGTGTGCGCGCTGCGCTTGCCGCAAGCGACACAGGGCGGGCCCGCACACTTCGCGCGCTGGCTGGGCTTCATCACGACTTGCCGGTCGCCGGGATCGACAGTACACATGAGCAGACGACACTCGCCCTGCTCGACGTGTGTGCGACGGCCCGGAGAGACGGCCAGGCCTTGCTGCCGCTGCGTGGCCACTACTTCCATCGGACGCAGGTCGGTCTCTGGGCTTGCGCCAACAGCCGGTGTCCAGGTCGGCCGACAGAAGTGCATCAAAGCAACGGAGACTGGCCCTTCGGCCAGCTTTTCCTGCAGACGCGCGACCGTTGTGATCTTTGCCGGAGCCTCGTGTTCGACGTCGTCTTGTGCAAGCAGTGCGGAGCCGGCGGGCTCTATGCGCAGGAGCGATTCGCAGAGGGGCGAGCCACCTTGTGCCCGCGGTCCGCGCTCGCCTCATTTCAGGACGACTCAGCCGAGGACGAGCCTGAGGACGACGGCGAGGACGAGAACGGAGAGGGCCCACCGCCCGAACCAGTCCGCGCGAGGCTGATCGCAGCTGGAGGCGAACCCTCGCTTTGGGAGCCGCGGCATGGGGTCCTCGATCCTTCTGAGGGCGGCGTTCCGGTATGCGTCGTGGCTCCAGAGAACGGTCGTCTGGTTTGTACACGGTGCGGTCACGGGGAGACCGCAGGCCGGCGTCTGTTTCTCCCACCATTGGCGGGCGCGCCGTTCTTTCTCAGCGTCGCGATCCCGGCGTTGCTCGAGCACACCGCGCCTCTACCGTCGCCTGATCCACTGCCGTTTCAAGGGCGGCGTGCGCTGACCTTCACCGACAGTCGGCAGGGCAGCGCTCGTTTTGCCGCACTCAGCCAGAGTGAGGCCGAGCGTATCTTCTTCCGCAGCTGGCTCTACCACCAGGTGTGGGCGACGGCCCGCCAGGCTCGGCCGCAGGAGATCGCTCAACAGCGTGAAACTGTCGCACAGTGGGAGACCATTCTTGCGGGTCAGGACAATGACCTGATCCGCGATCAGCTAGAGGCGTCTCGTGCTGAGCTTGAGCGGCTACTGGCTGAGCCGGTCGGCCAACTATCATGGCAGATGGCAGCAGCATCTTTTGCCCAGCAGCGCAACGAAGTTCAATGGTTGTGCCAGGACTGGAAGAAACGCAGCGGTGAGGAGATCTCGGCCGCAGAGATGGCGCGCTTCTGCCTGGTCCGCGAGTTCTTCCGGCGTCCGATGCGGTACAACAATCTGGAGACGCTCGGCCTGATTCAGGTGACTTATCCGGCTCTGGAGCACGTCCTTCGGGCCCCTCCTGACTGGCAACGAGCGAACCTTGGGCTGGCAGCCTGGCGCGACTTCCTGAAGCTGTGTGCTGACTTCTTTATCCGCGCCCGCGGTGCCGTCACAATCTCTGACGACTTTGTGCGCTGGATGGGGACGCCAAGCCGGCCGGTCGTCGTAGCCTCCCCGCATGACGGGCCCGGTGACAGACACATTGCCTGGCCCCAGGTAGGCCGAAGAGGCACGACGCCGCGCCTGGCAAGGCTTCTCGCACGGCTGCTTGGAATCGACCTGGCAGAGCGCGAGGCAGGTGCTGCGGTCAATGCTCTCTTGGACGAGGCCTGGCATGAGCTGAGGCGCTTGGAGCTTCTGGTTCCTGCAGGCGCACACTTCGCGATGCGCCTGGAGACCAGTGTCGCTTTCCAGACACTTCCTCGGGCGTGGATCTGCCCTGTCACTCTCCGAGCGCTAGACACGACAGTCGGTGCATTTACCCCGTACTTGTCGAGAAGGCTCTCCAACGCTGACGCCCGGTGCCGCTCGATCGAGCTACCACGTCTCCCCTTCCCCAACGGCCGGGATGCCGAGGATCGGCCCGTCGAGCCGGCGCGTATCCTGGCTTGGCTTGAGAGCGACGAAGCGGTGGGACGGGCGCGTGCAGCGGGACTGTGGTCCGAGTTCAGTGATCGCATCGCCGCCCGTGCGCAGTACTTCCGAACCGATGAACACTCGGCACAGCGGAAGAGTCGAGAGCTGAGCCGCCTGGCGACAGCATTCAAGGCGGGCCGGCTGAACGTGTTGAGCTGCTCAACGACGATGGAGATGGGTGTCGACATAGGGGGCCTGAAAACGGTCGCGATGAACAATGCCCCGCCCGGCCCTGCCAACTATCTCCAGCGGGCAGGTCGCGCCGGGCGCCGCGGTGAGTCGACGGCCGTCGCCTTCACTTTGTGCAAGAACCTTCCGCACGGCGAAGCGGTCTTTGCCAACCCGCTCTGGCCTTTCGACACTGCGTTGTACGTGCCTCGTGTCAGCATCGAGAGTGTACGTATCGTTCAGAGGCATTTGAACGCCTTTGCACTCGCACGGTTTTTCCAGACCCAACACGCTGATCTCACACGCCTGAAGACCGGCTGGTTCTTCAGGCCGGGCGCCGAAGATCTCCCATCGCCGGCAGACTCCTTTCGGAGTTGGCTGTGCGAGTCCGACACCATGAGCGACACCTGGCTCGCGACCGGTGCTGTGAGTTTGATTGTCCGTTCAGCCCTGGCAGGCACGCCACTCCGTCGACTGCTCCAAGAGGTAGCGGAACAGATTGGAGAGGTCAGCGAGGCCTGGTGCCACGAGGATGGCGTGCTGGAGACCGAGCTTACTGAGGCTGGTGGCTGGCCGGGGACAGCCGAGGCGACGCCCGCTCAGCTCGCGATCTCGAAGCAGATCCAGCGCAACCGCGGTGAGTTCCTGCTCAAGACATTGGTTTCCCATGGTTTCCTGCCCGCCCATGGTTTCCCGATCAACATGGTGCCTTTCGTCAACACAACCATCGAGGACCTGAGGCGGGGAGAAGCGAGACGTCGTCGCCAGCGCCGTACGAGTGATACGGCCTCCGCTGCCGGTTCTGCGGAGGGTGAGGAGGACCGCACGGGGCGTTGGGCCGACTACCCAAGCCGCAGCCGTGCCATCGCCCTGAGTGAGTATGCCCCCGGAAGTGAGGTTGTGATCGGCGGGAAGGTCTATGTCTCCCGCGGCGTGACTCTGAACTGGCACCTCCCTCCTACCGATCTGACCGCCATGCGCGAGCTGCAGTCCTTTCGATGGGCCTGGCGGTGCCGCGAGTGCGGGATGGCGGCCAGCAGCCCGAGTCGGCCCAGCTTTTGCATTGGTTGTGGTGACGAGGGGATCCAGCGGATCCCGTACCTCGAGCCGGCGGGGTTCGCCATTCCGATTGCATATCGGCCGCACAACAACCTGTCGAACCGCAGATTTGTCCGCTCGGAGCCATCCTGGATCTCCGCTGCCGGAGCAGACTGGGTCAGCCTCCCCCGGCCTGAGATCGGTCGCCAACGCTACAACTCCGAGGGGACGATCTTTGACGCCAACGGCGGCGAGCATCGCCATGGCTATGCGATCTGCCTTCGTTGCGGTCTGTGCCTCTCTGAGCTGGGGAACGCCGACGACACGCCGATTCCCGAGCGGATGGATGGACATACCCCGCTGCGGGGCGGTCGCGAGCGCAACCTCCGCGGCCGCTGTCCCGGAGGCGAGGCAGAACATACCTTCGCCGTCAAGCGCAATCAGTGGCTCGGCCAAATGGCGCTCACCGATGTGTACGAGCTACAGCTCTGCCATCCGCTGTCCGCGGCGCCTCTCGATCGGCGGGTCGCCATCTCACTGGCTATCGCCCTGAGGCAGGCACTGGCCGAACACATCGGCATCGAACCGCGGGAGATCGGCTATGCCGCGGTCCCAAGCCGGTCGCGGGCGAATTCCAGGACGCGCTCGCTGGTTTTGTATGACACCGCCGCTGGCGGCGCCGGCTATGTCGCCCGCATCCCCGAGCTGCTGGCGGGGCTCCTCGAAAGCGCCAGGGCCATCCTGACTTGCGACGACACACGCTGCGACAGAGCCTGCCACAGTTGTCTGCTTGGTTTCGACACCCAACGCGACATCGATGATCTCGACCGCTATGCAGCCTTGGATTTCCTGGCCGATGGACTGATCGAGTCGTTGTCATTGCCCGAAACGTGGCGTGTGTTCGGGCCGGCTTCGCAGCTCGAGTACCAGACACTGCGTGCGGCGCTGTGCCGTGAAGCGCAGAGGACCGGCGCTGAACAGGTACGACTGTATCTCGGCGTGCCCTACGCGGACTGGGAACCGGCTCTCTGGTCGCTGCGACCCGCGATCCTGCGCTGGTTGGCGGACCAGCTGCGGGTTGTGGTCGTCTTGCCCCAGGCAGCTTCTCAGCTGCCGGCCGCACTCCGCAACGAGCTCGCGCTGTTCGCTGGTTTGGGCGTTGGGATCGTTGTTGGGCGAAACACAGCGGGGCGACCGGTCCAGCTGATCGCGGAGGTGGTCGGGTCCCACAGGTCGTGCCGATGGGCGTGTCGGCATGCGGCCTCGCTGGTGCCAGGACCCGACTTCGGAGCTTCCGAAGTCCGTGGCGAGCCGGAACGCATCGTCGTTGGGGCGCAACAGGACCGATTGCCTGCAGTCGAAGGCAACGAAGTGGGCCCCGAGGAACTGCAAGTGGCGCCTCAGGGTACTTTTACCGAGGTGGTCTTGACGGACGAGCTCGATGGCCCGATCGAGACTGTAGGCGCCTGTTTTTGGCGCGTCGCGGGGGAGGATTTTCCAGAGCTGCAGACTCGGTTGCAGGCAGGTCAACGCCTGGTCGAGGTCAGCTACTGCGATCGCTACCTGTGCAACCCGCTCAATGTGCGGTTGATCTTCGAGCTGTTGAATGGGCTGCGAGACGTTGGGGCGCTCGTCGACGAGACTGCCGTCACCGTAGAGACGATGGCCTTGAGAGGTTTCGAGAGACGCCGGGACAACAGAGACCCCTGGTATCAGAACTGGGCTGGCCCGGCCGGGCAGACTGAAGTTTTGCAGGGCGTCGTGGCGCGGCTCAGCCGGGTAGCCCGTGCAGAAGTTCTGCCCAGAAGCAGAACTGCTCACGAGCGGGAGCTGACACTCGTCTGGCAGGACGGTGGGCGCTGGACGCTGCGTATGGATCAGGGCATCACCTTTCTGACGACCAGGCTTCTCGGCTTCCCGTTCGAGGCGCGAACCGAATTCCAAATCGAGACGACCCTCGCAACCTCTTTCTTGGTATCGAAGCGCGACCGCACGCCGGTGCGTTGCTACGGGAGCTTCGGATGAGCGCGGATGATGTTCAACCATGCAGCCGGTACGACAGTTCCTGACGTTGTCCGGTGTTACTACAGGTTACGAAGTGCGCAACAGGCACGGGGGGCCGAGGTTTACTGCACTGTGAGCGGGCTCTGAGCGAGCTGAGCTTCAACAGGAGTCTGAGGTCTCAAGGTGGTACTCCCAAGTCACGCCGGCAAGAGCTGCAACATCAATGAAGGATGGCCCGGATGAACCGCATCGAGGAAATCGTAGCACTCCGCCGGGAAGCCTCGGCCTTGTCCGCCTCGCTCAGAAAGCTCTGCAATGACCTGGCCGCAGGCATCCCTCGTCTTCCTTCGGAACTCGATCGGCTCAAGGTGCTCTGCGACCGCTTCCAGCTGCTGCGCAAGGAGCAGCACGATGAGGTGCAGCGAATGGGGCTTGGGGGTGTCCCCATGGGCAAGAATCTGGACGCCCTGCTCAACCTCGAGCACGAGCTCGAAGCGCAACGGAAGGAATCCCGACAACGCGACGGCGCCCACGCGGTTCTGACGTGCATGCGCTATCTCAGGCACCGCGATGACGCTGAGTATGCCCCGCTCGAGCCTCTCAGGGACAAGGCCGAGGCGCTGGCTAAGCGCTTGGAGGCCGTCCCTGACGACATTAAAGACAAGGAGCTGCGGGGCCTGCTCCGCGGAAAGCACCCGTATTGGGACTTGTTCCAACTGGTGACCAGGGGCCAGCAGATGATGGTGGAGGAATCGGCCGAGTACCTCCGCTGCACCGTCAGCGTCGGCAACGCGGTCAGCCCACAGATCGCCGCAATCGCCCCCCATAAGCTGGTCATTCCCGAAGACGAGGCGAAGTGCCCTGCGTTGACGGCCGAAACGGCCCCCACGGGTACCCCGGCCGACGCCGCCGAGGATCTGCCAGACGAACCTGCCGAGGATCGGGCCCCCGCCAACCTGCCGGCGGCAGGCGACGAGACAGATCCCAATGCGCAGAGCGATCCCAGGCTCGAAACGGCCGACGCCGTTGTGCCTGCGGAGCCGCCGTTGGCGCCCCTCCCGTCCGAGCCCGTCCTAGAAACGCCCGAGCAGGCACCACCGAGCACGGGGAAGGTCAAACCGCACTCGCCGGAGGCCGCGACGCAAGCCAGCGACGGAGCGCCCGAGCAGGTCGTCCAAGTTGCGGAGACGATATCTTCCGAGCTTGCAGCGTCCGAGGCGCCCGGCGCCAAGCCGACGCCTGTGCCTGCCGGCGAGCCCGTCCCGCCAACAGCCGACACATGTGAGACGGAAGTAGCAGTGTCCGAACCCTCCCCCAACGCCGCATCTAGGCGCGAGGTAGCCAAGGAACAGGCCGACTTGTTGGGCGCACTGCGTGCGGAGCTCTGGCAGCTCGTCGAAGAAGATCGGCTCGGGCTGGCCGCTGAAGTCGCGCGCTGCCTGCGGGGCCTGGGGGCCGAAGGCGTGTTGCCGCCAGAGGTCTTCGAGATCAGCGCCCTGGCCGTGTCGGTCCGGAGTCCGATCGGTGCGTGCGCCGAGGAACTCGGTGTGCTCAACGATCGGCTGGTTGACACATTCCTCGCTACGGAGCCAGATCCCGAGAGTGGACGTTGCGCAGCGCTGCTGACCGTCGCCCCTCTTGTCCGCGCCGCGCTGCTCAGTCGGGCGAGCCGCAGCCTGCGTTGCCTGGAGATCTTTCACTTCGACAGCCAGATAAGCGCCTTCCGCGAGCTGAGCGGGGAAGTGCAGACCTTCCGCCGGTTCGGCATCGAGATAGATGCCCCAACGCTACGCGCTCTGGGCAGCCAAGCGAGCTGGGCCGAGGCCGTCGCCAACTTCAAGGCGGAGCTCGTCGACTGGCTCGACAAGGCGCGCAACAAAAAGATCATCTTTCATCATTCGACGCTGGTCTGGCTGCGTTGGATCGGCTCCGAGGAAGGACTCGGGCGCCTGCTGCAGGAACTGGCCGATGGCCGCGAGCCACCGGTTGCCGAGTTGCAAAAAGCGGCCGCGACCTGGAGCGACGAGGGCGCACTGAACGCCCGCATCGGCAAGAGCGATGAAGCGTGTCGAGGCGCCAAAGCACGCGCAAACCCGATCCGCGCCCGCGGTAAGACCTCCCTCAAGGTCCATGCCCGTGAAGCCGCAGAGTTTCTGCGGCGTGCCGTGGAGCTGCGTGAGAATGAACCGCCGCAGAAGTCCGCCTTCATCATCGAAAAACTCGCCGAGTTACGTCGGGCGCTCGCCGTCAAGATCGAGCAAGCGAAGACACAATGTACAGGGTTGATCGCCGAAGGAAGCCGTGCCGTCGCCGCCGCAGCAAGCGTGGCCTTGCGGCGCCTCGGGCCCCTTGCGTCTGTGCTCGACGCGGACCAGCCCGGGCAGCGTGAGCTTCCGTCACAGCTGCTCCTGCGCCGCGAGCTGCTTCGCATCCCCGCGCTGCGGCTTGATACCGACTGGCGCCCCAAAGCGGTCCAGCCCGACTTGCTCGCGCGCGGGATCCTGGCACTCCGCGGCGAAGACTGGCAAGACAACCCTACCGGTTGGGGGCGCGTCATCGAGCAGCATTGCAGCAAGGGTGATCTGCTAGCCGCGCGCCGAGCAATAGAGGCAGCAGAAGCACACGGCGGTTCGGAAGAGGCGACCGCGCCGTTGCATGAGATTTTCGAGAGCCAGCTGAGGGAGTGGCGGGACAGCCTGGCACGCCGAAAGAGCGAGGTGGAGAACGCAATCGAACGGGCCGTAGCCCATTTCTATCTCGAAGGGCGAGAGCGCGCAACGCACCTGGACCTCGTGCAGACCCTGGAGCCGGACACCGTCTTCGAGTTCACCGACGCATTCCGGATTCTCACCAACGTCAAGCGCGTTCTCGATGAACGTCAAGCTGAAAAGCGCCGAGAGATTCAACAACTGGTTGAGGAGAGGCGCGCCGCAGGTCTCGGAGAGGAGATTCTCGAGCGCGCCTCGGCGGCTGTAGAGCACGACAACCTGCTCGCCGCCCACGAGCTGCTCGCGCAGAGCGACAGCGGTGAGACGGTCTTCGATGAGATCGACCCGCTCGCGACTTTCAGGGAGTTCTTTCCTCGCTTCTGCAAGACGTTCACGGAAGAGGGCCGGCCGCTCGGCCAGCAGCTCAAAGAGATCAAGGAGCGTAAGCCCTGTTACGGTATCTCCTTCGCGAGCCTACCCGCTCCCCAGCTCGATTCTGCGGTCCGATTGCTGCAGAGCTGGGTGATCCTGCGCAAGTTGAAGCCCATTCAACGACACGGTCGGCCAAGGTCTGACCCAGGCCGCATGCGCCATGAGGTTCGTGGCGTCCTGGAAAACCTGGGCTTCAGGGTCGAGTCAATCTCGAGTGTCCCGGACCGCGAAGTCCGTTCGGCCCGTGCATTCGATGTGCAGTGCCGCCCGCTCCGCGACCGCATGCACTGCCCATTACCCGAGTTCGGCTCCGTCGCTGAAGGTCGCTATCGTGTTGTAGCGGTCTGGGGCAGGCCGACAGTCGAGGAGCTCCTCGAGGTCGAACCTGGCACGGCCCATTCGCCAGCGAACATTGTCTTTTACTTCGGGCGCATGAGCGAAGCAACCCGGCGCGAGTTGTCAGAGCAGGCACGCGCATCGCGGCGGCCGCGTCCCCTGGTCATCGATGACATGCTGTTGGCCTTTCTCTGTGGACAACGCGGGTTGAGGTTGCCAGCCCTTTTCCGCTGCGCGCTTCCCTTTGGCCAAGGCTTTCCCTATACGACAGCGGCCGGCCTCGTGCATCCGGAGATGTTCTTCGGACGCGAACATGAACGCGGGGAGATCATGAAAGTCGGCGGTACCTGCCTGGTGTATGGCGGGCGCCAGCTCGGCAAGACCGCGCTGCTCCGGCAGGTCGAACGCGATCATCACCGGCCCAATGCGGGCAGCATCGTCCGCTACATAGACCTCAAGGCTGAGGGGCTTGGCACAGTGCGGCCGATCGGTGAGATCTGGCAGTTGATCCTCGCTGCCTTGCGCAGCGAGGGCGTCATCCGGCAGCGGACACCGCTTGCGCCGAACGAAATCCAGGACAAGGTCGTCGAATGGCTCGAGGAGGAACAACGCAGGCGGATCGTCTTCCTGCTTGACGAGGCAGACGAGTTCATCGAAGCAGATGGAAGGGACGCCGAGCAACGCAGCTTCTTCCATCTGCACCAGATCAAAGACACGATGGCCAAGGCGCAGTGGCGCTTCAAAGTCGTTTTCTCAGGACTCCACAACGTTCAGCGTACCTCCCGGACCACGAACACACCGCTGGCCCATCTTGGGACACCCGTCTGCATCGGCCCTCTGCTCGACCGTGGTGAGGTGCGTGAAGCGCGCCGACTGATCGTCGTCCCTTTCGCGGCCTTGGGCTATGAGTTCGAGCGAGAAGACCTGGTAACCACAATCCTCGCCCGGACCAACTACTATCCGAGCTTGATCCAACTCTTCTGCAAGCACCTGCTCGAGTTGCTGGCCCGCGCCCGTTTCGATAGGCGGAGATCACCTCCCCGGATCGTCAGTGATCGGCACATCGACCAAGCGTTCCGCAGCCGCGACCTGCGCCAGGCGATCCTCGACCGGTTTCAATGGACCCTCGACCTCGATGCGCGCTACGGCTTCATCGCCCTGTTGATCGCTTCCGAGAGCTTGCGCGACGCGCAGGAGGCGGAGGATCTCGAACAGGCTGAGCGCGCCACCGGCTATTCCGTCTCCAGAGTCCGTGAACGTTCATTGGAGCTCTGGCCTCACGGTTTTGCGGCGGACAATAGCCTGGCTGCGTTCTCAACTATCCTCGATGAAATGGTCGGGCTCGGGGTCTTGCGCCGCAATGAGAGTTCGGGGCGCTACTCCTTCCGCAGCCCGAATGTTCTGAAGCTCTTCGGCCGCCCCAAGGACATCGAGGATCGCCTTCTCGAGGCCAAGGCACGCGAGCCGCACCCGATCTACCAGCCACACACCTTCCGCCGCTCGGTCGAGAGCCGCTTTGTCCGCAGTCCACTGACAGCATTGCAGGAGAGCCAACTGCTCAAGCCAGAGAGCGGCGTCTGTCTGCTCTTCGGCTGTCTGGCGTCGGGGCTGCGTTTCGTCAAGAAGAGCCTGGCCAAGCCCGCAGCCGATCAGTCTGTCTACATGTGCGACTTCCCTTCAGGAAGAGGGTCTAGCGTCAAGGCCTTCCGTAGCTGGTTGCACAGAACTGTCGAAGGCCGCCATGGGAACCTGCTGCTCTCCGTAGGACCAGGCATTCAATGGAATGAGAGGTGGGTCGACAAGGCTCTCGAACTGACGCGCACGCCACCCTCGCAGACCATCGTCCGCGTCGTCTTCCTCGGCGGACCGGACCGAGCCTGGGACTGGATTGCGCGCCGTTCGAACGAAGGCAAAGACCGTGACGCTCTCGTCTCGATGCTCTCTCTGGCGCCCTGGCACGACGCGATGCTCCGGCGCTGGCTCATCGACAACGAGCTCGGTACCGCGGACAACCCCGAGACACGGGAAAAGATCCGCAGCATTACGGGCCTTTGGGACCACTTCATGGATGAGCTCGGACGCGAGTGCCGCGAGAGCGCAGCGAGGTGGCGAAAGGCCCTCGACATGATCAACAGCCGCCTCGTAGGCGGCGAGTACGTGAAGGGCTTTCCAGCCGTCGACGAGGCGAAGCCGCTGCTACGTATTCTGGCCGAGTACGGCGCGGCGGATGTCGAAGAGCTCTTCGAGCTTGCTGACGAGGACTCGCGCGAGCGAGAACAGATACAGCGCGTCCTCGGCTGGGGCGAGCTGCTTTCGTGGATCCGGCGCGAGCCCGACGGGCGCTGGTCGCTTCAGCCAAGCCTGGTGAGAGTCTTCGGAAGCGGAACGGAGTAGGCGATGGACCGCATGCTCTGGAGCCTGCCCGGGCCGGCCCGATTGCTTGACGAAATCGAGGCCGACTTCCGTGATGGTGTAAGTGTTGTCGTCGCAGTGCCCGAAGGCGGCCCCGAAGACCTTACCTCCGCGGTGAGGAGCCGCGTGCGCGAAGATGGTTTGTTCCGCTGGTTGCCGGTCGCCAGCGACTTGGCCCTCGAGACGATGCCTTCCCGCATCGTTCTCGACCGCGCCGCCGGTGCCCACCCGAGTGAGATCCAAGGTGTCGGGGCTCGCGCAGTGGCCACAGCCGGCTCCCTCTGTGAGACCATAGTGGCGATCGGTCCGCCAGCAGTCGAAGCGTGGTCACCCTGGCGGAGTTTCCTTAACAACTACGAGGCCGCCGCGCGCGACGTGGACCCCTGCAAACGACCAGTCTTTTTCACCGTGTTGCACGGCAGCATGCCCCTGCCGCGTGGTGACGCCGGGCTCCGGACATTGCGCTGGGAGGGGCGCATGTCGCAGCTCGACATGCAGCTGTTCGTCGCCCTTTCGCAGCCCGAAGCTGGCCGCGACATCGCGACGCGCCTGCGTAGCAGTCTCATCGTGAGCTTGGCGGGCAGCGACCCGCGGCTAGCCGCGGAGTTGGCCTGTTGCGACCTCGCTGGGCTGTTGCATCCCGAGGCCGTTCTGCGCCGCCACGCCCGGTCGCGCGATTGGCAGCCAGACGGCGCAGAGGCGGCCTGGTGCAACGGCAGCCTCGACAAGATCGACGGCAGCTCTGTCATTCACTCGGCCTGGCTGGCCTGCATGGGCAGAGAGTTGGCGCTGAAACGACGGATCTGGGAGGCCCAGATCGCGATCTTGTTCCCGTGGGTCGAGGAACAGCGTCTCAACTGGATCGGACGGCTGAAAGGGCGCTTGCGCCTCCCGATGAAAACACGATTCGGCGAGGTCATAGACGATGCCGCGTCGCTCGAGTTGGGCGAGATCCTGCACCTCGTGAGAACGGCCCGTCCACCGCTACCCTACCGCCAGCTCAAGGCCCTCGAGCGCCACACCGGGCTCCGCCACGAGTTGGCCCACATCCGGCCGGTGGGTTGGGAGCGCCTGCGCGCCATCCCCGAATTCGTTGCGAGGGGCTGACGTGTGGAGGCGGCTTGCGCGGCATCAAGATTCCCAGATTTCTCAGTATTCTCGACTCAAGAACCGCTACCGCATGAAAGATCCGTAGCGACAAAGTAGAATGATGTCGCTCGACAATTGAACGGTTGGCCCGGTTTCTTCGACCTGGGGCTCGGCAGAACTCGTGACGGGAGCAACAGCGCCTGGGCTCGCTGGGTGCCGTGCACGCCTATTCGATTGGGGCACAGCCTGAGGGACAAGCTCTGAGACGGAGGGGTTTTCCCCTACGCACGATATTGCACTTTGATGTCAGAGGAGCACGCCGTGGAAGTTTTTGAGCTTCGCGACAAAGTCGTCGGTGACTACAGCTCGTATATACGTAGCTTCCTGACCATCAAAGACGCCAGGATCGAGCAGTTGGTCCGCGAAGAAATGGAAGCGGGCTTCCTCTGGCCGGAACCTCTGATCCAACTCAATCCCTCGTTCGAGCAGGGTGATACCTTCAAAGCGCTCGCGGATGCGGGAGTGGTCCACCGCAGCTGCGAGAAGATCTTCGCGATCAAGAGCGAACAGGGCAAGGTGCTGAAGTCTCTGCGGCTGCACCGGCACCAAGTCGAGAGCATCCACGCTGCACGAGCTGGAGACAACTACGTCCTGACCACCGGGACCGGTTCGGGCAAGAGCCTCTCGTACATCGTTCCCATCGTCGACCATGTCCTGCGCCGCGGGAGCGGCAAGGGAATCCAGGCGATCGTCGTCTACCCGATGAACGCGCTGGCAAACAGCCAGGTGGGCGAGCTCGAGAAGTTCCTCTGCCGAGGTTTCCCGCAGGGTAAACCACCGGTGACCTTCCGGCGCTACACAGGGCAAGAGCGGGAGGCGGAGCGGAAGGAGATCATCGCGGAGCCGCCCGATGTCCTCCTGACCAACTACGTCATGCTCGAGCTGCTCTTGACCCGACCAAAAGACCGACGCCTGATCCAAGCGGCAAAGGGCTTGCGCTTCCTGGTGCTGGACGAGCTCCACACGTACCGCGGCCGCCAGGGAGCCGATGTCGCGATGCTGGTGCGTCGGGTGCGCGAGGGCTGTGAGGCCGACGAGCTGCTCCATGTCGGGACCTCGGCCACCCTTGCCAGTGGTGGCTCATGGGAAGAGCAAAGGAAAGAGGTGGCGAGAGTTGCTTCACTCCTCTTCGGAGATGAGGTCAAGCCCGAGCGCATCATCGGCGAGACTCTGCGCAGGGCAACAGCGGAGTTCGACCCCAACGACACTGCGTTCATCGATTCCCTTCGTTTGCGCCTGGAGAGCGGTGAGGCTCCAGACCCCGAGGATACCGAGCGTTTTCTCGCCGATCCTGTGTCTCGATGGATCGAGTCGATGCTGGGCCTACAGAGGGAGCCTGAGACCGGCAGATTGGTACGCAGCACGCCAACGGCCCTGACGGGCCAAGCCGGCGCCGCAGTGGTCCTCGCCGAGCAGACGGGAGTGGCGCTCGGCACCTGCGAGAGTGCGCTGCGCCGTGCCCTGCTCGATGGATACCGCTGTCTTGACGAGAATGGGCGGTCCTTGTTTGCGTTCCGCCTCCATCAGTTCGTCTCCAAGGGAGAATCGGTCTACGCTTCTCCCGAGGCTGAGGGTGATCGGCACATCACGCTCCAACCACAGCAGTTCGTGCCGGGAAGCGGGCGTCAAAGGGCTCTCTTGCCTCTGGTCTTCTGCCGGGAGTGTGGGCAGGAATACTACAGCGTCCGTCGTAAAGTGCACGAAGGCCAGACCTGTTACCTCCCGCGCGAGATCTCCGACCGCTTGGATGATGACGATGGGGACGCCGGCTTCCTTTACCTCAGCACGAAAAGCCCCTGGCCCGACAAAGCTTCGGAGTTCATCGTGAAGCTGCCGGATTCTTGGCTGACCACCCGCAATGGCCAGACGATCATCCGGCGTAGCCAACGCAAGTACCTGCCGGACAAAGTCTTCATGACCCCGGCTGCCGAGGAGGACGGCGGCACCCAGGCAGTCTGGTGGCTGCGAACGCCCTTCCGCTTCTGTCTCGAGTGCGGAATCACCTATGGAGCGCGCCAACGGTCGGACTACGGCAAGTTGGCAACGCTGGGTTCCGAGGGCCGCAGCACCGCGACGACGATCCTCAGCCTGTCGACAATTCGGAAGCTCCGCAGAGAAGCCACGCTCGAGCCGAAGGCGCGCAAGCTCCTCAGCTTCACGGACAACCGCCAGGACGCTTCCCTGCAAGCGGGCCACTTCAACGACTTCGTCGAGATCGCCCTGCTGCGCTCCGCGATCTGGAGGGCTGCAGAAAAGACCGGGGCAGACGGGCTCCGTCATGACAAGTTGACTCTGCGGGTGTTCGATGCCCTCGACCTGCCGCTCGAGGTCTACGCGACCGACCCCGGTGTGAAGTACCTGGCGCGGGAGGAAACGGACCGCGCCCTCAGGGAGGCGCTGGGTTATTTCATCTACCGGGATCTCCGCCGCGGCTGGCGTGTCACCTCTCCCAACCTCGAGCAATGCGGCCTGTTGGAGATCGACTATCTGTCCCTCAAGCAATTCTGCACGGACGAGGATGAGTGGAAGGACCGCCACCCGATCTTCGCCACCGCCACCCCGGAACAGAGAAGCGAGGCCTGCCGCGCTCTCCTCGACCACATGCGCCGCGAGCTCGCCGTCAAGGTCAGCTACCTGGACCCGGTCGAGCAGGAGTCCCTGCGGCAACTCTCCCGCCAGCGGCTGATCTCGCCCTGGGCCATCGATGACCAGGAGAAGCTCGAGCGCAGTAGCGTCGTCTTCCCCTGCTCGCAGAAGTCCATGGGCCGCGAGGTCGGGCATTTCTCATTCCTGTCGCCCCGTGGGGGGTTCGCGCTATTCCTCAAGCGACGGGGAACCTTTCCGAACTTCAGCGAAACGATGAAGACAGAAGAGGTCGAGTTGGTGATTCGCGAACTCTGTCAGCTGCTCACCGTCCCCGGGCTGCTGCAGCAGGTTGTGGAGCCACGGGATGACGATGGCGCCCCGGGTTACCAGATCAACGCAGCGGCCTTGATCTGGAAACCCGGCACGGGGCAGAAAGCCTTCCACGACCCGATCCGTGTCCCGCGCGCTCCGGAGGGGGGACTGCGCCCCAACCCCTTCTTCAAGGAGTTCTACCGCAGCCAGACTCAGGATCTGAAGCGCCTCGAAGCGCGTGAGCACACCGCACAGGTGACGCCACAGCTGCGCGAAGAGCGGGAGAAGAAATTCCGCCAGGCTCACCTGCCCATCCTGTACTGCTCTCCGACGATGGAGCTGGGAGTCGACATCGCGCAGCTGAACGTCGTCAACATGCGCAACATCCCACCTACGCCAGCCAACTACGCTCAGCGCAGCGGTCGCGCGGGTCGAAGCGGCCAGCCAGCCTTCGTCTTCTCCTATTGCTCGTCGGGCAGCCCGCACGACCAGTACTTCTTCAAGCGTCCGCGCTTGATGGTGGCCGGAGCGGTCAGCCCGCCGCGGCTCGACCTGGGCAACGAGGACCTGCTGAAAGCCCACGTCCATGCGGTCTGGCTCGGCGTCTCCGGTTTGTCTCTCGGTCAGTCGCTGCGCGATATCCTGGAGGTCATCGGCGACGACCCCACCCTGCAGCTCCAGCCGCACGTCGCGGAGGCTCTGGGCAGCGAATACACCCGGGAGAAGGCCCACGAAGCAGCAAGGATCGCCCTCGACGAGGCCATTCGCGAACTCGTCGGAGTGGCCGGCGACCCGGATGCCTGGCTCGACCGCATTTTGCGCCGGGTTCCCGACAGCTTCGAGAACGCCTGCAAGCGCTGGAAGGGCCTGTATCGCTCGGCGCTCAGCCAGTCCAAACGGCAGCAGCGCATCATCTTGGATCCTTCGCGAGACCCCAGAGATCGAGAGAGCGCCAAAAGGCTACGCTATGAGGCGGAAGCGCAGCTGCGCCTGCTCTTGGAGATGTCGGAGTCGCAGTACTCCGACTTCTACAGCTACCGCTATTTCGCCAGCGAAGGCTTCCTGCCTGGTTACAACTTCCCACGACTGCCGCTCTCGGCCTTTCTGCCGGGCCGCAAGAGTAAGCGGGGCAGCGACGAGTTCCTGACACGACCACGCTTCCTGGCGGTCTCCGAGTTCGGCCCGCGCGCATTCATCTATCACGAGGGCTCGCGCTATGTGATCAACAAGGTGATCCTCCCGGTCGAGGAGGGAGGCACCCTCAAGCGCCGCGCTGTCCAGTGTGAGGCCTGCGGCTACCTTCACCCCCTCAGAGACGAGCCGGGACCGGACCTCTGCGAGAGCTGCAACACGCCGCTGCCTCAACCCTACGCGAACCTGTTCCGGATGGAGAACGTCTCGACCCGTCGCCGCGATCGGATCAATTCCGACGAGGAAGAGCGCTTCCGCATGGGTTACGAGATCAAGTCCGGGCTACGCTTTGCTCGGCGCGAGGGCCGTGTGTCTTCGAGGAGCGCCACGGTGCTGGATGCTGAGGGCAGCGAGCTCCTGACTCTTGTCTACGGTCATGCGGCCACGCTGTGGCGCATGAACCTGGGTTGGAGACGACGTTCCAACAAGGACCAGGTCGGCTTTGTGCTCGACGTGGAACGCGGTTACTGGGCCAGAAACCAAGCGGTGGATGACGATCCCGAAGATCCTCTGTCGCCGAGAACCGAGCGGCTGATTCCCTATGTCGAGGACACCCGGAACTGCATCCTAGTGCGGCCCTCCTCGCATTTCTCCGAGACGGTCATGGCTTCTCTGCAGGCGGCTCTCAAGGTCGCCGTACAGGTCCACTTCCAGCTAGAGGACCGCGAGTTGGCGACGGAGCCCCTCCCGGCAATGGACGACCGCAGACAGATCTTGATCTACGAAGCCTCCGAAGGCGGGGCGGGTGTCCTGCGGCGGCTGGTTGAAGACGTACAGGCGCTTCCGACCATCGCCCGTATGGCGCTGGAAATCTGCCACTATGACCCGGACACTGGCGAAGACAGGAAGCGCCCGCCGGGAGCGAAGGAGGACTGCGAAGCGGGCTGCTACGACTGCCTGCTGTCATACTACAACCAGAGAGACCACCGCTACATCGATCGTTCGAGTCTGCTGGAACTCTTGCGCAAGCTGACCCAGGCACAAGTGCGCACTTCACCAGCCCCGCGCCGTCGTGAGGAGGAAGTCGAGCGGCTGCTGAACCAATGCCAGTCGGAGCTCGAGCGGACCTGGGTGCGATTTATCGATGTGAAGGGCCTGTCCCTGCCTGGAGTCGCCCAAAAGCTCATCGAGGCCTGCAAGGTCTCTGCGGACTTTGTCTATCAAGACGAGAAAGCGGCAGTGTTTGTCGATGGTCCTGTGCATGACACGCCAGCACGCCAATCACTCGACGAACAGCAGCAGGAGAGTCTTGAAGACTTCGGCTGGACTGTGATCCGCTTCCGGCACGACAAAGACTGGGGTGAGGTTGTGCAGCGCTTCCCCAGTCTCTTTGGGCGGCCGCGAGAAGGAGTCCGGGCGACAACGACAGAAGCTGACGTGGTCGCCGAGCTTGAATTCGATCCAGATGACTACGACGACACCTGGCAAAACCCGTTGAAGACCCTTGCCGAGCTGGACGGGATTCTGGTCGAGCCTGGCGACGAGGTGATGGCCGCTGGGCGCGTCGTAGACCTCACGGTAGCGTGCATACGAAAGGGCGAGAGGTCTTTGGACTTGATCGATGCAGAGGGGGAATCTGCCAGCCAGCTCATGGCTGCTCTCAAAGCCGCAGGCAGGAGGGCCATCAGCCTACGACCCACTGAGGATGGACTTGTCGAGAAGATCCTCGAGTCCCTGGAGGCGGACGTATGACCACGCCGGTGTTGATCGCGAAGCCGCTCTTCCCCTCGATCGCCAAGCTGACCCCCAACGAGCAGGTGCGGGCCATCGACTTCATCACGAAGTTTCAGGCGAATCCCGCCCACCCAGGCGTACAGCTCCACACCATCGAACACGCCTCAAAAGGAGTATGGTCGGGCCGTATCTCGAAGGAGCTACGGGCGATCCTGTACAAAGACGGCAGCAGCTGGGTTCTCATCTATGCCGGCCACCACGACCCCGCCTACGACTGGGCCAAACGGCGGGACTTCGGGCGCCACTCGGTCACCGGCCACCTACAGATCGTCGAGTCTGTCGAGACGGTGCGCGAGGTCGAGAAGGTCATCGAGAGGATGGTCGAACCTGAAGCGCCGCCGGTCTTTCAGGCGCACAACGATGCCTATCTGCTCTCCCTGGGGGTGCCCGAAAACTGGCTGCCAACCCTGCGCAAGATCCGCACCGATGACCAGTTCCTGGCGGTCAGCGAGAAGCTGCCCGAAGAGGTTGGGGAACGGCTCTTTTCTGTGCTTGCTGGAGAACTCGTCACTCCGCCGGCGCCCCTTCCCAAGGACAAGCCGCAGACCGAGGCCGAAGACGTGCAACGCCGCTTCTTCGTGGTCGAAGATGTCGCCGGGTTGCGTGCTGCGCTCGAGGCGCCGCTCGATGCCTGGATCGCTTTTTTGCACCCTTCACAGCGGGCCATCGTGAAGAAGACCTTCAACGGACCGGCCAAGGTCTCGGGCTCGGCGGGGACCGGCAAGACAGTGGTCGCCATGCACCGCGCACGGCATCTAGCCCAAAAGGGTGAGAGAGTTCTGCTCACCAGCTACGTCACCACGCTCTGCGAAAACCTGCAGAAGAACCTCTCGAAGCTCTGCGCTGGCGAAGCGCTTGCGCGGATCACCGTCTCGACGGTGCACAAGCAGGCCCTGGGGTTGGTGCGCCAGGAGGAGCCGCGCTTCCGGCCTGCCCCAGACCACGATGTCCTCAAGTACCTCGACACCTTGCGCATCCGCCACACACCCGGCTACGACGCCGCGTTCGTCGAAGCAGAGTGGGAGCATGTCGTGCGCCTGCAGGGGATCCACGACTGGACCGGCTACCGCCAGGCGCGGCGGACCGGGCGTGGTCGAGGTCTCTCGGTGAAGGCACGCAAGCAGCTGTGGAAGGTCTTCGGAGGAACTCTGGCAGCGCTCGCAGCGCGGAAAGAGCTCGACTGGTCGGGTCTCTGCCACAAGGCGCGTGAGCTGCTCGAAGCGGGGAGGGTCAAGAGCCCCTTCAGCGCGGTCATCGTCGACGAGGTGCAGGACCTGAAGCCCCCGGAGCTTCGCTTTCTGCGTGCATTGTGCAGCCAGAAACCCGGACAGCTCCTCCTGTGTGGGGATGCGGGCCAACGGATCTATCCGGGAGGTTTCAGCCTCGGCGCTTTGGGCATCGAGGTCCGCGGACGCGCCACGATCCTGCGCATCAACTACCGGACCACGGAGCAGATCCGCAGGACGGCCGACCGGGTTCTTGGCGACAAAGAAGACGACATGGATGGCGGTACGGAGTCGCGTGCCCGCACGCGCAGTCTACTGCGTGGCCCCCAACCCAAGCTGCGCGGGCACAAGAGCCGCGGCAACGAGCTGCAGGCTGCGGCGGCGGAGGTGATGCGCTGGCTGAAAAGTAGCCTTCAGCCAGAAGACATCGGCGTCTTCTTGCGTACAAGCAAAGGCGTAAGTGAGTTTGGCAAGGCTCTGAGCCAAGCTGGAATCCGCTGGCATCGCCTCTCGGACAAGACGACTTCAGCCGCAGGCTGCGTCAACCTGGGCACCATGCACCGCGCCAAGGGGCTCGAATTCAAGGCGGTGCTGGTCTCGGACTGCGCAGACAAGGTGGTGCCGAGCTCCTATGCCCTGCACAAGGCTAAGGATCCTCAGGACCGTGAGACGGCCGAGTCGCGTGAGCGACGGCTGCTATATGTCGCCATGACTCGTGCGCGCGACGAGTTGACCCTGACCTGGACCGGAAGACCGAGCCGCTTTCTCGCTCCACTGTTGAGCGACCTGGAGGATACCCCGTGAAGTTCGATGTCGGCGCCCTGGTAAAAGCCCGTGGCCGGGAGTGGGTAGTTCTGCCCGAGAGCTACCAGGATCCCGACGTGCTCGTGCTCCGCCCTCTGGGAGGAACCGAAGACGAGGTCACGGGGATCTTCACAAAGCTCGAAACGGTTGCGCCAGCGGACTTCAAGCTGCCGAACCCAGCTACAGACATGGGCAACCAGCTCTCCTGCGGTCTGCTCCGCGATGCGATCCGGTTGGGCTTCCGTTCAGGCGCCGGGCCCTTCAGGTCCCTGGCCCGCATCGCCGTCGAGCCGCGGCCCTACCAGCTGGTCCCGCTGTTGATGGCGCTCAAGCTGGACCCGGTGCGCATGTTGATCGCCGATGACGTCGGCATCGGCAAGACCGTCGAAGCCCTGCTGATCGCCCGCGAGCTGTTGGACCGCGCCGAGATCAGCCGTCTGACGGTTCTGTGTCCGCCCCACCTGGCCGAACAGTGGCAGAAGGCTCTGGTGGAGCAGTTCCACATCGAGGCTGAGCTGGTGTTGTCGAGCACGGCTTCGCGGCTCGAGCGCTCCTGCAGGCAGGACGAGTCTCTCTTCGAACGCTACCCCTTCACGGTGGTGTCGACGGACTACATCAAGGGCGAGCGGCGGCGCTATGAGTTTCTGCGCACCTGCCCCGACCTGGTCATCGTGGATGAAGCCCACACCTGCGCTTCTGCAGGCGGGCGTTCGGCGCAGCAACGCCATGACCTGCTCAAGGACTTGATCGATCCCAAGAAGGAGAAAAGCGCGGGGCGCCACCTGGTCCTGGTCACAGCCACGCCGCACAGCGGGAACGAAGAGACCTTCCGCTCTCTGCTGTCGCTCCTCGATCCGGGATTCATGGCGCTGCCTCTGGATCTGAGTGGCGACGAGAACCGCAAGCACAGGGAGCGGCTGGCACGCCATCTGGTGCAGAGGCGACGGGGAGACCTCAAGGCCTACCTCGACACGGTCACGCCCTTCCCGGATCGGGAGACGGCCGAGGCCTACTACTCACTGAAGAAACCCTACAAGCAGTTTCTCGACAAGGTGCTCCGTTTCTGCCGAGAGAGCGTGCTCGATGCAACGCTTGAAAAGAGGCGGCAGCGGGTGCGCTGGTGGTCCGCACTGGCACTGCTGCGCGCACTCTCTTCGAGCCCGGCGGCCGCGGCTGCCACGCTGCGCAACCGATCTGGCTGGGCAGAAGGCGAGACCGTCGAGAAGGTCGACGAAGAAGGACGCCGGGCCGTCCTCGATGGGGAGGAGGGCATCGATGTCATCCCCGGCACCGACACCGGCGACGACGATCCGCAGGGCCGCGAGCGCTTGCTCCGCCTGGCGCGCGAAGCAGCCGAGCTGAAGGGAAAGAAGGATGCCAAGCTCACGCGTGCGCTCGAGTTGGTCAAGAGCCTGATCAACGACGGTTTCTCCCCTATCCTCTTTTGTCGCTTCATTCCAACGGTTGATTATGTCGCGGAGTTCCTGCGCAAGAAACTCGCCAGAATGAACGTCGTCGTCGAGGCGATCACCGGCAATCTCCCGCCCGAGGAGCGCGAGCGGCGCATCGAAGAGCTGAGCAAACACGACAAGCGGGTCGTGGTCTGCACAGACTGCCTGAGCGAAGGGATCAATCTGCAGCATGTCTTCGATGCTGTCATGCACTATGACCTGTCCTGGAACCCGACCCGCCACGAGCAGCGGGAGGGTCGCGTCGACCGTTATGGGCAGCCGCGTGACGAGGTGCGCAGCCTGACCTTTTTCGGCCAGGACAACCCGGTCGACGGTGTCGTCCTACAAGCGTTGCTACGCAAGCACTCGGCCATCCGCAAGACCCTGGGGATTACCGTGCCGGTCCCCATGGACACGAGGGTCATCGAGGAGGCCATCTACGAAGGCCTGATCATGCAAAACAAGGAGCAGCGCAACTACCGCCAGCTGAAGTTCGACTTCGACGGGCAGTGGGATGCCGCCGCCGAGCGGGAGAAGCGCAGCCGGACCGTGTTCGCACAAAACCAGCTGCTCGCGGCGGTCAACAAGGAAGTTCGCCACGAGCTCGAAGAGACCCGGCGCGCGCTAGGTGGTCAGGCAGACGTGCGCCAGTTCTGTCGCCTGGCGTTGGAGAGTCTGGGGGCTGTTGTCTCTAGCAAGGAGAATCTGCAGGTCGAGCTGCGAGAGTGTCCGCGGGCTCTGCGGGATGCCATCGGCCGTGACGAGAGCTTCGAGGCTGTGTTCGATGGGCGGCCCGCGGGCCACGCGCTCTTGCTGACCCGCACCCATCCGGTCGTTGAAGGGCTCTCCGCCTACGTGACCGAGACCGCCCTGGACCAAGATCTCGAGGGTCCGGGACGACGCTGTGGAGTCGTCCGCACCCGAGCTGTTCAGCGCCGAACGACGTTGATGCTTCTGCGCATGCGCTTCCACATCGTGAACCAGGGGCGGGATCGGGTGGAGAGGCCGCTCCTGGCCGAAGACCTCGCGCTGGTCGGATTCCACGGCAGCCCCAAGAACGCCGAGTGGTTGCAGGAAGCAGACCTGGACGCGCTGGTGCGCGCCGAGGCCGACGCCAATATCGGCGCCGACCAGGCGCGGGAGCACGTCCAGAGAGTCCTGGAGGGCTTCGAGCTCCTCAGGCCGAAGCTCGACGCCATCGCAGAAACGAAAGGCCAGGCGCTGTTCGATGCGCACCGGCGTGTCCGCAAGGCGACCCGCAGCGGCATCCGCGCTCTGAACGTCGATGTGCACAAGCCGGCCGACATCCTGGGTGTGTATATCTACCTGCCCTCCGGGCCAGGAGGCCAGGCATGAGTCACCAGCGCAGGATCTTCAGCAGCGTCAGGACCGAGGGGGGCCTTCTGCCCCAGGATCTGCTGTCACGCTTGCAGACTGGCGCCGACCTGCCCGGAGTCGCTCCCAACAGCTACCACCTGGCCGAGCACGAGCGCATCGGAGAAGCGGTCAACCGCTCCTGGAGCCGGTTGACAAGCCTATGGACCGGCTTCCGGGAGGGGTTGGAACGGAGGCCGGCGACGGACCGGGCGACCGGCTTCACACGTGACCGCTGGCTGCTGCCGTTGTTTCAGGCTCTGGGATACGGTCGCCTTTCCAGAGCAACAGCGGTGGAGTTGGATTCTCGGAGTTTCGCCATTTCCCACCTCTGGCATCGTTCTCCGATTCACTTGATCGGTGCCCGCATCGATCTGGATCGGCGACAGAAAGGTGTGGCGGGCGCAGCACGCTCTTCGCCTCATGGCCTTGTTCAGGATTTTCTCAACCGCTCCGACCAGCATCTCTGGGGTTTTCTCAGCAATGGCCTCAAGTTGCGCATCTTGCGTGACCACCACAGCCTCACACGCGTGGCCTACATTGAATTCGACCTTGAGTCGATCATGGATGGTGAGCAATTCAGCGAGTTCCTGCTGCTCTGGATGCTCTGCCATCAAAGCCGAGTCGAAGCCGACAATCCTGCAAACTGCTGGCTTGAAACCTGGTTCAAAACCTCTCGCGACGAGGGCGTCCAAGCTCTCGAAAGGCTTCGTGTCGGGGTCGCCAAGGCGATCGAGACGTTGGGCGCAGGCTTTCTTCGCCAAAAGGCCAATTGCAGGCTGCGCTCTGCTCTGCAAGCGGGGCTCTTGAGCAAGCAGGACTATTACCGTCAGCTACTGAGACTGGTCTATCGCGTGATCTTTCTGTTTGTGGCCGAAGAGCGAGGAGTTCTCCAGGACCCTAAGATTGATGAAGCCGCGCGTCGGCGCTATTCCCGTTACTATTCGACCCGTCGATTGCGAGAGCTCGGGGAAAAGAGGCGAGGTGGGCCGCATACTGATCTTTGGCAATGCTTGCTCGTTGTCATGCAAAGCCTGGACAAAGGCTGCCCCGAGTTGGGACTGCCAGCTCTCGGAAGCCGGTTGTGGAGTGAATCGGCATGCCTCGACCTGACAACTGCCCTGTGTGCGAATCGCAACCTGCTTGAAGCCGTGCGTCGGTTGTCGACATTACAAGAGGGCAAGACCCACTTCAGGACGAATTGGAAGATCATCGGCGCTGATGAACTTGGCAGTGTCTACGAGAGCCTTCTTGAGATGCACCCAACAATCTGTGTCGAGCGTGGTCTCTTTGAGCTCGACATTTCTGCTGGGCACGAGCGCAAGACAACGGGAAGCTATTATACGCCGACATCACTCGTTGACAGCCTGCTCAACACATCCCTTGATCTCGCGCTCGACCGAGCCTGCGAAAGCGAAGATCCGGAAAGAGCGATCCTCGAGTTGCGAATCTGCGACCCCTCGGTCGGGTCGGGCCACTTTCTACTGGCCGCCGGGCGGCGCATGGCAAAGCGGCTCGCTCAAGTCCGTGCCGCAGAGACGGAGCCAAGTCCGGTTTTGGTGCAACAAGCTCTCCGCGATGTCGTGGCTCGCTGCCTTTTTGGCGTCGACCTGAATCCGATGGCGGTGGAGCTGTGCAAGGTCAACCTGTGGCTTGAGGCCATGACCCCAGGTCTACCACTGAGCTTCCTCGACGGTCACATCCGATGTGGCAATTCGCTCTTGGGAACCACGCCCGAACTCATGGCCCAGGGGATCCCCGATGGAGCTTTCAAGGCACTGGAGGGCGACGACAAGAAAATGCTGACCATGCTGCGAAAGAGGAATAAACGGGAGCGCCAGCAAAAGAACCTACAGACAACCATGTTCGACGCATTCGCTCAGTCTCGCATCGACGGTGCTTCTTCGCTCGCTGAGATGATGCGTAAAGTCGACGGGTTGACGGATCTGGATATCTCGTCTGTGGAATCGAAGCGTCAAGACTTCGAACGGATTCGCCATTCGCAGAGCTTCGAGTTCGAGAGCTTCCTCGCTGATGCCTGGTGTGTCGCCTTCATCTGTCAGAAGTCACCGGGTTCGCTGCTGGAGCCGATCACCACAGCTCGCTGGCGCGGTTGGCAGAGAGTTCCCGGCAACGTGCCCAGGGAGGTGCGCGAGAATGTCAGGCGTCTTGCGGAACCCTATCGATTCTTCCATTGGCATTTGGAGTTTCCAGGAGTCTTTTTTCCCCGATCGGATGATCAGGTTCGGCAAAATGGCGACCTGGGCTTTGATGTGATTCTCGGCAACCCGCCTTGGGATGTCATCCAGTGTGACGCCAGGGAGTTTTTTGCAACCCGCTTTCCTGAGATCACCAAGTGCGCCAACAACACCGAGAGATCGAGGAAGATTGCGGAGATTTCTGAAGTCCTTCCGGACCTGGTCGAGGCGTTCAAGGCGCAAAAACGAAGGACCGAGGGCTGCCTGGCGATTGTGGGCAAGTCCGGGATGTTCCCCCTGACATCGATCGGACGCATCAACACGGCGTCCCTCTTCGCTGAGTTGTCCCTGCGCGTCATCCATCCTCAGGGTAGGGTCGGCATGGTATTGCCATCTTCCATCGCTACCGATGCCTCGAACCAGGTCTTTTTCCGGCATCTTATGCAGCATGGCCATGTCCGTCATCTCTATGACTTTGAGAACAAGAGGTCGATTTTTCCAGGTGTCCACAGTAGCTACAAGTTCAGCCTCGTCTCGCTCGCAGGAAAGGCCGTCGAGTGGACCTCCAAGCCAGTCTTTGCCTTCTATCTTCACGATCCCTCCCAACTGAAAGACGGCGAGCGCTTGTTCCATCTCACCTATTCCGACCTCGAAAAGATCAACCCCGAGACCAAGACCTGTCCGGTTTTCAGAGCCCGGTGCGACGCAGAGATCGTCTTTGACATCTATGATCGACTACCCGTGCTCGGTGTCACCGGGGAAGATTCATGGAAGTGTCGCTTGACGAGGATGTTCAGCAAACACCTCAAGGAATTTCGAGACCAGGAGTTTCTCGACCAACGCGGCTTCGAGTTGGAGGGCAATGTCTACAGGAAGGATGGACAAGCCTATCTGCCAGTCTATGAAGCCAAGATGACTCAGATCTATGACCATCGGGCAGCCAGTGTTGTCATCAGCCCGACGGCACTGATCCGGCAGGCGCAACCCAGAGCACTCAGCAAGGAAGAGCATCTCTCGCCAACAGCGGTCCCTCTGCCACGTTACTGGGTCAACAAGGAAACGGTGGAAGCCAAACTCGACGGTTACGCACGTCCCTTCCTGCTCGCATTCACAGACATCACTGCCCCCACGAACCAGCGGACGATGCTCGCTCGTTTCATTCCACGCGTCGGTGTGAGTGCCACGTTGAATGTGATACTGGTCGATGATGAGCGAGTGAACGGCGCGTGCCTTCTGGCGAATCTGAACGCCCTCGTCTTTGACTTTGTCGCGCGCCAGAAGATGGGTGGTATCCACTTTACTTTCTATATCCTGCGGCAACTTCCTGTTTTGCCACCATCGAGCTATCTTGAAGCCTGTCCTTGGAGTTGTGCCGAGACACTCGAAGCGTGGGTGACCAAAAGGGTCGTCGAGCTGACTTATACCTCGGAAGACATGAGGCCCTTCGCCGCCTCCTGCGGGGTGGTGCGCGCCCCATACATCTGGGACGTTGAACGGCGCTTCGAGCTCAAGTGCGAGCTCAATGCTGCGTACTTCCTCATGTATGGGTTGACGCTTGAGGATGCCGACCACGTCCTGCAGAGTTTCAATATCACCAAACGAAAGGACCTCAAACGACACGGCTCCTTCCGGACGCGGGATCGAATTCTCGAGCTTCTGACAGCGATGCTGGGCTTCAAGGCACCGTCTGAGGCGTCCGGGGGCAACGTCCAGACTGTGGCGCCTCCCCGAGTATCTGGCGACAAGCGTCAAGACACCGACATTCCGAGAGGTGCCGTCCCGCACGTAGAGTCCGCACCTTTGAAAACAGGCGATGCTGGGCCATGAGTTTGACACACAAACAGCTGAGCTCTGTGAAAACGGAAGCTGGCCTGCTACCGCGAGATCTGCTCTCTCGTCTCCAAGCGGGTGAACAACTGCTGGGATCATCGCCCAAGAGCTACCATCTGGCCAAGCATGAGCGCATCGGTGAGGCGGTCAACCGCTCCTGGAGCCGGCTGACGACGCTGTGGACCGGCTTCAGAGAGGGGTTGGAGCGGAGGCCGGAGTCCGACCGGGCGACCGGCTACACGCGCGACCGCTGGTTGTTGCCGTTGTTTCAGGAGCTGGGTTACGGCCGCCTGCCCAAGGCGACCGCTATCGAGGTCGACAAACGCAGCTACGCCATCTCCCACCACTGGCACCGCTCGCCCCTCCATCTGATCGGCGCGCGGGTCGACCTGGACCGGCGTCAGAAGGGAGTCGCTGGTGCGGCGCGCTCATCGCCGCACGGCCTGGTGCAGGACTTCCTCAACCGTTCCGAGGGGCACCTGTGGGGCTTCCTCTGCAACGGGCTCAGGCTTCGTATCCTGCGGGACCATCATAGCCTGACCCGCCAGGCCTATGTCGAGTTCGACCTCGAGTCCATCATGGAGGGTGAGCACTTCAGCGAGTTCCTGCTGCTCTGGATGCTCTGCCACCAGAGCCGCGTCGAGGCGGAAAAACCAGAAGACTGCTGGCTGGAGACCTGGTTCAAAACCTCTAGGGATGAAGGCGTCCGCGCCCTCGACAAGCTGCGCGGTGGTGTAGAACGGGCGATCGCTTGCCTGGGGAGCGGTTTCCTGAGCCACCGTCAGAACGCAGACCTACGGGCAGCTCTCAAGCAGGGCAGCCTGAATAAGCAGGAGTTCTACCGGCAGCTGTTACGCCTGGTCTACCGTCTGATCTTCCTGTTCGTGGCCGAAGAGCGCGATGTGCTGCTCGATCCGCGGGCAGCGCCCGAGGCCCGCGCCCGCTACCAGCGCTGGTACGCGAACCGACGGCTGCGGGAGCTGGCCGAGAAGCGCCGGGGCACCACGCACGGTGATTTGTGGCAGGGTCTGTCCCTGGTCATGAAGAAACTCTATGCGGGCTGCGCAGAGCTGGCCCTGCCTGCCCTGGGCAGTGACCTTTGGGGCGAGCACGCCTGTCCCCACTTGATGCAGGCCGCCTGCTCGAACGAGCCGCTGCTCGCTGCCCTGCGCTGCCTCTGCCATGTCGAAGAGGGGCGCACGCGCTATGTGACCAACTGGCGGAACATCGGAGCTGAGGAACTCGGCAGCATCTACGAGAGCCTGCTGGAGTTGCATCCGGTACTGCACGTCGAGACGGGGCGTTTCGAGCTCGAGACTGCGGCCGGGCACGAGAGGAAAACAACGGGCAGCTACTACACGCCCACCGCTCTAGTCGACTGCCTGTTGGACAGCGCGCTCGAGCCGGTCCTGGACCGGGCGTGTCGCGATCCCGAACCCGAGAAGGCCATCCTGAACCTCAAGGTCTGCGACCCCGCAGTCGGCTCGGGGCACTTTCTGTTGGCCGCCGCCCGCCGGATCGCCCACCGCCTGGCGCAAGTGCGCTCGGGCGACGACGAGCCGAGCCCCGATCGGGTCCAGCGGGCTCTGCGCGATGTTGTCGGGAGGTGCCTGTTCGGCGTCGACTTGAATCCCATGGCGGTCGAGCTGTGTAAGGTGAGTCTGTGGCTCGAGGCCGTCACGCCGGGCTTGCCTCTGTCTTTCCTCGATGCCCACTTGCAGGTGGGCAACTCGCTGCTCGGCACGACCCGGGAGCTGATGGCCCAGGGCATTCCCGATAAGGCTTTTAAACCCATCGAAGGGGACAGCAAAAAGGTCGCCTCGGCACTGAAGAAGCAGAACAAGGCCGAGCGCAAGCAGAAGGGCTGGCAGCGGACCATGTTCGACAGCTTTGACGCAGCGTCGAACGAACGGGAGGAAGTCTTCGCTGCCAAGGTGCTGGAGATCGAAGCACTGGCAGACGTCGACCTCCGGTCTGTGGAGGCCAAGCAGGCTCGTTACTCGGCGCTACAGAGGTCCAAAGAGTACCGCAGGGAGAAGTTCCTGGCCGATGCCTGGTGCGCGGCTTTTGTGGCGGACAAGGCTGCGGGAGCGAAGCTGGAGCCCATCACGACCGGTCGCTGGCGTCAGTGGTCATCCGAGGCACAAACGCCCCCCCCAAGCGTGGTTCAGGAAGTCGAGCGCTTGGCGGAAGAGTACCGCCTCTTCCACTGGCACGTCGCCTTCCCGCAGGTTTATGGAGAGGACGGTACTGGTGGCTTCGACCTGGTGCTAGGCAACCCGCCTTGGGAGCACCTTGAACTTAAGGAAAAGGAGTTTTTTTCAACTCGAAATCCCTCTGTTGCACAGGCGCAAACGGCTTCGCTCAGAAAGAAGAAAATCGCTGCGCTTGAACATGACGACCCAGCCCTGTTTGAGGCCTACTGTCTAGAAAAAAGGCAATTTGACGGAACGACGCATCTGATTCGTAGTGCTGGACGCTTCCCTCTATGTGCCAGGGGTAGGATCAACACCTATTCAATCTTTGCAGAGCTCAACCGCCTTCTGATTTCGGACTTTGGCCGAGTCGGGTGTGTCGTGCCGTCAGGTATAGCAACCGATGATACGACAAAGCACTTCTTCGGAGACCTCCTAGACAGGCGTTCACTCCTATCGCTCTATGACTTCCAGAGTGGTCCAGGGTACTTTGCAGAAATCGGTCATGCTAGGTTCAAGTTCTGTCTCTTGACTCTAGTCGGAGCTAACGTTGAGCGCCCTCAGGAAACCGAATTCGCCTTTTTCTTGAGGGATGTCGCGCACCTCCAAGACCCTGAGCGCCGATTCACCCTTTCCGCCGAGGATATCGCCCTTATCAACCCCAACACCAAAACCTGCCCCATCTTCAGAACTCGGCGCGATGCCGAGATCACCAGGGACATCTACTCGCGAGTCCCTGTCTTAATCCGGGAGGGGGATCCTCAAGGGAACCCGTGGGGGTTGTCGTTTCGTCAGGGCTTGTTCAATATGTCGAGCGACTCCCACCTCTTCCGCACCCACGAACAGCTCCAAGGGGAGGGCTTCCAACTCGAAGGCAACGTCTTCTCAAGGACGGGAGAGCGCTACCTGCCTCTCTACGAGGCCAAGATGGTCCACCATTTCGACCACCGTTTCGGAGACTACAGGGACAAACTGAAGACCAGCCAAAGCACGGCGCTCCCCGAGGTGCCAGCGGAGCGGAAGAACAACCCCGACTACTGTGTTCTGCCGCGGTATTGGGTGCCCGCTTCGGAGGTCGAGGCCCGTCTCGAAGGGCGTTGGGATCGAGGCTGGTTGCTGGGGTGGCGGGATATCACGAACGCAACAAACGAGCGGACGGTGATTGCTTCGGTGGTGCCGCGGGTGGGGGTGGGGAACAATTTGCCGATTTCGTTCACACACGCAGACTCTCCGGCAACGACCTTACTGGCTTGCATCGCATCATTTGCATTGGATTTTGCGGCCAGATTCAAAGTTGGGGGAACGCATCTCAATTTCTTCATTTCCCACCAATTACCCATTCCTCATCCAGCTACATTTGAGAATCACTGCCCCTGGGATCAAGCCACTTCACTGCGAAGATGGCTTGACAGGCGTACTGCTGAGCTCGTCTACACTGAAAAGGAAACGAGATCCTATGCGGTCGATACAGGTGTAGGAAACACAACGCCCTTTCTGTGGAACGAGAGCCGCCGCTTTCTCCTCCGCTGCGAACTCGACGCCGCCTTCTTCCACCTCTACGGCATCCGCAAAGACGATGTGGACTACATCATGGACACCTTCCCCATCGCCCGGCGCAAGGACAAAAAGGAACACAACGAGTACCGCACCAAGCGGGTGATCCTCGAGATCTACGACGCGATGGCCGAAGCCAGCCGCAGCGGCGAGCGCTACCAGACCCGCCTGGCCCCGCCTCCGGCCCATCCGAGCCTCTGCCATCCCGAGCGCCGCCCGGAGCCCTTCGCGCGCGTTCCCGTTCCCCGGCCGGAAGACCGCTACCGGCTCGCCATCCCGCTCTGGTCGCTGGCAGCCGCAGCCGGAGGCTTCAGCGAGCCCCAGGCAGCTGAAGAGAAAGACTGGGTTCAGCCCCATTCGCGACGGTCTCTGCGCTCGGGCATGTTTGTCGCCCGGGTTGTCGGCACCTCCATGCAGCCGAGAATCCCCGACGGCTCCTGGTGCCTCTTCCAAAGCCCCGTCACCGGGACACGCCAAGGACGCATCGTCCTGGCCCAACACCGGAGCTTCACAGACCCGGAGACGGGTGGCAGCTACACCGTCAAGCGCTTTACCAGCGCAAAGGTCAGCCATGCAGACGGCTGGCAGCACACGGCCATCCGCCTGGAGCCGTTGAACCCAGAACACGAGCCGATAGAGCTGTCCCCCGAGCAGGGCGAAGACCTCTCCGTCGTGGCGGAGTTCCTGGAGGTGCTCTCATGACAAGCGGCCCCTCCACCCACACCGAAATCCCGGCGGACCCCCTCTCGGCCTTGGCTGCGATCCTGCACCAAGAGCAACGCATCCGCCTCCCTCTCTTTCCGAGCTACAGCCAGGTCCGCCACCTGTTGCGCCTCTGGCAGGGCCGTCCCCGTAAGCTGATCACGGGCCTCGAGGCCGCCATCAATCAGCTGCGCGGGACCCCCCAGAACACCGTGAAGTGGACGGACCCGGACCAGTGGATTCCCGAGCGCTTGTGCCCGGACCATCAGCAGCTCGCCCAAGCCATCTGGCAGGGTTCAGCGGGAGCCGTCAACCCGCGCTATACCCGCGGCGCCCGCTACCTCGCGCAGAAGTACGAGCTCATCGACGAAGACGCTCAGGGACGCATCCAACTGACTCTGCTGGGCCGCGACTTGATCGAGCAGCCTGGTGGCATGGCCGAGGCGACCCTGGACGAGGCCGAGGGCCTGGTCAGCTTTTGACTATCGTTGCCGAAAATGGACCGGCGCGATCGGGGAGCTTCGAAGAGGAGTGGTCGGACTACCTGAAACGCTACTCTACCTTCGGGAAGCCGTCGACATTCAAGGACACGCTGGCCCGAAGACTGAAGAACCTCCTCGCGCGCGGACTGGTCACGCGCAGCAGCCTGCTCTACTCCGCGTCCGATGCCGGGCTTGCATACTTGAAGCGGAAGCCCGGCCCGGCGAACACGACGTTGCAGCGTGTGCGGGAGCTGGTGCAGGACCAGGAGCAGAAAGTGCGCAAAGGCTTGAAGGAGATCCTCCTTGCGATGGACCCCTACGCCTTCGAGCATCTCGTCAAGCAGCTGCTAGAGGCAATGGACTACCAGAACGTCGAGGTCACATCGCCATCCGGAGACGGGGGCGTCGATGTCGTCGCAGACATCGAGCTCGGCATCACCAGTGTCCGCGAAGTCGTGCAGGCCAAGCGCCATAAGAGGACCATCCAGCGCAAAGACCTCGACGCTCTGCGTGGCTCGCTCTACCGCTTCAACGCAGTTCGAGGCACGATCATCACGACCTCCCGCTTCTCCAAGGGCACCAAGGAGGCCGCTTTCGCCAATGGGACCGCACCGATCACCCTGATCGACGGAGAGAAGTTGGCCGACCTGCTGATCGAACACGGGATCGGCGTGCAGACCAAGACCGTCAAGTTGCTCGAGCTCGACCCGGATGCCTTTGCCGAGGAGGATGAGTGATCAGGCGCCTTCTTCGCGCAGGAAGCGGTACCCCTTGATCACGTGGGGCCCAATCCCGCGCACAGCGTTGAGCTTCTTGTCCGCTTCTTGCAAGCGGCCCTTGGCCTCCAGCTGCAACAGCGCAGACATCCCCTTGCCTGAGAATGTCACAGCGGCCGCTTTGAGGCGCTCAGCGACCAGCCCGACGACGAAGTCGGACTTGGTATAGCCCGCCCTCTTCAGCCGATCGAAAATGGCCTCTTGGTCAAGCTGTGCCACCGCTTCGAAGTCGAACAGCCCCTCCTGCTCCAGCGCGTCGTGCAGATCACAGCTCTTGTAGAGCGGCCAGCCGTTGACCGACATCATGGCCTTGACGAGCGCAGAGGCGACATCGCCCGCGGAGAAATTCATGGCATGGCCCCTCCCAAGTCCCTTAAATCAATAGACTTCCAGGGTAGCCGCTGGCTGGTCGTTGTGCCAGGAGTCACCGTCCAGCCACAAGGAGCCTGCCTCGAAGGCGCGGTCTGCTACCGACAATCGTTGGCAGCTCAGGTCTGGGTTCGTTTGACCAGGTGTCTCTGATCGGCTAGGTTCAGCGAAGTTGCGTAGAGCCCTGTCACAGGAGAGTCAACGATGGACACCAACAGCGAGGCCGCAACAGGCGCGCTCGAAAAGGCATCCAAGCGGGACCCGCGTACCGCCCAGTTTGGGTACTTTGCATATGATGACAACAGCCTCGCTTCCGTGGGTCTCTTCTTCTGGTTCGAATCCCCGCGGGATCTCTTGCACGCCATCGTCCACCTGGAGCCTTTCCTTTACGACGAGGAGCCGGACCTTGCACGACGTCTTGATGCTGTCATCGGGGACCCGAGCAACCACGACCTCAAGCCGGAGCTACTCCAGCGGGTCAACGAAGCTGCCACGGGCGACTTCCAGGTCGCCTGGTGGGGAACTTTCAGTGGCCTCCGGTCAGAGGAGTCAGACTGGGTTCGCGAGCTCAGGGAACGGTTTCGTGACGCTCTGGAAGGTGGAGAGCACGAAGACCCGAGCAGCGCGGCGATTGGCGATGACGAGGTGGACAACTTCATCGACTTTCTCTCCGAGTACGGCATGTAGCTGCAGACCAAGCACGTTTGCCCTCCCCAGACCAACCGCGCCCACCGCGTGGCCGCGGCGTTGGCGAAGTGACACTGCAGCTCACTAGCGTGACTCCAAGAGTGCTTCGAGCGGCGCCCTTCTCTTCTCGAGTCGTAACTGGGTCATGCCTGTTGTAGCCCGCTGAAAGAGGTAAAAGCCGGAATTGTGCTGTCCCATCTCCCATACCATGGTGTGTCCGTCGCCGTAGGTCCTCTTCTTGCAGTCGAAAGGGACTCTCTCCTCCAAGGCCTTCTTGCCAATGCCAATCGTGCGGGGTTTCAGGCCGAAGTGCTCGACGAACTTGAGGTACGCCTTGTTGAACAGCCGCCCCTGGCCGTTGTCGCCCTTCTCAGTCTTGCCCGGCCGATGCGTCGCCGCCGTCGAGTCTTCGGTCTGCAGGTTCGCGGGACGGCCCCGCCTGTTCTCGCCATCGCGGACCCTCCGCTGGAAATTCGGAACATGGCCGTGCTCTTCGAACGGTTTGTGGCACGCTTTCTCGCCGAGCACCTCCCCAACTGCGGAGTGCTCACTCAAGAGCCGCTCCATCACCTGTACGCCGCGCGGCCAGGGGCTCACCAGCACCGTGGGCCGAATCCGAGGCCAGATCTGATCGTGCGCAGGGCTGGTGTCGTACCGGGGTTCCGTTGGACCAGGACCACACCGCCAGTGCGGATTGTGCGGACGACAGCATCGAGCCGGGTTCCCACGGCGGCCGACCCTGGCGAACCCAACGAACGCGAATCCACCCCACCAGCGGAGGCCAAGATATGTCGTCCCCCGAGGAGCAAAACCCCGAGCGGAAGGGCCAGAAAAAGCCTGAACAAGGATCAACAGATGGTGGATCGCTTCAGACACACGTTTCCGCGCCGCCGCTGGCCAAGAACATGGCCATCGCCGCTAATAGGTATGCCGCCGCTTGGCTTCTGGATCCTACCGAGATCTCGCCGCCGAAACACATCGCCTCTGGCCTACTCTGGATCGCTTTTGGCTTGGCAGACATACGCCGTTTCGACAAAAAATTGTCCGACCTGATAGTAGAAGCGACCGAAGCCGGGGCACCTGGGCGCGAGGGAGAATGTGGAGCATTCTGGGCGAATGAAAGGCGAATCCAGATTCAGGAGGCGGGAGAAGTACTCCATAAGTCGCAGGCAGCACTTGGAGCGTACAAGAACGAAGAAACCCGTCGATTGGCAGATACAAACCTGTTTCTCCGCGGCCGCTCGGCCGCCGCTGCCTTCTATGCTCGGTGGATGCTCGCGCGAGCCGAGGACAGGAAGTTGCCAGTTCCTGTCAGAGTGGGGGCGGCGGTCGTAGCCGCAGGGCTGACACTTGTGCACCCGAGCGTTCGGTTTCACGTGAGGGATGGCCTGTTGCGGCTCAAGAAGAAGCCCGATTTTTCTGCGGTCGGCTCGTTTCTCGAGGACGCTGCAGACGGCGTCGTAGAGGAGCCGCTTAGCTCCCTCAGAGCAGCTGTAAAGCACATCCGAACTCAACGGGACGGGAGTGCGACGGTGACTGCCGAAACGGTCAAGCCGAAGCTGACCCCGGCGCCACAGGCCGTTCTCGACTACCTGCAGGCCGTCTCAAAAGGCGCCTCTAATTTGGTCGAGCAGTTTCGAACGGAAAAGGAGATCCGTTCGAAAACCGGTCGCGAGGCGGTCCGTTACGCGGTTCAGAAAGTCAAAGAGGCATACAAAAATCGGGGACTCGAGAGCCCGATTCAAGCCGCCATCGATGCGCGGAGAAACGGCTTGGCCGTTCCTGTTTCGATTCACGGGTTTCGGTTCGTGAATGCCGAAGCCGGTGTCGACAATTCCTGACCCTCGGCCAACCGCGCCACGCACTGACCGTTGTAAAAACGCTTTTTACGAGCCCTGTTCTAGCCGCCAAGCTAGCGGCTTCTCGCTGTCAAATTCTTTTGACACGCGTGTTTACAGCATTCGGCAGCGGATGTGGCACCCTCTTCATTGCGAACCGCGCATGCTGCGCTGGACGCTGAGGAGGAATCCGATGACGAGCACTCCCGCCGAAAGGACGACTCAAGCCTTGATCCGACCCCGCGCAGTGGCGGATCGGCTCGGCCTTTCTGTGCGCACGATCTATGACTTGATTGAACGGGGCGACTTGCCCGCGGTTCGTGTGACCGACAAGTCCGTACGTATTGATCCGGCTGACCTGGCCAACTTCATCGGAGAGCGGCGGACGGGCCCATCCCATAAAGGGGAGGCGCAAAGGAAATGAACAAAAGACACGACCGCCAGCCCGGGCAAGGGCGAAGCGGTCGAAGGCGGACCAGTAGCAATAGTAGTATCCCGCCTCACTCCAATCCTGTCAACAGTGTCCCCGACAAGGCCGCCCTGGTCGGGGGCTCCCGCCTCAACGGCATGGAGAGACTCACCCGCTTCGGCTGCACCTGCCGAGAAGGTTGGCTCAGGGTGCGGCGCGCCAGTGCCGGGTGGCATCCGAGCTGCACGAATGCCCGGTGCGCTTTTCTGGCTCGCTGGCGGCGGCTGCAACCTTGGGAGGCTTCAGCATGAATGTCTCCCTTACTGACCTCAAAGACATGATGGACATCCGAGACCTGTGGAGTCGTCTGGGCCTGGAACATTCCAGGGGTCGGAAAGTGCGCTGCCCGACGCCCGAGCATGAAGATCGGAATCCGAGCTGCGAGCTCAAGAACAACCGTTGGCGGTGCTTCGGCTGCGGAGCCTACGGGGATCACTACGACCTGATCCAGCTGGCGACCGGT
>JAJDCP010000095.1 GCA_029260765.1 Planctomycetota bacterium
AAATCGTGAAGCCAGGTGCCGCGCCGGTGGTTCGATGGCGAGGCGGACGACACAGTCGGCCCGGATGGCCGGCGAGGAGGACAACGAAGCCAGCGGGCCGCCGCCGTGGTGGCTGGCGAAGCGATTTTTGCCGCAGTCTGCATAGAGCGCCGCTACAGAGGACTGCTTCGGTCCGTGCGGCTTCGCGGTCACAACGGTGGCGGCTGCCACAGGGGCAGTTGCGGACCGCACGCCTGCCCCAGCTGTACAATCCCCGCTCCAGCCTGCGCAACGAATGCACAGGCTTCTAGCGCAGCAGCAACTCCAACAACAGGTCGCGCACCTCGCAGGCCTCGATCTTCTCACGGCGCAGCGTGGGGTCGCTGCACAACAGCAGCGGGCCGCGCGCGGGCGAGTCCGGCAACCGCCCATGGGAACCGCGGACCAGGCGCGCATCAGTTGGAATCACATCCATCATGTAGCGAAATCCGAGCAGCTTCTTCGCCAGTTGCCAGGCGATCCGCCCCCGAGGGAACCAACGCTGCGGGTCCAGAAACAGCTCGCAGGGGTCGTAGCCGGGCTTCTTGTGGATCTCGACGAGATGGGCAAAATCCGGCTGCCGCGCCGGATCCAACCAGTAGGGATAGGCGAACCAACTACCCGGCGCAGCCACCAGCACCCGCTCTCCGGCCCGCGCGTGGTCGAGGCCGAATTCCCGCTTGCCCTCTGCATCGAGCACCCTCTCGATACGCGGGTCGGCGGCGAAGATCGCCGCGGCTTCGGCGGCATGATCCTCCGAAGATGCGTAGATGTGGGCGATCTGGTGGTCGCAGACCGCAAAGGCCCGAGACATTCCGGGGTCGAGCAACTCTCCGACATGCGGGGTCCAACAGACTTCGAGCAGGCCTGCCTCACGCAGCATGCGGTTGGCATACACCGGCTCGCTGACGGCGTCGATGCCGTACTCCGACAGCACCACCACCTGCGCACCTTGGCTGCGCAGGTGCTCGATCAGCGCACCGGCCACACGGTCGATGGCCGCCACTTGTGCGGGGATACGCGGATCTTCGGGGCCGTAGCGCTGCAGATCGTAGTCGAGATGGGGCAGGTAGCACAGCAACAGGTCAGGCCTGTGCTGATCGAAGACCTGGCGCGCGCAACGCGCGATCCAGTCGCTCGACGCCAGGCCCGCACCGGGCCCCCAGAACTGGAACAGAGGGAAGGCGCCGAGGCTTGCCTCGAGCTCGTTGCGCAGGGCTCCAGGCTGGGTATAGATGCCCGGGTACTTGCGCCCGTCCGCACAATAGGAAGGCCGCGGGGTCACCGCCCAGTCGACGCTGGCGTACATGTTGTACCACCAGAAGAGCTTGGCGACGGTCAGGCCCGGCTTGGTGCGGCGCGCGGTCTCCCACAGCTTCTCGCCCGAGACCAGCTGGTTGGCCTGCCGCCAAAGCAGCACCTCCGCCCGGTCGCGGAAATACCAGCCGTTGCCGACAATGCCGTGCTCACGGGGCAGCAGCCCGGTCAGAAACGTCGACTGCACCGAGCAAGTGACCGCGGGCAGAATCCCGCCCAGCGAGGCCTGAAAACCCTCGGCGGCCAATTTGTTGAAGTGCGGCGTGTGGGGACCGAGCAGATCGGGGCTGAGGCCGACCACGTCGAGCACGGCCAGCATCAGGCTTCCTCGGCCAGCGCCACTTCCTGCAGACGGATGAGCTCCTGGCCGGCCGCGACCGCCATGCCAGGCTCGCAAAGCACGGCCTCGACCAGCGCCGGCCCGTGAGCACACAGAGCGTGCTCCATCTTCATCGCCTCGATCAAGATCAAGCGCTGGCCCGCTTCCACGGTATCGCCCACCGCCACGAGCACATGGGTCACCGTCCCATTCAGGGGTGCGCGGGTTGCCGCTTCCCCGTCATCCTCCGCACCAGGGACGATGAAGCGCGGTCGCAGCTTCAGGCGCAGCCGGCCTTCAGGCCCCTGCACAGCCAGATCCGCTCCCTCTTGCCAGACCCGGTAGGCCCGGCTCTTGCCGTCGACCTGCAGCCGCACACGCCCTCCATCGCTGTACCGGACTCCCACCTGGTAGGCCCGTCCGCCCAGCTCACAGCGCAATCCTCCGGGGCGCAGCCGGTAGCTGAGCTCGAGAGACTCTTGCTGGGATTCCAGCTCAAAGCTCAAGCTCTGCATCGGGTTGGGGACATTCCTCCAACCGCTGGGGATGCCAGGGAAATCGCGGCGGCAGGCCGCGCTCTCCGTCTCCAGCACAAAGGCGGCTGAGGCCAACAGCAAGCCCGCATGCGTATCGGCTTCGAAATTGAGTCGCCCCGCGATCGCGTGTTCGCTGAGGAAGTGCGTGCTCAGCCGCCCTTCGCGGAAAGCGGGATGCGCCAGCACCCCGGCCAGGAAGTCGAGGTTGCTCGCGATGCCACACAGCACGGTCTCGGCCAGGGCACGCTCGAGACGCGCGATCGCCGCTTCGCGGGTCGCTCCCCAGGCGATCAGCTTCGCCAACAAGGGATCGTAGTGCACGGTCACGGTGTCGCCGCTCTGCACTCCACTATCGACGCGGATGCCCGCGGGTGGCTCGAAAACGGCCAGCTTACCCGGGCAGGGCAGGAAGTCGTGGCTGGGGTCCTCGGCGTACAGCCGGCACTCGATGGCGTGCCCCTTGATCTCGGGCAAGACGTCGGGCAGCAGCCCACCGCGTGCCACCTCGATCTGGAGGCGCACCAGGTCGAGGCCCGTGATCATCTCCGTGACCGGATGCTCGACCTGGATGCGGGTGTTGACCTCGAGGAAGTAGAACTCACGGTCGGCCCCAAGCAGGAACTCGACCGTGCCCGCGTTGCAGTAGTCCAGGGCCTTGCCGGCCGCCACCGCCGCCTCACAGAAGCGCTCTCGCAGAGCAGCGTCGAGCGCCGGCGAGGGCGCCTCCTCGATGATCTTCTGATGGCGCCGCTGCACCGAGCACTCCCGCTCATACAACGCCACCACACGACCACTGCTGTCGCCGAAGATCTGCACCTCGACGTGGCGCGGCCGCTCGATGTAGCGCTCGAGAATCACCTGGTCGTCGCCGAAGGCCGCGCGCGCCTCGTTCTTGACCGAGAACACCGCGTCCGCCAACGCCTCCGGCTCACGCACCACCCGCATGCCCTTGCCGCCGCCCCCCATCGCGGCCTTGACCATCAACGGGAAACCGAGCTCGGCGGCCTGTGCCTCGAGCGGCTGCGACTCGTCGAGGGGCGCGCCAGGAATGACCGGTACGCCTGCCGCGGACACGATGTCCCGGGCGCGGGCCTTGTTGCCCATCGCATCGATGCTCTCGGGACTCGGGCCGATGAACACCAGGCCCAGCCCCTGGCAAGCCCTCGCGAAGTCGGCGTTCTCGGCCAGAAAGCCGTAGCCGGGGTGCACCGCTTGTGCGCCCGAAGCGGCGGCCAGAAACGCCAGCTTCTGCCCGTCGAGATACGAATCGCGGCTGGGGGCCGCCCCGATGTGGATGGCCTCGTCGGCCTCACGCACGTGCATGGCGTCGGCATCGGCGTCGGAGTAGACGGCCAGGCTGATGATTCCCAGCTCGCGGCAGCTGCGGATGATACGGCAGGCGATCTCGCCACGGTTGGCGATGAGGATCTTGCGGAAGTCCAGCATGGGGCGGGTCTCGGTCCATCTGAAGGACCGCCAGACTACGGATTCGGCAGCTCTTTGACCAGCCTGAAGCCGAAAAACGGCCGCACCCGCGTGTCGGGATAGGCCAGGCGCGTACAGAGGCGCATATACGTCACCTCGGTCATATACGTCCAAGCGCCTCCACGCACCTCCATCAACGTCGACTCTTCACGCCCATAGAGGGGCAGATCGACATAGCGGAAGCGGTTCTCGCAGAACTCACGCACCGAGCCGCAGAGATCCTGCACGCCGTACACCGAGCTGTCATAGGGGTAGCTGCCGACTGCCTCGAGCGGCGCACCGCCCGGGCGTCCAAAGCCGTTCAGGCAGAAAGACGCCTCGAACTCGTTGCCCCAGACAAAGAAGCGCCCGTCGACCCCGCGCGCCGCCTTTTCCCATTCCTCCGAAGTCGGCAAGCGGTAGCTGATCCCCTCGCGATGGCTCCGCCACGCGCAGTAGGCGACGGCGTCGGCGTGGCTGATGTTGTGGACCGGCAGCTGCGGATCGCCCTCGAAGCTCCACGCGTCGGGGCCACGAGTCCACAGGGGTCCGGAAACATCCGAACGGCGCGGCACGAAGCGGAGGTCCACCCCGTCGCGTCCGCAGTCCTGGTGCTCCAAGAACTCCGCATAGGCCGCCTGGGTGATCTCGTGGGCTCCGATCAAGTAGCCATCGACAAAGGTCTCGGGCTTGTCGGGATTCCGGGTCAGGGACTGGAAAGCCTGGCGGTCGCCACCCAGCAGCGCATTGTCGGCGGGCACGTAGACGAAGTCCTCGCCGATCTCCTGTTCACTCAGCAACCGCAGGTTGTTCAACCACTCGCTGCCGCGTCCGATGTACAGGGGCAGCCGCGTGTCCCGCTGGCCCGGCCGGCGCAACACGAGCAGATAGCTGCCCTGCTCGAGCTCGATCCGGGGCAGGGGCGTGCGCCCCAGAGAATTGCTTCCGGCCAGCGCGAGGACATCGGGTCCCTCCACCCCCTGAGCCTGCGGCGACCCCAGCGTCTCAACCCGGCCCCGCAGAGGATGGAAGGGCACTGGCACGCGCCGCAGCCCCTGATCTTCGAAGCGGAAGAGAAAGGCCTCGGCCCCTTCGGGCGTAGAGCTCAGCTGGAAGCTGCCGCCCGCGTCGAGTCCAGCCTCGCCGTCGCTATACAACTCGAGCTGGGCTTTCAAACCCGGAAGCGCCTCGAGATCGCCCCCACTCTCGGCCGCGCCGTACTCTTCCCAATACAGGCGCCTCAGCTCATCGCGCGCCAGACCGTTGCCCGGATCGAGCCCGAGGCCGCGATGGAACTTGGCCACCGCGCGCGCACGCAGCTCGATAGCCTTCCATTCACGCTCACGCAGAGCTTCTCTGGCCTCGAACAACTCTTGCTTCGCCTCGACCGGCGCGGCGGGATCGACTTCGCTGCCGACCTTGGACACCCAGCGCCGGTCGGCTTCCAGCAGCTGCTCGATACGATCGCGCTCGCGCAGCAGGTCCTGCCCTTCGCGGACGAAAAGCGCTGCGCGCAGCGCCTGGGCCGCGGCCAGCTCTCCACGCACCCGATCGACGCCAAGGTGTGGACGGCCATCCTGGGGATTCTGGCCGATGAGCATGTTGTAGGTCTCGAGGGCCGCATCCCAATCGCCGGACTCTTCGAACGCCTCGGCCTCCGCAAGCTTGATATCGAAGGCCCGCTTCTGCTGGTAGTTGCGCCACGAGAACCAGGCCACGATTCCGACCACCAGCACGACCAGCACCAGGCTCAAGACCGCCGCGGGCTTGTTCTTGCGCGCGCGGTTGAGCACAACTTCCCAGAGACTGACCCCTTGGGCGGCGATCGGCTCGCCATCGAGGAAACGCTCGAGGTCGCGGCAGAGATCCATCGCCGTCCCATAGCGGCGGGCCGGATCTTTGGCCATCGCCTGCATGGTGATCAGCGAGATCGCCTCGGGCACAGAGGGATCGCGCCGATGCGGTGGAATCGGCTCTTCGTTGATCAGCTTGGCGATCAGCACCGGCGCGCTGTCGGCGACGAATGGCAACTTGCCCGTGAGGCACTCGTACAGCGTGACTCCCAGGCTGTAGATGTCCGCCTTGGGTCCGATCAGATCTCGGCGGCCCTGCGCCTGCTCGGGGGGCATGTAAGCCAGCGTGCCGACCGCGGTGCCGGTGCGGGTCAGGCGGGTCTCGGCGTGCAGCTCTTTGGCCAGGCCGAAGTCCATCACGAAGGGTTCGCCTTCTTTGGAGAGGATGATGTTGGAGGGCTTCATGTCGCGGTGGATCACGCCTTCACGATGGGCATGGTGCAGGGCGCCCGTGATCTTGCGCATCATGTCGGCGACCACATCGACCGCGAGCGGCGTAGAGCGGATCGCGTCGCTGAGGGGTTGGCCGTCGACGATGTCCATGGTGAAGAAGTTGATCCCGTCGTCTTCGCCGACCTCGTGGACCGAGACGATGTTCGGGTGGCGCAAGCGCGCGGTCGCGCGCGCCTCGTGGCGGAAGCGCGCCAGCAGACGCGGGTTGCTGGCGCCGGCAGGGAGCAGCACCTTCAAGGCGTAGTCGCGCTCCAGGCGCTCATGTCTGACGCGGAAGACCTGCCCCATGCCTCCCTTGCCAAGCACAGACTTGACCGTGTAATTGCCTATGCTTGAGCCGATCTCGATCGGCCAGCGGTAGGCCTTCTTCGCCTGGGTCTTCAGCGGCTGGAGCGGCACCCGCTCGGTAGTGGCGTCCGGCGCTGCCTGCTGGATCGGGTTGGCGGGACGCGTATCGGGCATGCCTTGTGGCCCGTCCAGCACGGGCTGCGGCCACAGGGGCGTGCGCTGGTGGTTTTCAGGGCTGGGCCGGGGGGCGGCCGTGGTTGCGCTGAGGGAGCCGACTCCAGGGCTCTGCCAGGGATCGGGCGGCTGGATCGGGGCGGGATGCGGAGGAGTCCGGCCGGTGATGGGGCGGAACTTGTGCGACTGGGAAGCCGCGAAACCCGGGTCGATCTGCTTCGCCAGCTTGGCGACCGTCGCCTCGCTCATCAAGCCCCGGTCGACCAGCAGGTCGCTGATCGAGGCCCCGGGTGCCTGGCGCACTTTGAAGTTCACCACCTCCATCATGTCTTCGCTGTTGATGGCGCCGTTCTGCATAGCGACTTGAAGCAGGGCGCTGTCATAAGGCGAGAGCATTCAGGTGGACACCTCCGGGATACCCCAGGATATCGGCACACATCGAGGGAATGCAAGCCGGCCACGCTGCGAAGGCCTGCCGGGCCGGCGGCGATTTTTCATGTTCCCGGCGCCCTGGCGCGCGTTTTGGGAAGGATGTCGAATGGACAGGCTGCAAGCGTCTTTTCACGAGACGAATTTTCGGCATAATGGAGGCCGTTCCGCCGCGGATTTTCAAACAGGGCGCAGATTCTGTCGCCCAACCCTTCCGATCCGCAGGCAGGCCTCCGTGGGCAGCCCAGTCAGAAGCGAGGAGAGAAGCGCATGAGCGCCAAGATATGGTACCTGGCTGTAGGCCAGAAAAAAGTTGGACCGGTATCTCTAGAGGATGTGCTCGGACGGATCGGTTCCGGCAAGCTTCCCGACAAGACGGTGGTCTGGCGGGACGGTATGGCAGGCTGGGTGGGCATCCGCGAGGTACCCGAATTCGAGCAGGGCTTCGTCGCCCTCGAGGCGCCGGAGCCGGAACCCGAGCCGGAACCCGCCCCTGCGCCCGAGCCGGCCCCCGCCCCAGTGGCCGCCAAACCGGCCCCCAGAGCTGCGCCGAAGAAGGCCGCTCAACCCAAACCAGCAGCTGCCCCGGCGGCGGACGATGACGGGGCTGATGCGGGCGCGGCCAAGAAGAGGAACGGCCTGCTGGAGTTCTTCTTTCCCAGCTCGGTCAATTTGAGCTTTGAGCAGCCCTTTCGGGTCGGCTGGAAAGACGTCTTCCGGGGCTTTGGCCTGGGCATGGTGTTGCCGAGGCTGAAGATCGTGCTGATGGTCGGCGCGATCGCAGCCGGCCTGTTGCTGGTCTTCGGCGGTATCGCCGTCGGCGCGATGACCATTTCAGGCGGGGCGACCTGGGGCACGATCCTGGCGGCCCCTTTCGTCTTGCTGCTGGTCATCGGTCTGGTGATCGTCTCCAGCGCTGGTATGGGAGCGCTGAGCTATGCGACCCGCAAGCAGCTGGTCGATGGTTCCTGTCCTGGTCCGAAAGAGGCTCTGGGCTATGCCAAGCAGAACCTGATGGCCTTGGTGTTGTCGCCGCTGGCGATCTTCGGTCTAGCGCTGGCAGGGGTCCTGTTGTTGGTGATCTTGAACATCGCCTCCTTGATTCCGTTCGTCGGTCCGCTCCTGACAGGCCTGATCTTCATCGTCCACCTGGCGATCGGGGCGCTGGTCTTCTTCCTGATGGTGACCTTCTACTTCGCGATGTTCATGGGGCCGGTGATCATCGGCTTCGAAGGCTCGGGGGTGAAGGACACCATGCAGATCTTGTTCGACTACGTGAAACGCTCTGCGGTGCGCTTTGTTCTGTACGGCATCCTGCCCTCTTTCGTCTTCGAGCTGTTTGCCGCGTTGGTGGTCGGTGTCGGGGTAGGGATGGTGGCTGTGCCGGTGATGGTGACCACCCCCTTCCAGAGCTGGTACATCGACATCGCGCTCTCGATCGGCGGGCTGGGAACCCTGGCCTACGGCACCTACCTGGCCATGTTCTGGCTGGCGGTCGCCGGCATCGTGCTGCTCGGACTGCTGGCCTCTGTGGCCAACGCCTTGATCTCGCTGTTGTACCTGGCAGGACGCAAGGGCAACGACGAGCTGGTCGACCACAACTCCTATCTGGCACAACGCGCCGGAACGGCTGCCTGACAGGCGCCATAGCGGCCTCGAAGGGCGGGGCCTGCAATCCAGCTAGCGGAGGAACATACGATGGCATCATCATCCAGAAGACGGATCGTCGGGAAGAAGAAATCCCCGGGATCCGGCAAGGTTCCTCCCGTATCGCGAAAGGGAAAAGCAGTGAAAGCTGTCAAAAGCAAGGTACGGGCCAAGGCCCCGAGCAGAAAACGCAGCCAGCCGGCCATGCCGGAGTTGCCGAGCGCACCGCCTCCTTTGGCCGGGCCCCCCGAGCTGATCGAGAGTGACGCGTTCGACCCCGAAGAGGACTCGTTCTTCAACGACGGCGACGCCGCCCCGCCCCTTCCCGGGCTGGGGGAGAGCGAAGCGCTCGGGCTGTCCGATCTGGATGACGAAGACGACGATGACGACCTCGTGGCAGCCTCGGGTGTCGACATCACCGAGGAAGAGATCGAGCTCGACGCCGAGCAAGAGCTCGATCAGCTCGACGAATCCGACGAAGAGTTCGGCTCCGACGCCGAGCTCGGACCTCCGCCCCTGGTCGAGGACGACGAGCTGGATGAAGTCGACGAGCTGGATGAGCTGGACGACGAAGACGACGATCTCGAGCTGGAAGACGACAGCCGCTCCCGCAAGCGCACCGTGATGATGGATGCCGCGGGCAAACGCCAGGTACAAGAAGCCGCGCAGCAGGTGCGGAATCAAGAGCTCGACGCCCGGCAAGCTGAGCTGGACGCCCGTCATGCCGAGCTCGAAGCCGTCGAGCAGAAATTGGAAGCCGGCAAACAAGCGCTGAGCAGCGAACGCGGTGCCCTGAAGGCACAGCAAGACCAGCTCGAAGAGGTCAAGGCGAAGCTCTCGGCGCAGGTCGCCAGGTTGCGCGGCGAACAGCAAGCGCTCGGAGCCGGCCAGGAAAGCCTGGCTCGTGCTCGAGCCGAGCAAGAGCAGCGTGTGCAGCAGGCGGTCGCCGAGAAGATCCTGTCAGAGCAGCAGACACTGGCGGCCGAACGGGGCCAGCTGCAGGCGCAGCAGCAGCAGCTGGGAAGAGCCCGCGCCGAGCTCGAGCAGACCGTGACTCAGCGGGTTGCCGAAGGTATCCAGCAAGAACAGGCCGCGCTGGCGGGCGAACGCGCCCAACTCGAGAAGGACCGTGCGAGCTTCGACGCTTTGGTCGCGGCACGCGTCTCCGAGCAACTGGCCGAGCTGCAGGCAGGACTTGCGCAGGAACGCCAGCAGCTTGCCAGCGAACGCAACAGCCTGGCCGCAGAGCGGGAAGCGCTCAGCGCTGAGCGTGGTCAGCTGAGCACCGAGTATCGGAGCTTCTCCGAGCGTCTCAAGCAAGCAGTCGACGCCGCCTGCGAACCCGCTCGCGCCGACACTGATCGCGAACGTGCCATGCTGCAGCAAGACCGTGCACAGCTGGCTGCCGACCGGGGTATGCTCGACCGCGACCGCGGCGAGCTGGTCAAAGACCGCGCCGGGCTCGACATGTTGATCGAGGCGCGCACCACCGACGCCACACGGGCGCTCGAAGAGGAACGGGCGCGGCTGCAGCAGACCCGCGAGCAGCTCGAGCAGACTGTCGAGAGTCGTGTCTCCGGCCGCCTGGCAGAGATCGAGGGTGAACGCAGCGGCGAACGCAGCGCGCACGAAGCCGCGATGCAGTCGCTTGCCGAGGCCCGGGGTCAAGTCGAGCAATCGGTGGCCGCCCAGGTGGCCGACCGCCAAGCGGCGCTGGACCAGCAGCTTGCCGGGGTCGAGGCCCGCAGAGCGGAGCTCGAGCAGCAGATGCAAGACCGTATCGCGGCCAAGCTGCTCGACATCGAGCGCGACGCCGCCGATCAGAAACGCCGCCTGGCGCAGCAAGAGCAAGAGCTCAAGACGGGCACGACCAAGCTGCAGACCAAGCAGACCGTGCTCCAAGAACAGCAGACAGCCCTCGCTCGAGATCGTGCTGAGCTCGAAGATCTGGTCGCCAAACGCATTGCCGAAGGCATCGCCAGCGAGGTCGACGAAGCCGTCGCCGACGCGCGCAAGAACCTGGCGAAGGAAAAAGAGCAGATCGCGAAGAGTGAGCAGGCGCTGCGCGGACAACAGCTCAAGTTCAAGGAGTCGGCCAAGAACCTCAACAAGAACCTGGCGCTCTACAATGAGAAGAAGGCGAAGCTGCAGCAGATGGAGATGAAGTTCCAGGCGCGGGTCGTCGAGTTCCAGAAGAAGCGGGCGAAGCACGTCGAGGAGATGCAGGCCGAGCGCGCCAAGATCGAATCGGACGCGGGCTCAACCAAAGCACCCAAGCGCAAAAAGCGTCTCCGCCGGCGGTTTTGAGCCGACACGGAAGGGCTGATGCAGGCAGGAACAGCTGAGCAGACGCGGGGCCTGGTGCCCTGTCGAAGGAACCGGGCGGATCTCTCCGCCCGCGTTGCCCGTTGTTGGGCAGCCTGCTCAGCGCCGATGTTCCTGGCTGGCCTGCTCCTGCCCGTGCTGGTCGGCTGCAATTCGACAGCCAGTCTGGTGCGCTCGTTCAATCCACAAGGCCACACGCTGCTGCTGGTCGTGGACGTCTCCAACAGTATGAACAGCAACGACCCGCAGCGCTATGCGACGCAGGGTGCGCAGTTGGCCGCGAGCCTGGTGCAGCGCGGGGACAACTTCGGCTGCATCACCTACAGCACACGGGCGCGCGTGCTGGCGCCGATGCGTGAGGTGCGCGGCGAGGCCGACAGGCTCGAGGTCATCGACACCCTTGAGCGCGCGCGGCCTTGGGGGGAGACCAACTTCATCTCGGCCATCCGACTGGCCCAGAGCATGCTCGCAGCCGCGGGACCTGGTGGCGCCGACGCGGGGGCGACCATCCTGTTTCTGACCGACGGCCGTCCATCGCGGCAGACCGAGCAGGAGGTCGCGGAGGAGCTCACCGAGTCGGTGCGCCGGGGCTGGCGGGTGTTCAGCCTGGCGTTGGGCGCTTCGGCCCATGACCGCATCACTTCGCGGATGGCGGCCTCGACCGGAGGTGCCTATTTCAACGTCACCGATGCCCGGGGATTGATCGAGGCATTCCTGACCGTCATGGGGGATATCGAAGACTACCTGGTGTACCGTGGCGCCGAGCGCCGGGTGAATTCCCTGGCTGGCTCCGAGCTGTTGGCCTTCGTCGCGCTCGAACCCCAGGGACGTTTCGAACGGCTCTTCCGTGACGGGCAAGAGCTCGCCCTCGGCGATCCCCAGCTGTGTTTCCACTTCCCGACCCGGCAGGACAAGAAGCGCGCCTTCGAAGTGGTGCACGTCCCCGAGCCCGAGGCGGGCAGCTGGGAGGTCAAGGCGGCCGTGGCGCCGCGCAGCGGCTACATACTGCAGAAGCCTCCCTTCAGCCTCGAGTTCGTCAGCGGTTATCCGAAACGCACCTACAAGCGTGGTGAGCCGGTGGAGATCGCGTTGCGGGTGCGCGGCGACAGCGAAGAGCTGATCGGCCAACTGCGAGTGCGTGCCAGCGTGCAGGCGCGCATCAGCGGCCCCGGGGGCGAGCAGGCCACGCTGCCCTTGCGGCTGGTGGCCAACAGCGCGCGCGAGTTGATCTACGAGGGGACCTGCCAACTGAGCGGCCCCCCCGAGACCTACACCGCGCAGGCCGTGATGAGCGTCAGCTTCGCCGACCGGGCCCAGGCAGAGATCGGCAAATCGGTCAGCTTCGTGGTGGAGGACGAGCTGGGCTTCGCGCTGGTCGCAGAACCCGCCAGCCTTGATCTGGGCAGCGCGCTGCGCGGCCCTGGCGAGCTACGGGGGACGCTGCGCCTCCGAGCCCAGGGGGCGGCCATGCAGCTTGAGAACCTTGTCCTCGCGGGAGGACAAGTCACTCCCCAGTCCGGTGACCTGGCTTCGGGTGGCGTCCTCGAGCTCGACGTGCGCGTGCCGAATGACGGGCAGGCAGACTTGCGCCTGAGCGGCACTGTGCGGGCTGGGGAGCAGCTGTTGCCCTTCCCGGAGGTTGAGGTGCGCCGCAGCCTGTTCGCTATCGAGAGCGGGCCGCTGGACTTCGAGCTGGCTCCCGGAGGGCGCGCGACCCGAGCCCTGGGGTTGCGCATCGACCCGTATCTGGCGACGGCTCCCGAGTTGAAGGCGCCGTCCTGGACGGGCCCGGGCACGGGAATTGTGGCGGAGCTCGCCGGGGACAGCCTGCGGATCTCAGTGCCCGCCGACGCAGTCCCCGGCAGCTACCGCGGCGCCGTGCGGGTCGCGCTGCCTGGAGGGCTGCAGGCTTCTCTGCCTTGCAGTCTCGAGGTGGTTGCCCCCCGGCCGCGCCTGGCACTGAGCACCGAGAGCTGCGCGCTGGAAGCGGCGCCCGGCAGCAGCGCCGAGACCTCCGTCGAGCTCGTGTTGCACTACCGCAGTGGATGCACACTGGAGCTTACCTGCAGCGACCTGGTCGCAGATGGGAATGCACGGATCGGCCAGCGCTTCGACATCGAGCTGCTGCCCGAGCAGGGCTGGAGCGGCACAGAGCTGAGCCCGGGCAGCCCGCAGACGCTTCGGCTGCGGGTCTGGACCAGCAGCGACCTGCCCGAAGGCCTCTACAAGGGCACACTGCAACTGCTCTGCCGGCCCGAGGATGGTGGGGAAGCCGCAAAACGCGAAGTCCCGGTCGTCCTGGAGGTGCAGCCTTGAGGGCCGGGGTGTGCAGGGCTCTGCCGGCGGGGGTGAACCCCGCCCCTACAAGAAAGAACTTGAGCTGCGCTCTGCGGGCGGGGGTAGACCCCGCCCCTAAGGCCGGGCGATCCGGCTGGTGCGGCCTGCTCACGCTCCTGCTGACCGCCGGCCTGTGGGCCGCTCCGCTCGATGTGGTGGTGCTGGTCGACAGCTCCGGAAGCAGCGCGCGCAGCGATCCACAACAACTGCGGCAGGCCGCCAGCCAGGCACTGGTCGAGCTGCTCTCGCTGGCCGGTGAGGTCCGCATCGGCGTGCTTCGTTTCGCTGGTTGGTTGGAAACCGAGGCATCCGGCGGGTTGGTGCATCCCCTGGTGCAGCTTCCGGCCGACGCGCGGGCGCGCGCGCAGGTGGTCGACGAGCTGTGCGGGGCGATCCTCGCCAACGTCGCCTCCGATGGCACAGCCAGCGACTTCAATGCGGCCTTCGGTCCGGCCTTTGAATCGCTGCTACAAAGCCGCGGGCCCGCACCGGGCAGGTTGTGGGTAGTGCTGCTCAGCGATGGGCGCATGGATGTCGTCGAAACCGACCAGGTCCGTCCACTCTACCTGGAACGCGCAGGACAGCGGCCTCAACGCGACTCGCTCCGCAAGGCAGCCCTCGAGGTGTTCCGTACTGAAGTGTTGCCGCGGCTGGCTGAGCTCGATGTCGAGCTGAGCGCTCTGCAGCTCGGCGACGGCCCGAGTCCTGCTTTCGACGCGTTGCAGACCGAGCTGGGAGCCCATGTGGTGCGGGCAGCCCCCCGAGAGCTGCTGGGCAGCCTGCTCCGCGAGCTGCCCCCGGCGGCGGCCGCTCAGCTGGGGCTGACGGCGAGCCAGAGTCGCTTCGCTCTGCCGGCGGGCGCCAGTGTGCAACAGGCCTTCTCGCTGCCACCGGGCTGCGCCAGCGCGCAGTTGTGCCTGTTCGCGCCTTCGGCCTTATATTCCATGCAACTCAGCGGACCCGACGGCGCAGTCCTGCCTCTGCAGACTCGCGGCGACGGCCGCCCGTACCGGCTGCTACAGCTGCATGCGCCCGCCGCGGGCGAGTATCTGCTGAGCATCCAGAATGAGGCGGCTGGCAAACTGGACTTCGACGCCTGGGTGGGCTTCCAGCCCGCTCTGGAGGCCTGGCTCCCCGAGCGGGTCGAGCTGGCTGCGGGGCGGGCCTCGTTGCTGCAGTGCCGTTTCCGCGCTGCCGGGAAGGCTCTCGCCGAGGGCGCGATGCCGCCTGAGGGCCAGCTGGTCTGGAGCCTGAGCGGCAGCGCCAGCTTGTCCGGGCGCCAGAATCTGGACGGAGCGCTTCTCGAGCTGCCTCCCCTGGCCCCAGGTCGTTACACCATCGAGCTGGGGCTCGAGGCCTTTGCAGACGAAGCGGGCGGCTACCGCTACCAGGCCCCACGCAACCGCCAGGAGCTGATCGCCCGCAAACAGCGCCTGTTCGTCGAAGCGGATAGCTTGGCCTTTGCCGGAGGACGGGCGCGTGTGCGCGCGCACTTCTCCGCCGAAGCGGGGCCGCCTTCCGATACCTTGATGCTGCGACTGATCGCGCCCGAAGACGCGGCATTCGCGTTGCATTGGGTGCCGGGGGTGGGCTATGAGGCCTGGCTCCCCCTGCAGACCGCGGGGCGGTATCTCTTGCGCGCACCGGAGCAGGCCAGCTTCGCCCTCGATCCCCCCGAGCTCGAGATCGTCGCCCGCGCCCGCGTACTCAGCGTTCGTGACGCCTGGAGCGGGGCGGAAGCTGCCGATCCGCTGCAGCTCGAGCGCGTCAGCAGCCGGCGCGCGGAGGTCAGCCTGACCCCCCACCTCAGCACCGCCCCTGGCGAGCAGCCGCAGCTCGAGATGCTTCTGCAGCCCAGCCGCACATTGCAGGCCGACGTCGTCTTCAGCTTTGAAGGCAAACCCCTCGAGCCGGGGACCTGGCAGCCCGTGGCTGTCGGAGTGCCCCAGGAGCTCGCCCTGCAAGCAGACGACTGGCCCGGACTGCCCGAGCCGCTAGCGCGCCTGGAGCTGCGGGCGACCTTCGGCGGACAGGAGTTGCTCTGGAGCCGCCGGCTCACCGTGCCTGCCGCGGGAACGGCCGAGAGGCTGCTCGCACTGTGGCCCTATTGGCTGCCAGCTTTGCTGCTGTTGGTCTTGATCCTGCTCTTCTGGTTTGGCCGGCCGTTCTGGCAAGAGCAGCAGCTCAAGCTGAAAGGCGCTGCAGTAGGAGCCGAAAAGACGCAACTGCAAGTCTGGCGCACCGGACGCGCCCGCGCCCTGGGCACGGGCGAGCTCCCCGGCACCCTGCAGTTCCGCCTGCGGGGCCTGCGCTATTTCCATCCGCGCTGCTTCGTCGGCCCCGCCAAGCCCGGTGTGCTGCTGAAGGTCGACGGCGAGAAGGTCTACAAAGAGACGAACCTGTTCCATGGCAGTGAGATCGAGCTGCAGGCCTTCGATGCCCAGGACATGCCCCAGACGGTGCACTACCGCTACTTCCTGCATCCACCCACACCGCAGGAAGAAGAGCGGGACCTGATCGAGGAAGAGGAATCGGGGGGGGACTTCTTCGTGATCACCGACGAGTGGGAGCCCTGAGATTCCACCGAGCCGCAGCTCCAGAGCAGCCGCTCTGCGCGTCTACTTCAGCCCCAGCAGCGCCTGATAGCCCTCGGCTGAAAAGCCGACGAAGAAGCGTTTTCCCTTCCGGATGGTGGGGGCACGGAGGTTGCCCGAGCGGCCCATCACCGACTTCAACAAGGGCTCGGTCTCTGCAAAAGGACTCTCAAAGCTGACCACCTTCTTGCCCCGCGCGACATCGATGCGCTGGGCATCGGCGAACAGCTTCAAGACATCCACTTCGTTCATCTTGTTCTTGCGGGCATCGGTCTTCTCGGGCAGCGGAATTTTGTGTTGCGCAAGAAACTCCTGCGCTCTCTTGCAGCTGGTTCAGCCGCCGCGGTGGTAGTACCAGTCGATCTTCTTGGCCATGGCAGGTTCCTCTTTGTCTGAATGAAGCCGCCAGTATAGCAGCCTGTATCGAGAGTCGTGCGCACTCAGGCCACGTGCAGGCCCGATCCCTCGCCGCGGGCCTTCAGGTAGTGGCGCGCGGCTGCCTTCTTGCGACCCTGAGCGCGCAACAGATCCGCCAACTTACGATGACAGTCGGAGTAGGTTGGGTCGAGCTTCAGCCCCAGCCGGTAATGGTATTCGGCTTCCTTTTCGCTGCCCTGATGGAAGAACATGTCGGCCAGGTTCTTGTGGGCGATGGGATTGTCGGGCTCGATGTCGAGCGCCGTGCGGAAGTGGTACTCGGCCTCTTTGTCGCGCTCCTGTTTGTGCATCAGCAGACCGAGGTTGTTGTGCACTTTCGCGCACTGTGCATCGAGCTTCAGGGCCGTGCGGTAGAGGCGTTCGGCGCGGTCCGTCTCGCCCATATCATCGAGCAGCGCGGCCAGATTGTTGTGGATGTGGATGTTCCAGGGATCGAGCTTCAACGCCCGCTCGAAGTGGCGTGAGGCACGCTCAGGCTGGCCTTTGCGCAGCAGCAAGGTGGCGAGATTGCCGTGAGCCTTGGGGTGGTTGGGATCTGCCTCGAGCGCCCGGCGGAAATGGTCGATGGCCTTGTCGGGACGCTGCTTGGCGAGAATCACGCCCAGATTGTAGTGCGCTTCACCGTGGCCGTTGGTCAGCTTGAGGATCTTGCGGTAGTGGTGCTCTGATTCACGCTTCTTGTCCATCCCCCGGAAGACACGGGCGAGATTGCGATGCGCTTTGATCCGGCGGGGCTGCATGCCGAGACACTTGCGGTAGTGCACCGAGGCGCGCAACAAGTCGCCTTGCTGTTGGTAGATCTCACCGAGACGGTAGTGCAGCTCAGGGTCATCGTGGCAGACTTGCAGCAGCGTCAGGTAGGGCACCAGAGCCTCTTCCAACTTCGAAGCCCGATAGGCCCTGTCGCCCAGAGTGCGCTCTGTTCGCAGTCGCTGCAGCATCGTATAGAGCGTGGCCGCACAGACAAGCATCACGAAGGCTGCCAGAATCAGGCCCAGGGACAGGCTTCCCAGGAGCGAAAAGCCAAACCAGAAGAAACTCGCCACCAGGGCCGGGATTGCCGGCATCATCCACCAGCGCAACGTCCCGCGGACCAGATCCGCGAAAGCCGGTTGGCGTACCTCTTCGCTCTCTTTCTCGAGCAGCCCTTGTTTGATCTCCACCAGCGCTCTTTTCAGCGCGGCCGCGTTGGGATACCTGCGCGCAGGATTGCGGCTGAGGCCCTTCAACAACTGGGACCGGAACACCTTCGGAATCAGCCGCTCGTCGATAGTGGTCGGCTCTTGGCCAGTCAGGCAGCGGTAGAGGACCGCGCACACACTGTAGAGGTCGGTGCGGCCATCAGCGGCGCGCCCTTCTCTCTGCTCGGGGGCGAGATAGGCGCCCAGTTTCTGCACGACGAAGTCGGGCCGATGGGCATAGCCAAAGTCCGACAGCTTGGCGTTGCCTTTCTTGGAGAAGAGGATGTTGTGCGGGTTGATCAGCCCGTGGATCACTCCGACCTGGTGGGCAGCTTCCAGGGCGCTGGCCACGGCCATCCCCACATCGCAGACCTGAATATCCTCGAGCAGACCGCTTCCCATGCGTTGGGCGAGGTTGCGGTCCATCAGCCGCATGACCAGATAGGACCCGCCCGAGTCTTCTCCCAGGTCAAGGACCGCAACGATATTCCGGCATTCCAAAGACTTGAGCGAGCGCACCTCCCATTCGAGGTATTTCATGTCGACGTCTTGGGCCAGGCGCTTGAAGATCACGGTGCGAGGATTCTTCAGATCCTTCGCCTGAAAGGCAGCGTGATGGTCGCCGAGCGGCCGCCCGAGCTGGTACCGCCCGCGACCGCGCACGGCTCCCTGGCCGAACTGTGAGATCGGCTCCGCCTGCTTCTCTGACTGCCGTGCCAACCAAACACTCCCAGCGGCGGGACTTTTGCCGAAAACACTCCGAACCATTGTTGGCCAAGCGGCAACACTTTTCCATACCTAGTACCTTGTTGCATCATGTCGTCTGCCGTCCCCTCCAGCTTGAGGAAACCCGATGGACGCTCCGCTCCGTATCGGTCTCAGCGCCTGCTTCCTGCATCCGGACCCAGAGCGCAAGCTCTTCCGCAATATGACCCTGCTCTATATGGAGAAGGCGATGGTCGATTGGTTGCTGGCGGCTGGGGTGCTGCCGTGGCTGATTCCGCCTGCCAGCGCTGGCTTCCATCCGCGGGAATTGCTCGGGCTTGTCGACGGCCTGCTCGTGCAGGCAGGCTCCGACGTCGCGCCGCCATCGTACGGGCAGCAGCCCCTCAAGCCGGAGTGGGAAGGCGATGCGGTACGCGACGCGTATGAGATCGAGTTGATCCTCGAGAGTCTCGAGAGACGCCTGCCGGTTTTCGGCGTCTGCCGGGGGCACCAGGTCTTGAACGTGGCCCTCGGCGGCAGCCTGGTGCAGGACATTCCGCGCCAGCTGCCGGATGCCATCGTGCACCGCGACCCAGACGTGTACGAACGACACGGCCATCAGGTGCGCTTGCTTGAGGGGGGCCGGCTGCGGGAGCTCTATGGGGTCGAGAGCGGCTGGGTCAACTCCGTGCACCACCAAGCCATCGACGCGCTCGCGCCCGGCCTGGTGGTTGAGGCCCGCTGCGAGCCCGACGGCTTGATCGAGGCGGTACGCCTGCGGGCAGACAGCTTCGCCTGCGGAGTTCAATGGCACCCGGAGTTCCAGCGCTCCAGCGGCACGGGAGGTCTCTCTTTCGCCCCGCTGCTCGACGACTTCTTGGCGGCGGCCCGTGAGTACCGGGAGGCCCGCTAGTGGGCCTTCAAGCTGCGCGCCAGCCGCAGGCCGCGGTAGCCGTGCGCGCGGCTGAGGTTCGGGAACGAGCGGCAGGCCGACCGGCAGAACTCGGGGAAGGAAATCCAGCAGCCGCCCCGGAACACGTGCCGCTCGCCGCTCTCCGGGCCGATGGGGTCGACGGCGTCGACGCCGATCTCCGCGCTGTACCAGTCGTGGCACCACTCTGCCACGTTGCCGTGCATATCGTACAGGCCCCACGGGTTGGGCGCGAAGCTGCCGCTGGGGAGCGTGGTGTCACGGAACAGCCCAGGTTTGCCGTCCTGCTCTTCAAGGCTGCCGTCGAAGTTCGCTTGGTCTGTGTGTAAGCGGCGGCCCACAGAGAAAGCGCTCGTGGTTCCCGCGCGGCTGGCGTATTCCCATTCCGCCTCGGTGGGAAGCCGCCACCCCTCGCTGTCCAAACCGAGGAAGCGGACATTCTCCCCCTCCACCTCATAGGCACGTGTCAAGCCATCGATGTCCGACAGGGCGTTGCAGAAGCGGACAGCGTCGATCCAACTGACGGTCTCGACGGGCAGCTCGGCAGAGCTGTCGAAGCGCGACGGATTGCTGCCCATGACTTGCACCCAGAGCTGCTGGCTGACCTCGTTGGCCCCGAGATAGAAGGGGTGCGTCAGGGTGACCTCGTGGCGGAGCTCATCCGTTTGCTCGCCTGCTTCCGCGGCCGCTGAGCCCATCGTGAAGCCGCCTGGCGGCAGCAGCACGACACGCACATCCATCGAGTTGCGCGCCGCCACAGGCAACCCGCGCGCGCGGGCCAAAGCACGCTGCGCTTCGGTCGGGGCAAACCAGGCCGTTTCCTCGAAAAGGCCCCGCACGGGGGGTTCGATACCGAAGTGCTTCAGCATCAGATCCGCGAACTTCCGGGTCTCACGGATCAGGTCAAAGGCCTCGTTCTCCTCGATGAAGGCCAAGTCATCCTCCCCATTCTCGAGCGCCAGGCCCAGGTTGCGCAGGCCAGCATCCAGCGAATCGAGCATACACCAGGCCGTGGCGAGGTTCAGGTAGGGGATCGGCTCTTCCGGATAGATCACCGTGCACGCATCGAAACTCTCAATCGACGCTTGGAATCGCTCCTCCTCAAAGGCCTCGATACCCGCCTCGAAAAAGTCAAAAAAGACCGTATCACGCAGGTCCTCGCTCAGCCAGACGACCATCGGCCGCGCATTGCCTGCGACATCGAAGACCTCCAGCTCAAAGCGTGAGCGCTCGGCAGGAAGCGCAAAACGCACCTCGGCTCCAAGGCCCCGCACCGCCACCCGCTTCCCGTCAAGGCTGTAGGCCGCAAGCTCTTCATCGGCGTCGAGCTCGAAGACCACTTCCAAACCCTCCAGCCGCGGCGGGCTGTGGGTCACGCTGGGTGGTGTGCTGTCGATGTGCACATGCAGCGTCAAGCCAACCCGGTGCCCGACCGCGTCATAGGCGAACACCTCGATCTCGCGGAAACGGCCCTCCTCAAGCAGCAGCAGGCGCCGGTATTCCCCGTCGACGAGCTCCGCGGGCTCGCCTCCGATCTCGACCCGGACAGCACCTTCGACCGCCAGACGCACCCACAGGCTCTCGCTCCGTAGCAATGCCAGGTCGGCGGGATGCAACAGGCGCAGCGAGGGGGGCTCGGTGTCGACCGAAACCCGGAGACTGTCCACGTACACGGCGTCATCGGGGCCGGTTACGCGCACGAGAAGCAGCTGATGGGCCCCCTCGGGCAACGAGAGCCTCCGGCTGTAGAGGCCCCCACTCACCGCGTTCGCCACCTTTCCCTGCACTTCAACCAGCCGGGGCTCGAGGTCCTCTACGGAGACCCTTACCTCGAACGGCTGCTCGGTCACCCAGCGACCCGCCCGGGGCGTCAGAATGCGGACGCGCGGTGCGCGAGGCTGCGGATGGGCAGGCCCTTCAGTGGGCTCGCCTGCGCCACCCAGCTGCGCGTTGGCCAGCAGCCCGAACAGCAGCATCAGCAACCCCGTGCCGGCGACCAGGATCAGCCATCGCGGCGGTCCCGAACGCCCCTTCGGGAGCTCGGACAAGGATCCGCCCACGCGATGCCGCCCGCTGCGGCGGATGCGGGCAGGGCGCGCAGCCGCGGGTGCTGCGGGAGCGATACTGACCTCGACCACGGGTGCCACCGTTGGATTCACCACCGGGAGCGCGGCGGCCTCGGAAAGGGACGCCGATTCTTGTACCGGCGCGGCAGTCGAAGCGGAGACTTCGAGCTTGACGTCCGAGTCGTGCAGCTCGATACCACGAACTGCAGCCTCGGGTACCGGCGCGGGCGGTGCCGAGGATGCGGAGACACTGATCTCGATGACAGGAGTCGGATCCGCAGCACGTAGCGGAGGAACATCGCCGATCTCGAGCTTGATGTCCGAGTCCGGAACGGGAATCTCGAACGCAGCTGAGGCCTTCAGCGCCTCGCTGCTGGCCGCCAGCGGGCCGTAGGTGACATGGGTGATGTTGCGCGAGGAGACATCGCCGCCCTTCAGCTCGTTTCCTGCCAGTGCAGCCAGTCTCAGCGCCAGTTCTTCTCCGCTTTGGGGACGATCGTTGGCGTCTTTGGCCAACAAGGACTCCAGCAGGTCGGCCATCGTCTGCGAGGTCTCAGGCCGCCATTGCCGAATGGTCGGGATGGGGTCCATCAAGTGTTTGACCAGCAGGTTGGCTGCCGAAGGGTCTTGATACGGCGGCACACCTGCCAGCAACTCGAACAACACGCAACCCAAGGCATACAGGTCGGAGCGCTGATCATGGGCAGCATTCTGCATGCAGGTTTCTGGTGCTTGGTACAGTGGGCTCCCGACCAGCATGCGCTGGGACGAGATCTGCTGTTCGGGGGCCAGACCGAAGCCCCCCACCACCAACCGGCCGTTCTTCGTCAACAACAGGTTCTCGGGCCTCAGGTCGCGATGCCCCACTCCCACTGCCGCCGCGGCGGCGACCGCCAGGGCTGCCTGATGGATGTAGGCCGCTGCCCGCACCTCGAGCTGCCGGCCCTCCCGGTCGAGCAGACCGCGCAAGGATCCGCCCCGCGCATCGCGCATCGCTATGCAGTACAGCGAATGACTCTTGAAGACCTTGTAGACGTGCAATAGGTGCGGATTCTGCAGCCGCTCAAGCATCTGCAGCTGACCCAGCAGCTGGCTGATCCGGTCGGCCGGCAGATCGTCAGGCAGCACCCGAAGCACGACAGGCTCGGCATCCCTCAGGCTCGTGCCCCGGTACACTGTGCCCCGCGGCCCCTCGCCGAGCATGGTGTCGAAGCTGTAGCCGGCGTGTGTCTCGCCAAGAAAGGAGGCCATCGAAGCTCCAGCAGCCGCGCACGGCTCGTCGCCTGCACTCAGGCCCGCGCGTAGCGGAATTCCATCGACTTGACCGCCTCTTCACCGCTGCCGAAGTACATTTCCAGCGTGTGATGGTCTTCGTCGACCAACGTGATCCGAGAGGTCTTCTCGACCGGCTCGCCCGTCTCGGGGTTCAGCAGTTCGCCCGTCATCGTCCAGACTTTGCCAGAATCATCGAGATCCCCTGTCTCGAACTGCATGACTGTACTGGCGTTGTCGATCCAGAAGCCCTCGTAGCGCTCGATGATCTTGTTGTATCCCCAGAAACCGCGCCCTCCTAAGGATGGGTAAGGTCCGTCAATGGGATCCCCGGTGTAGTGCATCTTGAGGTAGCGGCCGCCGAGATCCCAGGCATTGACCATCGTACCTGTCGACAACAGCGGCTCGTCCGCCCCCATCCAGAGGCGCACTTCGGCTTTGAAAGTGCCAGCGAAGGGCTCGAGCTTCTGGTGCGCCTCGCCCGGCGCGGACATGGCAGCAAACGCCTCTTCAGGCGACTGGGGTTCGGACATGGCGATTCTCCTATTACGGACCCAGCCCATTCCAACCGACGCTCGCACATTTGGCAAGCCGTTTCATGCCCCTTGCGGCAACCGCCAGACGCAGGCAACCCGATTTCTGCGACTGCCTGTTGCTTCGACGGCTGCGTGCGGCATGGCGCGCTGCCATTGAAGCGTCCCTCAAGCTGTGCCACAATCGTCCCGGAGGCGAAGTGCGCATGGACGTCGACGGCATCGTGGTGCTGGGCATGCACCGCAGCGGCAGCTCGTTGCTGGCCGAGCTGGCCATGCGTTGGGGGGCGGGCATGCCTCCCGAAGCTGAGTTGGTACCCGCCAACGGCTGGAATCCACGCGGGTACTGGGAACCGCAGGCGCTGGTGGATTTCAACCGCGCGCTGCTCGAACGGCTCGACGCTTCCTGGCTGCTGCCCCCGGACCCGGCCGCGTTGGTAGAGGCAGCGCACGATGCGAAGTTGGTCGAAGCTGCCCGTGGGCTGCTCCGCAAGGCCCGCTCCACGGGAGCGCAGCCGTGGCTCTGGAAGGATCCCAGGCTGCCCTTTCTGCTCCCCTTCTGGCAGCCGATCTGGGGACGCGTGGCCTGCCTCATCTCGATACGCCACCCACAGGGTACACTGGCTTCGCTGCGGCGCCGCGACGGCTTCCCCGAGACACGCAGCCAGCTACTCTGGCAGTGCAGTTACCACGAGCTCCTGCGAAGGCTCGACACCGAGGCTCCGCGGTGCTTCGTGCGCTATGAGGCGTTGCTGGCCGACCCGGCGGCCGAGTCTGCCCGGCTGGCGGATTTTCTGGACCGTTGCTTTGCACGCGCGCCATCCACCGAGACCCGCCACGCCATGCGCGGTGCGGTCCAGCCGCAGCTCGACCACTCTCGCGGTGTGCCTGCGGAGGCCTTGCAGCCGGCGGTCGAAGGCTTGTATGCCGAGCTCTGCCGGCGGGTGCACGAACCCGAGCTGCCCTTCTCGGCCGAGGACTGGGCCCCCGAGCCCGCCTGGTGGCGTGACCACCTGGCCGCGCTGCGTGAACAGGAGCTGCTGGCTGGCCGCAACGCCGAGCTGGAAACAGACCTGAGCCGCGAGCGGACCACCCGGCTCGAGCTGGAAGCTCGGTTGCAGGCATACGAAGACGAGAGGCGCAGCCAAGGACCGCCGCCGAACGCCAGGCCAGGTCCCCTGGAGCGTGCTCTGGACAATCTGCGGCGCTGGTGGGAAGCCGCCCGCTGAGCGCAACTCTACTCCGGATCGGGCCATGGCAACCGGAAGCGCTCCAAGCTGAACAGGCGGTGCTCTCCCTTCCGGATCCCCAGCACCTCGAGCTCCAGCCCTTCGCCTCCCAACACAACCTCTATGAAGTGGAAGGGCCGCAGGCTGGGCCCGGAGTACAGGTCGGCGTGGCGCTGCTCTGCTTCAGGCAACAAAGCAGCCCGCGGCCCCCCTCCTCCGCCGCTGACCAGAAAGCAGCGCTGCTGCTGTTCAAAGCGCTCGTAGTTGTGGACATGACCGCTGACCAGTGCCAGTGTCTTGCGTGCGGCGAAGAAGTCGGGCAGCAGGTCACGAGCCACATGCAGCTCGTCTCCCGTCACGGTGCTGTTGGTGAACGGCGGGTGGTGTGCGCAGACCAGGACTCCCCGCACGGTGGGGTCCGCGTCAAGCTGCGCGAGCGTGCGGGCGAACCAGACCCGCTGCCGCTGCCAAGCTTCGGGACCGAGCGGGCCCTGGTTGGAGTCGAGCAGAAGCACCACCAGCGGCCCATGACGCAAGCTGGTCCATGTCTGCGCGGAGAGCCGGGGGAAACGCCTGCGGAGCGCGCCCAGTGCCAACCGGTCGTCGCCCCAGTATTCATGGTTCCCCAAGACGGGAAACAGCGGGATACCGCCGGCACGCAGTGGTTCCAGCAAGACGTCGAGCTGCTGCCATTGGCCCAGATCGGCCGCGTTGAAGACCAGATCGCCCAGCCCGACCACAAAGTCGGGCTGGCGCGCAGCCACGGCAGCCACAATCGCCGTCCGCTCAGGGTCGTTCTGCTCGCGCCAGAACTCGAGCCAGGAGGTGCGTTGCAGGTCGCCCAACAAACAGAAACGCCCGGAAGAACCGGGCGCGCGGGGATAGTCGGGCACGGCGATCCAGCGGCTGCCCAGACAGCCCTGGAAGCAGCTCAGCAGTGCGCAGGCGAGCAACGGCAAACCCGTCTGCCTGAGCACCACCTGCCGCTCAGCCTTGCTTGAGCTGCGCGTGGGCGGCCGACAGCCGCGCCACCGGCACCCGGAAGGGGCTACACGACACGTAGTCGAGCGCCGCAGCGTGGCAGAAGCTGACGCTGGCAGGCTCACCCCCGTGCTCACCACAGATGCCGATCTTCATGCCAGGTTTGACGCCGCGCCCCAGTTCGATGGCCATCTTCACCAGCCGCCCCACGCCGTCGACATCGATCGAAACAAACGGATCGATCGGGTAGATGCCCTTGTCGACATACTCTGGCAGGAAAGTCCCCGCATCATCGCGGCTAAGACCGAAGGTCGTCTGCGTCAAGTCGTTGGTACCAAACGAGAAGAAGTCTGCCTGGGCCGCGATTTTATCGGCCGTCAGGCAGGCCCGTGGGAACTCGATCATCGTACCGATCAGGGTATCGACCTTTACGCCCTTCTCTGCCTGCACCTCGCTCAGGACCCGTACGATCATCGCCCGCAGGGGCTCGAGCTCTTTGACGTGGTTGATCAGAGGCACCATGATCTCGGGTTGGACATCGACGCCGGCCGCCGCCGCTTCACACGAGGCCTCGGCGATCGCGCGCGCTTGCATCTCGTAGATCTCGGGGTAGGTGATCCCGAGCCGACAACCCCGATGGCCCAGCATCGGGTTGAGCTCATGCAGGCTCTCGTTCTTGATCTTCAGAGTCTTGAATTCGACGCCCATGGCCTGAGCGAGGGCTTCGATCTGGCTGTCTTCCTGGGGCAGGAACTCGTGCAACGGCGGATCGAGCAGACGGATCGTGACCGGCAGCCCGTCCATGGCCTTGAAGATACCGATGAAGTCGCTGCGCTGCATGGGAAGCAGATCTTTCAACGCCTCACGCCGCCCCGCCTCGTCGGCCGCCAGGATCATGCGGCGCACCGCCTCGATGCGGTCTTCGCCGAAGAACATATGCTCGGTGCGGCACAGCCCGATGCCTTCAGCACCGAACTCGCGTGCGCGGGCCGCATCTTCGGGAGTGTCAGCATTGGTGCGCACCTTCAGCCGGCGGTACCTGTCTGCCCACTCCATCACGCGCCCGAACTCGCCACTGAGATCGGCGGGGATACGCGGCACATCGCCCTCGATCACCTCGCCACTGCCCCCGTCGATGGTCAAAACGCTCAGCTCGTCGAAGACCTTGCCGCCCACGTGCAGCTGCTTGGCGTCCAAGTCGATCCGCAGGGCCCCACAGCCGGCCACGCACGGCGTACCCATACCGCGAGCCACCACCGCCGCATGCGAGGTCATGCCACCGCGGGCGGTCAAGATACCTTCGGCCGCGTACATGCCATGGATGTCTTCGGGAGAGGTCTCGACACGCACGAGCAGCACCTTCGTGCCCTCTTTGCTGATGCGCTCGGCGTCATCGGCGTGGAAGACGATCTTGCCCGAAGCGGCGCCAGGACTGGCCGGCAGCCCTTTGGCCAACACGGTCTTCGCAGCCTTCGGGTCGAGCGTCGGGTGCAGCAGTTGATCGAGCGAGTTCGGATCGATACGCAGCACGGCCTCGCGCTCTTCGATCAACCCCTCTTCACACTGCTCGACCGCGATGCGCACGGCAGCGCGCCCCGTGCGTTTGCCGGTGCGGGTCTGCAGCATCCAGACTTTGCCGTGCTGGATGGTGAACTCGATGTCCTGCATGTCGCGGTAGTTCTTCTCGAGGCGCGCCGCGATCTCGAGCAGCTGCTGGTAGCACTCAGGGAAGCGCTCTTCGAGACTGCCCGGACCTTCGATCTTGTTGACCGGCTCAGGGGTGCGGATGCCGGCGACCACGTCTTCGCCCTGGGCGTTGACCATGTACTCGCCAAAGAAAGCGTGCTCACCTGTGCTGGGATTGCGGGTGAAGCCGACGCCCGTCGCACAATCTTCGCCTCGGTTGCCGAAGACCATCGCCTGGACGTTGACGGCCGTGCCCCAGTGGCCCGGGATGCCATGGATCTTGCGGTAGCGTTTGGCCCGCTGGTTGTTCCACGAGCTGAACACCGCGCTGACCGCGGTCAGCAGTTGCACTTGGGGATCCTGAGGGAAGGGCTTGCCCGTGTGTTCTTCAACGATCGCCTTGAAACGCGGGATCAGGCTCTCAAGCGCAGCAGCGTCGAGGTCGCAGTCTTGCGCAGCCCCCGCGGCATGCTTGACCTCTTCGAGCGACTTTTGGAAGTGCTCGGACTCCACCCCCAGCACCACGTCGCCATACATCTGGATGAAGCGCCGGTAGCTATCGAAAGCGAAACAACGGTTGCCCGTGGCCTCGGCAAGCCCCTCGACCGACCTGTCGTTCAGCCCGAGGTTCAGCACGGTGTCCATCATGCCTGGCATCGAGACGCGCGCACCCGAGCGGACCGAGACCAGCAGAGGATTGGCCTCATCACCGAAGCGCAGACCGAAGATCGCCTCCACCCGGGCCATGGCTTCGGACATCTCTCTGCGCAGGCCGTCGGGCAAGGTGTTGCCAGATTCGTAGTATTCGTTGCAGACCTCGGTGACGATGGTGAAGCCCGCCGGCACGGGAATGCCGAGCTGGGTCATTTCTGCCAGGCCGGCGCCCTTGCCGCCCAACAGCTCCTTCTGGTCACCCTTGCCTTCGGCCTGTCCGTCGCCGAAGAAGTAGACTCGCTTGTTTGTGGCCAATGGATAGCCTCCCTGTGAGGTCGCTGGTTGCGTTTCACGATGATTGGGGCCCGCGAGTATACCACGCGGGCCCGAAGGGCGGACAAATCAAAGCGGAAACGGGGGGCTCGAGAGCGGCCTCAGCGGGGACGAGGCTTGTTCGGCTTGATGATGGACGGGGTCAGGATGCGGCGGTTGCGTTTCGTGTCGGAGGCAGGACGTGGAGGCACGTTGGGGGCCGGTGTCTTGGCTCGAGCGGGAAAGGAGATCGAGGGCGTGATCGCCTTCCGAAGTCCCGATCCGGGCTTCTGGATGGCGGGTGTGTCCACAGTTTTCGCGGGGGAAGCGGGAGGTGGGGGGGCCGGCCTTGCGGTGACAGCTTTAGGCCGCACTGCAGCTCGGGGGACCACGGGCGGAGTCTCGGGCACCACCGCAGGCGCGGCCGCGGGTTTCGGGTCTGCGACGGCCGAGGCCTGAGCGGCTTCTTCATCCGAGTCCAGCAGCTCGGTCTCGTCGAGCCCCTCGAGCTCTTCGTCATCCGAGTCCAACAGCTCGGTCTCGTCGAGCTCTTCCTCATCCGAGTCCAACAGCTCGGTCTCGTCGAGCACTTCGTCATCCGAGTCCAACAGCTCGGCGTCGTCGAGCGCCTCGGCCGCTTCCCCCTCATCCAGCTCGGGCAAGCTCGGGGCGGCTGCGAGCGCGGGCTCGGCGGAATGTGCAGGAATCTCGAGAATCTCCGGCTCATCGACCAGGTCTGTCGTCTCGAGCTCTTCATCGGAGGCCTCGAGCTGCGCGGGCTCAGTGGCTTTCAGGGGAACCTCGGCCGCCGGCTCCTCGGCTGGTTCCACGACTGGCAGAGGCGCATCCTGAAACTCGTCTTCGACTTCACGAGGAGGCGCCGACGGACGGCGCAGAAACCGCTGCAGGCTTCCCCCCAGCCGGACCTTCTTTTCCCGTGGCTGCAAGAAATGGTTGTCGGTCGGATCGTCATCGATGTCCTCGACTCGCTTGTCGAGGAATTGCTTCAGGCTCCCTCCCAAGGACTTGGTTTCTTCCTTGGGTTGGATGAAGTGGTTGTCGGTCGGATCGTCATCGATGTCCTCGACACGCTTGTCGAGGAACTGCTTCAGACTCCCCCCGAGCGAGACCTTGGCGACCCGCCCGTCGGCCCCCAGATCATCACCCTTACGACGCATGAACGACGCGAGCTTGCCCTTCAAACGGGAGGTACTGGTACGTCCCTCATTGGTGAAGTGAGCGCGCGGGGTATCCCTGATCTCGGCGCCGCAGCTGCTACACAGGGGGATTTCCTGCTGGTAAGCGGCGGTATGCCCGCATCCACCGCACGTCAGCTCGATCATTACAACGTCCTCCACTGTCCGATTGGACAGCAAGCACTCCACCAGAGCAAGAAAAAACGCACTGGAGCCCGATCTCAAGCGGCCGCCCGGCGTTCCATCGCAGGGACCCGACCATCAACGTGCGACGGGAAAATGCTATAGTGGCGGCAGGACCCGGAGGGCTCTCGCGTGTTCCGCAGCCTGCTCATATGTCTACTGTGCCTGACGGGGTTCGCCCAACAGCTGCCTCTGCCGCCGCACTACGAGCAACTGCCTCCGACAGCCCAACTGCAGCCCGGTATGCAGAGCGCCGAGGTGGCAGCCCTGCAGTGGGCGCTGGCCTGGCTGGGGTACGAGCTCGACCGCGACGGTGTGTATGGCGAGCAGACACGCACCGCGCTCGAGGACTTCCAGCGCTCCGCCGGCCTCAGCGCCGACGGCCTGTTCGGACCGGGCACGCGCCGCATCTTCGACCAGCAGCTGGTGGCGGCACCCGAACCTGCCGAACAGAGCGTCTCGGCGCTACGCAAACGGCTCAAGGCCGCCCTGCGCGCGGGCGAACGCGGCGTGACCCATCAGGCCCTGGCCGCCCTGGCCGCTCTCGATGCGCGCAAAGCGACCGACGCCATCCTCGATCAGCTCGACGCATTGCTGCCTGTCGAGAGCAGCTACCGGCTGACCCGCAAGCTGTTGGCCGGCGTCGAAGATGCCCGCGGCATCGCCCGGCTGCTCTCGAAGGGAGCGCCCCTCGAGCGGGTTTTTGCCGTCGAGGTGCTCGAGCTGCGCGCCCGCGAAGAAGACGACGAGTTGCTGCTCGATGCGCTGTCCGACCGGCACCCCGCCGTCCGGCGCCGCACGATTCTCGCCTTGCGCTCCCGCAAGCGCTTGCCCGTCGTCTATGCCTTGATTGCGCACATGAAGTCGCGCGACAAGCAACCCGACGGAGAACAGCAGCAGGCGGCCGCCGTGCTCGATGAGCTTGTCGGCGTGCGGCTGGGGTTGGGAGAAGACTACGAGAACTGGTTCGACGGCCAGTTGGACACGCAGCAACGCCCGCCTACCGGCCTCGCAGAGCCCACCGTCAGTTTCTACGACGCGCCCCTGGTCTCACCGAACCTGGTGTTCATCTTCGACACCTCTTGCTCGATGCGAGTCTCGAAGCTGCTCGAGCCCGCCAAGCAGGAGCTGCAACGCACCATCGAGAGCCTGCCCGACGGCACACGTTTCAACATCCTCAGCTTCGCCAATGAGGTGCGCCCCTGGCAGGAAGGCCAGGTCAAGGCGAACAAGCGCAGCCGCGAAGCTGCCCGCGCGTATGTCGCCCAGCTCGATGTCGAAGGCAACCACACCCGCCTCGACCGGGCCCTGCGCAAGGCTCTGACGCTCGAGGGCGTCGACACTGTGGTCGTGCTGACCGACGGCTACCCGATGCGCTCGCAGAACATCCCTGACTGCGTGATGCTCGACGGCCTCGAGGAACAGAACCGTATGATCCAGGCGCGCGTTGTCACACTCGGCTTCGCTGAGGCCAACCACGGCCTGCTCGAAGCCATGGCACGCAGCACCGGCGGAGACAGCCGGCAGATCGACTAAGCACCTGTGTGAGAACCTCCAGAACCCGCCATCTTCTGTAGGGGAGGGGTTCACCCCCTCCCGCCTCGCAGACTCGGACGCTTCACTATCGCGGCCTCGGGCGGGGGTAAACCCCGCCCCTACAGGGTGTATCCGGAACTTACGCGGCCTCGGGCGGGGGTAAACCCCGCCCCTACAGGGTGTATCCGGAACTTACGCGGCCTCGGGCGGGGGTAGACCCCGCCCCTACAGGGTGTATCCGGAACTTACGCGGCGAGGCACTAGCACCTACTCGTAGCGCAGCGCGTCCACCGGGGCCAGGCGAGAGGCCTTCAGCGCCGGATAGATGCCGAAGAAGATCCCGACAAAGCACGAAAAGCCGAAGGCCAGCGCGATCGACTCCGGCACGATGATGCTGGAGATCGTGCCCTCGCCGCGCGCAAACGACTGCCAGATCGCCATCTGCGCCACCCAGTCGGCCCCGAAGACGCCGACCAGGATGCCGATACCACCTCCCAGCACGCTGATCGTGACCGACTCGATCAGGAACTGCCGCAAAATGTCGCTACGGCGCGCCCCCACGGCCTTGCGGATGCCGATCTCGCGCGTGCGCTCAGTGACAGTCACCAGCATGATGTTCATGATCCCGATCCCGCCTACCAGCAGGCTGACTCCCGCGATGCCGGCCAGCAGGAAGGTGAAAGCCTGCGACATCTCGCGCCGCTGCTGCAACCAGTCGGTCATGCTCGAGATGCTGAAGTCGGGATTCTTGCCCGGCGCGATCTTGTGGCGCTTGCGCATCGCCGCCTCGACGAGCTGGGTCACCTCGGGCACGTTCTCGGGCTCATCGATGCTGACGATGATCTGGTCGAGGTGCTTGCGGTTGACCAGCCGGGTCATCGCGGTCGTGATCGGCACGTAGACGAACTCGTCGAAGTTCATCCAGCGCATGCCTCCCTTGGCTTCCATCACGCCGATGACTTCGAAGTTCTTGCGGTCGATCTTCAGCACCTCACCGATCGGGTCGACATAACCGAACAGCTGCTCGGCCACGTTCTTGCCGAGCACGCACACCCGCCGCCCCGTCGACACCTCCTCGCGGACAAAGAAGCGGCCCCGGTCGACACCGTAGTTGCGGACCTCCAGGTACTCCGGCCAGGTTCCCACGACCCGAGCTGCCCGGTTCTTGTTGCGGAACTTGACCTGGAAGTTCGAGGTCACGTCCGGGGCGACGGCGCGGATGTGCGGAAGGCTGGCCAACGCGGTCATGTCCGGCAGAATCAGCGTCTGCGCTTCGGTGTTGCGCGCGTGGCCGGCGCCCGCGGCACGGAAGCCGGGGCTGACAAAGATCAGGTTGGTGCCCAGGTTCGTCAGCGATGAGGTGATCTGCTTTTCGGCGCCCTTGCCCATCGCGATCATGATGATCACGGCGCTGACCCCGATGACGATGCCGAGCACAGCCAGAAACGAACGCAACTTGTTCGCCCACAGGCTGCGCAGTGCGGTCTTGACGGTCTTCCAGAACATCTCAGCGCTCCTCGATACGTTCGATCAAACCATCGCGGAAATGGATGATGCGCTGCGCTCGCTCGGCCACAGAGCGGTCGTGGGTCACCATCACGATGGTCACCCCCTGACCGCTCAAGCCATCGAAGATCTGCAGGATCTCCTGGCCGGTCCTGGTGTCGAGGTTGCCGGTCGGCTCGTCGGCCAGCAAGATCGCTGGCCGCGTCACGATCGCCCGCGCGATCGCGACCCGCTGCCGCTCGCCCCCCGACATCTGGCTCGGCGTGTGATGCGCCCTGCCGCCCAGTCCCACCTGCGCCAGGGCCTCTAGGGAGCGCTGCCGCGCCTTGGGGGCGCGTTGGTAGTCGAGAGGCAGCTGCACATTGTCGAGGGCGCTCAAGCGGGGCAGCAGGTTGAAGGTCTGGAAGACAAAGCCGATCCGGCGCCCGCGTATGCTGGCCAGGGCGTCATCATCGAGGTCTGAGACGGTGTCGCCGGCCAGCACATACTCGCCGGCATCGGGACTATCCAGACAGCCGATGATGTTCATCAAGGTCGACTTCCCGCTCCCCGAGGGGCCCATGATCGAGAGGTAGGCTCCGGCCTCGACGGACAGATCGACACCTTTGAGGACCTCGAGACGCACCTCACCCATGCGGTAGATCTTGCGCAGGCCCCGCGCCTCGATGACACGCTGCGACACTAGCGTCTCCCCCCATAGCCCGACGAGGCCTCGGAGACGATGAGGATCGTCTGGCCCACCTCCAATCCGCTCAGCACCTCGGCCTGGATCCCCGTGTCGAGGCCGATCTCCACGGCTTGGCGGGTCTTACCCTCAGGCCCGGGTAGCCATACGAAGATGCCATCCCGGTCACGATAGATCGCCGTGCTGGGAATGTGCAGCACATCCTGGCGTTCTTCGATGATGATCTCGACGTTGGCGGTCATGCCGGTCTTCAGCAACCCCAGCTGCGGGCCGCTGACATTGATCTTGGCGCGGTAGACGCGGATGTTGCTCTCGAGCTCGCCCAACGGCGGAATCAGATCGACGACGCCGACGAGCGTGGCCCCCGGATGGGCATCGACGGTCAGCTCTACCCGCTGGCCGACCTGTACCTGGCCGATATCGGTCTCGTCGATGTTGGCCTCGATGACCATGATCGACGTGTCGGCGACGACCCCCAGCGGGGTTCCTCCACTGGTCGCGGAGATGCCCGAGGCGACGATTTGCCCCTCCTCGACCAGCTTCTGCAGCAGGATTCCGCGGATCGGAGAGCGGATCTGGATGTCTTCGAGGCGGTCTTCAGCCTCCTCGAGCGTGACCTGCGCCTGCTGCAGGCGGGCCTGGGCGAGGAGGCTGTCGGGGGCTTGCCGTCCCCTGATGTGCTCGAGCTCGATACGCGCCTGGTGGAGCCGCTGTTCGGCCATCACATGGTTGAGCTTGGCGGTCCCCAGGTCGTTTTCTGACACACCGACTGTCAGGTTCTTTTGGCGTTGGTACTCGGCCCGTTTGGTCTCATCGTCGGCCTCAGCGCTGCTCACTGCGGAGAGGGAGTTCTGGAGCGCGCGCCGATGCTCGAGCTGTGTGAGTTGCAGCTGAGCCAGGGCCGTGTCGCGCTCGGCCTCCGCCCGCCGCAGGTTGCGCAGCTCGGTCGACTGGTCGAGCTCGATGATCAGCTCGCCCTGCTCGACCGGGTCGCCCGCGCGCTTCGGGAAGCCCACGACCTCTCCGCTGGCCTTCGACTTGAGCTCGATCTGGCGCAGCGGACGGACTTCGCCGGTGGCAGCAACCACGACCCGCAGCGGACCGCGGGCGACCTCTTCGGTCTGCAGCTGCTCCTTGCCGGGGTCCGGCGCTTCTGCCGCCACGAAGTAGACGTAGCCACCGACGCAGAGGGCCGCGAGAATCAAGACAACGAAGAAGGCGCGCATGCTGGCTCCGTCGGCCGCGCGCACAACCGCGCGGGTAGTAGCCGCCTATCTTAGGGAATCCGAGGCACTGCGGGAAGGTTTGGACCGCGGCTCCGACGCTTCGGAAGGCGCGCTCCCTTCGAACGGGGCGTCGGCCACGGCGCTGCTGCTGGAGAGCTCGCCGACAGCCCGTCGGGACGCTCCCCGCACCGACGGGCGGCTGTCATTCTCGAGCGCTCGCAGCGCGGGAAGCGCACGCCTGAACGCCAGCCGGCGCAATAGACCGATCAAGCGGAGGCGTAGAGGTTCATCGTCATGCTGCAGCGCCGCAGCCAGCTCGGGCCCGGCGGTTCGGGCCGCGAGCCCCAGCGCCTCCAGCTCGTCGAGCACCTCGTGCAGCCGCGCCAGCTCTTCGCTGGCGAGCGCACGCCTCAGGCCCGCCAGCAGGGCGTCCCCCCCCACTTCCTGCGGCCGTCCGCTGCGCCGCCACTCCCGCACCGCCTCCAGAGCCGCGGCTGGTGAGCCGCGCAGGGCCCGCCGCAAGACACTGGCCAGCTTGGCTCCGGCCAGCTCGCCGCCGGGGTCGAAGTTGCGCAAGGCCGACAGCGCTTCCAACGCGACCTCTGGCGGGCCGCGCAGCGCCCTGTGCAGAGCCTCGCGGCTCGACTCCAGCCGCGGCTCTATGCATCCCAGGGCATGCACGGCTGCACACTGCAATGACGTCTCGCTGGCCTGGGAGAGGCTGACAAGCAAGCGCACCACCTGCTTGTCCTCGCGGCCCTGGCCGGTCTGGCTGTGGACCCCGACCCGTACGGGGACGTCGAGCGACTTCTGCCAATCATTGAAGGACATCGTCCCCAGGCCGCGGAAGTCCCCGATGCACTCGAGCACCTCGACGATCTTCAGACGTCCCGCCAGGGATGCGCTGCGGGCTTGCTTGACCAGCAGGGGCGCGGCCACTGCCGCCTGCACGTCGTAGCCCTTCAACAGCTCGGCAGCACGCGTCCAGACGGCTTCCTCAGGATCCTGCAGTGGTTGCTGTAGAGCCGCCAGGACCTTGGGATGCGGCTCGACACGCTCCAGCAGCCCGAGCCCCTGCATGCGCGAAGCGCGCTTGGGCTGATGCAGCAGCGCGCGCACCGAAGGCAAGGCCGAGGGATCGAGGCGGGTCTCGAGATAACTGACCCCGCCCAACTTGACCCCGGCCATCGGGCAGCCGCGGAAGTCGGTGAATCCCAGCTCAGCATCGCTCAGATCGGTCTTGCGCAGATCGGTCTTCTCGAGCTGGGCCTCGTTGAGCCGCACGCAAGACAAGTCCGCCCAGCGCAGCTTGGTGCGGCGCAGATCGCAACGGATCAGCAAGGCTCCGCGCAGGTTGGCGCCGCGCAAGTCGGCGCCCGACAGGTTGAGACCGCCCAGGTCAGCGCCCGGCAGGTAGAGCCCCCGCAGGTCACGGCCCGCCAGCTCAAGGCCAGAGAAGTCGATGCTGCCCGCGGTCCAGCCCTTGAAGGCGTCGGGGTGGGAGTCACGCAGCTTCGACAGCGCGATCAGCCGCTGCAGCTCCCAGATCTTCAGGTTCCGCCCCTGCAGATTCGCCAGCTGCCGGCGGATGGCCTCTTCGATACCGCCGGCATAGGCGCTGCCGAAGGCCAGCACCGAGCGGATACGGCGGCCCTCGCGCCAGCCGGCCAGCTTCCGCTGCCACCAGGCCCACGGACTGCGGATCGGCGCCGGCCGACGGATGCGCCGCACCTGCGCAGGTACTGCCAGAGCCCCGAGCATCGTCTCGAGGCGTTTGAGGTCGGGGCGGGCCTCCTGTGGCTTGGCCAGGCACTGCGCGACCACGTCATTCAGCGCGTCCCAGGAAGTGCCCAGATGCAGCGGAGGCGGCGGCAGGTCGCGCTTGCGCTGCTCTTTGTATTGCCGGATGCTTTTGTATTCAAAGGGCTTGCGGCCGCTGAGCAGTTCGTACAGGACCGCTCCCAGCGCGTAGACGTCGGTCTTCTCGGACAGACCCACACCGCTCCATTGCTCGGGTGCCATGTAGGCGGGCGGGCCCGCGGCGCCGCTGCGCTGCTGTTTGCGTAGCAGATCGCGCGCCAGGCCGAAGTCGGTGACCTTGACCACCCCTTTGCAGACCAGCAGGTTGGATGGTTTCAGGTCACCATGGACGAAACCACGCGCGCGGCTGCGGGCGTAGCGCAAGGCGCGGCAGATCTGCAGCCCGACCTCGATGGCGTCTGGTGCCTCGAGGCAACCTTTCTGCAGTACCTGCTTCAGCGTCGGTCCCGGCACACATTCGAGGAACAGATACGGCACATCCTCGATCAAGCGGGTGCCGAAGGCTCTCACGATATGGGGATGGCTGCCGAGCCCGGTCCAGATGCGCGCTTCCCGGGTGAAGGCTGCCAGGGTGGAGACGTCATTCAAGAAGACATCTTCGCGGAAGGTCTTGATCGCAAAGGGGAAGCGCTGCAGGTGGTCGTAGCAGATGGTCACCACGCCCATGCCGCCCGAGAGCGCACCGACCACCTCGAAACGCTCATCGTGGCGCTCGGGAAGGTCGATCGCGGGCTCAGGCGCCTCGGTCAATGCGGGCCCCTGTGCTGAGGCCGCCAGCAGCGAGGGGTCGACGCCCGACTCGTCGGCAGTCTGCGGGGAGGGGGCCGGCGCATCAGCCGGCCTCGGCTCTGTGGCGAGGCTCTGGATGGACGCTAGCCTGGAGGCCTCTTCGAGCTTGCGCTGCAACGCCGAGAACGTCAGGCTGAGGGAGAGTGCATCGAGGTCGAGGCCCAGGCTCAAGGGCTTTCCGAGCAGAGAGCGTTGGGCGCACCAGGCGCGCAGCGCCATATAGGTGGAATCGAGCTCAGGCACGGGCTTGTCTCCCAGTGCCAGTGTAGCGTAGGGCACGAGCTTGTCGAGGCGGAGCAAGCGCCTCGCGACTCAGCCCTCGAGCTCGACCGAACGCCGGATACCGACGGGCAGCTTGAGCCAGGCTGCCCGACCGTTCTCCAAGCCCGCCAGGCGTTCTTGCAGGGCTTCCCGCAAGGCCTCGTTCTCGTCGTGGGCGAACAGCCGCGAGCACGACTGGGTGGGGTGGGAGCTGTCGAGATAGGCGGCCAGGCTGAGGAGCGCTCTCGAGCCACTCACGCGCCGCCCCGCGCAGCTGCGAGGCCAGGGAACCCGGCTCTGTCAGCGCCCGCACCAGGGTCTCGGCCAGGGCCTGGACCTCGAAATCACGCAACCCCCAGACTTGTTTGCGCCGCTGCGGCACGCCCAGGGTTCGCTCTGCCGGCTCGGCGGCGAAGCGCTCGAGGCTGCCCGGCTCGAGAGCTCCGGCAGCCGCTCCCGTGAAGGCCAGCAGCCGCAGATAGGGTTGCTCCCGTTGTTCGTCTACCACCTGGATCTCGCCCGCTGTGCCGATCTCGACAGCGTTGCCGGTCTTGACCTCGAACAGCTCGCTGTTGGCGTCCAGTGGGCCGGCCAACACCCGCAGGGGAGCCCCTGGGAGCTTGTGTACGACCATCCCCCCGGCATCGCGCAGCAGCAACAGATGCGCCCGGCTCAACCTGCCCAGGAAGCTGAGATTGAGCAACCCCAACGACGCGGACCCGGCCAGGCTCTCGATCGCCTGCCAGCGTTGCTCCAGCCGCCGATCGCCGGCCCGGGGCCGCAGCTCGGACAGCTGGCTGGTGCGACCGATCAAGATGCCGCGCTCGGAAAACTCACGCTCCAAGCCGACCAGGTGGCCGTTGTGGATGCTGGGAAAGAGCACCATGCGCAGAGGCGCCCGGTCGAGTCCGTCGAGCAGGTTGGGCAGGCGCTGTTCCAGCTCGGGAATGTCGACCGGGCCGTTGATGCTGCCGCGGATCGCTGCCATATCCGAGACCAGCTCGGTGTAGTTCCCCCACCAACTGCGACGCTCCAGCACCGCCAGGGCACGGCTGCGGATGGGCCGGCCGGCGAGCAGACCGAGCACCGCGTTGCGGATGGCCAGCGGTCCCCGGTCTCCCAACGGCGGCAGCTCGAGCGTGACCGCCGTCAGAGCCTGGATCTCACTGCGTGTCAGGCCCCAGTTGCGCTGCCGCTCTTCGGGAGACTCGCTGCTGACCACGATCAACGGCGCCTCGCGGCAGGTTGCCTGGGCCAGGGAGCCGAGATGCGCGACCTCGATACGCTGGCCCTCACTCTCGACCGCCGCCGCTTCGACGATGTGGCGCAGCTCGCGGACGTTGCCCCGCCAGGGCCAGCTGCTCAGCCGGCGCAACGCATCCTCGGACAGATCCGGGGACCGCTCGGGGAACATCTTCTGCAGGAAGTGCCGCGAGAGCTCGGGAATGTCGCCGGGACGCTCGCGCAGTGCGGGCACGCGCAGGGTCGCGCTCGGGTTGAAGCGGTAGTAGAGATCTCCCCGGAAGTCCCCGGTGCGCACCAGCTCTTCGAGGTCGACGTTGGTCGCGGCGACGATGCGCACATCGACGCTCTGGCAGCTGTCCGAGCCCAGCGGCTGCACCTCGCGGGCTTCCAAAAGACGCAACAGCTTGGCCTGCGAGCGGGGGCTGAGGTTGCCGATCTCGTCGAGGAAGAGGGTGCCCCCATCGGCCTCAACGGCCGCCCCCGAGCGTGCTTTGGCGGCGCCGGTGAAGGCCCCACGCACATGTCCGAACAACGCGCTCTCGACGAAGGTCTCGTTGCGGGTGTTCAGGTCGATGACGACATAACGCCCTCGGCGTCCACTCAGCTCATGGATCGCGCGGGCGATCAGCTCCTTGCCGGTGCCTGTCTCGCCGAGCACGAGCATCGGCAGGGGACTGCGGGCGAAACGCTCGGTACGCGTCAGCAGCTGGCTGAGCGCCGGGCTCGAGCCGACCAGCGGCTCGAGCGCGGGATGCCGGGGCCGGTCGGGCGCGTTGTCTTGCTCATGCACCGTGAAGCGCGGATAGCGCTGCTCGCGGCGCCGGATCTGCCCGCGCAGAGGCGCCAGTTGCGTCGGCTCCAGCTCGGAGAGCTGCTCGACCAGCTGCCAACGGCCCTCGGCCGGCATCGAGCTCTCGCCCGCGCCAAGCGTCTCGAGATTGCGGTCGTCGAGCAGCGCGTGGGCCCAGCGCGCCAGGCTGCGCCGGCCGGTGCCCGGCTGCCCGTGTAGGTGCAGTATGCCCTGGGCCCGGCAGTAGGCGAGCACGGCCCGCCGCAAGTTGCGCAGCGATGGGTCGCTGGCCACCAGGTGGAAGCCGTCGAGGTGGCGCAGCCTGCGGATTGCGGCAGCCGGCAGGGGTGGTCCCAGCCTGCCACTCTCGAGCAGCAAGCGGGCCCCCGCCTTGCGGGCTTCGGCCGCCAGCGAGCGCAGCTCGAAGCGCTCTCGCCAGCCTGCGCTGCAGAACAGCCAACCGCCCCGGGCCTGAGCGAGGGCATCGGCCAGCAGGGGGGCAGGCTCCGGAGGCAAGAAGCGCGGCTCGAGATGCACCAACGCGCCCCATGAGTCTTCGCGGTCCGACCAGCGGCGCACCATCCAGCGCACCAGGCACAAGCTGCTCAGTCCTTGGCGGCGGTCGATGCTCGCCCGGCCCCGGGCTTCCAGTTGGGCCTCGGTCTCGCGTAGGAGCTCGGCACAGGTTTCGTCCAGCGCAGCATCGCGGGCTTCAAGGTCCATGAACGCTCCTGTCTGCCACACGGGCGGGCTCGTGGTCCGTGTCAACACTCGGCTTGATTGCGTGGGACAGTCCTCATCATACCACGTTTCAGATCAAGTCCGCAGGCATGCGCGGCCCGTGAGCAGCAACTTCCGGGTTGCCCGCTGCTGACGTGCTGCAAGACAAACTGCGTTCCAGAGAGACAGGGCACGGAGAGAGGGGATTTGTGGAATCCGAGGGGGGGGGCGGCGAGGTTGCGCGTTTCGCCGCTGTTTCCCGCCGTGCAGGGCGGGCATCGTGCGAGCAGGTTGTGCTAGGCCTCATCTCCTTCGGGTCGGCCAGGCTGCCAGAGGTGCATCCTCGTCGTGGAAGGCCGCTTCGATCGCCTGCGCGGCGCCACGGTCCGTGCGTAGGTCGACAATCAGAGCCAGGGCCGCGGCGCACTCCCTGGCGGTTCCGCGGCTATGGTCCTGCAGGCCCGAGATCAGCGCAGGGGCCGCGGACCCGGCAGCATTCCCAAGCCTGCCGAGCGAGGAGGCGGCCCAGGAACGGACGTACTTGTCCGGGTCGCTCAGCAGCCCGGCAAGCCAATCCACCGCGCGCGCGAGCACTGAGGGTTGCACGCTTCCGAGCTTCTGTGCGACCAACAGGCGGGCGTCGTGGCTGCCCGCGTTGCGGAGCTGAGCGAGCAGGCCCGAGAGGTCGGCAAACTCGAACCCCTGGTCAGGACCGCCCCCGCGCAGACGTTCGCGGAGCGTGTCGGCGTCCTTCCACTTGCGGTAGGCTTCGCCGAACTCCTCAGAACGCTCGACAGCTTGCTCGTCGAGCACCTGGCTCCCGTCGCTGTAGCCGTCGTTGTAGAAATCCAGGAACTCCAGGGACCGGCGCATGCCACGGCTGTCACACCTCTTGAGCAGGTCATTGATGTAGCCGACCAGCCACTTCTGCCAGGTCCCAAACGCTTTGGCAAACTCCCCCTTGCCGGTCGTCACCTGCCCGAAGTAGTCCACGATGGCGCCGTCGCTGTAGCCTTCCTGATAGTAGAAGTCGACGTACTCGTAGATGGCGGGAATCACCGTCTCGGGGCCCAGCTGATTGTTGAGCAGATCGTTGATGTCATCGATGCGCTCCTGCTGCGTCTGCGCCCAGGCCGAGGTCGCAAGGCATAGAAAGATGGCCAGCTTCTTGTTCACCGCTTGTCCTCCAAAGGTTCCGTGTAGCCTCAGAGTACCCCAACCTGATCTCGGAGTGCAATCCGGCTTCAGGCGGGAAACGCAATCTGGAGCGGTGGGTTGTGCAGCGAGAGGACTCACGAGACAATTCGATGGTGTGGGTGTGGAACGTCGCCGATCGATCGCAAGCGTTTGCCCTCGAAGACGCCTCGACATCATGCACCTGTGGAGTGAGGAGTCGAACTATGGCCTTGGTCGTCACCGAAAAATGCTATGACTGCAAACACGAAGACTGTCTCGCAGTCTGCCCGATCGACTGCATGTTCTCAGACGAGCACAGGACCTACATCAGCCTCGATGAGTGCATCGATTGCCTGTGCTGCGCTCTGGCCTGCCCGCGCGGAGCCATCTTCCCGCCCAGCGTTCTGGGTCCTGACGATCAGAAGTGGGTAGACATCAATGCGCAGAAGGCCCGCTCGAGTGAGACTCGGCGCAGGGTAGCCCGCGGGCTGCCCCGGCCCACGCCCAAGGCCTCGCAAGGAAGGTCCGCGGCCACTGCCTACCGACCCCCTCCGGGCTGAGCCGAAGGCTGAGCTGCCGTTACCAATGCGCGGGCGTAAGCGCCGCCGCCCCACCGACCTGTACAAGCGCTATCAGAGGTACACCTGCAGTCCAGGTATCTGCGCTTCCAACGCGTCGGCACCGGCCTGGGTCACTGGGGTTCCCAAGACAAACAAACTGCGCAGCGTACTCAAGCTGGCGAGCTGGTTGAGTCCAGCGTCATCCACCGCAGTTTTGGTGAGGTCCAGCGTGTCCAGCTTGACGAGACTCCCCATGTTCGCCAAGGCTGCGTTGCCCAGGGTCGTGGAGGCCACGCGGAGGAAGAGGAGCTCGGTCAGTGCTTGGCTCAGAGTCAGCACGCTGTTGTCGCTGAGGGCGTCCGCCTTGTTGGCCCCGATCAAGAGCATGCGCAGTCCGGTCAGGCTGGCGAGCTGCTGCAGTCCCGCGTCCGTCACCTGGGTCGCCATCAGGTCCAACTGCTCCAAGGCAGGCCGCATCAGCAGGCCGGGCACCGTGGCGTCGGTCACGGCCAGGCTATCGAGGTGCAGCCCGCGCAAGTTGGGGACTCCTGCCAGCAAAGTGGCGACGCCGGCGTCGCTGACCGAAGTCTCGTTGAGGTACACAAAGCGCAGCTCTGGGAGCGCTGCGAGGTGGGCCATTCCCGGGTCGTCGATCGCAGTCGAGGCTGTGAGAGAGACCTCCAGCAAGTTCGTCAACGCCGCAACGTGCACGAGCTCTGCGCCCGCGATCAGCTTGTTGTTCGTCAGATCCAGGCTCGTGAGTTGGGTGACGTCGCCGAGGCCGTCCAGACTGGCAAGGTCTGGCGGCAGGCTGAGCGCCCGCAGAGAACCTATCCCGCTGAGCTGGGAGAGTGCGGTGGACGTGAGGCTGCTCGCCGCCCCGAAAAACAACCGAGGCACCAAATGTAGGTGAGCGTCGCTAACGAGCGTGGGTATGTCTGTGGGCAGCAAGGTGTTCGGACAGTACACGAACCAGCTCTCGCCAGGATCGAGCGGGATCGAGACCGTGCCAGGAGTCGCGCCTACCACGCTCCCGCCGCCCGCGACGTCGACTTTGATCACGTAGAGCGCCAGCGTCGAACTGAAGCTTGCGCTCTGGTTCTGCCATCGCTGGGCGTTGCTGAATCTTCGGCAATAGTCCAGAACCTGTTGTTCGCCTTGCATACTCGCTTCCTCATCCAAATGCAGGCCGCGAGTATGACCTCTCCGCCGTGGATTCGTCCAGCACTTGTTCGCATCCCCAGGGCAGAGACATACGGCGCGCTCAGGATCCCCGATCTTTGACAGCGACGCTCGGAATGTGTCAACGACTGTGAGGCAATGCACAGGAAGCCCAGGCTGCAGAACGAGTTGTTCCTTGAAAAGACCACCCCTGGGAACAAGAAAACAGCCGATGGCAGCCAGCACCGCGTTGTGCCTCAGCGCCGCCGCGCCTCTGCGTTCCATCAGAGGTGCACACAGCTGTCGTGGTAACGTGCGTGGGCCGCGGCGGTTCGAAGTGTCTTCGAGCCTTAGCTGGACGCGCTACAGAAATGGAGAACGGTGATGAGCGTATACAAGATCGTCGAGTTGGTTGGAACCTCTGAAACTTCCTGGGAAGAAGCTGCCAAGAGCGCCGTCGAGCGCGCCAGCAAGTCCCTGCGCGACCTGCGGGTGGCTGAGGTCACCACCCTCGACATGAAGGTCGAAAACGGCAAGGTCACTGCCTACCGGGCACGTGTGAAGGTCTCGTTCAAGTTCGATAGCTGACCCCGCCCAGCGGTTCATTCGGGTAGGGCTACACCGAGTCCGGCAACAGCGGCCGTTGATGTACACAGCATGGACCAGGCCTCGATTCCGCCAAACGGCCGAGCCCATCGAGCACCGAACGCTCGACAATCACGAGTGCCCTGGCCGGCGGCTCATCCTCAAGAAAAACACAACGCTACACCTCCGGCGGCTCGGAGCGTGGCGAGCAGGCCCTCTTGCGCTATTTTTGGGCGGAGGAGGAGAGCCGCGCGGCCTTCGCTGGCAGGGCGTTGTTCCGGCTCGTGGTCGACACCTGGCGCCCCGTGCGCCATCGCTTCGGGCTGGACAGCCGCTACGCAGAGCAGATACGGCGCGATCCGCATCTGGCGGGGCCGCAGCGCCGGCTGGCAGACGAGACGGCGGAGGCGTACGCAAGTCGTGCTCTCTTGCTCCACCAAGGCTAGCAGCGGGGCGCCATCGAAGACCTCGACCGCGCTCTGACACGGACTCTCGGCGCAGGGAATCGGCCGGTTGGGGAGCGGAGATCTGGCCGCGGCCCTCGCCGACTTCGACCTCGCCCTGGCCATCGATCCCGGCTGGATGCAGGCCTTCCGCCGGCGCCCGCTGACGCACAGGGCCCTGGGGGACCTCGAGAGCGCGGATTCGGACCTTACTCGGGTTCCTCCGCACGGACGAGGGCTTCGGAGCGGGCGACACTGCGCCCGGACCCGACGCGCGCCTGGACCACCCCGAAGTAGTGCGCCACGTAGCCGACCGACACGACCTCGCGGTCGGCGGGTGTGCCCGTCAGGCACGCGAAGGCCTAGGCATACAGGTTCTTCAGCTCGCCGTCGTTCTGGTTCCGTCCGCCCCGCTCTTGGGCGTAGACCGTCCGTGCCGCCGTTAGTTGGAACAGGAGGGTCACGGGTTGCGGTCTCAACAGCCGTTGCATCTCCTCTGCACAGAGTGTGTCATGCCTCGTCAGGGAGTGATCGAAACAGCGGTATTGCGACGGGAAAAATGTCGGCCCGCTTCGTGATCCGGGTCGACCATCCCGATCGGCCATCGGCCTCGCGATCGGCCCGTCGTCCTGTGCTGCGACCAGACCTTCGGCACTTGGACATCGAGGACATCCTGGTCGAGATCGCGAATTTCTAGTTGCTCGTTGTGGGTTGAGCGGTCTGCCTCCGCGACGATGTGGCGGATTTTTCCAAGACACCGGGCGCTGCCTCAGTCACCATCCCTCGCGGCACAACACAAGGAGGTCCCGCCATGCGTCCACTCGCCCTGCTCGTTCTCATCGCTACCCTCGCTCCGGCCCAAGAGGCCACCGAACAGATCCAGGGGCTCGACTTCCTCGCGGGAAGCTGGGCCGGTCCGATGTGGGGTGGGGTGTTCGAGACCTGGTACAGCACCCCCGAGGGAGGCAAGGTGCTCAGCAGCAGCCTGCTGATATCCGAGGGCAACATCCGGTTCTGGGAGTTCGAGAAGTTCGAGGTCCGGGGAGAGCACGTCTGGGTGCAACCCTTCCCGAACGGGAAGCCCGCGGCGAGTTTTCGGCTGGTCGAGCTCGACGTCGAGGCAAAGAAGGCGACCTTCGACTGCACGACAAACGACTTCCCAACCCGCATCGTGTACGAGAAGAACGAAGAGGGCCACCTGGTGATCACCCTGAGCGACCCGCACAGCGGCTCCCCGAAGGTTGAGGTCTTCGACCTCGCCCCCCAGGAAGATGCGGTGGAAGAGGTCGACTGACCTCCGGCCTGCGGGGGGGATCGCCAGCCGCTCCGGGCCGGCCGGCAGGCCCCGGCAGGCAAAATCGCTCAGGGCGGCAAAGCGGCTTCCCAAAGCAGCTCGCCGAGCCTCTCGGCCGGAGGTTGCCCGGGGGGCTGTTGCCAGGGGGGGGTGTCGCCCAGTGGGGAGGGGACGGGTCGTTGACGACAAGCTGGGGGGCATTCAGAGATTGCGGGCTTGAGTCGGCGGCTGAAGAAAGTCGTAGGTTGCCAGGGACCTCGACGGGGGTGTGCGGGCGTCGGGTTGTCGTGGTTGAACGCGGCAGCGAAGACGGAGTCGAGCCCGATCCCGGATCCGAGCCCGGATCCGTTTCCGTGGCCGTGGCCGGCTCCGGTTGCGGTTCCGGTCCCGATCACCGGATCTCCGAACTCCGTGTGCAGAGATCCGTGCGGACCGAAGACTGTGAAGACCGAGCCCGAGGTTGGCTGACGATCGCGGTGCGTGGTGAATCTCGGTGGTTGCCTCAGGTCGCTGCCGGGTTGGGCTTTTCTGGCGCTTTCCCGGGCGGAGCAGGCCGGGTTGGGTCTGAGTCGGGTCTCTCAGCGAATGCTACTTGGAGGTCATGTTCGCTTCCCTCTTCCGGTCGGCAGTCGAGGTCTTCGAGGTGGTGAACCTGTCGCCTTGCCTGGGAAAGCGCTGACCGACTCGGTCCACGGTCCTCTCCGTCCACGGTCCTCTCCGTCCGCTCGGTCCCGGTCCCCTCGGTGCGGTCGGTCCTCGAAGTCGGCAACCGGGCCTCGGTCGTCGGTCCTCTGTTTTCGTAGTCCGGTCCACGCGGTCGGCTGGCGGCCATCGCGCGCCGGGGTCGCGGTCGCGGTCGGATCCGGCCACCCGACCGGATCCGGCCACGCACCCTTGGCAACCGCAACGACAGCGACAACCATGACGAGCCGGCCTTCGGCCGACTCTCGCCCAGCTTGCGGCGTCGAAGACCCTTGCAATCGGCTCCGCAATATCGACTTGCCGCTCGCCGCTTCGCTGCGCGGCGACGGCAAGACAAAGCCATTGCGCGACACCTCCGGCGGCTCGGGTTCCCAAGCTGAAGTATGTTTGTTTCCGTCTGATGGTTCTCACGCCGTTTCCCGGACAGCTCGCGTGGCCATGCGTCCGAATGATTCGAGAGCTCTCTCGCACTAGCAATCCACGGCAAATTCGTCGAGCGGCGCCACCCCCGCTTGCCTGGTTCACTCCTCCTGAGGGTTGGCCTGATGGATCACCCTTTGGGGGAACGGGATCTCGATTCCATCCTCGGCGAACACCTCAAAGATCTTCTTGCGGGCATACCGCGCGATCGAGATCTGCGTCCCCGGACGCACCTTGATCGCCACCCGGATGTTGACCGAAGAATCCGCGAACTCGTCGATGCCGAGCACTGTGTACTCGAGGATGTTCCGGGCCACCACGCGCTCGGCCTTCAAGACATCCCCGACCCGTTTCAGACTGCTGATCGCATCCTCGGGGCGGGTGTTGTAGGAGACGCCGACCACCAGATTGGCCTGGCTGTATTCCTTGGTCAGGTTGCTCACCATGTCGACGTGGCCGTTCGGGATGAAGTGGAGCACCCCCAGGGGGTCACGGATGATTGTCAGACGCAGGGTGATCCGGTCGACCACCCCGGTCTGGCCGGCGAGCGTGATCATGTCACCGAGCTTGTACTGGTTTTCGAGCAAGATGAAGAAACCGGCGAACCAATCCCGCATCAGAGGTTGCATGCCGAAGGCTACGGCAAGGCCCAAGATCCCGGCCGAGGCGACAATAGGGGTCACGTCGATGCGCACGGCCTTCAGGAAGTAGATTCCCGAGAGCAACACCACCAGGATGGTCCAGGCGGCGCGAAACACGTTGACCAGCGTGCGGGCACGGTCTTCGCGTTCCTTGCGCGCCATCGCCGCCGCGTAGTCGTCTTCGGGCGTCGGACCACGCTGGATACGGGCGACGAAGTTCCGCCCCAGCACTCCGGCCAGCCGGATCAAGACAAAGGCCACCAGCGGCAGAAGGAAGATCCAGATGGACGTCTTCTGGGCTTCCCAGGTCAACTCTTCCAGGCGGCGGCTGCGCGTCCAGCCAATGTTTCCCAGCCTTCGGCGTTCGAGCTCATCGGCGGACAGGGCCGCACCCGCGGGCGCAGGCCCGGGCTCTCCGCGCAACCCGGCCAGAACCTGTAGCTGCTCGCTGTCCTGCGCTTCGAGCCGGGCCTGCAGCTCGTCCAGCTCGGCCACTGCCTCGTCCAGTCGCCCCAGCCTGCCCTCACGGCCGGCGCTGGCCTGGACCTCTTCAAGCCAGGCCCGGTTGGCCTGGACCGCGCAACGCACCTCGAAGATGCGTGAGGTCCACTTCTCGATCCCGGCCCCGCGCGCGTTGTCCGCCACCGGATCGGGCACCCGAGTGCCGCCGAGGACGCGGCGTGCCAGCTCGTCGGGCGCTGCTTCGAGTTGTTTGCGCAGACTCTCGATGATGCGCTCACGCTCCGTCGGGTTGCTCAGGGCCGCGGCGGCATGCTGGCTCACGACCTGATCGAGCAGCTCGAGCCGGCCCTGCTCGGACTGTAGCTGGGGCTGCAGCGAAGTCAGAAGCCGCTGTTCGTCACGCAACAGCTGCACCAGGGTGCTGACGAGCAGCTGACGTTCGGACAGGTTCTGCCGCTTGCGCTTGACCTCGACCACCGCCTCGTAGTATCCGCGCAGGATCTCGCTCAAGTCGCTGGCGCGCTCAGAGGCGAACAGCAGCAGGAAGGACTCGGTCCAGGTATTGTCGCGCATGATGTCCGCCAGGATCTTCTCGTCGCGCTGCTTGAGCGCAAGCTCGCTCAGCGATGCCTCGGCGGCCCCCGCAAAGGCATCGTCCAACGCCTTCAAGGCGCGCAGGTTCACCAGCTTGCGGGTCAACAGCTCGAGTCGCTGAATCAGGCTCCTCTCGAGGTTGGCATCGGCAGTCTTTTGTGTCTGCACCTGGAACAGACGGCCATCCAGAAGAGAGCGCCGAGCAGCCAGCTGCTCGAGGGATTGCGAGAGCGCGATCGCCTCGTCGCCGCGTTGGGCGGCGACGAGCTGAGCAGGCAGGCTGGAAGCCGGGAGACGGCCTTCGTCGTAGCGGCTCTGGATCACGATGCCCGCGCCCTGGTAACGCTGGGACGATTCGAGGGCAGCCATCCGGGCTTGTTCGAGCTCTCTGACCGCGCTGAGCTCCTCCGACAGGGCGACGGACAGAGCGCCCTCGAGCTCAACGCGTTCCTGGAAGGCGCCGCGGCGGGCCAGAAGAGCACTGCGCGCGGTCTCCAACGACGCGATCCAGGCTTCGAGCTCAAACGAGTTGCCTTCCGGATTCGCCGCACGCACCGCCGTGCTCTGCAGCACGGGCAGACTCTTGCCAGCTTCGAGGGCTGCGAGGATCGCGCCGCGTTGATCCTGCTCACGCAGCTGGACCTGCCGCAACAGAGGATCGACCGCGCGTTCCAGCCGTCTCTCGATGCTGCTGACCTGCTGGGCGGCCGCTTCGAGGCTGCGCTTCACCTCCGCTACGCGGCCAAGCCCCAGGCCGAGACTGTCTTCGGCTGCTGCGAAAGTGGCCAGCAAAGCCTCGTCACTCATGTTGGGCAGCTCGCCCGTCCACCGGGCCTTCGCCTCGGCCCGCTCGACCGCCTGCACCAGGCGTGGCAGGTCGCTGTCGACGCCAGCGATCTCCGCCTGGTTCCGGGTGCGGCGTTCCTTCACTGCGATGGCTTGCGCCTGACGCGTGTCCAGGCGCTGCTGCGTGCTCTGGCGCAGGGCCTGCAGGCGCTCGAGCTCTGCCTGCAGAGCGTCGGCCGAGGGCGCGTTGGCTGCAGCGCTGTCGGCTTGCAGGCCCGCCTTCAGCAACGCCTCGCGCGTGACATCCAGGTGCAGGGTGTCGACCCAGAAGCTCTCGAGCGCAGGCTTGAGACCCTGCAGGAAGAGGATGTTGGCCTCGACTTCATCCTCGCGGGCCATGAGCAGGACGCCCAGAGATTCCAGGTAGATCCGTTCCTGCCGAGCCAGGGCCAGGTCCAGCCGGGCGTTGCGGACTGTCAGCAACTCGTGCTCGACCACGATGTCCTCGCGCCTGGGCGGATGGAGGCTCGCAACCCTGGCGTCCAGCTCCACGAGGCGGGAATCGATCTTGCTGAAGGGCTGGACGCGGCGCTCCAGGGCGACACCCCGTTCACGCCATTGCTCCAGATCCTTGGCGAAGCCCGACGCCAACTTGCTCCGGCCCTGGCTGGTCAACGTCTCGTAGAAGTCTCGCCGCTGGCGGGCATCCTGGTCGCGGGCCTCCGCCTCGCGCAGCTCCTGCTGCTGGGTCTCCCGGTCGGACCTTGCCTGCCCCAGGTCTCGGCGCAAGCTCTCGAGGCGCCCCGGCATGCCCTCCAGGGTCTCCTGCCAGGCAGAGACCAGCGCCGTCGCGCCTTTGCGCAGGGCCCCCAGGGCTGCCAGCGTGGTGTATTGCAGCTGGGCCGGCACCCCGGCGCCGTTGGGGAAACGCGCCTGCAGCGCGCTGACGTAGGGGGTCAGCTCTTCGATGGACAGATCCAAGAGGCGGCCCTCGCTGACCTGACGCACCAGCAACGAGTCGTTCGCCGCGGTCAGCCGGGCGAGGTCTTCGAGCACCGTGATCCTCTGCGCTGTCAGCGCCAGACGTTGCCGCTGCCACGCCAGCTCACGGGCAGTGCGCTCCCAGACAAAGGCGCTGTCGGCAACGACGCCCTGCGCAGGCGCCGACAGCGCCCGCAGCCGTAGACGCAGCTCGCCGATCTCGACGCGCACGGCCAGGCTCTGCTGCCGCAGGTTTTCGACCTTCCGGTGCATAGTCTCGACGGCCAGCTCCCAGACTTCGGTCTGGTCGAACAATGCCTCGTCCGCCAGTTCAGCGATGCCATTCTGGGCTGACAGGCATCCAGCCAGGAAGGTGAAGGCGAGCAGGGTACGAAGCATGGCGGGTCTCCTGTTCTCTTCGTGCCGCGCCGACGCGTCGAAGGGATCCGGGCGGTAGGGCTATCCTGGCCTACCGGGGTCTGCTTCACAAGCCCTGAGGGTGCGTACTGCCAGCGTGTATGGCTCGTTGGGTCGAGCCTTTTCCTTGAGGGGTGGTGAGATCCCGCCTTGGCGGACGCTCTGGCACGCTCTGGCGCAACGCGCGATGTCGGAGCCCGGGGCCCTGCCACGCAGGCCCAGCCCGTCCCCCGAAAATCCGGAAACGGCCGCCTCAGGGCTGGGTGCGGACCCGCTGACCGCAAAGGGAGGTTTGGGGAGCTAGACAGTGAAGTCGACGCCCATCGGGAACTCCAAATCCGAGGGGCAGCGTAGTTTTTTGCTGGAAGGGCGTGCCTGTCACCCGTCAAAAACACCGAACCGCTGCCTACGCTTCGGGCGCGGCTCCGGGAGCGTACTCCCAACCCGGAGGCGGACTCCCGCCGCTACCGACCTTAATGATCGCGTCGTTGACAAATGATGTCATCTGCGAGGCGCCCGAGCTGTCGACGAGCCTGAACTTGAACTTGAAGGTCTGCGCGTTGCCGGGGCCCGCACGCACGGCCCGCCACAGGAATTCACAGGTCTGCGTGGGCGAGCTGACGGCGACCGCCTGGGGACTCTGAGGAAGGGTCGGCTGGTTCGGAGCGGGAACGCATGCATGCGCCTCGCTCTCGTCGACGTTGTAGGCTTCGCATTTCAGCCCTGCGTAACCGAGGTCGAGAGCGGACAGGATATCTGTATGCCAGTCCTGTACGGCGATCGAGATGCGCGCGATGGTAAAGTTCGGGAAGTAGCCGAGTTGCGTCGGTTCTGTCATGGCTTTCTCCTGGTGGAAGGTTGAAAGTGGGGGGCGGTGTTCGACGGTGCTATGAAAAAGCGGACGCTGGCGGCTCCGATCGGAACGCCGGGGGCCCGCGCCCGGCCATGCCTGTCGAGCACACCGGAGCGTGTCGAGCCGTCGGGCAGGGTCATCAGGTAGGCCAGTCCTGGCAAGGGCGTCCCGGTCTCCGCATCGCGGACCTCAAGCTCGGCCACGCCGTCTTCGGTGATCACGATCTTGTTGCGTCCGCCGGTCTGAAGCCGCAGACCGCCCGCGAGCGCGGAGCCTGCGAAGCGGCGCGTGGGAAACAGCTTGCCTGCCATCATCGGCTCCTGTCGGCGCGGACGGCCAGTGTGGTGCGGTTGATCCCCGGCCGCAGCCCGCTCACGGTGAGGGTGGTGCGGTTGATCCCCGGCCGCAGCCCGCTCACGGCGAGGGTGGTGCGGTTGATCCCCGGCCGCAGCCCGCTCACGGCCACAGAGCTACGGTCGATCCCGGGCCGCATTCCGGACACGGCCAGAGTCGACTCGTCGATGCCAGGGCGGCCGATGTCGGTCGTCTTCACCTTGAGTAGGGCGGGCTTGTCCGTAGAGAACTTGAACGTGCGTACCATGTTTTCCTCCACCCCAGCCTCTGAGCAAGTGCCGTACCAAATCCTGGGGGTAGCCCCGCAGCCTGGCTCAGAGTGGCTGCTGGGGTCGGATCCACTGCACAGGCGGGCATCCGGCTCCCGCGACTCTCTCGGGTAGGGGAGGCGTGTGCCCGCGGACTTTGCACAACTTGCACACGATCCGTCGGGAAGTTCTGGCTGCAGGCGCAGCGATCTGCACACGCTGCACAGCCAGCGCGACCGAGCAGGACTTGGGCCCTGCGGGGACTGCCAGCTGGCGGTGATGCGGCCGCCAGGCTGAGTCTGGCCTGGCGTGAGGCGCACATGGCCGACCGCGCAACGCTCCAAGGGCACGAACGCGTCCGGCTCCAGGGTCTAACCCACAGGGGCGTGGGTCCCGATCCTGTGCTTGGAGTAGCGGATGCCGCGGGCGCACGTCAACACGATCACGGCCCGCTCCGACGGCCAGGCTGGGCAGCTTCTCCTCAATCCTCGATGGCAGCGCCTCAGTCCCGCCAGCGCCGGACGCACGCAGCTGCGGTTCAGCTCTCGGCGATGCGGCGCAGGTCTCCGGGGCGCTCAGACGTGGGGCGCAAGGAGCTCGCGCAGCTCTTCGACGTCTGGCGCGCGCAGCCAGTCCGGCAGGAAGCCTGGCACGGAGCAGCAGCGAGCGATGTGCGTCAACGCCAGCAGATGCTGATGCCGCATATCTTCGCTGCAGACGATCGCCAGCGCGGCGTGGACGGCCTCACCGGAGCCCGCGCCGGGAAAGGTGATGCCGCCGCGGCAGCGCGCGATGGCGATGCAGAAGACTGCGGAGCCGGGGACCACCGCGTGGGGCACAGCGATGCCCGGCGCCACCACCGTGCTGGCTTCCTGCTCGCGCTTCTGCAGCGAGGCGGCGATGGTCTCGGCAGGCTGCCCCACGGTCTGGGCCAAGGAGCGGGCGAGCGCGAGGAACAGGGCGTCGCTGTCGAGGCCATCCGGCAGGTCCAGGACCAGGGCCGTGTCCAGCCGCTCCTCCAGGAAGTCCTCTGGCGCCCGGCGCTCGAGGGCGATGGTGTGCAGCTCCTTCTCTTTCGGCGCCAGACTCGTGCCAGACAGCCGCCGTACCAGGTGGATCAGCGCTGAATCCCGGCGTACCCGGCGGGCCACGTAGACCAGGTACCAGGTCGTGGCGACGGCTACGACGACCAGGGTCTCGAACATCGGCCCAGGCCCCAGCCGCACCAGCAACACCCCATACCCAACGATGGCCAGGAGCTGCAACCACGGCGTCCCGTGCACATGGAACCGAGGCCTGTAGCCCGGATAGCCGCTCTTTGCGAGCACCAGTACGGAAAGCTCGACCAGGATCAACTGCAACAGGATCATCGCCGAGGCCGCCTTGATCAGCGTCTCCAACGGCACCAACGCACAGACCAGAGCCACGGCGAGGGCCGTCACGCGGGTCGCTGCCCGGCTACCCGCCTGAGGCTCTCCGGACTGGCGGAAAAAGCCTGGCGCCAGGCCGTCTCGGGCCATCGCCCAGAGGGTCAGGGAGGCCGCGAAGATCCCCGTGGTGGCCGCAGTCAACAGGGCGGTCAGGCCCGCCAGCTCCATCAGCAACAGGCCAGGCGCCCCCAACACCGCCTCGGCGCCGACCGCCAGAGGCAGGGCCGAGACGGCCAGCCGTGAGCGCTCGACGACGCCGACGGTCAGCGTGACGCCGACCAGGTACAGGCTCGTCGCCACCGCGAAGCCCAAGAGTAGCGCCCGCGGCACAGTCCGCCGAGGTCTGCGGAATTCGCCGGCAATCTTGACCACCGAGGTCACCCCACCGAAGGCCACGCACACGGCACCGGCCTCGCTCAGGGACGCATCCCAGGCACCCGCGGGCAGGTCGGTCAGCAGGCTCCACTGCAGCCGGGGTAGCGCTGCGAGCACATACACCAGGACGGCCGCGAGCACGAAGCCGACCAGCGAGACCAGCATCAGCGCGGTCAGGCGGGCGCCCAGGGCGAAGTGGGCGTAGATCGCCAGACAGGCACACACAGCGACGAGACGCCCGACGGTCTCATCAGCCCAAGGCAGAAACAAGAGCGCCAGGGCGCCGACCCCTTCGAGCGCGAAGGCCGCCTTGAGCACCGCAGCTACCCAGTCGACAGCGGCGACGATGGTCGCGGCGAGCGGTCCCAGACCCCGGTCTACAAAGACGTAGCTGCCACCGGTCTTGGGGATCGCGGAGACCAGCTCGCACTTGCTCAGCACGGCAGGCAGGATCAACAGCGCCGCCACGGCGTATGCCAACACCAACGCCGGCCCCGCACCGCCATAGGCCTTCCCGGGCAGCACGAAGAAGCCCGGTCCGATCATCGCCCCGCTCGCGAACGCAACGCCCGCGAGCATCCCCATCCGTCTTTTGACGCGTGCCACGCCTGCCTCCCGTGCAGGGAGTCTATGGAGTAGCGCAGGACGTCGCGCCTGTCCAGTCAGGGTGGATGACGAGTCTGCTGTGGGCCTGGGCGAACGCATCGCACACCTGAAGCAGGATGCCGAGTTGGCGTTGGAGATCCTGTCCAGTCTCAGATTCTTGCAGCAGTTCGCGCCCATTGCGCCCCCGAACCCGCTTCATCACCAGCTCGAAGCCCTGCACCGTCAGGTTCAGGTCGTAACAGGGAAGGATGCTGGGATACATCAGGCGCGCGGCAATCCGTGCCTCGAGCAAGAGCTGGGAGACGGCTGGCGCATCTTTCAGGTAGCGCGGATGCAGACGTCTCAGCGCCACCTCGCGCCCCTGCTGCGGTCCCAGGCGGACAACACCCGAGCCAGTCCTCCCGCTCCGATCTGCTCCAACTCCTCGCATGCCGGGGCTGCGCCCACCGGGCCCGGAGCGGCTCTAGAACCCGTCTCCAGGTCCGGATGGGCGGATGCCATCCTGCCATAGCTGACGCAGGTCGGCAGCTCGGAGACATGGTCGCCCGTGTCCAGACACTTCCGCCAGAGGTCGCTGAGTTGGGTCTTGTCGAGCATCGTTCCGCGATCACAGCCCGTTCATGCAGAGGGCGAGCACAAACTTGCGCCAGAAATGCGTGCACGGGGGCTTGTTTGGAGAAGCTCGCGCCTGGCATCGTCGAATCTCGTCGGAACAAAGTCGAGATCGGACGCCTCGCGCTCGCAGAATCGTCCTGCCCTCATCCTCCATGAGCCTGGCGCGCACCGTCCTTTCAGAGTCCAACGCGGGTCAAATACTTGTAGGCCAGGTCCTGGGAGACATCATCCGCGCTGTCGAGGATCCCCTCAAGGATCGACCCGAGCTCTTCGGGAAGCCCGTGAAACCGTTCGAGACCCGCGTCGCTGGCCGCACGCAGCTCGGGATCTGCCAGATTCCGGCACAACTGGGCAAGGGCTTCGTTGTCCCCACGCTCGCCGAGCGTCGCCAGCACCTCCATACCTGCTGAGCCGGTCTGTTGGGCCAACGTGCGGACGCGTTTCCTGTGCCCCGTGCTCGGCTTCCTCCCGACGTGCATGAGCACCTTGACCCGGGTCTCGGAGTCCTCGATGTGGTCGAGAGCATCGAGCAGCGCCCGGGAAGAGACCTGGTTCTTGGCGGATGTATCCCAATGGGCGATCGCGTGAGCGGCGCTCGGCGACCCGATCAGCGGCAAGATGGTGCTGCCAACCATCAGAACGCCTGCCGCAAGGAGCACCAATGCCGGCCAGATCGCATAGCCAGCACGAGGACGCTCGAGGGACACGACGCTGATCGAGTTGTCCGGCATGAAGAACCAACCGCGCGCACGTCCTCGAATCAGGACCTGGATACAGCGACCCAGACCCGCGGGGCTGCCATCGTTCTTCACGATGGCCAGCCCCAGCAGCGAAAGCCCGACGCTGGCACGGCGTCTCTGCAAGACGAAGACCTGGTAGGCAAACACCAGCACGACACCGATGAGCCCTGCCAGCACCCCCAAACCGCGTGTGTTCATCCTCCGGCTGGCGAGCCAGGGCGCCACAAGCATGAAGGGCGTCCAGAACAGGCACTGGTCGAGCAAGAGAGCAGCGATTCTTCGCAACAGAACGCCCTGGGCGCCTTTGGGGACGCATGCCTCGCACAGCATCGCATGCCCGTTGAGCGTTGTGTCACAGCCCGGGCAGGGTGGGGCTGCCGCACCTTTCTCAGCGGCCGACCGGCGCTCAGTCCCGGGCACGTCGGTCTGCGGAACCGCCAGCGACTCTTTGCATTTCGGACATTGGATGGGGCTTCCTGCGAGTCGCAGCGGCACGCGCAACTTGCTTCCACAGGCTGGGCAAGGGTGTAACAGGGTCGGCGATTCCATCGGCACTCCGAAGTATCGAGGAGGACTCTCAACACTGGCAATGATGCATGACAGGTGGAAGCCCATCAATCCTCTCGGGTGCTGTCTTCGAACCAAGCCCGCAGCTGCACGATGCACAGAAATCCACCCAGGCTCTTGCCGCGCCGAGCCTTCCCGTCCATCCTCAGGGCATCCTTGCCCGCGGAGCACATCATGCAGCAACTATCAGGTCTGGACGCCTCTTTCATCTACCTGGAGACACCGAGCGCTCCCATGCACATCGGTGCGCTGAGCGTGCTCGAGGGCTCACTGCAGTTCGACGACTTCCGTACGCTCTTGCGCGACCGCATCCACCTGGTGGAGAGTCTGCGGCAGCGGCTGGTGATGGTTCCCCTCGGCCTCGACCGGCCCTACTGGGTCGACGATCCCGACTTCAACCTCGACCGCCATCTACAGCACATCGCCCTCCCACGCCCGGGCGGCTGGCGGCAGCTGCGGGCGATCACGGCGCGCTTCTTCAGCCAGACTCTCGACCGCAGCCGACCGTTGTGGGAGATGCTGTTCGTCGAAGGCCTCGACACAATCCCGCAGGTGCCCCCCGGCTCGACGGCGGTGATCAGCAAGATCCACCACTCCGCCATCGACGGCATGTCCGGCGCAGACATCATGGGGCTGCTGTTCGACATGAGCCCGAAGATCCGGCAAGTCGACGCACCGGCCCGAGCCTTCGCACCGCGGCCCGTTCCCAACGGTCTGCAGATGCTGCAAGAGACCGGCAAGATGGTGGCGACCCGGCCCTTGAAGCTGCCCGGGCTCTTGTGGGAGACGGTCAAATCGGCCGCCAAAGCACGCGCCGCGGGCGGCGAAGTGCAGGAAGAACGGCCGGTGCTCCCTTTTACGGCGCCCCGCACGCTGCTGAACAAGCCGGTGTCCTCCAACCGGGTCTGGAACACAGCGCTGCTCTCCCTCGACCGCGTCAAGGCACTCAAACATCACATCAAGGGCACGACCGTCAATGACGTGATGCTCGCCATCTGTGCCGGCGCACTGCGGCGCTACCTGCTCGAGAAGAACGCGCTGCCCGATCAGCCGCTGGTCGCGATGGTGCCCGTCTCGACCCGCTCATCGGCGGAGAAGAACGCGATGGGCAACCAGGTGTCGATGATGTTCCTGCAGATCGCGACCCACATCGCCGACCCGATCGCGCGGCTGCACAAGATCCACAAGAACGCCCAGGCGGGCAAGACGTACCAGAACGCGGTCAACGCCCGAAAGCTGACCGAGCTCTCCGAATTCGTTCCCTTTGGCTTGGCTGGCAGCGCGGCACGCTTGTATTCGCGCTCGCAGATGTCGGATATGCACAGGCCGATCTTCAACCTGGTGATCACCAATGTGCCTGGCCCCCAGATCCCCTTGTACCTGGCGGGGAAGCGGCTGCTGGCGCACATGGGCTGCGCCCCGATCTTCGACGGCATGGGGCTGATGATCCCGATCTTCAGCTACAACGGGGTGATCTCGCTCAGCCCGACCTCTTCGGACAACATCATGCCCGACATCGACCGCTTTGCGCGCTATCTGCGAGAAGAGGCCAACACGCTCGAAGCCGCGATCATGGCCCTGCCCGAGGTGCAGGAGCGGCTTGCGGCCGAGGCACGGGCGAAAGCCAAAGAAACCGGCTCGCAGGTCGGGCGCGTGTTTGCCGCGATGCAGGCCTACCTCGAGAAGAGCGCTGAGCAAAAGTTGCCGAGCAGCGATGTTTTCCAGTTCGCCGTGACCGGGACACAGGCGCAGCGCTGGGTCTTCGACCTGGCAGCCTCGCCGCAGCGGATCTACGAAGGCGAGGTGGACGAAGCCGCCTGCACTTTGACGATGGCCGATGGGCATTTCATGCAGATGGCGCGCGGGAAGCTGGATGGCAACTCGGCCTTCATGCAAGGCAAGCTCAAGGTCGGTGGGGATATCAACAAGGCCATCTCCTTCGGAAAAGTGCTGGCGGCCTTTCCAAAAGCTTGAGAACAGGAGGCAAGGCGATGCCTGACAAGCCCATCACAAAGCGGGCCACCGAAGAGCAGCTGGACCGCTTCCTCGAACTGATCATGGCAGGCAGGACCGATGAGGAGGCCCTGGCTGAGCTCTGCAGCCTGCGCTACGGCCGGTCGCAACCGTCCTCCCTGAGCGTCGAGCAGGCCGAAGAGCTGCTGCAAGCCTTCGCCCGCCGGAACCCTGCTTGAGCAGCCTGCGGAAGTCAGAGCTTCTCGCCGCAGCCTTTGCAGTAGACGGCGTCGTCGTCGTGGCCTTCGAGGGCGCAGCCCCGGCACGCTTGACCGGAGACCTGCTGGCGCTTCCGCAGGGCCAGCTCGGCGCTGACGATGCCGGTGGGGACAGCGATGATCCCGTAGCCCACCAACATCAACAGGGCCGCAAGCGCTTGCCCCTGAGGGGTCTGGGGCGAGATGTCCCCGTAGCCCACCGTGGTCATCGTCACGATGGCCCAGTAGATGCCGCGGGGGATGCTGGTAAAGCCGTGCTCCCTGCCTTCGACCAGGTACATCAGTGAGCCGAGAAAAGTCACCAGGGTCAACACCGTCAACAGGAACACCACGATCTTGTGGCGGCTGGCGCGCAAGGCACCGAGCAGGAGTTCGCCCTGGTCGAGGTAGTCTGCCAGCTTGAGCACCCGGAAGATGCGCAGGATGCGCACGACCCGGATCACGAGTAGAACCTGGACCTGTTCACCCGGGAAGAAGAGGCTGGCATAGGTGGGGATGATCGCCAGCAGGTCGATGACCCCGAAGAAGCTGGTCGCATAGCGCCGGGGCCGCCCGACACACAGCAGACGCAGGAAGTACTCGACAGTGAACAGCGCCGTGAAGCCCCACTCGATGGTCCGCAGCCTGAGTCTGACTGAGAGCTCGAAGTCCATGCTCTGCAGCATGATGACCACAACGCTGGCGAGGATGGCGGCGATCAGCAGGATGTCGAAGGCCTTGCCGGTGAAGGTGTCGGACTCGAAGATCACCTCATGGCCACGAGCGCGCCAGCCGCTCAGGGCGGCCTTGTCCTCGCGTTCGGGTAGCGGACGCGGCATCGCTTCTCCAGCCCAGGGGCGCTTCGATCAGCACGGATCGAGGGGTTGCCTGCATGATACACCCGCACGCCACACTTTGCGCGCGCCAACGGCCTGCTCAATCCTCGGGTGCGTGGTGCGCAACGAGCCCACGGTGGGACACAATCAGCGCTCGGGCTTCCGCCTCGCGCGCGTTTGCCATCCTTCCTCCGCTGCGTGCCCAGCAACTCAGCGTTGCTCGAGAGCCCCCAGACTGGCCAGAATGGCGAGCGCGACCATCTCCCCCGACTCACAGGCACCGTTCATGAAGCCCTGCCAGGGCAGCGAACAATGCTCGCCGGCGAAGAACAGCCCGCGGACCGGAAGCCCCTCAGCTCCGCGCAGGGAGGTGTACTGGCCCGGCCCATAGCAGGAATAGCTGCCTTTGCTGAAGGCGTGGCTGGGCCAGTGGAAACGAGCCTCGCCCATGCCTTCGTGGGCCGCGGCCGCCCCCGGGAAGATCTTGTCCAACGCGCTCGCCGCGGCCGCAGCCTGGGACGCGGCTGTGCCCTCCCCGATCGCCACGCCCCGCGCGCCCCCGGTGAAGATGGTCAAGATCCCTGCCTTGCCGGGTTGGCCGCGGCTGGTCTCCCACGTGCACTGAACGGAGAGATCGGTCAGCACATCGCCCGAGGCGCCATGAGCCGAGCGCCACACCCGCTCAGAGAAACCGAGCATCAGCTTGCTGTTGGTCCCATAGGCCAGCTCCGCGATGGCCCGGCGCTTGACATCCGGCAGCTCGCAAGCCAGCTTGACCTCGCGCAGCATGCTGAAGGGCAGCGTGAGCACGACCAGGTCTGCCTCGACATCGACAGGCCGGCCGGCACGGTTGAACGCGCAGCGGAAGCCGCCGCCCGGACGGGCATGAACCGCCTCGAGCCTCGACTGTAGCTGGATGCTGCCCGACAGCAGCCCAGCTAGGGCCGTGGGCAGTCGGTCGTTGCCCCCGTGGATGTGCCAGCGTTCATCACTCTCGCCAAACAGGCGGAATTCCTTCCCCCCGGTCTCGATCAACCAGAGCAGATTCAGACAGCTCTGCTCGGCGGCCTCGCGCCCGTACTCGATCACATAGCCCACCTCGAGCAGCTGACGGAACCAGGGCTCGGCACCGCAGCCCTCGAGCCACTCGGCCAGCGAGAGATGGTCGAGGCGCTCGGCCCCATTCGGTGTGCGGTAGGTGATCTCGCCGTCTTCCAGCTCTTCGAGATCGGCGTCGATGCGGGCGGCGACGGGTACGAAGGCCTCGATGACCTCCGCCACACTGCGAGACTGGCCGCCGAAGTGCCAGACCTCCGCCAGATCCGGCGCGTCGAGCCAACGGTCTTCGAGCTCGAGCTGCAGCTCGGCGCACAGGTTGCGGATGGCGGTGTGACCGCTGTCGATCAGCTCGCCACCCAGCTCGGCCACCTGGCCGTCGGCAAACTGCTCGCGCAGACTGTGCATGCGTCCCCCGACCCGCTTGCTGGCCTCGAACAGCCGGACCGGCACGCCTTCGTGCTGCAAGCGCCAGGCACAGGTCAGACCTGCCAGGCCCGCACCGACGACCAGCACCGAGGGAGCATTGCGCCGCGCAGGCTTGTCCGGACGGGGGCCGCTGCGGCAGCCGGTCAGCGCCGCCAGGCCGAGAGCCGAGCCCGTATGCAGGAACTGGCGCCGCGACAACCGCGCCGCCCGCCCGGCAAGCAGCTCGGCCGGCGCAGAGCCGCGGCGCCGGGCTTCGCGAAACAAGTGGAAACAACGCCGCAGCAGGGCGAACAACGGAGTGCGTGCCATCGCTTCCTCGGCAACAGCTGGGGATTCTTCGAGCATAGCAGAGCGCCCGAGTCTCCGCCGCAGCCGCTTCCCCGGTTTCCTTTTCGCGCCGTTTTCGGCCAGAATCTGCGCACGGCGACGCGTTCGCCTCCGAGTCGCACAGCCGAGGTCGAGATGCAGCGCCGTTCCGGACTCTGGGATATGCTGGGAGCCGCCCTGAGCTTCAGCGTGATGAGCCTGTTGGTCAAAGAGGCCGGCCAGACCCTGCCCAGCACCGAGATCGTGCTCGCGCGCGGCCTCTTCAGCCTGGTGGCCGCCTTCACTCAGCTGCGGCTGCTGCGCGTTCCTCTCTGGGGCACGCGCCGGAAACTGCTGCTGCTGCGAGGCTTGTTCGGCTTCGTGGGGTTGAACTGCTTCTTCTACGCGCTCACCCAGCTTCCTCTGGCCGACACCACGGTCATCCACTACACCTACCCCGTCTTCACCGCGCTGCTGGCAGCCTGGCTGCTCAAGGAGCGCGGCGCCCGCGGCGAGTGGGTCTGCATGCTGGCCTGTCTGGTCGGGGTGGTGCTGGTGGCCCGGCCCGGTTTCCTGTTCGGCAGCCTGGCGGCCGGCTACCCTTTGAGCGGCGCGGTCTTCGCGCTGGCTGGAGCCGTGTTCGCTGCCGCGGCCTATGTCACCGTGCGCAAGCTGGGCCAGAGCGAGCACCCGCTGGTGGTGGTGTTCTACTTTCCGCTGGTGGCCGTGCCCCTGACCGTTCCCCTGCTCTGGGGCCGCGCGGTCTGGCCCACACCGTGGGCCTGGCTGCTGTTGGCGGGCATCGGTGTGACGACCCACGTCGGCCAGGTTCTGTTGACCCGCGGGCTGCAACGCGAACGAGCCGGCCGGGCGACGGCCATCGCGTACACGCAGGTCGTGTTCGCGGGAGTCTGGGGCTTCCTGTTCTTCGGCGAGCTGCCGCCACCCCTGGCGCTGGGCGGGATGGCGCTGATCGTAGCCAGCACGCTGGTGATCAGCCGCCTGCGGGCCGGGGCCCGCGCGATCCAAGAAAAGGATGGGGGACGGCGGTCTTGAAGCCTCGATCGCCCGATATCATAGATCTAACAAAACGCGGCCTCCTCAAGGGATGCTGCCGGAGGAAAACATGAGCGTGCAGAAGTGGCTCAAGAAGGCGCAGGGCCTTGTGGAACGTGCCGGTCAATCGGTAAAGCAGGCACTGACCGTCGCTCGAAGTAAGGGCAAACCCACTGCGCCACCGACCTTGGCACCCGGCACGGGGATGGGCATGGCCGGCGCCGCCGGGAGTCCAGAGAATCAGGCGGCGTTGCGCAAGAAGATGGAAAAGCAGTTGAAGGATTCGGCCGCGACGGGAACCCAGGCGCACAAACTGCAACAACAGATGCAGTCGATCCAGCAGTTGCTGCAGATGATCTCAAACATCTCGAAGCAACAGCACGATACCGCCAAGTCCATCATCGGGAACATGCGCTGATCTTCGTGAAGACGCGGTGGGGCCGGCGCGGCCTGGGATTGCGCGACCCCTCAGTCGATCGCGGCACGCTGCTCGTCCTCGTGCGAGCGTGCCCGTTGCCGCGGAGCGAGCAGGCTGCGGACCAGCGCGATCGACATGCCTGCGGCCAGGCAGGTCAGCACGAAACGTAGCGCCGATTCCTGCGCAGAAGGCGCCGTCAGCGCGACCTGGTAGGCCTGGCCGACAGCGCAGAAACCGGCCAGGGTGGCGAGCATCCATCGCAAACAGCGCATTGCCTTTCCCCCATCGAAACGTCTTCCATCGTTCCAACAGTAAAGAACGGCCTGGGGAACGGGATCTTTGACGGTTTGGGCGGTTGATGGCTCGGCTGCGCGTGCGCTCAGTCTCGCCAAGGATTGTGGAGCTTGATTCCACAACCCTCGAAATCCGCTACGTTGCGTGTCGCGATAGCCGCATTGCGTGAGTCGGCGATACCTGCAATCTGGGCGTCAGGCTGACTGATCGGCAGTCCGGCCAGGCGTCGAAGAGCTGCCAGCCTGGCGAAGGAACGGGCGGCGTCGGCGTCGAAAGGGAGAACACGTTTGGAGAACTCGATCTCGAAGAGTTGGGCAACAGCGGTGGCTAGCCCCTGCCGCCTTCGTCCTCTCGGGAGGATCGCCACGCCGTAAAGCATCTCCGCCTGGGTGATCGTGGTTGTGTACAGGCTCGAACCCGGTTGAGAGGCGACCCAATGAACCACGGCGGCCGATGGCGTGGACCGCATGAGCTCGGAGAGAAGATTGGTGTCGAGGATGATCATCAGCCGAAATCCGGAGCCTCACGCATCGGCTCCCGAGGAGGGAACTCAAGGTCAACACCCCCGAGGGCTGCAAACCGCGATCGGACAGCTTCCGCCAGATTGGAAGGGCAGTCGTCTTCGTTGGCCAGGGTCGTCCGAAGAATCTCGCGCAATTCGTCCTCCATGGAACGTCCGTTTCTCGCCGCCCGTACCCTCAGACGGTGCTTCAGATTCTCGTCAAGATTGCGCACTGTTAGACTCGCCATGGCACCGCTCCGCTCAGAGTGTAATCGATGACTTCGTTGACGGCAATGATTGCACGGCCGGGCTACGCCTGCGGTCCCCGCGGCCCCCGCGCCCCCAGCAACGGCAGCACCCACAGGCAGAGCGCCGCCGAGCCCGCCGTCCCCACCACCACCGCCATGCCAAAGCGCACCGTGGGCGAGAAGTTCGAGAGCGCGAAGACGCCGAAGCCGGTCATCACGATCGCCGAGGCGCTGAGAATCGGCCGCCACTGCTCACGGCGCGCCCGCGTCCAGGCTTCCCAGACCGAGGCCCCCGCATCGTGGTGGTGGCGCACGGTGCTGACGAGGTGCAGCATCGCATCGACGGCGATGCCCAGACAGACGTTGGCCGCCGGCAACGAGATGATGTCGAGCGGCACCCGCAGCCAGCCAAAGATCCCCAACAGGCCCATCGGCAGCACGCCGAGACACAGCACCATCGCCAACGAGGCGCGCAGCCGCCGGCAGGCGATGAAAGCGATCAGGATGAACAGGCCCAGCAACAGGAACAGGCCCCGGACCAGGCTGTGCTTGACCAGATACGCCAGTTGCCCTTGCAGCGCGTAGATGCCTCCCTGCATGGTCAATTGGAAGTCGTGCGCCCGCACGGTCTCAAGCAGACGGGCGACGATCTTCTCCCGCGGCTCAACACGACCCGCCTCGTACATGCGCAGCCAGAACAGGGTCTGCTGGCGGTCTTTGCTGATGTACCCCTGCGCAAGGCTGCCGCGCTCGGGCTTCTCCAACTCGACCAGCAGCTGCTTCCAAGACAACATGAACGCCAAGGGGACGCGCTTGGCCTCTGCCAGCAGCAGCGCCACAGAGAGTGCCTTGCCCACCGCGGGGTCCGCCTCGAGGGCTTCGTGCAGTTGCCACATCGCCTCATAGCCCTGGTTGCTTTCGAGGGAGTGCTCCGGATGGTGCACGACCAGACTGAGCGGAGTGCTGCCGCCCACCCTGTCGACCGCCCGCAAGCCCTCGTAGATCTCTCCTCCGGGCGGGAAGTAGTCGAGCAGGCTGGGATCGGTATTCAGCCAGCGCAAACCGATCGCGGCCGTCACACACAGCGCGACGATGCCCAACGCGCGGCCCCATCCCCGCTGTCCCCAGCGATCACTGCTGTCGTCGCTGCGGGCATAACCCTCCGGAGGTCGGCGCGTCCAACGCAAGACCGCCGGAAACATCGCGAACGCACACAGAAACGCGATCCCCGTGCCTAGAGAGCCGCTCACACCCAGCTCACGGAGCGGCTTCGCCGAAGCCCACAACAGACTGAGGAAGCCGAGCAGGGTCGTGATCATGCACCAGCTCGACGCGCCCACGGTCCTACGCACGGCCGCCGCCACCGGCAGGCTCGAGCCCTCCCGAGCCAGCCGCCGCCAGTTCGACGACAAGAACACAATATGGGACAGCGTCAGCACGAACACGATGGTGGTCACGTTGGCGCTCAAGACACCGATGCGCAACCCCAGGGCCTGTTGTGCAAGGAGCGTCAGGGCGATGGCCGCCAGACACACGCACATCGTGCCGAGTACGATCTTGAACGAACGGAAGATCAGGCTGACTGCGATCCCAAAGAGCAACAGAGCGCTGAGGCTGAAGCGGGTGAAATCTGAGACGATGTGGCGCCGGATCAGCTCCATGATCACCGGCACGCCCGACATCTCGATCGGCTGGCCCGCCTGCCGATGCTGTGCCAGCACTTCCTCGACACGCGCGATCAAGGCGCCGCTGCCCTTGCCCTGGACCGTGGCGATCAGCTGGCTTCCCGCGCTCTCGGGGGCGATCAGGATGCGGCTCCACAAGGGGCTCTGCAACGCGTCCTGCAGGCCTCGGGGACCGTGGCTGAGGCTGAGGACCCCCGTCACCCCTGGCAGGATCGCGAGGCTGTCGCTCAACGTGCGGATCCCGGTCCGGTAGTCTTCGGCAAAGATGTCCCCGGGCAGGCTCAGCAGGATCTGATGCTCTGAAGGAAACAGCCGGTTGAGGGCCGTATCTTCTTCGAACTCGGGGTTGTCGGCCGCGAAGAAGAAGTCTTCATCGACGTGCGGGCGCAGGTCAACCCATACGACGAAGGCCAGGCCGACGATCAGCGTCAGCCCGAAGAGCAACCAGGGGGGTCTGGGAGCGGGTGCCGTCTGCACCAGAATCTCGCATACAGGGTTCAGGCATAGGGTAGCGAGGCTTCGAGCCCCGTTCAAATCGAGACCACCGGGCGAGCAGGACCCTACAGCCCGACCACCTCTCCGTCCACGAGCTCGATGTCGCCGAAACGCGGCCTGGGCGGCAGCCCGGGCATGCGCAGAACGTCGCCGGTCATCACAACCAGGAAGCCGGCGCCGGCGTGCAGAAAGATCCGCGCGACTCTGACGTCGAAACCCTGCGGCCTCCCGAGCAGACGTGGGTCATCGGACAGCGAGCTGGAGGTTTTGGCGATGCAGATCGGCAGATGGGAAGCAGCGCTCAGGCCCGCGAGGTCGCGACGGGCCGCGGCGCTGAGCTGCACTCCCTGGGCTCCGTACATCTTGCGGGCGACGGCCAGGATCTTCTCCGGCACTGGATCGTCGGCGGCGTACAAGGGAGTGAAGGCGGCTGGCTGCTGCGCGTGCTCGATGACCTTGCGAGCGAGCTCGAGGGCCCCCTCACCACCCCGGGCAAAATGCTCGCTGACCGCACAGGGGACGCCCTCGGCCCGGCAGTGCTCTTGAATGACGGCCTGCTCGGCGGGCTCATCTTCGGCGAACGCATTGATGGCGACCAGCGGCGTCTGGCCAAAGCAGCGGATGTTCTCAATATGCTTGCTCAGATTGGGCAGACCCGCCGCCACCCGGGCCGGATCAGGCTCCGTCAAGTGCTTGGACGACGCCCCACCGTGCAGCTTCAGCGCGCGCACTGTCGTTACCAGCACCACCAAACTGGGCGCAAGACCATTGGGCAGGCATTTGATGTGGAAGAACTTCTCGGCTCCCAGGTCGAAACCGAACCCCGCCTCGGTGATCGCCCAATCGGCCAGGTGCAGAGCCATACGCGTCGCCAACAGGCTGCTGCAACCGTGGGCGATGTTGGCGAAGGGCCCGCCATGTACCAAGGCGGGCACGCCTTCGAGAGTCTGCACCAGATTGGGCAGCAGGGCGTCCCGCAGCAGCACGCTCAGCGCGCCGACCAATTCCAATTGCTCGACACGCACCGGCTTCCGCGCCGCGTCGTAGCCGACCACCATGTCTCCCAGCCGTTGCTTCAGGTCGGCGACGTCGCGCGCAAGGCAGAGGATGGCCATGATCTCCGAGGCGGCTGTGATGTCGAAGCCCGCCTCACGCGTCACCCCATTGGCGCGCCCGCCGAGTCCGACCACGATCTGGCGCAGGCAACGATCATTGACATCGAGCACCCGCCGCCAGACTACACGGGCCGGGTCCAGGCCGAGTGCGTTCCCCCGGTGCAGATGATGGTCGACGACCGCGGCCACCAGATTGTGGGCCGAGGTGACCGCGTGGAAGTCGCCAGTGAAATGGAGATTGATGCTGGCCGCCGGCATCAGCTGACTGCGGCCTCCGCCGGTGGCGCCTCCCTTGCGCCCGAAGATCGGTCCCAGCGAAGGTTCTCGCAACGCCAGACAGGCAGAAGCGCCCAGGCGGGCCAGCCCTTGAGCCAGACCGATGCTGGTGGTGGTCTTGCCTTCGCCGGCGGGCGTGGGGGTGATGGCCGAGACCAGAATCAAGCGCGCGGGCCCTGGACGAACCCGCGGCCGCTCGAGCAGGCGTAGCTCGAGCTTGGCTTTGTCGTGGCCATACGGAAGCACCAGCTCTGCCGGAATCCCCAACTCGGCGGCGAGCGCGAGGATGGGACGGCCTTTGGGGGAACCTGCTGCGCTCGGCATCGTGATCTCCGGAGAGGAGCGGTCCTGAGACTTTCGTCAAGGCGCGCGCGTACGTCAAGCCCGAGAGCGTTTGCGCCCGTCTGCCGGCTGCGCTATCATTCGAGGACTTGTTGAGAAATTCTCCGACTCCGCACCGACCCCTGCGACGGTCTGATTGCAGCCCGGAGGCTGAGGAACCCATGGATCCGAACCATCTGTCCGCCGTGAACCTGTTCGACACGCTCTCTACCGAGCAGGCAGCAGACCTTGTCCAGCGCTGTCAGCAGCGCTCCTACGCTGTCGGAGAAGTCATCTTCCGCGAGGACGATGTCGGCGAAGAGCTGTACATCCTCGAATCCGGGGATGTCGGCATCCACAAATCCCTTTCGCTGGACGCAGAGCATACGCTGGCCCATTTGACCAAGGGCAGCATCTTCGGCGAGATGGCGGTGTTGGGCGCACATACACGCAGCGCCACGGCACGCGCGCGGACGCCGACCACCCTGCTGGTGATGGAAGGCGACAACTTCCGCGCTCTGGTCGACCAGAACCCCCTCAGCGGGTTGAAGTTGCTGCAGGCACTCATCCTCACGCTGATCCATCGTTTGTCGCTGACCAATGACCTGCTGCGAGACGCGCTGGCATGGGGGCTCGAGGTCTCCGGGGCGAGCAGCCTGAACTTCCACAAGCTGATGAGTGACCGCGCCGTGCTCAACCTCGATCTGATCGGGGGCAAGAAGGTGCAGGGTCGACTGGTGGGCGTCGACCGTGACGGAGGCGGCGTGCAGCTGATGATCTTCGACACGCAGGAACACATCCATATCGTGCCGTACCACGCCATCGTCGATATCGTCTTCGACTTCGCCCTGCCCATGGCACAGCAGGGTGAAGACGAGGCCGAGTAGTCCACCTGGCCTGCTGAAAAAGGGGAAATCCCATGGCACAGCTCGACCGTCTCTTCCAGATCATGGTGGACCGCAAGGCTTCGGACCTCCACTTGACTGCTGGCGAACCACCCATGCTGCGTATTGACGGCACCATCGGCCGGATGGAAGGGGAGGAGTTGCTGCACGCGGCCGGCTTGCGGGCGATGATGGAAGAGATCTGCCCCCACGAGAACTGGGCTGTCTTCGAGCAGGAACACGACACCGACTTTGCCTACGAGCTCGACGGCGTCGGCCGTTTCCGCACCAACTTCTTCCGAGATCTGTGGGGCCCTGGCGCGGTGATGCGCCACATTCCCAACGAGATCATGACCGCCGAAGACCTCAAGCTGCCGAAGTCGGTCATCAACCTCTGCTACCTCAATAAGGGGTTGGTGCTGGTGACGGGCCCCACGGGTAGCGGCAAGTCGACCACGCTCTGTGCAATGGTCGACTTCATCAACCGGCACCGCGAAGACCACATCATCACCATCGAAGATCCGATCGAGTTCGTCCATCCGAACAAGCAGTGCCTGATCAATCAACGTGAGGTCGGGGTCCACACCGACAGCTTCAAGAAAGCGCTGCGTGCCGCGTTGCGTGAAGACCCCGACATCATCCTGGTCGGCGAAATGCGCGACCTCGAGACGATCGCGCTCGCCGTTGAGATCGCGGAGACCGGGCACCTGGTGTTTGGGACCCTGCACACCTCGACGGCACCGTCCACGGTCGACCGACTGATCGACCAGTTCCCGCCCAAACAGCAGTCGCAGATCCGTACGCAGCTGGCCGAGTCGCTCAAGGCTGTCGTCGCCCAGACCTTGTGCAAGAGGCGGGGAGGCGGGCGTATCGCCGCCCTGGAGATCTTGATCTGCAACACTCCGGTGTCGGCGAATATCCGCGAGGGCAAGACCCATCAGATCCCACTTGCCATGCAGACGGGCAAGCGCCTCGGCATGATGGACCTCAACACTTCACTGATCCGGCTGGTGCGCAAGAAGATCATCGATCCGCTGGAAGCGTATATGAAGTCGATCGAGAAAGAGCGCCTGCTGGACGAGTTCCGTCGTATCGGCATCAAGTTCGAGAGGCCCGCGTTCGACTTCGAAGGGCTGGACGCCAAACGCAAGGACAAGCTCGGCATCCCTCGAGCCGGCAGCGACTTCGCCGACGGTCCCGACTCGCGCCTGGGATCGAAGCGGCCTCCAATGGGCAGTGAACGCGGGAAAAGCGCCTCCAGCGGCTGGTTCAGCTGATTGTGCACACTGCGCCCCAGCCGTTGCACACGCGTAGCGGGAATTCTCCCCTGGGAGCCCAGGCATGAGTGACGCTTCGGCGAACCAGTTCGCATCGCTGGTGCATCTTCTCCGCGACCTCGACCGGCCGGACACTCCGATCCGTTGCGTCGTGTTCGGCGGCACAGGGGCAGTCGGCGGGGCCGTGGTGATGGAGCTGTGCAGGCTGGTCCTGTTGGCATCGCGTTTCCGCAAACAAGCGCTGCAAGTCGAAATCCACGCCACCGGCATGTCCGACAAGGAGATCGTGGCCTTCATCCAGCGGCTGTATCTCGGTATGGAACCTCTGGCCGAGATCGAGAAACTCAAGGCGCGCCGACACTACCGCTTTGGCGGGCTGGTCGATCTGCGTTTCTCCCACTTCCATCTGGCCGTGCCGACCGAGTCTCTCAAAGAAATGCTCGGGAGTTTCACGCAGCGCCCCGAGCCCGAGGTGCTCGAGCAGCGGCTCGCACATTTCTTCGAGGGCCGCCCCAGCCCGTTCTTCGAGTTTGTCCGCGAGCTGGCCGCTGAGGGGACCCCGCTCGATGGCGTGGTGGTAGGCATCCCCCTGCCCAGCGTGGCAACGTATACGCTCGACTTCCTCGACAGCGTCGGCAGCCAATACGGACTCGACCGCGCGGCCACCAACCGCGTCAAGGACCGCTACCTCGAGACGTTTGTGCGCGGCCTGAAGACGATCAACGAGACCCTGGCCCGCCACGTGGTGATCGCGCACACGACCGCGGTCGGAGGCATGTACCGCGTCGATGGCGGGACCGACGCGATCCGGCTGGGATTCGCCCACAGCTCGCTGGGGAAGTTGCTCGAGGACAAGAAATACTTCGCGGACAAGCTGACGCGGTTGTACCTCGACCAGGGCTTCCTGGTGCTGATCACGGCGGCGGCTATCGGCATCGACATGGTCGAGTTCCGCGTCCGCCTGCCGATCGTGCGCAGCGTGAAGAACGCACTGGCTGAGCGTCTGGCCGCGGCCGGGGACAGTCCACCGTTTCCCGCCAGCGACCTCGAAGGCAACTGGGGAAACTGCATCCACCTCTACCCGGGCCTGACCCTCAAGCTCGACGATCCTGAACCCCACGCGCTGCGCTTCGGTCCGGGTCGCGAGCTGCGGGCCGACGTCGCCATCCGCAGCGGAGAGAACGGCCTGTTCTCCGTGGCCAATTGCACTGCCTTGTACAACGTGATGAAGGTGGCGATTCCCGAAGAGCTGGCGACGGTGATCGTGCGCCAGGTATTGTTCGGGAACGAACCGCATCGCAGCTGGTTCAACAACGGCTCCAGCTATTACACCGAGACGGACAACGCGACCTTTGCGCTGCGCGTATTGGTCAGCGACGAACGCTTGATCAGGGGCCATTTCGGTGCTTTTGCCGTGCAGGCCTACCAGGCTCTGGGCTCGGCGACCCATCAAGCCCGCCTGCATGAGCTGGGTCTGTGCGTCTTGTTGCTGCGGCTGCTCGAGCTGGCCCGTAGCTTCCGCGATACCGATGATGCGACGCTCCGGGCTGCAGTGACGCGCTGGGACGACTTTTTCTGGGAGACGACCGCGCGGCCCACCTTCGAAGACTTGCTAGCGATCGGGCCGCAGCGCCTCGCACGCCTGTTCGGGCGCCTGTGTGAGGTGCGAACCAACGTCGACGCGGGTTTGATGCTCGGCTATGACCTGCGGGCCGAGGCGGTGCGCGAACCGGGCCGCATGAAGTTCCTGTCTCGCCTGGCGACCCGGATCCGGCGGATGCTCTCGACGATCACGTCACTGGGAACACCGATCATCTACACGCACCAACAGACGGGTGAAGACCGGTTGCTGGTAGGGCCCTATGTCGCGCCTCTGCACGTGGCCATCGGCTCCGCAGATCAGCTCGTGGTGCATTGGCGCACTTGGGCTGAGCGCCTGGGGGTGCCGTATTCGGTGGCCCGCGATTGGAGCATCTGCAACAACGGCTTCCTCGACCTGCGGGCGCACGCTCTGGGGAGCTGCGCGCGGGTTGCGGGGCCAGAGCTTGCCTCAGCCGTGTTTGTCGGTAGAGATGCCGAGGCCCTGGAAGGCTGGCTGGACGGTCTCGAGTACGACAGCTACTTCACCACCTGCGGTCTGGTGGCGCTCGATTACCGGCTGCGCAAGCTGTGGGAGCAGATCCGCGGACGTCGCGTCGAGCTCGGAACGCGCGAGACCTGGAAGAACTTCTTCTACCAGAAGACCAACGGCACCTTCGTGCTCGCTCCAGGCATGATCGAGACCTTGCGGATGTACAACGAGGGGCTGGGAAAGATCACCGGCACCGAACAGCTCTGGCCCGGATGGGGGTATCGCTGACAAGGAGCGGCCGAGTCAGCTCTTCTCGCGCTTCTCGGCGCAGGAGATACAGGTGACGGCATACGGCAGGGCATTCATGCGCGCGGTCCGGATGTCTCCAGAGCAATCTTCGCACTTCCCGTACTCGCCTCGATCCAAGCGCTCCAATGCCGACCGCACCGATTCGATCTGGTGGTTGCCTTCGTCATGCAGGAACGCGAGCACCTCGTCGTTCTCGACGGCCACGGCCTGCTCTTCAAAGTCTGCTGAGATCGGGCCGTCAAGCCGCAAGAGGTCGCTCTCTACTTTGGCCGTCCGCCTTTCAAGATGGGCCAGGAGGGCCTCCAGCTCAGCGCGGCGCTTGGCATGCTTTTTCATGCTGTCCTCTTCGCAGTGGGCCCTGGATTACTGATCGTCTGGTTCCATTGTAGCAAAGGTCCGCGTGTAGCGCCCATCGGGCCCGGTGCGTCGCAGTCTGTACCCCGGGCGACAGGAGACCCGACCAGCCCTCACCAGTAAACTGGTCTCAGCTCTGCGGCCACCACGGCGTGGCTCATGACCGGGGAACAGACGGATGCTACTTCTTTTCGATGTACTCACTGCACTGGCGCGGTCGGAATGACTGATCGCGCGGTGGCGTGCAGAATGGGGTGAAGAGCCACTCACCCGTTTTGAGACGCAGTGTCTCCAGCGCCGTATCGAGACCGCTGCGGGGCCCCAGCTCGGCCCAGACCAGCATACCCTTCTTGAGCCACAGGCTACCGTCGAGGGTCTTGAGACCGAAGCTGCCTTCGATGCGCAGCTCGCCGGTGACTTTGTCGCGCTCGAGCTGGCGGACGATCTTCCGCAAGTGGTAGGGAGCTGAGAACTCTCCTCCCTGCTGCTGCTCTATGGCCGCGTTGACGACAGCAAACTCGACCTTGCTGAGCTCGCGCAGCATCGCGTCGAGACTGCCGAAATTCTGGCCCGGATCGACCGCGAGCGCCTTGGCCAGCAACTCCATCAACGGGTCGGAGACCTCTCCGCGCTCGACCAGGATACGGAGAATCAATTCGGGAGGCTGGTCTCGCAGCTCGAGCGGCGCGGTCTGTTCCGCAAGAAAGAGCCCGCTGAGCAGGTAGGCCAACGTGAGCGCCAGGCAGAAGATGTCCGTCGCCATGTCCGCCTCGGCGGAAACAGAGCCGACCCGATGCTTCTCGAGGCCAAAATCGGCGATCAGATGACGGCCGTCCTCGGTACGAAAAATTCCGGCCGGCCGCAGGTTGCCATGGAACACTCCCCAGCTGTGCAGGCTGGCCAGGGCCTCACCCAGCTGGCCGATGATCGAACGCACCTCCTCTTCGGGCAGGGGGCCGGTTCGTTGCACCAGAGCATGAAGGGTCTCACCTTCGATGTGCTCCTGGGCCAGGTAAGCAAAGCCCTTTCCCGCGGTGCAGCCGAAGACCTTCGCCAGCGCTGCATGCTTGATGGCCCGGACGGCCTGGACCTCTGCCAGAAAGCGCCCGGCATCGCGCACAGGGAAGCGGCTGAGGACCGCGGCCTCGTCCGTCTTCTTCGATCGGGCCAGAACCTGGGGGTAGGGCTCATCGCAGAGTTTGCGCACCACCTCGTATTGTGCGAACAAGGTAGCCGTAGGCTTGCGCACTGGTGCTGGCTGCCCGGTCGCCGCGGGCGGCATGATCGGCATCTGCACCGCCAGTTTGCCGGTCGTGCGCGGCGGCGCATCCCGCTCGGGCGCGTCGAAGGGCTGCGACTTGCTGCCTCTCGGCTTCGCGGAGGCCTGCTCCGGGGAAGGCCGTTTTCCGGCAGCTTCGCCGGCATTCTGCTCAGGGCGCTTGGCGCCCGGACCGTCCAACGCCTCACGGCCACGCGGGCGCGGCTTGAGAGCATGCTCTGCAGCCGCCGCCGAGCTCTGGCGGGCCTTGTCGTGCGACTCTTCAGCCCGCGGGCTGCGCGGATCCCTTGACCGGGCGCGCGGACGCGTGTCTTGAGCCGGTCTGGAGCTACGTGGGTCGCGTGGCTTTGCCCGCAGACGCGTATCTTGGGCCGGCCTGGTGCTGCGTGGATCCACGGATTTGCGCGCCTTCTCAGAGGGCCTGGTGCTGCGAGAATCCCGCGACTTTCGAACGTCACCAGGCGGCCTGGTCCTGCGTGGGTCCAGAGGTTTCCTCGCCTCGTCGGACGCTCTCGAGCCGTGGCTCTTACGGCGCGTGCTCCGCCCTTCCTCAGGACGCGGGTCCCGAGAGCCCGCTCGTCGCACGGCGGCGCGCAGCTGAGGGGGGTCGTCCTCGACGTGGCTGACAACTGCACGGCAGCCGGCGCACAACAGCTCTTTGCCGACGGCAGTCTTGACGGTGCGTAGCTCATCGATCGAGGTGCGCTGGCGGCAGCCCGTGCAGCGTCGCATCTGTTGCGACGGACGAGGTTGGTCGAGGACCACCTTCTCGAAACGCACCCGGTAGCCGCCGATCGAGACCTTCTTGCCCAACGGCAGCGGTGTCGGCCGGTCGATGCAGAAACCGTTGATGTAGGTGCCCTCACGGCTGCCCAGATCTTCGATCTGCAGCTGATCACCCTCAATCAGGACCAGACGGCAGTGGCGGCGGGAGACCTCCTGCTCGCTGAGCACGATATGGCAGCGGGGATCCCGGCCGATCAAGACCGGCTCACCCGGTTTGAGTTCGACACTGTGGGAGCGTTGACCAGGCTGGACAATGGCACGAAGCCGCACATCGACACCACTGAGCCGAGGTTGCTGGATCGTCGGGACTTCTTCACTATAGCCGCTCGGCCGCCAGCGCGCATCCTTGGACCCGGTCACGGCGGGCTCCAGATTCCCGGGGACGCTGCAGCAGAAAGTTTCGAGGCCATCTCTTGACGTGGTAGAACAGAACGCTTTCATGGGGACACCTGACACTTGTGTGACAAACTCTGACGTGCTCCACGTGCAGAGAACAAAGAGCTCTGCTCGGAGGAATCCCCATGGCTCCACGCCGCGATCTGCGACGTTGGTTGGTGGTCTGCCTGTGTGCCGCCCTGTTGCTCGGATGCGGTGGCTCGGGTTCTTCCGGCAACGCCGGCACGGCCCGTGGCCCAGGTTCAAGCGGAAGCAACACCACAGCTCCTGGCGGGAACACCGGGGGCAGCCCGCCGGCGCCCTCTCCAGCTCCGGCGCCGCAGCCGATACCGCCGGCGGCTCCCCTGATCCCTACCCCCGTCGCCGGGACTGCGCTGGCGATGGAATTCAGCGCCGTGACCGACTTCTATGCGCGTCCCTTCCCCTGCGAAAGCCGGCGCCGTGCCAATGGCAAGATCGACCTCGACTACTTTCCGGGCCAGGGCATCTTCTTCGTCGACGGCATGCTCAGCGCGATCCGCAACGACGCCCTCGGGTTCGGCCTGAGCTCGACGATCTATTTCCGCAGCGATGCCGCCATCGATCCGGCCAGCCTGCCCGACTTGCCGGGCAGCCTGAGCTCGGGCGCCACGGTGTTCCTGCTCGGTGTCGATCCACAGAGCCCCGACTACCTGCAGCGTGCTCCGGTCGAGGTCGAGTTCCACGCGGACGCAGGGCCTTTTGGTGACGCCAACCTGCTGTCGCTGCTTCCTCTGCAAGGTCGCCCGCTCCGCCCCGAGCGCCTGTATGCGGCCGTCGTGATGCGCAGCGTGCGCGATGCTGCCGGCGATTCGCTGGGCGTCTCGCTGCCGCTGGCGCAGGTCGTAGCCCGGGTGCAGCCGGCAGGCATGTCTGCCGCCGCCTGGAACGAGTACGAGCAGGCCGTCGATGGGCTGCAGGCATACGGTGTGGCGCTCAGTGAGGTCGCGGGCCTGGCGGTCTTCCGCACGGGCAAGCCGCGTCGCGAGCTCGAGACCGTCAAGCAGCACGCGCTGAACCGGGGGCTGCCCCAACCCTTGAGCACCCCCGCCCACGTCGAAGACCACCCGGGCTACTGCCTCTACAAGACCACGATCAACCTGCCCAGCTATCAGGGGGGCGTTCCCCCCTATCTGGGTGGCGGCGGTGCCTGGCAGCTCGACGCCAACCGCCAGCCGATCCTGCACCACGAAGAGACGGCCGAGCTCTTCTTCAGCATCCCTCACCAAGCGATGCCCGCCACCGGCTTCCCGGCGGTGGTGCTCGTGCGCACGGGTTTTGGAGACGCCGTGCCACTGACCGACCGGGGAGTGCATGCGGTCTCCCACGGCAGCGCCCCGCCCGGGACAGGTCCGGCCCAGGAATTCGCGCAGGCAGGTTTCATGGGCGTGCAGCTCGATGGACCCCATGGCGGGCTGCGCAACATCACCGGCCTGGATGAGCAGCTGTTGATCTTCAATTTCTCGAACCCGGTAGCGATGCGCGACAACCTGCGCCAGGCAGCCCTCGAGCTGATTCTGCTCGCCGAGGTGTTGCCCACGCTCAGCATTCCGGCCAGCTGCCCCAACCTGTCGGTCTCTGGCGGCGGGCCAGTGGTCGTCGACGCGGCCCGGCTGGCGCTGTTCGGGCATTCGATGGGAGCGACCATCGCGCCGCTGGCGCTGGCCCTGCAGCCGCGCTACAAGGCGGCCATCCTCAGCGGGGCCGGCGGCAGCTGGATCGAGAACATCATGCACAAGCAGAGCCCGCTGCCGATCAAGCCGATGGCCGAGCTGATGCTCGGCTACAACGGCCTGCGTCAGGTCTACACCCATGACCCGGCGCTCTGCTTGCTCCAGTGGGCGGGGGAACCGGCCGATCCGCCCGTGTACGGGCGCTACATCACCGACGAGCCGCTGCTCGGCGACCCGCGCCATGTGTTGATGCTGCAGGGCATCATCGACACCTACATCATGCCGTCGATCGCCAATGCCACCAGCCTCTCGCTAGGTCTCGATCTGGCCGGTCCTTCGTTGGACCAGGCCCACCCGGGCCTGAGCAGCTTCACCCCCCTGGCCGACCTGCTCAGCTACGGCGGACGCAGCCAGCTGAGCCTGCCGGTCAGTGGGAATCGCTGGGGAGCCGCGGGCGCCTTCACCGCAGTTGTGGTGCAGCATCCCGAAGATGGCATCGAGGACGGCCACGAGACCGTCTTCCAGACCGAGCTGCCGAAGTACCAATACCGCTGCTTTCTGCGCTCCTTTGCGCAGGGCCAGGTGCCGCACGTGCACGCGCCTTCGCAGTTCCCGAATTGTCCTTGAGGGAGTCGCCGCGCGCGCAGCGTCGGCTGGCCAGGATCCTCGCGATCCTGGGGCTGTCCGTCATCGCTGGGCTGGGCTTCAGCTTGCTTGGCTTGCGCCGGGTGACCCGTTCGCAGACAGCGTTGCACGTCAGCCGTCAGGGCCAGCACGCGTTGTTGGAGCGTTTGGCCGGGCAGGTCGATGCGCTGGAGGCGGAGAAGGCTCGGACCGAGCAACGGCTCGAGACGCTGCGGGACATCGCGCGCTGGCGCGTGCCGTGGAGGGTGGCGCTCGACCGGGTGGAGAAGAGCCTTCGCCAGCTGGAGGAGGGCTTGGTTGGGGAAGAATTTGCCAGGCTGGAACAGCTTGGGTTGATCCGTGCCGAGGGCGAGGGGGCGGTGTTGGAGGTGCGTGTGCTTCTGGCCATTCGCGAATGGGAAGTCCCCGATGGCGAGACCAGCCGACTATCGACGACTCCCTATCGACTGATTGACAGTTTCCATGACGACGACTCGTTTATGCGCCATTTCAAGCCCACCAGACTTTGGCCTATCAGGATCTTGAGTCGGGGCTGGTGGTCTGGAATGACCGTTTTCATGCAGTTCGAGCTCAAGCCCCGCGAAGGTTTCCCCTGACACCCGGCACCACCCAGATCTCCGCAGCAGCCGCTGCCCAGGCGGCTTCCCGGCGAACGGAAACAAACCCTGTAGCGTCGGTCTATGACCGACGAGAGCACCGCCCTGCATGCCATCACCCCAGATCTCCGCAGCAACCGCTGCCCAGGCGGCTTCCCGGCGCTCATAGAGCGCCGCTACAGGCGCCCCCCGCCGAACGGA
>JAJDCP010000096.1 GCA_029260765.1 Planctomycetota bacterium
GCGCTCTGCGAGCGCCGGAGGGACCATTGCCGGCCAGGTCTGTGCGAAGATCGAGGTTTTCCCTGTGCGTCGGGATCTTGCGGCGCTCAGCGCCGCAACACACGCTCCAGCGTCGGAGCCAGCAGGCTGCCCATGCGGGCCACCCGTTCGGGGTCTGCGCGGCTCTCCTCGAAGGGCTGCCAGTCGGGCACGACCAGGTCGCGGCGCAGCTCGAGGCACAATACCTGGCCCGGGTAGGTCGTAGACCAGCCATGCGCCAGGCTGGCCGGATGCAGGAAGTAGGTGTCGTTGCAACGAGCCTCGAATCCTGCCTCCGCGAAGGCTTCCTGCAGCGACTCCTCGGCGCCCTCGGGAGCGAACAGCCGACCGTCTCCGTCGCGGGTGAGCAGGTCGACCTCGGCCCGCAGCGGCCACTGCGGGTAGGTCTCTGGCAGGTAGGCAGCGCGCAGGCGCGCAGCGATGTCGTCCTGCACGCTGTCGATGCCCACCGAGCGTGGACTGTAGGTGTGCGGCACCAGGGCCAGCCCACCCTGACCACACACGGCCCGGTAGGCTGCCGAGGTCGCTTCTATGTAGCGCCGATGCATCGCCAGCAGCAACGCGCGATCACCTGGGTCACGGATGTAGCCGTGGAGTCCGGCTGTCAGGCCGCCATGGCTCAGGTCGCTGCCCGCGAAATCTGCTGGGCGGTTGCAGTCGACGAAGGTCCGTGGGATCTGGCTGCGCAGAATCACCGCCGAGCGTTGGGGGGCGGCCGCCAGCAGGGCCAGCGCCGCAGCCCGCCCATACGCCCATGCCCCTTCGTCGGTGTTGACGTGGAAGAACTGGTGCAGATCGGCGGGCAGGGTCCCCTGGAGACGCTCCCGCAGCGCGTCGTAGTGCGCGCGCTCGTCTGCGCCATGAGGGACCTCGACCAACAGCTCGGGCACTGCATTGGCGTGTGCCTCGGACCCTCGCAGGACCTCCACAGCGACAATTCCGGGGATCGATTCTGGCAACTGCAGGGTTCTTCCTCCTGAAGAGGCGGCTTCGGCTTCGGCTTCGGTTTAGGATATAGCTTGGAATCCTTCGCGGTTACAAGTAGTTGTGCTGTCAGCCCGGGGACTCCGGATCCCGATCGTTGAGGAGAAAGCCCGTGCCCGCCATCGCCTTCGACAATTCCTACGCCCGCCTGCCCGAGCACTTCTTCGCGCGGCTCAGCCCGACACCCGTGCCCCAGCCGGGCTTGATCGCGGTCAATGAGGCCCTGGCTGACGAGCTGGCTATCGACCCTGCGCATCTGCGTTCCGAGGCCGGCATTGCCTGGCTGGCCGGAAACGCGCTGCCCGAAGGCGCAGAGCCCCTGGCGGCAGCCTATGCAGGCCACCAGTTCGGCGGATTTGTACCCCAACTCGGCGATGGCCGCGCGATCCTGCTGGGAGAGGTGGTGGGTCGCGATGGTGTGCGCCGCGACCTGCAACTCAAGGGCGCGGGCCCGACGCCCTGGTCGCGCGGCGGAGATGGTCGCTCTCCCCTGGGTCCGGTGATCCGGGAATACCTGGTGAGCGAGGCGATGGCCGGCCTCGGGGTCCCCACCACCCGCGCCCTCGCCGCGGTCACCACCGGCGAGTCGGTCTGGCGCCAGACCGGGCGCCTGCCGGGGGCGGTGATGGCGCGTGTGGCGCAGAGTCACATCCGCGTGGGTAGCTTCCAGTACTTCGCGGCACGCGACGACACCGAAGCGCTGCGCGCTCTCGCAGATCATGTGATCGACCGGCACTACCCGGAGGCGCGCGCGGCCGAGAATCCAGTGCTGGCGATGCTCGAGGCAGTGATCGCGAGGCACTCGGCACTGGTCGCGCAGTGGATGCAGCTGGGGTTCATACACGGCGTGATGAACACCGACAACTGCTCGATCCCCGGGGAGACCATCGACTTCGGACCGTGCGCCTTCATGGATCGCTTCGACCCCGCCAAGGTTTTCAGCTCGATCGACCGACACGGCCGCTACGCATGGGGCAATCAGGGGCGGATCGTGCAGTGGAACCTTGCCCAGCTCGCGCAGGCGTTGTTGCCCTTGCTCGCCGAGGACAGCGAAGCCGCCCTGGGCCTCGCGCAGACCGCCGTGGACGGCTTCCCGAGTCTGTTCGAGACGGCGCATACCCGTGGCTTCGCCGCCAAACTGGGGATCTCGCAAGTGCAGGAGGGCGACGAGGAGCTGATCGTCGCCAGCCTGCGCATGATGGCCGAAGGGGGGGTGGACTTTACGCTCTTCTTCCGTGGCCTCACGAGCTGTGCCCGCGGTGGAGATGCCTCACAGCTGCGGGCTTTGTTCGAGAAACCAGAGGTCTTCGCTGCCTGGTTGCCCGGATGGCAGCAGCGCGTCGCGGCGGAGCAAGATGCCGCGGGTTTGATGGCGCGCGTCAATCCGGTCTTCATTCCGCGCAACCATCGCGTGGAGGAAGCGATCCAGGCTGCCAGAGCGGGGGACTTGGGCCCGTTCCAGCGCTTGCACGCGGTGCTCTCGCGACCCTACCAGGAACAACCGGACAACGCTGCCTATGAGGCGGCGCCGCAACCTGAGGAAGAAGTGCTGCGCACCTTCTGCGGCACCTGAACGCGCTGCGCCACGGGTCAGATCCGGACCGCCAGGCCGACGTTGACAGGCGCCTGGGCGAGGGTCACCATGGATGGATTCCGCGCGCAAGGGAGCGCTCATGCAGGCCGACGACGCCACGCCCGCCAGCTGGAAGGACAGGATCGTCGCGCCCGAGGAGGTGCTCAAGAAGATCCACCCCGGCATGCACATCTTCCTCTCCTCGGGCCCAGCGGAGCCGCGCACTCTGCTGCGGGCCTTGCGCGACTCCAAGCTGTACAACCTGCAGGATCTCGGACTGATGCAGCTGATCAGTGTCGGCGATGTGGTGGGAGAGGACTCGCTGCAGTCGCGACGCTACCGGCTCAAGACCTTCTTTTCGGGCGGTGTCGCCAACCACGCCATCACCGAGGGCCAGATCGACCTGGTCCCCAGCTACTTCTCCGATGTGCCGCGGCTGCTCAGCACCGGAGCGATCCGGGTCGACGTCGCCTTTGTGCAGATCACAGAGCCAGACTCCGGCGGCTTTGTCAGCTTGGGATTGGCCGTCGATACGGCCCGGGAGGCGATCGAGAAGGCCGGGCTGGTGGTTGGTGAGATCAACCCGGCGCTGCCCCGCACACTGGGTGACAGCTTCGTCGCGCTCGATGCGTTTGATGCGCTGGTCGAGTCGCAACTTCCCCCTCATTGCGCCGGCCGTTGGCCGCTCGACCCGACCTTCGAGCAGCTGGCGGAGAACGTGGCCTCACAGATCGATGATGGGAGCTGCCTGGCTTATGCCATAGGCCCTCTGTTTGAGGCATTGGTTTCTCCACTGAGCAAGAAACGGGACCTGGGCATCCACAGCCTGCTCGTGACCGACGCGGTGATGGATCTGATGCTCTCCGGAGCCGTCACCAACCGGCGCAAGGCCAGCTTCCGGGGCCGCACGCTCGGATCCTGGGTCGTTGGCACCCCCGAGTTGCACGCCTGGGTGCATGAGAACCCACGCGTCGAAATGCAAGGCGTCGACGTGACGGCGTGTCCGATGCGGCGGGCGCGCAACGAGCGCTTCGTCAGCATTCTGCACGCGCGCAAGGTCGACCTTACCGGCCGTGTCGCGCTGCACTTCGGTGCGGGCACCCGGGCACCCGGCAAGGTGCTGGCTGCCGCAGGGCCGGCCGAGGTCGCGGACCTGTTGCTCGCGGCGCGGCTGTCGCTGCGCGGCAAGTCGATCGTTGCCATCCCCAGCCGCAACCTGCAAGGGAAGAGCAACATCCTGGCAGGTCTCGGAGACCTGCCCCATCAGCTCATCGTCCGTGAGAGCATAGACCTGGTCGTGACAGAATTCGGCGTCGCGCACCTGGCCGGCCGCACCGTCAGAGAGCGGGCGCAGGCCCTGATCGACGTCGCCCATCCCGATGATCGTGCGAGCCTCGTCGAGCAGGGCAAGGCGAGCCACCTGCTGTTTCCGGATCAGATCTATCTGGCCGAGGCGGGGCATTTCTACCCCAAAGAGGTGGCGACCACCCGTACGTTCAAGGGCGGCCTTGAGGTCGATTTCCGCGCCATCCGGCCATCAGATGAAGAGGAGATGCGGCAGCTTTTCTACCGTTTCTCCGAGGAGGCCGTCTACTACCGCTACTTCAGTCCTATCAAGACGATGCCCCACCGGAAGATGCAGTCCTACGTCAACGTCGACTACCGCACCACCATGTGCATTGTCGCGACCGTCTCGGAGCCTCACGAAGACCACGTGATCGCCGAGGCCCGCTATGTGTGCCTGTCCCCCGAGGCGCGTTTCGGGGATATCGCCTTCGTGGTCGACGAAGCCTTCCAGGGCCGAGGGATTGCCAGCTTCCTGTTCCTGTATCTGATGCAGATCGCCCGCGAGCGCGGTCTCGAGGGCTTTACAGCTGATGTCATCAGTTCGAACAAGGCGATGCTGCGGGTCTTGGAGAAGTCCCCGCATCCCATCCGAGCGCGCGTCGAGATGGGCAGCTACCATCTCGAGATACCGTTCGGAGAGCAGGTCGGCCCTGGTGGGAAAGCGATCTCTTTCTCGTAGCGGCTCGCTGGCGGGGCGGTGCCTCAGTCTTCGAGCAACTGCAGCTCCCTCTCGAGCTGCCGCAGCTCAGACTGACTGGCCTGGTCGTCGACCGCCAGGGTCCTGTGGAACTCGATGGCTGCCTGCAGATCGGCGCGCGCCTCAGGCAGGCGTCCGGCGCGGGCGTGCACCCGACTGCGTTGTGTGTGGAGCAATGAAGCGCTACGCAGCAACGCGACGGGGGGAGCCTGCTGAAGGGCGCCTGCGATGACGGCCAGACCTCGGCTGCAGGCCTCGACGACGGCCTCGTCAGAGGAGGGCTGTGGGTCCAGCCTCAAGGCCAGCCGCAACCAGTTGGAAGCGGCGGCTTGCAGGTCTTGTACCGCACCGCTCTCAGCGAGGCGTTCGCAGCTCAGAGCGTTGGCTCGCAACAGCGGGATCGCTGCCTCCGTGTCCCCGGCCCACTCGTTCAGCTCGGCAAGCCGGCCGCGCAGCACCAGCAAGATGCGCAGGCCATCGCTGCACAAGCGCGTTTCGAGCTCGGCGCCGAAGGCGACTGCGTCTTCGAGCAGGACACGGGCGGGTCCACGGCGTGGCACCGCGAGGAGTTGCTCGACCAGACGCAGCTGGCTGCCGAACCAGCTGCTCCCATAGATCGGGTCCTGCGGATGCGCGGCCGCCAAGGCACGCTCATGATCGAGTTGGGCAGTCCGTAGAGGCTGTGCTTCGTCCGCGCGCCCTAGTTGTTCGAGCATGGCGGCCAGGCGTTCCTGCATCAAAGCCAGTTGCTGCCGAGCCACCGGGTCTTCCGGTTGCGCCTGCCAGAGTCCTTCGCACAGCTGCAGGGCTTGCCGGTAGTGCCGCTCCGCCTGCTCTGGGCGCGCGCTGATCAGCGCAACGTCTCCGCGGCTGCGTGCCAGCCGTGCCAGGACGTCGCGGGTCTCAGGGTCACCGGGAAGCTTCTCGAGCAAAGCCTCGAGCAGCTGCTGGCCGCGCTCGAGCAGCTCGAGGGCCTGCTCGGACTGACTGAGATAGAGAGCGACGTCGGCGCGTTTGAGCAGCACCAGGCCGTGCTCGCGTACCGTGCTCGGGAGCCGATCGTATGCGCTCAGCGCCCAGTTCCGGTAGACATTGTCCAGCACGGCCAGCCACTCCCCCGCGGCCGCGATGTCGCGGCGTGCAAGCTCCAGCTCGATCAGGCCATCCAGACAGAGCACCATGGCGCGCATGCCCTGTGCATCCTCAGGAGCAGCCCCGTAGAACAGCGCCTCTCGCCAGAGCTCCTCGGCACGCGCAGGGTCTTCCCTGGCCTCGAGGCTGCCCTGAAACGCGAGGCTGGCAGCCAGGCGGTTGGCGGCCAACCCGCTGCTGTCTGCGGCCAGGATCTGACGGGCGATCGCCAGCGCCTGATTGTTGCGTTGCCGTGCCGCGGCGCGCTGACCCAGCCCGAGCAGCGCTTCAGCCTGCAATCCCAGGGTGTCCCTGCGCAGGCTTTGAGGGATCCCACTCCAGGGATAGCTGGCTTCGAAGGCATCGGCAAGCTGCAGCAGCTCCTCGCAGACGCCCAGGCTGGCCTGCTGAGCACCTTGTAGCAGAAGCAGGCGTCCAAAGCGCACGAGGGCAGCGGCGAATCCCGCCGAGTAGGCCAGAGGCGTGCCCTGTGCGAGCGCGCGTCGAAAGTGGTGCAGCGCCTCGGCGCCCGTGCGGTAGGCTGCCTCGAGAGAGTCCGCTTGTTGCTGCAGCAGACTGATCTCCTGCAGGTTGTTGGCCAGGTTGACGCGGCGGCTGAGGTCGGTGCTGTCGGCCGCGAGGCTGTGCCGGTTGATGCGCAACGCTTGCCAGGCCAGCTGCAAGGCGGCCTGGGTATCGTCGGCCAGCAGCCCTGCGAGCTCCCGGGCCAGCAACTGGTAGGGCAGCTCGAAGCGCGGCCAGGAAGGGCGTCGTTGCAGAGCCCGGCCACAAATCTCCAGTGCGCTGGCGAAGTGGTTCTGGGCGAGCGCCGGGCGGCCGAGGCCGCGCTCGGTTTCTCCGAGCAGGAACAGCGTCCAGACGTGGCTGAAGATGCGTTCCTGATTGTCCGGCGCCTCGGCGGCCGCCGCTGCGAAAATCGGCAGCGCCGCCTTGAGGTCGGGCAGCGCGCGGGCATACGCCGCCTCATAGCTGATCGACAACTCGGCCACCCGGGCGCGTGCCTCGGCAGCCGCCACGCTCTGCGGATTGCGCTGCAGATGGGCACGGCGCACGCTCTGGCAGCTCGCCAGAATGCGCTGGTAGAGGCTGTCGGCAAAGGCCGTGCCCAGCTCGGTCTTGACCAACCCGGGCAGCTGGCTGTTGTACAGGCCGACGATATCGACAAAGGTCGCGGTGGCGACCTGCTCGAGCTCGCGGGAAAAGCGGGCTTCTTCCGCGATCTCGCGGTTCTTGGCTTCGATAGCGCGAGCGCGCTCGAACATGGCCGCGAAGCCGGCCGCCAGAGCGAGCATCAGACCGACGGCCAGCGCGACGAGCGCCCGCCGCAGGTTGCGTCGCGCGTTGCGGGCCCGCCGGCGTTCGCTGCGGGCGTGCTGGAGCCGCTGGTGGAGGGGGTCGTCCTCGGGCAGTGCGCGCGCATGCGCCTCGGCCAGGGCGAGATCCCCGAGCGTCAGGGCGGCCTCGGCGAAGCTGCGCCGCGCGCGTGCCTCGCCATCGTGGGCCGCCTGGTTGTCGGCCCACAGCTCGCGGGCCTGGCGGAAGCCCGCAAGTGCCGCGCCGAAATCTTCGTAGAGCTGTTGCCGCTCCCCAGCGTGCATACCCTCGAGCCGCGCCGCTCGGGCCTGGCAGCCAGCCAGGCGTTTGCCAGCATGGGCGACCAGCTGGTAGCTCTCCTGGTGGCGCAGGTAGTCGAGCAGGTCTGCACGCAGCGAGGCCGCGTCGGGATAGCGGTCTTTGGGCAGCCGGGAGCACGCCTTATGGCAGATCTGCTGCAGCTGTGGGGGCACGCTGGTTGGCAGAGCCGGCGGTTGTGCCTGCAGCGCAAGTTGGAGTGCCCGCTCGACGTCAGCTGCGGCGTGCGGGGGACGACCGCGCAGGATCTCACAGAGAATCGCGCCGAGCAGAAAGATGTCGGTCCATGGGCCGAGGCAGTCTCCTCGCCCCATCGCCTGTTCCGGCGCCATGTAGGCGGGCGTCCCACAGGGCTCGCGGATCGTCGAACGGTGGCGGACGCGGGAGCCGGGCTCGGGCTCGGGAAGGAAGCTGGCAGCGTTGCCCCAGTCGAGCAGAATGACCTCACCAAAGCCCCCGAGCATCACGTTGCTGGGCTTCAGGTCGTTGTGGGCGATGCCGGCCGCGTGCGCAAAGCCGACGGCGTTGCAGACCTGGACCAGGATCTCCAGTTGGACGGGCAGCTCCTGCCGCGCCCGTTGCAACTGCGCGTGCCAGGTCTCGCCCTCGACCAGTTTCATCGCCAGGAAGAGCTGCCCAGCCTCTTCGCCCAGGGTATAGATCGGGACGATGTTCGGATGCTCGAGCCGGCCGGCGACAACCGCTTCGGCGAGAAATGCCGAGCGGCTTCCCAGAGAGCCGGCGCGTTCGGGCTTGAGGATCTTGTAGGCGACGTCCCGCTCGAGGGCACGCTGGCGCGCTCGATAGACTTCGCCGACGCCGCCCGCCCCCAGACGTTCTGCTCGTTCGAAGCCTTCCGCTTCGGGCAGCAGGGTCGGCGCGTCGGGGTCTGAGGGACGGTAGCTGCGGTCGGCGGGTTGAGACGAGAGGGGGAAGTCGCTGCCAATGGTTGCCTGCCACAGCTCCCGGGCGTGGGCTGGGTCGTCGGGAAGCTCGGCGGGCGGCGGGTTGTCCATCAGGCTGCGCCCAGAATGCCGCGCATGCCTCGCAGCAGGTCGATGCCCGGGGGCAAGGTCCGGCCAGGCATATGGGCCAGAGCGTTGTGGTATTGGTCGAGCCAGGTCTCGAGCGCGCTCCGCAGTCCGGCGTCGGCGACCTCGGCCAGGATCTGGTGCTGCGCGCGCGGCTTGGCGAAGACGGCCCGCACCTGACGCGCCAGCCGTTTCCAATCGAGCCCCTGCGACACGCGGCTCGGACGCGGCAGGGTACGTTCCAGCAGCTCTGCGATGATGCCGAGGCGGGCTTCGGCCAACAGACGCTTGACCCTGATCAGGGGAACTCCTTCGCGCTCTGCCACTTGCTTCTGTGCCAGATCGTCGAAGAGGTAGGACGCGAGAACCTTGACCTGCAGGGGCTGGAGTGCCTGGTGGCGTGTGCTCCATCGGCGGGTGGCGTCGAGCAGCTCGGCCGCCAGGTCGATGCACTCGGCTTCCACGACGCTGGGCGCAGCGGTCTCTTGCTCCAGCCAATCTTCGGCGTTTTCCAGCGCAACCTGGCGGCGGTGGCGCTTGAGCAGGGCGAGCACGCGGTTCCGCACGACTCCGCACAGGAAACGGCGGAAGGGACCCCGTTCGGGCAGGTAGCGCTCGAACAGATGATCCTTCAATTCGAGTAGAATGCCTTCGACCAGGTCATCGCGATCGTCTGGAGACAGACGTGGATAGCGGGCTTGCAGCAACAAACGGACCGGCTGACGGTAGGCATAGACCTCCGACCAGTCGGGCTCGACGCCGACTTGTAAGGCGTTGCAGGTGGTCTGCCAGAAAGAACCCACATGATTTCCTGAAGAATCTCGCTAGCAAGTGTAGCAGGACTGTGCGCGGGCCGCCCATCGGGGTCTTGATGCCCAGTGTCATTTAACCTTGACACAACAATTTCTGTCAGTACGATTGTGGCAGCTGAAACATTATTGCAATGAGGAACGAAAATGCACCGCATTTCTTTGCTAGGACTTGCTTTGTTCTTGGCTCTACTCGCCTGCCCGGCCGTCGCTCAGCGTACTGCCCTGCAGAAGCATGTAGACTTCTTTGACCGCAACGATGATGGGAAGATCAAGGTCGGAGAGACTGCTGAGGGGTTGCGCGCCCTGGGAATCGGCAGCGCGCGTTCCTGGGCACTCGCCGTCGCGATCAATGGCGGTCTGGGTCGTTCCACCGGCTCTCCCTGGTATGACGCGCTGACCGTCCGCACGGACAAGATCCACCAGGCCAAGCACGGTAGTGACACCGACATCTATGATGAGAATGGACACTATGTTCAGGCCGAATTCGACCGCCTGTTCGCAGATCATGACAGCAACGGTGACGGGGCTCTCAGCAGCGAAGAGTTCGAAGATTTCTACCGTGACAACCACGAAGACACCGTGAGCAGCATCGCCTCCCGTGCCGAGTTCGGCCTTCTGCTCGAGGTCGCTGGTGAGCGTCGGGTGACCGGCTGGTCCTTCTGGGGTCCGCGCACGACCCGCGTCTTGACCCGCCGCAAGTTGGAAGAATTCTACGACGGCAGCCTGTTCTACGAGATCGCCGGCGAAACCGTCCCTTTCTGATATGTCCAGTACACGCGCAACCTCGCTGTTGCTTGCATGCCTGGCCGCCTTTGGGGCGGCCGTCTGGCTTTTGTTGGACGACGGCGCAGCCCCTATCCCTGAGACTCCCGACAGGTCTCCCCGACAGCCCGCAACGGTGCCCGATCTCGGGCCCCTGCCGGCGCCAGGGCCCGCCGATGCTGCCGACAGTGTGGGTCGTCCCGAAACGCCCGAGGGGGAGGCGCAGCTCTGGCTGGAGGGACGTGTCTTCGCCGCGGCGCAGCCCCTCGCGGACGCCCGGGTCGAACTGTTGCCCGCCCTCCTGCCTGTGCGCCCTGTCACTCCCAGCGAGCTCTTCCGGGCGGCACTCAGCGAGACGAACGTGCTGGCGGGGGCGCGCAGCGACCCTCGGGGCAACTTTCGGATCGCATTGCCCGGTCCGGGCCGCTATCAGCTGAGCGCCCAGTCTCCGGGTTGGGCCACAGCGTTCCTCGATGTTGCGGCCGAGAGCAGTCTGGCGGGTCTGCGTCTGAAGCTGGCGGCTGCCCAGGGCATTGCCGGCGTCGTGCTCGACGCTGCCGGCCAGCCTGTCGCCGACGCCCGCCTCCAACTGCTCGACTTCGACTTCGGCAGCCCGGCGAACGTGGCCCGGCTGTCGACCCGCAGTGATGCCCAGGGACGGTTCGCCTTCGCAGTCGTCGAAACACCTGCTATGGGCTACGTGCTCTGGGCCCATGCGCCTGATGGACGCAGTACCGCCCTCGATCGGCTGCAGGCACCACAGAGCGAGTTGCAGGTGCTGCTGCCGCCGGCAGGCAGCTTGCGGGGACGTCTCCGGCTTCCAGAGGGGCCCGTCGAGGAGGCCGAGTTGTTGTTGCTCGGCGAGCATGGTGCCCGGCACGCCCGCAGCGACCCGGCGGGAGACTATGTTTTCGAGAACCTGAGCGCGGGAATCTGGCAGCTGCGCATCGACATGCAGAGCCGCAGCTGGGAGGGCGAGCTCGAGCTGGTCGCGGGGCAGGCGGCCCGGTTTGACCTGCTGCTCGAAGCCGCGGCCGCCTTCGAGCTGAAACTGGTCGATCCAGCCGGCGCTGGCGTGGCCGGTGCGCGCGTGGCAGCCTTGAGCTGGGGCAGCGGCAGCAGCCGCCAGGATGGGCACAGTGATGCCGTGGGCGGACTGCGGTTGGACGGGCTGACACCCGGCGCAGTGGGGGTGTACATCCTGGCTCCAGGTTTCGCACCCACGAGCATCCACCTGCCCGACAGCACCCTGGTGTCTGGCAAGACCGCCAGGCTCCGGCAAGAGCTGCAGCCCGCCGCTTCCCTGCAAGGCAGGTTGCTCGATGAAGCCGGGGAACCATGGGAAGGTGCGGTGCTGCGGATGTACGACGAAGGTTGGGAGCTGATGCAGCTGGAGCTGCCGGCGAGTCTTCCCAGTGATGCGCAGGGGGGCTTTGTACTCGAAGGGCTGCCGGCTGACGCCGAGCTTGAGCTGCGTTTTGAGCCCGCCGACGGCCCCGCGCGGACTGTGCTTGTGCCGGGCTTGAAGCCCGCTGAGCGGCGCATCGGTTTCGAGCTACAGGTCCGACGCTGAGCCCAGCGACCGGCACCCAACTTGCAGCTGTTGCGCGCAGACAGGCGCAGGTGTGCGCGCTGCCGGGCTGCACGTGGCGCCTCGCCACAGACCCGCGTTGCGCATTCCAGGCTGGGGCAGGAGGTGATCGATGGCTACGGACAGGGATTTCTGGTCCCCGGTGGGCCGCTATGACAACCGGCCAGATTGGCAGGCCAGACCCGCCACTGGTGTCCACTGGTGGTTCTTCGCCGTGGGTCTGGCGCTGATTCTGGCAGCGCTCTGGATGCGCTGGACGGTCGTAGATGTGCAGGCCCGCGAGGTCACTGTTCGCGGTCCTCTGGCAGCTTCGGAGCTCAACCAGATCAGCATCTTCGAGCATGCCTCTCCGTCTGTGTTCTACATCACCAATCTCGGCACGCGGCGTGACATGTTCAGTCTCGACGTCTTCCAGATTCCCCAGGGCACAGGTACGGGCTTTCTGTGGGACGAAGCAGGCCACGTGGTGACGAACTACCACGTGATCGAGGGCGCCAGCCAGATCGAGGTCGGGATTGGCGCAGAGAGCCTGCCCGCCCAACTTGTCGGCGTGGCCCCCGACAAAGACCTGGCGGTGTTGAAGATCGACATCTCCGGACGCGGCCTCAAACCCGTCGAGCTCGGCAGCTCGTCTGATCTCAAGGTCGGACAGAATGTCTTTGCCATCGGCAATCCCTTCGGGCTGGATCACACCATGACCGGAGGTCTGGTGAGCGCGCTCGGACGGGAGATCCAGGCAGCCAATGGGCGCAGCATCCAGAATGTCATCCAGACCGATGCGGCCATCAATCCGGGCAATTCTGGCGGACCGTTGCTCGACAGCGCCGGGCGCTTGATCGGCGTCAACACCGCGATCTATAGCAAGACCGGCAGCTATGCGGGCATCGGTTTTGCCGTGCCGGTGGACACGGTGCATCGGGTCGTGCCCCAATTGCTTGAGTTCGGGCGGCTGCAGCGGCCCACTCTGGGCGTGCGGCTGGCGTCGGACCAGGTGACGGCCCGAGCCGGCCTGCGTGGCGTGTTGATTCTGCAGGTGATTCCTGGCAGCGGAGCGGCGCGCGTCGGTCTGCGCGGGACCAGTGAGACGGCCCGCGGATTCGTGCTCGGAGACATCATCCGTGAGCTGCAGGGGCGGCCCGTAGCGAGCCAGGATGATCTGTTGCATGCGCTCGAGAGCTTCGCGGTGGGCGACCAGGTCGAAGTGGTCGTCGAGCGGGAGGGCGCGCTGCAGAGCTTTGAGATCGAACTGGGAGAGGCCACGCAATAGCGGGCTAGCCCGGCTCAGACCAAGCACCAGACCAGGGTTGCCACCGCAGCCAGTGCGATGCCGAGCGCGATCCACGGCCACCGGGGTCTGGCGGAGCGCTGGCTGAGGTCGACGGTGTCCCCGACGGCACGGATCGGCGCGTAGAAGGTGATGCGCAACCTTCCAGCGCTGATGACATCGCCATTCTTGAGCACCTGCCGATGGATGGCCTGACCGTTGACGCGGGTCCCGTTGGTGCTACCGAGGTCGACCAGCAGGTACTCCTCGCCCTCAGCCTGAAACCGGCATTGGAAGCGAGAGAGGCGGCCACTCTGGAAGCACAGGTCGTTGTCGGAGCTGCGGCCGAGCGACGCGGCCTTGCCGAGGGGAAACGTCTGTGAGGTTTCACCGTCCTGGACCTCCAGGCGGGCGAAACCCAGGGCTCCCCGCTCGCCTGATCGGCTCAGCGGCTTGAGCTTGCGGGCTGGCGGTCCGATCGGGGCGCCCCGCGCCGCCGAAGCGCTGTCCGGGATCGGCGGATGCAGCGGAGGAGTTGGGCCTGCGGGGATGTCGGGCAGGGCTCGGCTCGCCGGCGGATCCGGCAGCGCGGGCGGTCCGTTGAGGGAGGCCGGCAACTCCAAAGCGGGCGGGTGGCGCGACGGCAGGGCAGCCTCACGGGGCAGGGCAGCCTCGCGGGGCAGGGCAGCCTCACGGGGCAGGGCGCTCGAAGACGGCTGCCGTGGTCGGGATGGGCGCACAGCGCTGGAACGCGGCGCGGGCGGACCGGAGGTCAGCGCCGCCTCCGGCGGACGCCGCGGTCTGCGGGGCTTCGGCTGGACAGTACCTGGCGATGGCAGTGTCGGCTTCGAGACCGCGAAAGACTCGAGCAGATCCGCAGGAATCTGGACCATGAACTCGGGTTTGGTGTTCTTGCCTCCAATACGCGCCTCGTCGCGCCATGACTCCGGCTTGAGAGCTTTGTCTCGCGCACGCTGCAGGCGCCGCAGGCCCTTCCAGATCTCGGCCTGCTCCTCGCTACTGCCTGCGTGCAGCCCCTTTTCCTGCAACACCAGCCATTGGGCGTGGAATGCCCGCTCGACCTGCCGGGGGCTGGCCCCGGCGGGCAATCCGAGCAGCTTGAGTGCTTGGACGGTTTCCATCGTTCTCCATGGCGGGCCGGCCCGCCTGTTCCACTCTCCATCGAAGCCCCAGGATTGTCCAGTTGCGATGGCCTCTGTACCTGCAATCCCCTGCGCTGAAGTCTGGTTTGTGCTAAGTTCCCAGGGGTGCGGGGATCGCCCGGTGAGACGATATGGAACTCCATCCACAACTCCAACGTGCGCTTGCCGAGCTGGGACTCGAGGGCGAGAGCTCCCTGCCTTCAGAGTCCCAGTGGCGCAGTCTGCTCGCGCTGGCCAGTGAGGGCTACGGCGCACTGCAGCAACAGATCGCTGAGGATGCGCGCGCACGCCGCGACCTGAGCGATACGCTGCGCGCGGCCACCGAGACGCAGGTCGCGGGCGAGCGCGACCGCTTCGGTTCGATCCTGAGCGCGCTCAGTGACGGGTTGTGTGTGCTTGACGAACGCGGCGTGGTGACTTCGGTCAACGCTGCGGCGGCTGGGTTGCTCAGGTGCGCAGAAGGCGGAGTCGTCGGCCGTGGAGTCCTCGACCGCTTTGTGCTCGGCACGACCGATCCCGAAGCAGACGTTCAGCCCTGGGAAGCTCTGCGTGAGGAGTTGGAGCGGTCCGTGCCGCTCGCCTTCGAGCGTTCGCTGATCCTGCACGGAGATGGTTCCTGCACTCCCGTGTGCTGCGTTTTCAACCCGCTGAGGAAAGCTGGAGATACGGTGGGCTGCGTGCTGGTCATCCGCGATGCCACCTCCGACCGCCGTCACGAGGCAGAGCTCCTGGAGATGATCGGCCGTCTCGAACGTTCCGAGGCAGAGCTCCAGAATTCGCGCGCAGTTCTGGAGGGACGCGTCGCCGAACGCACCGCCGAGCTCGAGGCTGCCAACCGAAAGCTCAAGCTCCAACAGGGCTCGTTGTTGGCCGCCAAAGAAGAGGCCGAGGCTGCCGCTCAGGTCAAAGCCCGTTTCCTGGCGACGATGAGCCACGAGATCCGGACACCTCTGAATGGTGTGATCGGCCTGATCCAGCTGCTCCTACAAGGTGCCTTGCATCCCGATCAGCGCCAGATCGCCCACTCGATCCTCAGCAGTGGCGGCGTCCTGCGCAACCTGGTCAACGACATCCTCGACTACTCGAAGATCGAAGCCGGCAAGATGGAGCTCTACCGTGAGCCCTTCGAAGTACACAATACCCTCGAAGAAGTCCTTGAGCTTTTCGCTGCTTCGGCACGGGCCAAGCAACTCGAGCTCATCTATCGCCCCATCGAGGACCTTCCCACGACCATCGTCGGCGACCGACGCCGCCTGATGCAGGTGTTGTCCAACCTGTTGAGCAACGCGCTGAAATTCTGCGATGCGGGCGAGGTTGAAGTCACCGCGCAGCGGAACAAACGCTGGGAAGGGGGCGTCGAGTTGTTGTTTTCGGTGCGTGACACCGGAATCGGCATCGAGCCCGAGAAGTTCGAGCTGCTGTTCGACGCCTTCTCCCAAGTGGCGTCGAATCAAGAGTTGACGGGAACCGGGCTGGGCCTGGCCATCTCGCGCCGCTTGACCGAACTGCAGGGCGGCCGTATCTGGATTGAGAGTGAGCCCGGTCAGGGCGCCTGTTTCCTGTTCACGATCCGTGCGGGGCTACCGCATGTGCCGCACCGCTCCCAACATCTGTCCGAGCTGGCCGACAAACGGGTGCTGATCGTCGAGGCCAACGCCAGCCAACGCGCGGCCCTGGCCGGCTGGTGCCGACGCTGGCAGCTGCTGCCGACGGAGTGTGCCGATCTGACCGCGGCCCAGAGTCTGCTCGAGGCCGAGCCTCAGCCCGAGCTGCTGTTGCTCGATGCGGGCGAGTCCGAAGCCAGCCGTATGTGTGCCGCGCGCTTGGCTGACGCCCCCGGCGCGCGGATCCGCTGTCTGTTGATGGTGTCCGGCCCGCTGCCTGGCGAGCTACCTGAGGGGGTGGACGGCTTCGTGCGCAAGCCCATCCGCCATCGCAAGCTGCAAGAGCTTTTGCTGCATGTGCTTCAGGGCGGGGCCCAGGAGCCTGATGGCAGCTCGGCCGTGATCTTCGACCATCAGGATTTTGAGGGCATCGAACTGTTGGGCGTGGACGCTGAGCTCGCCAGCCGCCTGCCCCTGTCGATTCTGATCGCCGAGGACAGCCCGGTCAATCAGCTGGTCGCCCGTAAACTGCTCGAAAGCATGGGCTACGAGCCCGACGTGGCCGAGCACTCGGATGCGATCCTGGCGATGCTGGAAGCCGGTTCCTATGACCTGGTCTTCATGGATGTTCAGTTGCCGGGGCGTGACGGCTACGAGGTGACGCGTGAGATCTGCCAACGTTGGGGAGAAGAGCGTCCGCGCATCATCGCGGTCACGGCCAATGCCCTGGTGGGAGACCGTGAGCTCTGTCTGCAGGCCGGCATGGACGACTACCTGCCCAAACCGATAGACTTTGCCGCGATGCAGACGGCCATCGAAGAGTGGGGCCCCCGGTGTCCTCGGCTGCGCGCCAAGAGCTGAGGCCGCGTCCGCTGCTTCAAAGATCGAACTGCGCCGGATCGAGATGCTCCCGAGCGTACGTCTTCCACACGCCGGCGCGCAGGAACAGGTCGTGGAGCAACGGGTCGATGTGCCCGGTGTCCCGCATCCGGCGCATGATCTCGAGCGCCTGCTTGATACCCATCGCTTTCTTGTAGGGCCGGTCTTTGGCGGTCAGCGCCTCGAAGATGTCGGCGATGGCGATGATGCGCGCAGGTACCGACATCTGCGCACCCGAGAGTCCCTGGGGAAAGCCGCTGCCGTCGACGCGTTCGTGGTGACCGCCCGCATACTCCGGCACGCGGCGCAGGTTCTTGGGAAACGGCAACGATCCGAGCATGTTGATGCTGACCGAGACATGATTGTTGATGATCTGCCGCTCTGCCTCAGTCAAGGTACCGCGCTTGATACAGAGATTCTCGACCTCATCGTCCGACAACAGAGGTTGCTCGAGGCCGCGGGCGTCACACCAGCGGCGCTTCGCGAGCTCGCGCACCCGGTCCTGGTCCGCCGGTGACATGAACTCGCCGCCCTGGTTGGCGCTCTCCAGAAAGCTCAGCTCCTCCGTCAGCTGCTTCTGTTCACTTTGCCAGCCCTCGAGCAAGGCCTCGGGGCTGTGCTCGCCGCCCGCCAGCTTGCGCAGATAGGCGAGCTCGGCATCGCGCTGCAGCAATGCGTAGCGTGTCCTGACCAGCTCGATCCCGTCGCGGATCCGGTCGAGTTTGGTGGCCTTGTCCAAGACAGAATCGGGCGTCGCCAGCTTCCCGCAGTCGTGCAACCAGGCCGCCGTCATCAACTCGTACCAGCCGTTGTCGTCCAGCGAGAAGTCCGCGAAATCCGTCTGATCTTCACAAGCTGCGCGCGCGAGCAGCTCGGTGATGACCGGGACCTTCTGGCAATGGTTGGAGGTGTGGGGAGATTTGGCATCGATGGCCCCAGCGATGCACTTGACGAAGGCGTCGAGCAGCTTCTTGTGATCTTCGAGAAGGATCTGATTCTGCAGCACGATGGCTGCATAGGACGTCAGGGCCTCGACGATGGCCTCACAACTGGTGGGAAACGCGACGATGCGCCCGGTGTGGGGGTCCCGGGCGTTGAGCAGCTGCAGCACGCCGATGACATCCTGTTCATGGTTGAGCAGCGGCAGGGTCAGGAAAGACTGCGAGCGGTAGCCATGCTTGCGGTCGAAGGCTTTGGTGCCCGAGAAGTCGAAGTCGGCGGCCGTGTAGGCGTCTGCGATGTTGACGGTCTGTTTGGCCAACGCGGTGTAGGTCGCCACGTTGCGGTGGTTGGGACGGCCATCAGCGTCATACAGCGGCAAGGCGGCGAAACTCGGACGCTCTGCGGCCGTGCCTCCCAGCTTGAAGCCCAGAGACAGGCTGCGGACGATGGCGAACTCGAGGCAGGGATGCTCGGGGTTGACATCGTTGAGCAGATAGATGGTCCCTCCATCAGCGTTCGTGATCTGCTGGGCGTCCTCGAGGATATGTTCGAAGAGCCTGGCGGCGGTCGGCTCTGCGGCCAGACCGATCAACAGATCCTTGTGCTCCTGCATCAGGATATTGGTGTCGAGGACCACGGCCACCATGGCCGCCAGCGCTTCGATGACCGGGATCAACTCGTCGGCGAAGGCGGTCGTCGCGCCGTTGTCGTCGAGCCTGTTCACGAGCTGCAACACACCGATCAAGTCGTCGTTGTGGTTCTGCAGAGGCAGTGTCAGGAACGACTTCGAGTGGTAGCCGGTGCGTTGATCGAAGGCCTGGACGCCGCTGAAATCGAAACGCGCGTCGTCGTAGGCATCGGCGACGCAGATGATCTCACGTTGCAGGGCCGCGCAGGTCGCCACGTTGCTCAGGTTCTGTTGGCCCTGCTCATCGTAGAGGGGCAGACTCGGCAGGACGATGGCTGTGCTTGAGGTTCCGCCCCGATGCAGGCCGAGCGAGTCGTTGCGCAAGATGAAGAACTCGAGCCGCGGGTTGCCACCGTCGTTGCGGTACATATAGAGTGTCCCGCCGTCCGCCTGGGTGATGTGCTGGGCCTCGGTCAGGATGCGTTCGCAAAGCTGCGGCACGTCGCGCTCGCAGGCGAGAGATCGGCAGATCTCGACGATCTTCCAGAACAGCGATGCGCCGTCCGGTGCCATGCAGTAGGCCCATCCAAGCAGGTGTGCCGCCATTGTCGCTGCAGGCGGTACCGCGCATCAAGGCCTGCTCCGGCAGACGGGCCTGCATGGCCGATGGTCGGTGTTCGCCACCATGGCGCCCCACAGCTGCTACACTGCACACAACTTGAGGAGTCGCCCATGGCCCGGCAACGCCGCGCATCCGAGCCGCCTCGCCTGCGTTTCCGCCTGCGCGAGCGCTTGGGCCTGTTGGCCTTGATCAATCTCGTGCCCCTGGGGCTGGCGCTCTGGCTGGCCGTGCAATGGGCCCGGGGCAAGATCGCCTTCAGGCAGTTGACGGGCAGCGAGTCCTTCTGGCTGCAGGGGCTGGCCGTCCTCGCCGTGTTCCTCGCGTTGGCCTCATGGTTCGTGGTACCCTTGGCCCGCTGGCTCGAGGCCTGGCCTCGCTGGCACCGCAAACGGGGCCCGCGCTGGCTCTGGCTGTTGCCTTGTTGGCTGGGCAGCCTGGTGGCCTGGGGATTGCGTGCGGCAGTCTTGGCGGGACTGCTCCTGATCGGGGCAGTGCTGCTGTTGTGACGAACAAAGGAGTCTGCTGGTGGTCGCCAAGAAGATGCTGATGAAGGTCTGGCTCAAACGCAATCTGCCCAAGATCCTGATCGGTCTGGTGGTCTTGTGTGTGGTGGGGTATCTCGTGTACACCAACTATCTGGCTTGAAGCCGACTGGTGGGTTTTCTCGAATGATTTGAGCGTTCTTGACTTCGTAGTGGAGGGGTTTACCCCCTCCTTCGGGCGGGGGTAAACCCCGCAGCCTACGGAAGAACTCAGCGAGATTAGTGAGCTCCGATGGGTGCCGCGAACGACTGAGAAAACCCACCAGGTCTCAATAGAAGCTCTCGGAGTGGAAGGCCTCTGCAGGAAAGCCCTTGCCCAACAAGATGCGGCGGCTGCTCTCGATCATGCCCCGGCTGCCGCACTGGTAGACCTCGGTCCCGGCTGCATCGGACGCCAGCACCTCCTTCTCGATCAGACTGGTGAGCCGCCCGTGGTGGCCTGACCAGCCAGCGGCGCTTGGTTGACTGAGACAGATGCGGGTCTCGAGCTGAGGATAGTGGGCAGCCAGGCCGCGGAGCACGTCGGTGTAGAACAGGTCGGACTCATGGCGGACGCCGAAGTACAGGCGGACCCGCCGGGAGCTGCCTTCGTCGAGCAGATGCGCAAGCATCGATTTCAGCGGAGCGATTCCCGTCCCATTGGCGAGCATCAAGATGTCCTTCGACGAGTTTTCTTCCAATGCAAATTCCCCATGAGGACCCTCGACGCGCAGCTTGCGACCAGGACGCAGGCGATGGATGAAGTTCGAGGCGTGGCCGCCCGCAACCGCGCGCACGCAGATCTCGAAGTGGCGGCGGTCCGAGGGTGGGCTGCTGATCGAGTAGGACCTGCTGATCGGCTTGCCGCCCTTCTTGGGAATGCGGAAGATCATGTATTGGCCAGGACGGAAGCTGAAGCTCTCGTCAGGCACGAAGAAACGCAGCTCGCAAACCGCCAGATTCAAAGGCCGGTAGCTCTCGACGGTGGCGATGTGGGTGTTCAGCTTCTTTTTCCTGCGCTCCCCGTGGACGGCCACACCCAGGCGCAGGTCGCCGCGCACTTCGTACAGGCAGGGCAGGCGGTAACGGTCGGGGCCGAGTCCCTGCGCCTGCAGCGTGCGGAGCTCCCGGGCGCCGGCTGGGTCGAGGTTTTCGAGTCCGCTCTTGAACTCTGTCGCGCAGGTGCCGCAGGCGCCGGCCTTGCAGGCAAACGGAATGCTGGCGCCGGCCCGCTCACAGACGTCGTACATCCACTCGCCGGGCTCCGCGTCGCAGCTCTTGTCGTCGGCCTCGAAATGGATCTTGGCCATCGGGGGCCTCCAGTTGACAGAAGGGCTGCCAGGATAGCAAAAAAACTCGAGAGGGCTGTCGTCGTTGCCTCGCTGCCGTCCGTCTTGGGGGAAAGAAACCTGCAAGGAGTCCTCTCATGCGTTCTTCTCTCGTCTTGCTGCTCGTCAGCCTCTGCGCCTCGGCCGGCTGCCTCAAGCGCAGCGAATCCGTCCAGGTCCAGCGTGACGGTAGCGTGCTCTGGAATGTCACTTTCGAAGGCAGCCCGCAAGATTTCGCGACCGACGACGCCATCCCGAGCGCCGATGCCGGTTGGAAGGTCGACCGTGAAACCCGTGGCGCCGGCGACCAGGAAAAACAGACCCTGCGCGCCTTTGCGCAGTTCGCGCCCGGCGAGGCTCTGCCCAGCAATTTCCTGCCTGCGCACAGCTCCGCGGTGGCCCTGCAATTTCCCACAAGCGTGAACGAAGAGCGCCGCGCCGACGGCCTGTATTTCCACTTCGAGCGTGTGTATCCGGCCCGCCCCTGGGCGCGTACCGAGTATTGGTCGGAGCGTTTTCTCGACGACGAGAAGAACAAGAAAGCGGGCGAAGACGGCTGGGATGCGGCGGAGAAGCTCGAGCTGATACAAGCCCTGGTTCTGGCGGAGAGCCACGCCCACGCCGAATGGGCCGGCGAAGCCCTGACCGCCAGCGGTGGCGTGGCCAGCCAGGATGTCTGGCTGCAGGCCCGGACCGCATTGCTCAATGTCTACAGCGCGCTCGACCTGGCCGAGCTGTTGCGCAGCAGCGAGGCGCTGCCTGAAGCGGAGCGTGATGCATGGTTTGATCAAACGGCCCGCGCGGTGCATGACGAGGCGCTGGCCCGGTTTCTCGCCGCGCTGGCTCTGGCCGACGAGCAGCGCGCTCGTTTCGAAGCGGCCTACGAATTGGAGCGCGCCGAGCTCGAGCTTTCGAAGCAGACCGGTGTGCACAACTTCGAGCTGCGGGTGCAGCTGCCCGGCACCGTGGTGGCGAGCAACGCCGACCGCATCGAGGCGGACGGCACGGCGGTCTGGGAGTTCAACGGGACGGCCTTCCGTGACCGCGAGCTGCGCCTGCAAGTGACCAGCAGGCTGGGAGAGTGAGCCGTTGACGGCATCTTTCGACGCGTACAACGAGCAGGTCTACAGTTGGGCCTATCGAGTCCTGGGCCATCATCACGATGCCCAGGATGTCGTGCAGGAGGTCTTTCTGAAGTGGCGCCTGCAATGCGCGCGCGAGGTGCCCGCGCGGCCGCACGGCTGGTTGCGGCGGGTCACCCTGAACCGGGCGCTGGACGAAGGCCGCAAGCGGCGCCCCCGGCTACTCGCGAGGCTACCAGAGCGTGTGGGGACGGCGCGGCGCGACCCCCTCGAGCAGGCGGAGCTGCGCGAGGACGTGGCGCGAGGACTGGCGGGGTTGTCGCCCATGCAGCGTGAAGTCGTGGTCGCCCGCAGCATCGACGGCTTGAGCTTTGAGCAAACGGCTGTGCAGCTGGGAATCTCCAGCTCGACCGCCAAGACACACTTCCTGAGGGGCTTGCTGGCGCTGCGGCGCAGGCTGGCTCCGCGCTGGTCTGTGGGAGGAGAACGTGATGGATTGTGAGTGCGCACAGCTACGAGTTGCCGAGTTGCTCGGCGCTGAGCTCGAGGCGGCTCCGCGAGCGGAGTTGGATGCCCATCTGGCTGGTTGCCCTGGCTGCCAGGCGATGTTTCAAGAGGCCTCACAGGCCCTGGGTTGGCTGGACGAGGCCCTGCAGCCCCCGCCTCAGAAGGTCGCACGGCCTGCCCGCGCCCGTCGGGGCTGGCGGACGCTGCTCCGCTATGCGGCTGTTTTCGCGCTGGCGTTCGCTTGCGGCTGGGCTCTGCGCAGCCAACAGCCTGAGCCGCAGCCTCCCCAGCACAGCGTGGTGCGGCCGCTGCCGAGACCGGTGGTGGCCCGCGCGCCCTCGCCCCTGGCGAGCGCCTTGGTTGATGCCCACCGGGGCAATCCGCGCCGCAGTGGGTTGGCGGCCGGGCTGGCCGCGGTTCTGGCCCTGGAGTGAGGGGCCCTGGGGGCCCCGCGCTGTCTGCAAGAGATCGGGCAGTTCCTGGCCAGCTAGCCCCCGCCAGACGCAGGAAGTTCGGGCTGAGCCGTGGAAGACGTGGCCAGCTCGAGACCTCCGTACGCCTCGGTGCCTCCCAAGGCTGGTAACCCCTCGAGCCGAAAGGGGAGAAGCTATGAGGAAGCCAGGAAACCAGGAAGCGCCTGCGGCGCGGGAATTGGGCCAAGGAGAGACCGCCACCGTGGAAGGCGGTTCCCACAGGCTTGCAGCGACCGGGTTGAAGACCAACGGGCGCCTGAGACGCTGTCCGTCTCCGGCGCCTTTCCTGGCTTCCTGGCTTCCTGGCTTCCTTAGAATTTCTTCTTGTTATCAATGTGTGAGAATGGGACTCAATGCCCCGCAACCAACCGCTCAAAATCGATTCCGAGCTCGGACGCTGCTCCGCTATGCTCCGATTTTCGCGCTGGCCTTCGCTTGCGGAGTTGCCAACAACCCCGCAGCCTCCGCAGCACAGCGTGGTGCGGCCGCTGCCGAGACCGGTGGTGGCCCGCGCGCCATCACCCTTGGCAAGCGCAGTAGAGGCTGGCCATCGGGGTATTGCAGGCTCGATCGGGGCGATGAAGAACAGCGTTAGGTTCGTGGGCTTCGGCGGGGTGTGCGGGTTTCAGGTGGGTGAGGTTGTGCGTGTTTCTGCGGTGGCGAGGACGGACTCGACTCCGGTCCGGATCCCGCCTCCGAGGACGGTTCCGGACCCGGACCCGACTCCGAGTCCGACCCCGAAGGGCCACCGTGGGGACCGAAGACTGTGGGGACCGAACACCGTGGGGACCGAGGAACGTGGGGACCGCGGAACGTGGGGGTGCACGACAGAGGTTGGCTTTCCCAGGTCGTCGATGTATGCGGAGCTCCACATAAGTCGACGAACTTGGCTACCTGTGCGTAGACAAGCATGGTGCGGACATGCTGTTCCAGGCCGTTTCCCAACTCTACGAGCGTGCCGACGACCAACCGGTCACCCAAGGACTGGGCGAAGATCTTCAGCGGCGCGACTTTGGCCAGCGTGGTCCTCGACCGGCTCGCGCACCAAAGCGCGATCTTGACTTCCCTGGTGGCGCAGGGAAGACCTCGGATGTCGCGCGGCATTGTCATTCCGGGGATGCGCGCGATCTGCATCGCGCCCTCCGTGATTCGCGCTGACGGACGCGGCAGATGTCTTACCCTTGATCTTGGTACATCCCTTACGCTTGATCCGTCGGGTAAGGATTTCCTCTGCTTCCCGTTGGGTCCGAGGGTGGGATTCTCGAACCTCAAGGAGCTGTTACATGCCGACGCACCTCTTGTTGATAGTCGCTCTCGGAGTGTCTGTCTTCGCTCAAGAACGCGTCCCGATCTCAACTGCTGGATTTGAGGAGGCCGCAGCTAGTGCCGTGTCGCCCACAGTAATTGTAGGTTTCGAGGACCGTGAGAGGCGTGGGAAACCGCAGAGGCGCAGCGGACCGCAGTGCGTTGGCGGCCGGGCTGGCCGCGGTTCTGGCCCTGGAGTGAGGGGCCCTGGGGGCCCCGCGGCGCCTCAAGGAGCCTCGCTCCAGCGCAGCTCGGGAGAGCGCGCGCCGATTATGTGCGCCGCCACGGCGGCTATTCCCCTTCCAGCCCCTGCCGAGTGCGCTCGACCAGCTCGGCGATGTGGGCGGCATCGAGCGGACCGAAGCCCGCGGCGGCCTTCAGGCGCTGGTCGAGGCCCAACAGCTCGGCCCGCGCCAGAGCCGAACGGTCCGAGCTTTGCGAAGGAGATGCAGCCGCATCGAGCAACAGCCCCAGGTAGACACGCTGCAGGTTGCGGCGGTACAGTCCGATGCTGGGGGCGTAGGCTCCCAACTCAGAGAACAGACCGGCGCTCAAGTCGGCCAGCAGCTGGTCGGGCCGGTAGCCCGCCTCTCCCAGTTCCTCAGCGTCTTCTGCCATGCGCCGCAAGCGGCTCTCGGACAGCAGGCTGCCGAGCACCGAGCGTTGGGCCGACAGCACACGCTGCGCCGAGCCCTCCCCGCTCAGGCGCCGCGTCAACGCGGGGTCGACAAAGGCTGGAGGCACGTGCATCGCGCGCTCGAGCAGGAAGGCCACGGCCCGCTTCTGGTCCTCGGGGTCGACACTGAAATAGCGCTGCTCGGCATCGCCATACCAGAGGTTGATCTCTTCGTAACCGCCGACCTGGCTGGTCACGTGTCCCAGCTCGCGCCGGTACTGCCCCCAGAGCTCTTCGTTCATGTTTTGCAGCAAGCCATAGTCTTGCCCTGGCCGGCTGGTCGCGGTCACCAGGTTGGCGGCGATGCGCTCGAGGTTGAGAATCCCGAGCCGGCTGGCCTCGACCGGGTCATCACCGAGGTCTTCGGTCTGGGCGGATGCATCGCCCTGGCCGAAGCGGAACATCGGCTCGTCGATCTGGCGCGCGACGATGGCGGCCAGGCCTTCGGCTTCGGCGTCCTCCGCGAAGCCGCGGTAGCCCCATTCGACCGCGAAGTGGTCGTAGGGGCCGACGCCCGGCATCAACGCCGCGCCGTCACCAGGCTGGGCGACATAGTTGAAGCGCGCATAGTCCATGATCGAGGGCGCGGTGCCATTCTCGGCCGTCCACTGGGGGTCGCGCAGCTGGGCGATGCTGTAGCTCGAGCTGGCTTTGAAGTTGTGGGGCAGGCCCAGCGAGTGTCCGACTTCATGCGTGGTGACGAACTGGATCAGCTGCCCCATCAGGGCATCAGGCATGGGCAACTGGGCCAGCTGCGGATCGGTGGCGGCGCATTGGATGAAGTACCAGTCCCGCACCAGCTTCTGCACGTTGTGGTACATACGGATGTCCGCTTCGAGGATCTCGCCGGAGCGCGGATCGTGCACGTGCGGACCGAAGGCGTTCTCGGTGGTGGAGGGCAGCCAGCGGATGCTGGAGATGCGGGCGTCTTCAGGATCCCAGTCCGGGTCTTCGCGAGCATCCGGTGGGTACTTGCCGACGATGGCGTTGCTGAATCCGGCCGCCTCGAACGCCGGCTGCCAGGCGTCGATGCCGGCCTTGATGAAGGGCTTCCACTTCTCGGGCACCTCGCGCCCGACGTAGAAGACGATCGGTTGCACTGGATCGGACAGCTCTGCTTCGGGATCCTGCTTCTCGAGCCGCCAGCGCGTCACGTAGCGCACGCGGGCCGCTTCATGGGCCGTGTCGTCGGCATAGTCGGTAAAGCCCACGCTGAAAAAGCCGACCCGCGCGTCGTGGCGCCGGGGTTGCATCGGCTCATCGGGCAGCTGGACCAGGCTGTGGTGCACCAGCGCGGTGATGCCACTGCTGCGCTCGTTGCTGCTGCCGTAGGTGCCGAGCACCTCGGTCTCGATGTTGGTCGGGAACGCGCGGAAGCGCTCGATGAAGCTCCTGGAGTCGTCGATGCTGCCGCTGCCCAGAGCGAAGCGCGCGCTCAGCTCGGGGATGCCCCCGGTGAACAGCCGGGTGACGTTGATGACCGGTGCCTGATCGCGGCCCCAGGCCTTGATCGGAAACACGGCGATGATCGGCGCCAGGTTCGAGGCCTCGACGGCGCCCGCGATGGGGTCGTCGGTCTCGGCGCGGATGCCGTAGCTGACTCTGCGCAGCAGCACCTTCTCGCCGCGCAGCTCCCAGCGCACCACCCGGTTGCCGGCAGGCATGCCCGCATAGGAAGAGCCCTCTGTGGTCGATTGGATCTGGAAGACCCAGAGCATGTCGCGGTCGAAGGCGGACTGCGGGATCTCATACAAGAGCGCATCGTCGACCCGGTGCACACGGAACAGCCCGACCTGGGTCTCGGCATCTTCGGGGATGACTTCGTCGTAGGGTTGGATGTCGTCGTCTTTGTCCTTCTTCTTGTCGTCGGCCAGAGCCGGGCCCAGCAGGGCGCACAAGAGGAGGACGAGCCAGCGGGAGTTCATGGTGGTCTCCATCGAGGGGTGGTGGCGACCAGTGTACCCGGGTCCAGAGCTCCTGACATGGGTTCGATGCAACCCGCCTGGAGGGGTTTCGGCGGCCACTATCCGTTGCGACTGCCTGCTGCTATGTGAAGCACTCAGGAATCGAAGCCGTCTTCTGTAGCGGCGCTCTGTGAGCGCCGGAAGGAACTCTGGCGGAGGCTGAATCCAGCGTTTTGGGTTCGCCCATGCGAATCGTTCCTCTCTGGCGCTCGCAGAGCGCCCTGGTCATAGACCGACGCTACAGGCGGCGCCTCCTTTTCCGGGAAGTGACTGAGCCGGCTGCGCGTCGGAGAGCTCGCGTCCCCCGGTCTACGGGCTGCCCTCCAGAAGGGTCCGGATCGATTCCTCCAGCTGGCTCCAAGCTTCTTCCCGCTCTGTTTCCCCCCGCTCCATGAAGTGTGCTGTGACCATACGGACCCGGGCGGCTCCTTGCTCGAGGGATCGCAAGAGCTCTTTTTGTTCTGCAGGTAGCAGCCCCTCAATGCGTGTGAGGGTGGTATCGAACGCCGCCAGGGCAGCGTCGAACTGGTCCACGAGGATCAGCGTCGTAGCCCGGAAATACCAGGCGTGGGCCAACTCGGCTGCCAGCCACGGATCGGGTCTGTGGCTCTGCTCAAACTCCCCGAGCAGAGCTACGGTTCGAGCGCACAGTGCCACGGCCTCCGGCTTTCTGTCCAGCCGGGTCAGAGCATCGCAGCGGTAGGCGGTGGTCTTGGCGAAGCCGATCCAGAGGCGGCGACCGTCAGCTCTCATCAGGCTGTCGCGACGCAACTCGCAGCCGACTTGGAGCACGCTCTCGGCGGCCTCGAATTGTTGCTGCTCGAGAAGAACATCAGCCAGCGAGAGGGAGACCAGGGTGAGCTCCGACTCCAGCCTGAAGTCTGCAGAGCCCGAAACTGCCTCCGTCGAGCGTAGCAGCTCCCAGGCAGCAGTCAGCTCTACTGCTGCGTCGTCGAGGCGGGGAGACTGCAGGTAGAGCGTGCCAAGGAGATGGTGCGCGCGCCATCTGCGGGAGCGCGAGATGGCGTCGTCGCGGCTTCCGACATTCTCGAGGCAGAGCCGCCAGGTATCACAGATTCGCCGACGGCCGGCCAGAGAGAGGAGTCATTAAGTCTCGCCGCGCCGCCAAGAATGAAGACTCTCAGCAATCGCCTCGCCAGAGAATCCCGTCGCGAGCGCCGCTCAGCCCGCAACCTGTCACATCATCAAGCCTGGCGCGCAAACAGTCGAAGTCTGCAGTCACGTGTCGGCCGCAATTGCGCATAATTTGAGGTCCATTCGCATCACTTCCGCCTCGGATTCGCATCACTTGCGGCCCACGACATCTCCAGCCCGCTCGGCGGAGAGCCCCGGGCCACGATCCGCAGGTCGTCTACGAACGCCTTCTGTCGCGCGCGAGGCCCCGCCGCGGTCGGGATGCCGAGCGGTATGCGCGGAGGACCGTCGATCGAGCCATGCTGGGGGGACACTGAATCATGCTGTTGGTCGCTCAACGCCTTCACAATCTCTGGCGTCCTTCATGCGGGGTGGGCTGGTTCATTGCGAGGGCCGAGCCTGCTCTCGGGGTACGCTCTCTACCGTGCTCGTTGGACTGCTTCTCTGCCATCGGGTGCTGTTGGCTGCCATTTTTCAACGGCAACGGGTGGCCTGGTTTCTTGGCGAAAGTGGTCGGGAGGATGGTGCTATCTACACAAAGGCGTAGGCCAACACCTAAATACACGCGCGTACTAGGTTCCCACCCTGGGATCGCGTAGATTCAATGGGTTGTGGTCCCTTGCGTATGTCTGCCGTTTCCAAACGCGGGATCCGCGGTGCGGGCGCCCGGGCCAACAACTGTTCCCTCCGTGCGCGCGCCAAGTCGACGCGCTCCTCGCGCCTGCGGCGTGCCAGATCGAGGCGTGCTCTGCGCTTCTTCTTCGCGGCCGCCGCCTTCTCTGCCTTCGCCCTTTTTATCGCGCCCAGGCAAAAGACCTTGCGGCAGCGGTGGCACTCCACGTTCGCCTAGAGATCGGACCGCCCGATGATCAGGTGTTCGCGGCAGAAAGGGCAGAGGATCTCGATGTCCGGATCTCCGCCCGCCGGGAAAGGGACCATGGGATGCTCTCGGCCGCTCGTGACGGATCCGGCCGCCTCGGCGTCGGCAGCTCTTCGTCTCCGTCGTCGTCGTAGAGCTCAGGGGCATCGAAATCTGGCATGAGGTCTTTCGGCCTCAGCCTACAACTGTGCGACCAGGCGCGCAAACCCGGCCACTACATAAACGGCAGGGGCCGGGTTTCGTTCAGCACAGCCTGGGCGGGGGGCCCAGTAGCTTCGCCGGTTGGTGTGCAGGTTCCTGCCAGCTTCCGGGCCGGCCCACAGAACGGCCGCTGCCCTGTTCGGGCGCCGATTCTCACTCGTTTCCCGTTTCGGGCTTTGCGCTTTTTCTCGGGATGCCAGGCTCGCCCCTGTGGGGGCGGTCCGCGATGTTCCTACGCTGCCTCCTCCAGGCCGGTCCTTCAGCCCCGACGCCAAGAGGTTTGGTGGAGAGAACGCTCTCTGCAGAGACCTGCAGCGCACTCTTTGCAAAGTGTGCGCTGCCGCCAGCCTGCAAGAGGCTTCGCGGCGGAAATGCGCTCTTTGGAGAAGCTTGCAGAGCGCTCTCTGCAGAAAGATGGTCCCCTGCTCTCGAGAAGGCCGGAAGGGGCAGCACCTCAGAGCGCCGGCAGGCCAATACGGTGCCTCTCGGGGTGGATGTTGGTGCGTGGCGTCTGCTGTTCTATGCAGGCTCGGCGATCAGACAGACAACGACAGGCGGTGTCGCGGCCGGGCCGATGTGCCGTTCCCTGCCCACCCGCGCCACAGTGTCCCGCCTGGGTGCACCGGCAAAAGCCCTCTATGCTGCGGCGCTACTCTTCCTCGCAACCGAAGAAGGCGCACGTAGGCTCCTTGGGGAAGAAGAGCTATGAGGAACCCAGGAGCCCAGGATAAGGCAAAGATGTGAAGAGAGGCGGTTCTTTCCTGGGTTCCTGGGTTCCTCATAGTCACTCTTCTTTTGGCCTGGTGGGGGCATATTCCTTGCGAACGAAGTCGCTCAGGCGGTTGTGGTTGAAGCCCCAGGGTTTGCGCTTCGCGACTTCGAGGTCGACCTCAAGGGCCAGGTCGCAGAACCGGGCGTTGTGGTAGCGTCCATCCTGACCAGTGTCCTTCACGCCGCGGGCAAACGCCAGGCCGTGCGTGGCTTCGTGCAGCAGGCGCTCGCCGCGGTAGACCACGCCCGAGCAGTCCGGCGCCAGAAAACCGGTGCCGATGGGGTGCCATTGGCTGCCCAGGTCGATGTTGCCCAGTGCCCAAGCTTCAATGGGCGACCTCCAAGCGCTTGCCTGCAAGGATCATCACCGCCGCAGGGACCGTCCTGTGCCGGCGACGAATGGCCAGCCAGGTACGCTCGAGCGCAAGAACCAGTCTTCCCGTTTCCACACTCATGACTCCCTCGCACAGGCGGCTGCTGCCAGCTCCTGACCCACAGGGGGCTGCGGTTCACCCGACTCGGGCATGGCCTGTCACTGCCTTCGGGTCGCGGCCACCTGGCGGCCTGGTGGCCGATGCCTTGCTCCACTTCAAGCCGGGCTCTCGAGTCTCACGGCCCGTGTCACCCGCATGGCGGCCGTGGCGTCGAAGCCGCCAAGAGGTTCCTGCATCTCGGAAACCACACGTCGCTTGCCGGCCGCCAGGGCAAGCGCCACCTCGAGCAGCTCGTCCTCGAGGTCCAGCAACGCCAGCGCGGCGGTCGAGCCGGTGTGCACCAGGTCGAAGGCGTCGAGCTCAGCAGACCAGAGCGGCCCACAACGAAGCACGCGCAGGGCCAGCAGGCCGAAAGGGTCTGGGGCAGAAGCCTGCTCGGGGAACAGCACGGCGAGTTTGACCCGACCCGTCCTGGCGCCGTCGAGCCGCAGGGCTGCCACCGCCTGCAGGAGCCCCACTACTGATCGCTCAGAAGATCGGACACCCGAGGTTCTTTGTCCTCCGATCGGCCGAATGTTCGACGATCAGGGTTCGAGCGGAAGAAGCTCATCCAGCCCCACGACTTCCACCAGGGGCCGCAGGTGCTTGACGTTGGTCGTGAGAACTTTCGCGCCGACGGCCCGGGCCTGGACGGCCAGGATCACGTCACCGTCGAGGGCGGCGTCGCTCGCCGTCGGCAGTCCTCGACCCCGAGCGTCGGCCCACAGCTCAGCAGCGGCCCGAATGGTTGGGGTGTCGAGGGGAAGGAAGGTCAGGAGCCGCGAGAGCTGATCGAGGCGCTTCAGGCTCGCCGAGGTCAAACGTCCGCTCTTCTTCGCCATATGGATGAGCTTGCGTCGCAATTCGTAGTCGGCGATCTCGGGCAGGAAGATCGCGGTGTCGGGGTCGCCGTCCCGCAGGGTTTGCGTCAGCCACCGAGCAACCTGCCGCCCCTCCTCTGACCTCGGGTGGCAGAGAAGCCCGAGAACGCTGGTGTCGAGAGCCAGGCGGATCGACACGGCCTACTCGCGGCAACGCATGCGGTCTTCTCGATCGTCGAGCTGGGCGACGACCCAGGCGTCGTACTGGTCGCTGTCTTCGTCCGTCAGCCAGGACTGGATCAGATCCGCCGCCTTGCGGTTGCGTTCGAGGATCTCGGCCGCGTTCTTTGGCTCTGTCGCTGCTTCACCAGGCATGGTTGGTCTCCTCCCTCGAATCCTCCTTCCAGGGTATCCGAATTCTCCCAGCCGGTGAAGGGTCAGACGGCTTCGAGATCGCAGTCAGGATGTTCGAATTCGACTTGAGGATCAGGCGTCGCTTGTCCTCCAGGTTCAAGGTCGCGAACACCCACTTCACGATTGAACCCGCCCCTCCGAGCTGAAGCGCTGGGGCGTGTTCCCAACACGCCGAAATCCTGCGGGTTTTCGCCGCCATTCACAGCCGAGGAACGCGCCCCATCTGTGACAGGCATTAGATTCGGAGCCTTGGCGACGGGCTCCACCAATGGGGTCGGCAACTCGGCCTCGAGCTCCGAGACCTGGCCACGCATGCTCAAGCCTAAATCTCGCCGTCGTCCCTGGCCACGAAGGTGGAGGTACGTTCGGCGGCGTCCATGTTGCCGAGAGCGGCCTGCGTCTGGCCGAGTTGACAGAGCACGTCCGCCCGCTGCAGCAGTAGGTTCAAGTCGTCGCCTTCGGTCACAACCTGAGCGCCTAGCAGATCCTGGGCACGGCGGAGATGCGACGCCGCGACTTCCGGCTGCCCGGCCCGGTGCTCAATCATGCCCAGGATGTGTAGCGCATGGGCCAGCTCTCGCCCCGTGCGCACTCCCCGATAGCCATCCTCCACCAGGGCATTCGTATGGGCAAAGGCGACGGCGTTGCAGACCGAGAGCAGAATCTCCAGATGGTCTTGCAGGTCGCCTGACTGTCGATGCTCCAGCCTCTTCTTCCAGGTCTGCCCACTGACGAGCCGCATGGCGATATACGGGTCGCCTTGGGGCAGCGTGCCCTGAGCGTAAACAGGCACGATGTTCGGGTGCTCGAGGCGGCTGGTGATGACCGCCTCGGCGAGGAAGTCCTGGAGATCGGCCTGCCGGGAGGTCTGGGTGGCGGGCAACGTCTTCAAGGGCTACCTGGCGGGAGAGTCCGCCCTGCAGGGCGCGGTAGACTTCGCCCATCCCTCCCCGGGCGAGCAGCTCGAGCAGCTGGAAAGGCTGCAGATCGTCTTGGGGAACGGACGACCCTGCGAAGCCCGGCGAGATGTGGGGCTGCTCCACGATCGGCAGCTCACCGCCCCGACCCCGCGTGTGTTCCCAGAGACTGAGGATGGTCGGAAGCTCTGGATCCACGGGCGTCCCTCCACAACCTCCTCCAGAACACCGGGTGTGAGGCCCCCCCGTCTACTTCAGCTGCTTGAACACTTCCGAAGGAACCGGTGGACTCATGCGGTAGTCGCCCCACAGCATGCTGGCGATCGACCTGCCCTGGCTGCGGACGGTATCCCAGCGACACCCTTCAACGGCATCCCACATCTTCCAGGCGGCCAACTTGGCGGCGGCGTCGAACTGACCATGGGCGCTGCCTTGGACCTTTGCGTAGTGCGCGGGGATCTCTGCGTCCAGCCACTCGACTTTCGAGCCATGTTGCTTCTCGTCATACTGGTGCTTGTTCTGTTGCCAGATCTGCTCGCGCAGGGCGGCACCCTGGGCCTCGGCCTTGACGGCCAGGTCATAGCCTCCAACAACTCCCGAGACTCGATTCAGCAGCCCCGCATCGAAGCTGGCCTTGGCCGTACGTGCCATCGTCCTGTACCAGACCGACACTTCGTCGGCGTTCACCGTTTTCCTGCAAATGGTGTAGATCGTGCCGGCCAACATTCCGGCGGCGGCCAAGACTATGGCCGCAGGCACCAGAAACTCTGCTGTGGCGAGCGCCGCGATGCGCGGACCGCAGTCTCGGGCGATGCGCGCCAGGTCGGGAGTGATCACCAGGGAAGCCTTGATGTCGACCCTGCCTTTGATGCCGTGCAGCGTCAGTGGGTAACCCTTGGCCGCGATTCCCAGTGTCAGTGCAGCCACGGTGAAGCGCACCGGGCCTAGATCGACCTGCCCTGGCTGCGGGGGTTTTCCGTCGGTTTTTTGGACCTCGAAGGGTGCAAACTCGGGTTCAAAGGACAATGAGCGCTTGCCGGTTTTTTGAAGGGGAATCGAAAAGCCTCCGCTGACCTTGAGGCCCTTGCTGGTCACCTCGCAGTCCATCGATGCCTCGGAGGACGTCCCCACCGTGGTCTTGAGGCTGGCTTTGGCGCCGACGCTCCAATCGCTCAGGCTCTTGCCCATGGTAAGCTGTGTCACGAAGTTGGGATCATTCGAGTCCGGAGACCACTGGGCGGAAACGGCGCCGCCCGCCAGGGTGAAGTATTTGGCGACGTTCACGCCGATGTTCCAGCTATGGACGGCCTGGATGACGATCGAAGGTGTCCCGACCCTGAGGGTGATCTCATGGGTCTTCATGCCCAAGGTGATCTTGAAGCTCTGCGTGGGGCTCGGCGAGCCCGTGAAGATGTAGGCATGGCAGGTGTACTGGCCCGGCTTGAGACTGGCCGTGGCTCGGCCTCCTGCCGCGGTGATCAGGGTCTTGGACTCTCCTCCGATTTGGGTCAACACGACGCGGGCGGTCGGGATGGGCTTGCCCCCTTCAGCGAACACCACCGTCGCTGTCAGACTGCAGGTGGCGGCTGCATCGGGGCCGCCGTCGAGGACGAGCTGCACACTCTGGGACTGCCCCTCTTTGAGCACGATCGTCCGCTGGGCAATCGTCGTTCCATAGCTCGCCGACACCTCATAGCGCCGCGCAACCAGGTTGGAGAACACGGTGACGCCGTTCCCTTGCTCGGCACCCGTATCACAGTGGCCCCAGTCACCCCTCTGGATGTACCCGGTGGCTTCGCTGGCAGGTTTGCCTGTGGACTTCCAGATGGCCCGCAAGGTGATCGATGCCGTGCCCTTGGGCTCGTCGGGCTGCTTGTCCTTGCCCCGCATGGTCAGGACCACAGTGCGTGTGGTGCCTTCGGGTACATGCGTGGCCAGCGCGGCAGACAGACCCTCATGCTTTGATCTGACCTGGTAGTCTCCGGCCGCCTCTTGGAAGCTGCAGCTGCCGTCCGCCGACGAGACTCCTTCGAAGGCCCGGTCTCCGTTCGAGGGTATCGCATAGATCGAAGCTCCCTGCACAGGCTTGCCCGTCTTGTCCGCCACCAGGCGTACAATCAGGCAACCGCCGGTAGGCTCGCCGGCCCGGATGTTGAGCACGGGGGTGTTGCCGGGGGCCAGGTTGCTGAGCACCGAGGTCCCCAGATAGGTGCCGCCTGCGCTCGCGCTGGCTGTGTATTTGCCGGGCGGCAGGTCGCTGAACTTCACGCGGCCGTTGTCGTCGGTCACTCCAGAAGCTTCCTTCGGCCCACGCAGCTCGACCTGGGCGCCGCCGGAACCGGTTCCTTTGTAGTAGACGTGCACATAGCAGCTGCAGGTCTTGCCTCCGCTGGCTTCGATCGGGTCGTCGGGCTTTTTCTTATCTTTGGCGATGGTGATTTCCCAGAACTGTCCGGTCTTGAGCCTGATTTTGTCCCAGAGGCTGCCCGAGGTCTTGGAGGTGCCGTTCTTGCTCCCTGCGGGCTTGGGCGTGGGCGTGGGCTTGGGCTTGGGCTTGGGCTTGGGCTTGGGCTTGGGCTTGGGCTTGGCCGCCCCAGGCACGGTCTTGAGCAGAGGCTTGCTGGTGGCTGGGGTTGCAGCAGGCTTGGTGGGCGTCACAGCCGGCGGCTTTGCGGGGGCGACCGTGGATGCGACGCTCGATACGGCGTCGCTGATGGCGCCAGTCAATGAACCCCACAATCCGCTCGAGCTTTTCTCGTCAGCCATCACCAGCCCCCTGTCAACCTGGAACTCATAGCAAGGGACGCGTATGGGTGCGGCCTCGCTCTGTGTGTTCCAGCGCAGAAACGACTCGGGCGGCTACAGGCAATCTGGAGCTTGAGGGTAGGATTTGTGGTTTACGGTTGATCAACCACGACCCGCGTGAGGCACAAGCACGAAGGACACGATGCCGGTTTCCGTATCGATCTGGCGCAGCTTGCCGTCCTCGCCGACCAGCATGAAAACCGGCTCGAGGTTGTGGTTGCTGCCGTGCCATGCCAGGCCGATCAAGGGTGCCTCGCCCCAACTGCAGGACTCATACCAAACCTGGGAGCAAGCGCAGATCGCCGGCGGCAGGTCTTCCAATTCCAGATCCAGAGCCTGAGCGTCCAGCGTCGCGACCAACCGTCCTTCCGTATACAGCTGAACAAGACTGCCCTCGGCTGCATAGATCAGCTCGACGCTGACAAAGGAGCGGCCATCGTCGGCCAGATAGCCTCCTGGATAGCCGCTGTAGTCGTAGACACAAGACCAGAGAGGATCTTCCGTACGTTCGCCGTAGACAGTGAGGATCCACTCGTCCTCAGACTGATGGACGACGGCAACGAAGCTACCGTTTTCTGAAGAAACTTCAAAGGACTCGAAGCTCGGGGCGACTCTACGAGCAAACGCCAGTTGGAAGAAGCCGATAGCGAGCAGAATGAGCAGACTGTATCTGTGCAACATCAGTAGTTCCTTTGCTGGGGAAGCAAAACGCTTGGTGGGAAGCTCCGCACTACCTGCCCAGAACTCCTGAACAGGTGCCAGATCTGACCTCGAGCCTGTGGGAAAGGTTCCAAGAAACTTGCGGATTTCTCTACCCGCCGCTGCCTGCGGTGTGCCAGACCCGCGGCCTGGTTTTTCACGCCAATGTTGCGGGTCTGGGTTGTTGTTTCTTCGTCGGATAATTCTAGAGACCCATGATTTTTCAAGGGTTCGCGGGAAACTTTGTTGAGATGGAACGAGGCTTGCAACGCTAGAGAGTCGTATGTGACCCCCAAGGAGGCGCGAGCGAAGATGGCTGATACGATCAAGGTGCGTTGCAAGTGTGGAAAGTCCTACCGGGTACCGCTGCACCTTCAAGGCGAGAAGGCACGCTGTCCGAATGCGGAATGCCGCAACCGCTTCCGGATTCCCGTAATCACCAGCTGCGCGGGCCGGGTCGCTCCTGCTCCGAGACGCCGAGCCCGAGCCTGTGCAGCACCCCGGCGGACAAACCGCTGGCTGGCCGGGCTCTTGATTCTGGGCGTCGTCTTCGTCGGGAGTGGCATGACCGTGGCCACCACAGCCTGGGGCTGGGGCTCGGGGAATATGCTCGCCGCGGTGCCGGCAGACATGGACCTGGTGTTGAAGCTGAAGCTCGGAGAGAGCCTCGATCAGCTGGGACTGGAGCAGGAGATCGGCAAACAGCTGCGGCAGCAGCTCGGCGGTCTGGAGCTCGATGCCGGCGAAGACCTGCACGAGGTGTTGGTCGCCCTCGGAACGAGCGGCGAAGGCGCCGAGCCGCGTGTTCTGATCCTGGTCCGCGGCCAGCTGGACCTGAAGACGGTGTTGCCGCAGCTGGGACGAGAGGTGAGCTTCAGCGAGCAGAGCTATCGAGGCTACCGGATGTTCCAGGTCCGCCACGCCAACCTCCCCGAGCCGATGTCCGTGGCTCTGCTCAGCGCAGACCTGATCGCGTTGGGAGACGAGGCCACCGTCAAGCAAGCGATCGAGTGCCTGACCGATCAGGTGCCGTCGATCGAGCAGGACAGCCAGATGGCAGAGTTGATCGAGCAGACCGGGCCGTCCGACCTCTTCTGGTGTGTGGCCCGGACCCCCAAGGCTCTGGAAGAGAGCCTGCCGGCGGAAATCCAAGGGCTCGATGGCCTGTTGGTCCGTGTCGGTCAGCAGGACAAACGCTTTGAGCTGGAGGCAGTCGCGAAGTTCGATTCCCGCGGCAACGCGGCGACGGCCCAGAGCACCCTGAAGCAAGGGCTGGATCAGCTGGACGGGTTGTTCTCGCAGAGCCGGCCCGCCTCGGTCGACGTGGAGCTTGACGAGCTACTGGTGGGCAGCCGTGTCGAACGCACGGGCAGCCGTGTGAGCCTGCGTCTGAGCATCTCCAGTGACGCCAGCAGCGAGCTGCTCGGGCAGGGACTGCGGGGCTTCTGAGCGGCGCCTGCCTACGGCAGGCGCAACAGCTCCTCAAAGATCTTCACTCCGCCGCGGTCGACGACTAGATGCTGGTAGCCAATCGCGCCTTCACTGGTCTCAGTCTCGATCTCAAGCTGATTGTACGAGCGGTGCAGGAACTCACACAGCTCGCCGACAGTGATCGATTTGTCCCCGTTGAAGTCGGCCTCACCGCGCAGCCCGCGACGGAAGAAGTGGGCCAGGTAGCCTCCCGCGTTGAACTCTTCGGCGATCTGGCTCGACAAGTCTTCCTCGCTCGAGAACAAACCGAAGCGGCGTGGCTTGGTGATCACGTCTTTGGAGAAGCCGCCGCTGAAGCAGGCATCGAGCACCAGGATCGAGATCTTGGCCTGGATCTCGTCGTAGAGTCGGCCGAGCTCGTCGTCGGAGAGCCAGCCGTCCACGGTCACCAGGAACTCGTCGCACTCGTCCGCTTCATCCGGTGCGATCGGGTCCCCCTGGGCGCCATGGCCCGAATAGAAGAACAGGAACACATCCTCACTGCCGACTTTGCTGCTGAGCTCCGTGAAAGCAGAGCGCAACCTGTCGGCCGTGACGTCTGCATCGACCAGCAACATGACGCGTTCGCGGGCGATGATCCCGTCTTGAATCAAGCGCTCAGCCAGCCGCTCGGCATCTTCCCGACAGCTCAATAGGTCGGGCTCGACGCCCCGGTAGTCGCTGATGCCACAAATCAACGCCCAATAGGTCCGGGTCGGCTGTATTGCCTGGCTGGCGTCCGGGTGCAGGACGCTGCTCGCGCCGCGCAGGGAGAGGCGATAGGCGCCCGTCTCGATCGCGTAGGAGGTCGCCCAGACACGCACGGTTCCGTCTGATGTCAACACGCAGTTGATGGTCGCTCCGCTGTCCCCCTCAACCCGGTCGTCGTTCTCCAGGGTGTCGCCTTCTGGGGGCGAGAGCACCAGGTAGGCATCGAGATCCGAGGAGTCCATGCGCAGCTCGATGACCTGGCCGGCGCGCCCTTCGAAGCTGTAGAAGTCGCAATACTCGCCGTCCTGCAGCCGGGCGTCGCCGTCGGCTCCGCCACGCAGCTCACCGCGCACTTCTTGCACTTCGGGCACGATCTGCGTGCCCCCCGAGCTGCGGCGCACGTTCAGCACGTAGCGTCCGACCTCCGACGGGGCCGCGCTGGTCACCAGCACCTCATGGCTGCCTGCCTCCTGGGCCTGGAAGCTGATGCGAGACGTGCGCCAGCCATCGTTCATATCATCATTCTCAAGCTGTTTGCCGGCAGGCGGCTTGACGATCAGATAGGGGTTGAACTCGTGCGAAACCAGGGTCAGCTCGACTTCTTCGCCCTCTGCCAGCTCCAACGCATAGGTGTCGCGGAATTCGCCGCTCGAGAGCTCGCCGTCGCCTCCCGCCAGGCTGCCGTTGTAGACTTCGTCGGCGAGCGCCCCGCTGGCCCCTTCGATGATCAGCCGGTAGGCACCAACCTGGCCGGGTTGGGAGGTGGTCACCAACACCAGGGCCTCTCCGTCCTGGGTCGCTTCCAGTTGGAGCATCGCGTTGGCGTCGACTCCCGCGTCGTCGTCCCATTGCCGTTCCTGCCCGGGAAGGTCGACCATCAGGTACGTGTCGGTAGAACCCTGGGTGAAGATGCGCAGGGCGTCGCCTGCGCGGACGCGCAGCAGATGGCGCTCGAAGAACTCACCACTGGTGAGCGTTGCGTCGCCCGCGCGCAGCTCGCCGGCGAGGTCGAGGCGGTCATCTGCCTCAGGCGATGCGTCGCGCAGCTCACCGAAGCTGATCGAGTAGGCTCCCAGCTCCCCGGCCGCGTAGCTGGTCGCGCCGATGCGGTAGTGGCCATCCTGGTCGGCCTCGATCACGAGACTCGCGTCGCGCCCGCCCCCGCCGTCGTCGTTGCCCCAGGCGGTGTCATCCGGACCGTGGATCGACAAGAAGGCGTCGAAGTCGGCGCTGCGCAGAGTCACGGTCAGGGCGCTGCCTGCCACCGCCTCCCAGGCGTAGTAGTCGACCCACTCGCCCGAATTGTAGGTTTCGTCACCTGCCTCGAGGCGGCCATGCAAGGTCTGGCCTGGACGGACGGCCAACTCCTCTACCGGCACCCTCGGCGCCGGCCCACCGGCTGGCTCGAGCCGCACATGGAGCCGATAGGTCCCGTTCTGACCTGCGAGCGAAGTGGTGACCAGCACCTCGACTTCTCCGTCCTCGGGAAGCACCAGGCGCAGATAGGCATTGTTGCCGTCGCCCGCGTCATCGTCCTCGGTCTGCTCGATACCCGGCGCATTGACGATCAAGTAGGCGTCGAAATCCGCGCTCGTCCAGACCTCGAGCGTGTCTCCCGCCTGGCCCGCGAAATTGTGTTCATCGTAGAATTCACCCCCGGTCAGCAGGGGGTCGCTGGCGTCGATGTCCCCATCGATCACCTCGACCCCTGGCGGTGGAGGCGTCGGCCCTTGCGGAGGGCTCTTGGGAGTCTTCTTGCGCGGTGTGCTGCTGCAACCGAGCAGCGCGAGCATGGCGACGAGTGCGAGGCGTTTCAAGAGCGTCTCCTCTACGGAAAGGGGGCAGACGCCTCCCATTCTGGCACCAGCGGTCCCGCGGCGCAAACAGCTTGCTTCCGGGATTCAGGCTGGCTGCCAGGGACGGAAGGGCATGCCGTGGGCTTCGGCCACGGCTTCGTGGGTGATTTGTCCGCGGCAGACATTCAGGCCCGCAAGCAGGCCAGGATCTGCGGCCAGGGCTTTTTGCCAGCCCAGATCCGCCAACTGGAGGCAGTAGGGCAGGGTGGCATTGTGCAGGGCAAAGGTGCTGGTGCGTGGAACGGCCCCCGGCATGTTTGAGACCCCGTAATGCACCACCCCGTCGACCATGTAGACCGGGTCTGCGTGGGTGGTCGCGTGGATGGTCTCGACGCAGCCGCCCTGATCGACGGCGACATCGACGATCGCAGCGCCCGGCTTCATGCTGCCGACCATCGCGCGGGTGACCAGCTTGGGGGCGCGAGCTCCGGCGGCGAGCACCGCTCCGATCAGCAAGTCTGTCTGCTCCAGATGGGTCTCGATGGTGTGGGCCGTGGAGTACATCGTCTGGATGCGGCCGTGGAAATTGTCGTCGAACCAGCGCAGCCGCTCGAGATCGAGGTCGATGACCGTGACCTGTGCACCCATGCCGATCGCCGTCCAGGCGGCGTTTTTGCCCACCACGCCTCCGCCCAGTACAGTGACCCGGGCCGGGGGTACGCCTGGCACGCCAGCGAGCAAGATGCCACGCCCGCCCTGGTGCATCTCGAGGCAGTGCGCGCCCGCCTGCACCGCAAGGCGGCCTGCGACCTCAGACATCGGCGCCAACACCGGCAGGCTGCGCCCTCGGCTGATGGTCTCATAGGCGATGGCTACGGCTCCCGACTCGCGCAAGGCGTCGGTCTGCGGGCGGTCTGGAGCGAGATGCAAGAAGGTGAACAGCAGCTGGTCTCGCCGCAACAGTCCATATTCGCTGGCGATCGGCTCCTTCACTTTCCAGACCATGTCGGCGCGCTGCCAGACGTCTTCGGCCTGGCCACAGATCTCTGCCCCGGCCGCAACGAAATCCTCATCAGGCAAGCCAGAGCCACAGCCAGCGCCGGTCTCGACCAGCACCTCGTGCCCGTGTGCGCACAGGAGCTGCACGCCTGCCGGCACCACCGCTACCCGATTCTCTTGCGGCTTGATCTCTCGGGGGACACCGATCCTCATGGTTCTATTCCTCGTCCGAGGCTTTCTCTTCAGTGCGACGCAGCTGCTCGATCATCTGTTCAAAACGGCGTCCTGCTTGTGTCAGACTCTGCAGGTGCTGGGGATCGAGATCTGCCTCGAAGTCGAGCTCGTGCTCTTCCTGGTCGGCCAGGTCGCCGCGGTAGTAGGCCAACAGCTGCACCGTATCACGCAGCCGCCGCGCAAGGAAGGTCCCCAGGGCCTTGTAGAAGCCAGCAGCGAAGCGTGGTTCGGTCTGCAGGTGGGCGCTGAGCTCGGCCTTGGGGATCACGAACAGCTCGGTGCCTTCGGTGGCCACCACGGTCGCAGAAGAGCGATGGGAGTCGAGGAAGGAGAGCTCCCCGACGATCTCGCCTTTGCCGAGGTAGGCCAGGGCTTCCCCTTCGAGTCCCCGGCAGGTGACCTTCAGGCGACCGGACAGGACGATGTACAGGGCTTCCTGGGCGGCGTCTTCTTCGATCAGAACGGCGCTGTCTTTCAGCAGCAGGCGGCTGCCATGCTGGACCAACCACTCGATATCTGTATCGCGAAGTGCTTCGAGGATGAAAAGAACTTTGTGCATCAGGGATCTCCCGCCAACTGTGGCGCGGGCGAGTCTACCAGACCGGTGCCGAAGCGTGCGAGCCGGCGCACCGGCTTTTTCCCGTGTCAGCTTTTGGTCGTCTGGTGAAAACTTGACACGGTGTGGCGGAATGGTACCCTTGCCGGCCTGGTTGTTTGCCTTCTCATGCCTGGAGACTTCCCGATGACCGCGACCCAAGCCGTTGTTGCCGATCCCTCGCAGAGCATCCTGCAGCCGGCGGGTTGGCCAAGCATGCGCGGAAACCATGCCAACGACGGGCGCGCGCGGACGCAGGCCGAGAGCCATAGTTCGGCCTGTCCGCGACACTTTCCGACCGGCAACGCGGTGTTCTCCACGCCCATCATCGGCCCCGACGAGCGCATCTATGTGGGCTCGGCGGATCACAATTTCTACGCCTTCGATCCTCTGGCCGGGAAGCAGCTGTGGAGCTTTCCCACCCGCGAGGTGATCGACAGCGCCGCCTGCCTGGCCGCCGATGGGCGCCTCTATCTGCCCTCTGGCGACGCGTGCCTGTATGGACTCGACCTCGACGGGCAGGAGCAGTGGCGTTTTGACCTGCTCGCTGAACGCGCGCAGGTGTCGCTGAGCACGATCTACTGGTGGGAAGCCAACGCGGTCGTGGGGCCCAACGGTTGGATCTACGCGGGCAACGACGATTTCCATCTGTACGCGATCGAGCCCGGACATGGCGTGCGTTGGTCGGCGCGCACCGCCCTGCACATTTGGGGGGCGCCGGCATTCTTCGAAGGCCTGGTGCTGGTGACCTCCTTCGACACCTTCCTGTACGCCTTCGACCAGAACAGAGGGCGTCTGGTGTGGAAGGCCCCGCTGGGGAATTTCAGCGCATCCTCACCCGCGGTCGATGCCGAAGGGAGGGTGTTTGTGGGAGGCTTCGATCATCGTGTGCAGGCCTTCTCGGCTGCCGACGGCGCGCCTCTGTGGAGCGCCCGCAGCGATGGCCCGGTCTACGCTTCCGCCGCGTTGAGCGAAGACGGACGGGTCGTGATCGGGTCGGGAGACGGCTGTCTGTACTGCTACGATGCTGCCAGCGGCAGGCAGCTGTGGCGGCGCTTCCTCGGCGAGAGCATCCGCAGCTCGGCCGCTATCGGGGCCGATCCCCATGGACGCAGCCCCTACCTGGTGTACGTCGGCGGCGGGGACGGGCGTATCCACGCTCTGGAGGCCGATGGCAGCCCGCGCTGGAGCTACGACACGGTCACGCCCGAGCAACGGGCCCGCTCGTGTGCGATCAATGCGTCCATCGCGCTCGGGCGCTACGGACTGGCTACCGCATCGTCGACAGGCGAGATCATTTATCTGCCCTACCACCTGGACGCTCACGACCATCCGCGCGTTCGTCGGGGCAGGTCTTCCACACAATCAGCGCACAGCGAAGGGCGCTTGCACCGAGCCGCCCCCAACCTCATGCTCGACGAGGCGCCCTGCGGCGAGGCTGTGTTGCGCGGCGAGCCCGGCCACGTGCTCAGCTTCGGCATCATCCATGCAACAGGCGACGCGGCTGAGATCGGCAACATCAGCCTGCAAGCCTGCCTGCTCGGGGCGCATTGCGAGGACTTCGAAGCGCGCGTGGCGCCCAACCGCCAACGTTTCCACTTGATCCCGCGCCCCGGCCTGCCCGCGGGTCGTTACCGTCTGCAACTGCACCTGCCCTACCAGGCAGCCGATCGTGAGCATACGCTCGAACGGTCACTCGAGGTCGAGATCTGCGCGGCCGAGTCCCTGGACAGTCTGCCGGCTTGTTTCCAGATCCATCACATGGCCATCGAATCGCCGCCGATCGTGGCCAGCTTCGACCAGATCGGCATCGCCAGCCTGTCCATCGATGTGCGCATCGTCGAGGTCTGTCCGCAGACGGGCAAGGTACTCGCCTGGGGCGTGCAGAAATTCGGTGTGGACGCAGAGGGGGACAGCGTAGGCGTGCCTCAGCCGCGCATATACACCTTCGCGTTCCAGGGCTTGTGGAAGCATGGCGTGCTGACTCTCGAGAGCCGCAATTGCGACTTCGAGATCACCGCCTTCCCGATTCCTCTCGACCGCTTGCGGTTCTCGGCACGTGTCCGGGATGGCCGCCTGGAGGGCGCAAGCCTGGTGGCCGAGCTCGCGGCGGGGGCCGGTGACAGTGCCGTCGCGCGCTTGCTGCTGCCCGGTGTCGTGCGTGCCTCGGGGCGCAGGGCTTTCTGGCGGCAGTGGTGGGAGCGCGGGCTGCCGAAGCTGGTCGAAGGCTGGCAGTGGTTGCGCTCCTTGTTGCCGACCGGAGCGGGGCTTCGTGAGCTTGGCAGCCTGGGCGGCTCCCTGGTGGACGGCGTGCAGTTGCTGCGCAGCCTGCACGCGGGCAGAATCTGGCAGCCCTGGGGACTGGTCGATGAACGGGGGGATTTCGTCGGCGTGGGCTCGTTTGCGCTGACGGCCCTGACCCGTGCTCCGCTCGAGGCAAACGGCTGGAGCGTGGCCTTTGCTCCCAACGGGCGTCGCTTGACGGCGCGCGGAGCCCCGCTGGAGGCAGGCGTTGCTGCGGGCCTGTTGCTCGTGGACGCCGAGACGGGGGCCCCCCTGCCGATCAACTACAGCCGCTACCGCAGCGAGTCTCGCGATGCCCAGGGGCGTGTCGACAGCGTCTGCCTCGATCTGCCTCACGATCTCGAGCTCGCCGGGCGCGCGTTGGAGGTGCGTTTGTTCGCCGACCTCGAGCCCGTCGGACGTTTCAGGCTGGACGGGGTACGCTGAGGCACGGGCGCGGCGGGACGTGGCACGCCAGGCGCCAGGATCCCCCCACGCGCGCTGCGCGCGTGATCCAAGAGCTTCGACGGCTGGACCCCCACGGCCTGGTATGCGCAGCGTGGCCCGAGCTTGTAGCATGTTCCCTGTTCGCAAGAGAGTGCCGTTTTGTACAATCCAGCCACACCCTGAGAAGGCATGATCTCCCCCGTTCATGCAAACTCAGCATCAGGAGATCGACAATGACCACTGCGCAACCAAGCAACTACCACACCGTAACGCCCTACCTTTTGGTGTCGGCCATCGAGCCTCAGATCGACTTCCTCAAAGCAGCCTTGGGCGCCGAAACCAGCGAAGCGATCAAAGGCTCCGACGACCAGCTCGTGCATGCTGAGGTGCGTATCGGCGACTCGACCGTGATGATCGGCCGTGCGCAGGGCGAGCAGGCGCCCCTGCCTTGCATGCTCTACGTCTATGTGAAGGACGTCGACGCCAGCTATCACAAAGCCCTGGCCGCTGGAGCGCGCTCGGTGAAGGAGCCCACAGACGCCTTCTACGGCGACCGCAGCGCCGGTGTGGCAGACCTGCACGACAACCAGTGGTGGATCGCCAGCCAGGTCGAGAAGCTCGACAACCAGGAGCTGCAACGGCGAGCGCTGGAGTCGGGAGCCTGATCTGTAGGCTGCCTGACGGACGACGTCTGGCACTTGCGGTCTCTCAGCGCTAGAGTTGTCCGCGCTTTCTCTTTGCGACAGGGGCCCGCGTGCAGACCACTACCTTCCACGTCCCCGCCGCCAGACTCGTGCGTTGGCTGAGTCTTCTGGCCGGGTGCTTGCTGATCGCCGATGGCGTCTTCCTCTGCTTGCGCCACGGCCTGAACCATGACCGCGTCTACGGCTTGGCTCGGCTGTTCGATTTCGACCTCGAGTTCAACATCCCCAGCCTGTTCTCGACCTTCCTGATCATCCTGAATGCGCTCTTGTTCCTGGCGCTGGCGCGTGCAGAGAAGCACGCCGCACGTGCCGCCAAGGTGTGGTACGGGCTGGCGGGCGTGTTCTTCTTCTTGGCGCTCGACGAGGGCTGTGGCCTGCACGAAGGGCTGATCGAGCCTGTGCGCGCAGGCTTGAACCTCTCGGGAGCCTTCCACTTCGCCTGGATCGTGCCCTACGGCCTGGCGGTCATCATACTGGGCGCCGTTGTGCTGCCGACTTTCCTGCGTCTGCCGCGGCGTCTGCTGGCATGGTTCGTGCTCGCTGCGGCTGCTTACCTGACCGGCGCTATCGGTATGGAGATGCTCTCAGGCTGGCGCCTGGATGCGCTGGGGGGAAGTCAGGATGCGATCTATGGAGTGATGGTTGCAGTCGAAGAGGGACTCGAAATGGCCGGACAGATTGTACTCAGCTACGCCCTGATGTCGATGCTGGCCGCGCGTCCCGGAGGAGTGGCCTTGCTGGTTCCTGAGGACAACCCCGCTTGACGCAGCGCGACTCGATGCCTGGCCTCTCCGGGTCTGTTACAATCCGCTATGGACATCCAAGCACAAACTCCCGCTCGGCCTGAACCAGCGGTCCGCATAGCCCGCCAGGCCATGTTCGCCGCCATCGGTGCGACGGCCGTGTTGCTGGCCGCGGTGAGCGTGCTCGGCACCGGTTTCGGTCTCAGCCGCATGATGTTGACCAGCGTCGCGCTGACCATCGCGAGCCTGCTGATCCAGGTGCTGTTGGTGGGCACCCGCACCCGTCTGCTGTACCGCATCTTTGGGCTGGCGCTGGTCGCCGGCTCGCAGGTCTTTTTTCTGCTGATCGTCTGGACCGCTTGGCGCACCGAGCCCACGCTCTGGCGCTACTGGTGGACCACTGCCATCGCCGCCGTTTGCTGGACCCAACTGCACTTCTTGCGTGGCCAGGGCAGGACGCAGCTGGCCGGTTGGGGGCTCGCCACGCCGGCCGGGGCCCTGGTCTCCGGATTGTTGCTGATGGGGCTGGTCTGGGGCCGCAGTCCTTTGCCAGAATACCCGATCTGGTACTGGCTGCTGTTGGTGCCCCCGAGCCTGGTTTCGGTCGTGGGCAGCTTGAAGCTCTGGCTGCGGACGCGCCCTCCCCGTGCGCAGCGGCCCGCCTTGAGTCCGGCTGTGCGTTGGGGTCTGTTGCTGCTCAGCCATGCAGCCATGCTGTTCGGCGGTCTATACCTGGGCAAGTCGCTCAGCAGCGACGATGCGCTCTTCCGGCAACCCTCGGCCCTGCTCGGCATGAGTGGCCCGGCCATCGAGCGAGGTGTCGAGCGTGACCTGTCGCGGCTCCGTGCTGTGCTGGATGGGCGCCGCGCGCTGCGCAACGAGGTTTCCCAGTTCCACGCAGCGCTCGAAGAGGCGATGCAGAGCGAAGACCGTGACTACCTGACCCCGCCCGAAGAGGACCGCATCCGCGCGCAGTTTTCCACCTTCCTGCGCTACCGCAGCGTGCTGTTGCGCCTGGTCGGCACCTATCAGGGCTTTGAGGCAGTGCGTGAGCCAGGCACCCGTGCGCGCTGTTTTCTGCTCGGCTTCGCTGCCGCCGCCAGCATGTTCCACGATGGCCTCTATCTGGTGCACACCTACTACAAGAGCCCCGTCTCACGACGGAAGCTCAACGAAGCGGACTACGGCCTGCCCGAGGGGACGCTCGACCAGGTCTTCGAGGCTGTGACCGACGTCCAGACCATCCGGTTGCTCGACGAGATGTCGGCCTACTTCGAGCACCGCAGAGCGGACTGGGGCGCACAGGGAGTGTTCCCCGGGGAGGACTTCGAGTTCTTGTGCGGGGCGATCAGCGGCGCGCTGGAGGCGATCGAGGGGCTGCGTCTCAACCCCCATCTGGCGCGCATCGAGCGCTTCTTCGACCACGTGCAGCGTGACGCCTACCGGCCGGCCTACGCCGTGCAGGCGTTGGCGGCCCGTTGGATCGGGGACACGCGCATCGTCAACCGTGAGTCGTTCATCAGCCAACAGCAAGTCGAAGAGGTGCGGGCGCGGCTCAAGCCCGGCGACATCTTGATCGTGCGCAAGAACTGGTATCTGTCCAACGCCTTCCTGCCGGGCTTCTGGCCTCACGCAGCCCTCTATGTCGGCGGGCTCGAAGACCTGGAGCGGCTTGGGGTGCTCGACGATCCCGAGGTGGCCAGCCGGCTCGAAGAGTTCTCAGCGCCCGCGGACGACGGCAGCGCGTTTTGCGTGATCGAGGCCCAGAGCGAGGGGGTGGTGTTCAATCCGCTGAGCTTCACCCTGCATGCCGACTACGTGGCTGTACTGCGGCCCCGCGAGCTTTCGCAGGACGAGATCGCGCTGGCCATCCGCAACGCCTTCCGTTACCAGGGCAGGCCCTACGACTTCGAATTCGATTTCTTCTCGTCGGACAAACTGGTCTGCACCGAGCTCGTCTACCGTGCCTACGCCGGAGATCCCGAGCAGGGCTTGCGGGGGCTGCATTTTCAGCTGGAGAAGGTCGCAGGTCGTGACACGCTGCCCGCCAACCGCGTGATCGCGAAGTTCCGCGATGAGCAGGCTCGGCCAGACCGTGAGCTCGAGCTGGTGTTGTTCCTCGACACGCCGCCGGGACGCCATCGGGCCCAAGAGTCCGATGCCGCGACGCTGGGGCAGTCGATCGAGCGCCCTGGGACCTTCAACGAGTAGCGGCTTCCCCGCCCTCAGCAGGGGGGAGGGCGATCCTGAAGCGGGTGGGCAAGCCATCGAGCAGGCTGAGGCTGCCGCCTTCCTTCTCGACCAGGCCGTACGCCACCCACAGGCCCAGCCCCGTTCCCTTGCCCGGATCTTTGGTGGTGAAGAAAGGGTCGAAGATCGATCCGCGGTCGGCCTCGGCGACGCCCGGTCCCGAGTCGCGGCATTCGGCCTGCACCTCGCCGTCCCGCCGGCAGGTGGTCCAGACCACCTCGCCCCCGTTGTCGCTCGCATCCAGGGCGTTGTCGGTCAGGTTCAGCACCACCTGGATCAACGCCGAGGCCGACACCCGCACCCAGAGCTCCTGGTCGCTGAGCTCCAGGCGCAAGCGCTCGAGCCGGGCGTCCTTGCGGTATCGGACCAGGTCGCGGGCACGCCGCATCAACTCGTTGAGGTCGACCAGCTCGCGTGGCGCTGTGCGGGTGGTGTTCCGCACAGTGTCGAGGATGTTGCGGCAACGTTCGACTTCATGGATGACGATCTCGAGGTACTCGGCGAAGTCATCAAAGCCATCGCTGCCCGCCGCCAGGGCCTCGTCCACCCGGTCGCGCAGTCCTTCGGCACAACTGAGAATGGTCGCGAGCGGGTTGTTGATTTCGTGGGCCATGCCCGCAGTCATGCGGCCGAGGCCCGCGAGCTTCTCGGAGCGCACCAACTGAGCGGTGCGCTTCTCGACCCGCACCTCCAACTCGCTGGCCAGCGCCTCCAGCTTGCGGTTGGCGAGCAGCAGCGAACGCCGGTGGCTGTGGATGATGCCATCGGCTTTGAAGACGATCACCGTCAGGACCGACAGCAACAGCCCCATCGACAGCAGGGACCAGAGCGCAATGCGCACGTAGGCACGGCCGATCTCGGCGTCGATGCTCTGGCCGTCCTGGTAGGTCTCGATCACCCCGGCGACTTGCATCGGTCCCGAGTCGGGAATGGCCTGTCCGTACGGAGGCACCGGCACATAGGTCTCGATCAAGGCCCGCTCGAGCACGTCGCCCGCGATGTCGAGGGCGACAGAGCGCCCGACGATACGGGTCGTCACCTCGCCTTGCAGGGCCCGCTCGAGGAAGTCGTTGTCGCGGATGACGAAGCCCTGGTGCTCGGCCACGGTGCTGAAGATGATGCGCCGCTGTGGATCGAAAATGTAGATGCGCTGGATGCCGAGCCCCGAGATCGCGGACTGCACCACGGCGTGAAGCCGTGCACGCTGCTCGGGATCATCGAGGTCGATGCGGCCTGAACCTTCAGCGAGCAGCGGATCGATGAAACGTTCGCCGATCTGGCGATGCAGGTTGTGGGAGATGCGCGTGGCGTACTCATGCGCCCGCGCCAGCAGATCGTCATGGACTTCCTGGGCGAAGACCAGGCAGGTCACCACGGTAAGCACCGGCACGATCAGAAAGCAGGCCGTGAGGAAGTAGCGCTTGAGATTGAAGCTCGGCATCAGGGTTCCCCCGGCCTCCACAAGAAGACAGACAGAGTCTCGCTTCCCCAGCCACGATCCTGCGCGAAGCGTTGCAGCAGGCTCGCCGATGCCGGCGGGCTGCCCGACAACTCGCTGCTGGCGACCACCCAGGAAGGCGCCTGCCAGAGCCCCGCCAGGTAGGTCTGCAGAGCGCCGAAGCTACGCAGCCTGCGGCGCAGCATGCGCGCTCCGTGCAGGTCGGCGTAGCGGGGCACTGCGTCTCCGGCCAGCAGCACCGGTCCCAGTCGCCGCTCGACCTCGGCAGCCAAGCGGGCCGCCTGGGCGGCAGGGGCGGGCAGATACGCTTGGCGCACGGCGCGGGGCACGCTGAGCAGGGTTGTCAGCAGCAGCAGCGCGAGCAGGGCGCCGCGCAGCGGCCACTTCTGGCGGGCGGAGAAGGCAGGCTGGTCCGCGGACACCTGGGTAAGCGCCCAGCAACCCGCCAGCAGCAAGGGCAGATAGTGCCGGCCCCGGCTGAGGTTCTGGCCGAACAACAACCAGAGGCTGTACGGCAGCGTCCAGAGCCGCCAGAGAGTCCCCAGTTGCGCGCCGCGTCGAGCCACGGCAGCCAGCAGCACCAATCCGGCGGCCAGCACCCAGGGCTGGTTCCAACCCGAGGCACTGGCCAGACCGGCCAGAAATGCGCCGGGCCGGTGCACAAGGCCCACGCCACTGAACGCCGTCTGGCCCCAGTCACCAAAGTGCCCCGCGCTGAACGCCTGCCCCTGGGCGAGGAACTCCGCGGGACCCACCTGGACGAGGAACCACGGCAGCCACAACAGCAGCCCCACCCCCAGGCCGAGCCCGGCATGCAGCCAGCCACGCGGGCGGCCCAGCGTGCCTGCGCCCAGCAACACCGCCAACAGAGGCAGGGCCGACAGTCGGAAGCCGAGGGCCACTCCGGCCGCCAGACCCGCGGCCAGGGGCTGCTCCCGCTCGAGAGCCCACCAGGCGCCGGCCAGAAACAACAACGCGGGCAGGTCCGCGTGGGCGGTCAGGGATTCGAGCCAGACAGCCGGGAGCGCCAGCCATAGCAGGGCTGCGGCCCAGCCACTCTGGGAGTCGCGGGCTGTGCCGTGCAGGCAGGTGGCCAGACCGGCCGAAGCGAGCAGTCCGAGCAGTCCATAGCTCGCGGAGCCTGCCAGGGGCCGCAGCAGCCTTCCCGCCAGGACATACAGCGGATAGCCCGGGAAGTGGGGCGACAAACGACTCAGGTCGTAGTCATCGAGAGCCAGCTCGAAGTCGACCGCGTCGAAATCGACCGCCGTGGGGGGGAGCAGCCACAACCGCGGCAGACAGATGGCCAGGCAGACGGCAAACACCTTCAAGCAGCTGTGGCAGGTCTTCACCAGCCGACCCCCAGCTGTAGTTGCACGCCACCGCCGACGTTGCCGCTCTCTTCGAGGGCGACGACCTCGAGCTGCAACTTGAGGAAGAAGCTCTCGCTGAAGCCGAGCCCGAGCACCAGACTCCCGCGTTGGGTACGCTCGAGCCGCCGCAGCTCGCGGTCAGGGTTGGCCGCGTCGTAACGCGCGCCGTACCAGGCGCGCTCGAGCCAGTCCCAATTGACTGTCTGTGTATAAACGGCCTCGAGGTAGTAGCCGAAGCGCTCGGTGCTCGGAGACACGCGTCCAAACAGGGCCTCCCCGCGGATGCTCCAACGCCCCAGCTCGAGGCGGGCATCGAGTCCCAACAGCCAGAGAGCTTCGCTGAAGTCATCGTCCAGCCAGGTCACCAGTCCCGAGACACCCACTTCGATGTCGTCGCCGGGCTCGTAGCCGATCCGGGCTGCAAACTGGGGCGGCAGGGTGTTCCACGTGAACATGTCTGGCCGGCCGTCGCGGTCCGCGCCTTCGAGTCCGCTGGTGATGGCCGCCTCGATGCTGAGAGCTCCCGGTTCGATCTCCAAGAACAGCCCGGTGTCTGAATAGGTGCCCGGATAGATGACCTGGAAGGGCGTCGGCCGGTCGACAAAGCGGTTGCGTACCGAAGAGTAGGCGTGTCGTTCGATGCCGAAGGGCACGTACCTCCAACCCAATGCGAGCTCGAAGCCGTCGAGCTCGAGCTCGACGAACAATTGATCGAACTCGATCTCCAGCAGAGAATCGTCCCTGGGGACCGACTCTACCGACTCGCTGAAGTCGTCGTCGCCGACCCCTTCGATCTCGAGCTCAGCGAGGAACAGAAACCAGTCGCTGGGCTGCAGCGCGAGCGAGAGCGCCGCTGAGTAGAGAACAGCGTGGCGGCTGCGGCGGTCGCGCAGTGCCGTGAGACCGTCGGAGTATTGCAGGGTCAGGTCTGCGCGGCCATGCAGCTCATACAAGCTCTGCTCGAGCTCGATCAGCTCGGGATCGAAGGCTTCGAAATCGAAGCTGTCGAGGGCAACTCCGAGGCTGTCTTCCTGCGCGCAGGTGGTCGCTGCCAGCAGACAGACCAGCAGCCAGCGTCTCATGAATCGGGGTGGACGAAGGACGGAAAACACCGCTTCAGCCGCTCTGCGATCGCCTGGCTGGCCGCTTTAAAGGCCGCCGGGTCGGAGGCTTCGGCGCCGACTCCGAACAGTCCGGGGCTACCGAGGCTGCGGCGCGCATCTTCGAACAGAGCGAGCAGCTCGTCATGCAGCTCGGTGCCTGTGGCCGCATCGCGAGACTGGACGTTCCCCGCCAAGACCTCCTCGTAGTACGCCCGGGCAGACACCAGGCGGGCACGTCCTGCGTCGAAGTCCGCCAACTCCTCTTTGTTGTTCCAGAGGAACTTCTGCAAGGTCGCCAGGTAGACCAGATTGGCGAAAGCGCTGGCGAAACCGCGGGCATCTTGCGTGTCTCGAGCTTCGTTGAGCGTGGGGGCCAGGTCGAGGCTGAAGTCATCGAGCAGCTCGTCGAGCTGCCAACGCGAATCTTCCAGAGCCTGGGCGGCCTGCTGCCAGTCCCCGGCGCGCACGGCCTGAAGAGCGCTACGGAACGAGGCGAGCAGGGGATCTTCGTCGGCCGTGTAGCCATAGCCCCAGCCCGGTCCTGCCAACAGCAACACGCCTGCAAGCAGGGCGAACAGGCGTGGGAACATAGGGCTGGCGCGCACGGGAACCTCCGGCTCAAGGCAACTTGAGGCCGTACTGGTGGATTTTGTTGTACAGGGTCTTGAGCGAAATCTCCAGGATCTCCGCCACCTCCCGCTTCCTCCCTCCGAGTCGAAGCAGCAAGGCTTGGATGTACCGGCGCTCGAGCTCTTTGAGGGCCAGGGGCTCTTCGAGGTCGAACAGTCCGCTGCTGCCTGTGGAGCCGGTCGCCCGCTCTACATCCTCGAGGTTGATGCGCGGACCATCGGCGAAGATCGACAGCCGCTCGATGCAGTTCTGCAGCTCGCGCACGTTGCCCGGCCAGGACATGCTGGCGAGGCGCTCCAGGGCCTCGGGCTCGAATTCGCGCGGCGTGCGGCAGCGCTCAGCCAACAGCAGCCGGGCCAGCTGGCGCACATCCTCGCGTGCTCTCTTGCGCAGCGGCGGGACCTCGAGAGTGACGGTGTTCAGGCGGTAATACAGATCCTGCCGGAACTCCTTCTTCGCGATGGCTTCATCGAGCTTGCGGTTGGTGGCGGCGAGGATGCGCACCTGCACCTTGAGGTTGCGTGTGCCGCCGACCCGGCGCAGCTCACCGAATTGCAGGAAGCGCAGCAGCTTGACCTGCAGCTCCAGCGGCATCTCCCCGACCTCATCGAGGAACAAGGTGCCGCCGTCAGCCAGCTCAAAGAGACCCCGCTTGCGGCGGTCCGCACCGGTGAATGCACCCTTTTCGTGGCCGAACAGCTCGCTCTCCATCAACGAAGTCTGTAGCGCCCCGCAGTTGAGCGTGACAAAGGGGCGGTCGTGCAGGTGGCTGCGCCGGTGGATACCCAGCGCCACCAGCTCTTTGCCGACGCCGCTCTCGCCGGTGATCAAGACGCCAGCCATGGTGGGGGCGACCCGCTCGATCTGCAGCGCGAGCTCTTGCATGGCGGGAGTCTTGCCGACGTAGAAGCTCGGCGCAGGCCGGTCCGAGAGATGGCTGCGGAACAGTGAGCTCTGCTGGCTATGGGCACGGTTGGCGGCGGCCCGCCGGATGCGCGTGTCGAGCTCTTCAAGGCTGCACGGTTTGGTGGCGTAGTCGGAGGCCCCCATGCGCACACACTCGAGGGCCTGCTGGATGCTGCCGTGGCCGGTCAACACGATCACCGCGGGCGCGTCGTCGGCCGCGAGCACCGCCTTGAGGCCGTCGACACCGGACAGGCCGGGCATGCGCATGTCGAGCACCACCACCTCGAAGTCGCTGTTGTCGAGCTGTTCCAGCCCGCGCCGCAGGTCTTGCGCGACCTCGACCTCGTGGCCGCGGCGGGTCAGCTCTTTGGCCAACACCTTCCGCAGCGACGCTTCGTCATCGACGATCAGCACGCGGGAGCCTGGCTCGCGCATCATTTCTCCTTGGCGGTCTGCAGCCCTGAGGACAGGTGGACATCGAGCTGGTCGTCGACGATCACGGCTTCAGCCTCGCGGATGCGCTCGACCAGGGCCAGCCCGGCTTCTGCGCCCATCACGAAGATGCCGGTGGCGAGGGCGTCGGCGAACTCGGCGCTGCGAGCGATCACGGTGACACTGGTGACGCCCTGCGATGGCTTTCCACTGCGGGGGTCGATGATGTGGTGGTAGCGCACGCCGTCGACTTCGAAGAAGCGCTCGTAGTCGCCGGAAGTAACCACGCTGGTATTGGCCACCGGGATGATCGCGAACATGTGTTCTTTGTGGCGAGGATCGCGGATGCCGATGCGCCAGGTCTGGCCGGCCTTCTTGCCGCGCACTTTGAGGTCCCCGCCGGCGTTGACCATCGCGATCTTGATGCCGTGTTCGACCAGCACCTCCATCGCGCGCTCGACTCCATAGCCTTTGGCGATGCCGCCAAGGTCGATGCGCATGCCCTCCTGAGGGAGGAAGACGCTGCGGGCCTCGGCGTCGAGGACCAGCTTCTGCCAGCCGATGCGTTCGAGGGCCGCGGCCACGGCTGCCTCGTCGGGAAGCTTGGGCTGGGCCGCTTTGTAGTCCCACAACTTACCCGCGCCGGCATAGCTGATGTCGAAGCAGCTGTTGGTCAGCTCGCTCATATACAGAGCGCGCTCGATCAGCGCGTAGAGCTCTTCGGACACCACTACCGGAGCGTCACCCGCGGCCAGGTTGATCGAGCTCAGCTCGCTCGTATCGTTCCAGCTGGTCATCTTCACTTCGATGCGTTCCAGCTCGGCCACCGCCGCATCCAAGGCTCTCTCGAGCAGCGCCTGCTGATCCCCGTAGGCTTCGATCAGGATCTCGGTGCCCATGCCCGCGTAATGGCGCTCTGCCTTGAACAGGTCCTCGGGATCCTCGCTGGCCAGCAACTCGCTCGGTCGCTGGCGCGCATCGGGATGCGGCTGGACCTCGGGAGGGGCTTCGGGGATCGGCGACGACGGCTGCAGGCTGTCCGCTGGTGGACGCGCGGGCGGCGCGCTGCCGCAGCCGAGCAGGCTGAGCGTGTACAACAGAGGCAAGACGGTCCGCAGCATGGCGAGTCTCCGGGCTTACGGTTCGATCCGGCAGACTCCGTCCTGACACTGGGCGTTCTCGTCTGCCGTTGCGTGGCTGAGATAGCCGATATGGTCGCAATCGGCGCAGCCGCTGCCCAGGCAATTCTGGCAGAAAGTGAAGTCGGCGCTCGGGGCGCCACCGGCGTGGCTCGGAGCGGGGGGCAGCAGCTGGTCGAAGTCTTCGGGCAGGCGGTGGTCGCGGAAGATCTCCTGGCCCTTGTCGAACAAAATCAGGGTCGGCGTGCCCGACACCCCGAAGTGGCGGCTGATCTGCAGCTCGGGGTCGTGGACGGTCGCGAAGGGAATGCCCCACTCTTCGGCGGTCTGGCGCACCACCTCGGGCGTCTTCTTGCTGACGCAGATGCCGATCACCTCAAGGTCGTGGTGGCGCGCTTCCCACAGCGCGATCAGCTCGGGATTGTGGCGCCGGCAGCTGTCGCAGGTGGGCTGCCAGAAGACCAGCAGCTGCCGTCCTTCACCGAGCCGCTGCTCGGCTCCGGCCAGATCTTGGCTGGCAGTGGGCCGGGCGGTGTCCTGGCTGCGTTCGGGAAGTTGGACGCAGCCCACCAGCAGGCACATCAGGGGTAGTGTGGTTTTCAGAAGCTGAGATGCCATCCGAGGCTCCCCCAGTAGGCGTTGAGGTCGTCGTCCCGCACCATCAAGTCGAAGCTGAAGTCGACGGCCATGTTCTCGGTGATGTTCCAGGTCAAGGTGGTCCCGAAGGTGTTCGAGACGAAGGCGGCCAGGTCAGGATCGGAGGTGCGCTCGCTGCTCAGGCTGCTGAAGATGTCTTCGTAGTCATCGGCCTCGGACTGCATGTACAGGCGGTAGCGCAGCTCGAGCATCAGCACTTCGTCGACCAACCACTGCCGCCAGCGAGGTTCGATGTCCCAAGCGAGCACCCCCCAGTCGTCGGCATAGATGCGGGTGCCGACGCCGACGGAGCTGTCGGGGAACTCCTCCCAGTCGAGGTACTTGTCGACGCGTCCGTAGAGCGCGTTGCGGATGCGGCTGTCGGGCAACTCCTCAGCCGCCTCGAAACCGCGGAACAGCTGGTCTCCATCAGCTCCCAGCGGCACGCTGGGGAACACACGCGAGTCCCGAACCAGCACACGGTTGATGCTGCTCTCGAGGAACCCCGACTGGTAGGTGAATGAGTAGCCCAGACTGAAGGTCACTGTCGGTGTAAGGATGTGCTCGAAGCTCACCCCCAACGAGAAGGTCGAGCGGTCGTCATTCCCTTCTTCGCTGCCGTCGAAGCGGATCACCTCGACGGTGTCGAAGAAGGCCAACCCGCTGAACTTGATGCGCGACTGGCGCTCGTTCAGCCAGCGGGCGTACGCGAAGTTGAAGCCGAAAGAGCTGTAGTCGTACTCGACCGATGCACTGACGCCGCCGGAGATCTGGTTTTCGCCCCAGGCGTAGTCGGCCCCGACATAGCCGCCGGTGTAGTTGTCCCCGGAGGCTCCTGACTGACCATCGGTCTTTTGTAGCCGTTCGATGGAGGCCGAGGAGACATAGTCGTAGTACAAACCGAGGTTCAGACCGAAGCTCTCGCTGGCCTGCCAACGCGCGAGCACGATCGGCTCGATGACGGTCTCGTCCTCGTCGAGGTACTCGTTGCCGCCGTTGTCATCCTGCTTGTACACACCGACCCGCAGGTCGATGAAGCTCTCCTGCGCCAGGCTGGCCAGCGTCAGCAGAACGAGCAGCAGGCTTGCGCGTTTCAGTAGCATCCGCAGCCGCCTCCAGCGGTCTCGCCGATGCCGCCGGCGGCGCCTTCGCGCGAGTAGAAGATCTTCTGCTGGAAGTGCACCAGGCTACCTGGAGCGCTGGTCATCAAGGAGCTCTGCACTTTGTCGCGTTCGTTGAATTCCACCGGCGCGCAGCCCGCACAGGCCAGCAGTATTCCCAGCAACACAAGACGTCTCATCGGCTATCCTCCCGAAGTGTCGCCCTGCCAGGAGCACGCCCCGTGCCACGCGTGAGACCGCGCCTGGCAGGCCGATACGGGGCCGCTCACGAGCCGGCTCTTGTAAGAATTGCAAAGGGCGGAATGTAAGAATGACAAGGCCTGTGTCCGGAGATCATGTGAGGCGCACGCGGGCTGTAACGATTCTCGGGGCGGGCCCCGCGGGCCTGGCTACCGCCGTCTGGGCGCTGCGCGCGGGCATGGAGCCGCGCGTCTTCGAGGCGCAGGGCTCGGTCGGAGGCAACGCCCGCACATTCCAGGTCGGGAGGTTCCGCTATGACTCCGGAGCCCATCGGCTGCACGCGGCCAGCGCGCCGGTGATGGCTCTGTTGCGTGAGCTGTGTGCCGGCGCGCTGCATACGGTCGATGCTCCCAGTCAGATCCGCTGGCGAGACCGCAGCCTGGGGTTCCCGCCCGCACTGCTCGATGCCTGGCGCGCGCTCGGTCCAAGAAGGGGATTGCGGGCCGCTCGAGACTTGCTGGCAGCCCGCATGTGCGGGAAGCGGCCTGGGGAGGAGGCGAGCTTCGAAGCGCAGGCCCGTTACCGCTACGGCCACAGCCTGGCGCGCATGCTGCTGTTGGATTACAGCGAAAAACTCTGGGGACTGCCGGCTGCCCAGCTCTCTGCCCGGGTGGCGGGAGGGCGGCTGCGGGGCTTCGATGTACGGGGAGTGCTGCACGAGCTGCTGGGCAGGCGGCCGACCCATCTGGAGGGGCGCTTTCTGTATCCCCGGGGAGGCTTCGGCCAACTGTGCACGCGCATGGCCGAGGCGCTGGGGCCGGAACGCATCACGCTGGACGCGCCAGTGCAGAGGGTGTTCCACCAGCAAGGGAGCCTGCGGGCCATCCAGGTCGGCGGACGCGAGCTGGCCGTCGAGCGGGTGGTGAGCACGCTCCCGCTGCCCGCGTTGCTCAGGTGTCTGCAGCCGTCGCCGCCCGCAGAGATCTTGCGGCTGGCGAGTGGCCTTCGCTTCCGCAACCTGCGCTTATTGGCTTTGTTCCTCGCGCGGCCGCGCGTCGGCCCCTGCGCGAGCTTGTATTTCCCCGAACGGGAGCTCCCCTTTACGCGCGTGGTCGAGCCGAAAAACCGCTGCCCGAGCCTGGCGCCGCCAGACCAGACGGCGCTGGTGGTCGAGCTGCCCTGCTGGCCGGAGGATGCGCTCTGGCGGGCCAGCGAGCAGGAATTGTGCGCCCGGGTCGTGCCATTGTTGGCGGAGCGTGGGCTGCTGCGTCCTGAAGAGCTCTGCGGCAGCCGCGCGCACAGTCTGAGCCATGCCTATCCGGTGCTCGAGCTGTCCACGCCGGCGACGCTGGCACGCCTGGGGAGCTGGTTGAGGGGACTGTGCAAGCTGCATCTTGTGGGCCGCAACGCGGGTTTCGAGTACGGCCACGTGCACGATTGGCTGGAGCAGAGCCGGCTGTTGGTGCAGAACTGGCGGTAGAGCGAAGCTTGATGCGCCGTTGCCTGGGCTCCTGTCCAACGGTACGATGAGATCATTCCACAGTTTTCAGGAGCGCATCGATGGCCTTCGAACCCAAGCCCCGCAAGCCGGGCGAGTTGATCAAGTCGGGTGAATGGAACGAAGTGCTCGACGAGCTGGTGCGCCTGGGCAACCTGAAGGACAAGGTCGGAGGCGGCGGAGGCGGGGATGCGGCTGCCGGCGGAGACTTCGTCAAGAAGACCGGCGACACCATCAAGGGCAAGCTGGCCATCGAAGGCGGCGCAGGCGAAGAGCTGCTCAAAGTCGCCGGCGTCACCCATTCCGAAGGCGGCTTCCGCTGCAAGGATGGGGGCACGCTGCACATGAGCACCAACGCCAAGGGGGGCAAGCGGCTCTATCTGGCGTTGAACAACAACAAGGGGGGCGACAACGACGATATCGTGATCGGCCCCAGTGACGAGGGCATGAAGGGCGGCCTCGAGCTCAACGCAGCCCACATCTTCGCAGGCGGCCAGATGCATATGCGCAATGGCGGCCACATCCGCAGCTCTCCGAAGGGCAACTATGGGGGCAGGCAGCTGACCATCACCCATGACGGCGGGGCGGGTGATGAGATCTGGATGGGCAGCAATGTGGGTGGCTACACCGGACACATTCAGCTGAACGCCCAGGACATCACGCTGAGCACCGGCGGCAAGGGCCCGGTCAATGTCTGGGGCAGCCTGAATGTGACCGGCGGCACCAAGAACTTCGCCATCGAACACCCCGAAAAGCCCGGCTGGCGGCTGATCCACGCGGCAGTCGAAGCTCCAGAGGCGGGGGTCTACTACCGGGGAGAAGGCGTCTTGGCGGATGGCCAGGCGCGCGTGGGACTCCCGGACTACTTCGAGGCCCTGACCCGCAAAGAGGGCCGAACCGTCCAGCTGACCTGCCAGGGCGCCGAGCCCTTTCTGCTCAGCGCGACGCGCGTCGAGAACGGCGCCTTCCAGGTCTTCGGCACCCGGCCCGAGGGGGCGTTCTTCTGGGAGGTCAAGGCGGTGCGCAACGATGTCGCTCCGCTGCAGGTCGAGATTCCTCCCGAGACTCAGACCTGAGCGCTCGGTAGGTGGTGGGACGACGCAGCTGCGGCCTCGGATCCAACTGCTGTAGCGGCGCTCTATGAGCGCCGGAAGGAGCCCCAGCGGCGGTCGTTCCCGAATTCTCGGTTGTGCGCACGAGATTGGTTTTTCCGGCGGTCACAGACCGCCGCTAGAGGGTTGTGCTAGGCGTGCCGAACGACTCGCCGCGGGCGCTCGGTAGGTGGTGGGACGACGGAGCTGCGGCATCGGATCCAGCTGCTGTAGCGGCGCTCTATGAGCGCCGGAAGGAGCCCCAGCGGCGTTCGTTCCCGAATTCTCGGTTGTGCGCACGAGATCGTTGTTTCCGGCGGTCACAGACCGCCGCTAGAGGGTTGTGCTAGGCGTGCCGAACGACTCGCCGCGGGCGCTCGGTCTCGTCCGCAGCAGGTCGAGCTTCCTCCCGAGGCTCAGACCTGAGCGCTCGGTAGGTGGTGGGACGACGGAGCTGCGGAATGCTGACGATGCCCAGAGCACGCTCGAGCCGGCGCACCCGGTATTCCAGGCGGAGCAGCTGCAGTTTCTGGTCGTGAGGGATCATGCCCGGTTCCTCCTGAGCTTGCAGTCTGCCACACACCCCCGTCAAAAAATGTTCCTGTCATGCGGCCATGGGGTGACCTTCCCGGGCAGCTTCCTGCTCCTTTGCGGGCGCGTCCGGCGTCCGCATCACCTCCCGCAACACCGCGAGGTAGCCGTCGCTGCGATGGGCCCGCGCCCGATACTCCTCATCGGCTTCCAGCAGCCTCGCCAGGGCGGGCAGGCGGTAATGGGGCACGCTGGGGTAGAGGTGATGCTCGAGGTGGTATTCGACATGTTTCGGGGCGACCCACAGCCGTGTGAGCCCACCGATCCGGGTGGTGCGCGATGCGTTCAGGGCGTGGCTGTTCGGCACCCCGAAGTGCTCGGCGATGCTGCGCAACCGCAGGATGGCCTGGAACCAGGTCAGCATCGGCAGCAGCCAGTAGATCAGGAACTGCACGCCCCAGCCGAGCGCGACCAGCCCGCCGACGACGATCAAAGGTGGCAGCAGGCGACGCCAACGACCGGCCTGGTCCTGGGAGAGATCCTTCACGCCGCGCACATGCTCAGGGATGTTCCAGCCGCACAGGTCGCGGAAGAACAGCCAGACAAGCCCCCATGCGCTCTTGGGGAAGTGCCAGTCCGGGCCGCGCTTGCGTTGCCGGTCCGGGTCCCCCTCGCCGTTGACCCGGCGATGATGGGCGAGATGGTTGCTCCGGTAGCCGGCCAGGGAGATGCCCAGGGGGCGCGCCAGCAGCCAGTCCCCGACAAAGTCGTTCAGGCGCCGGTTGCGGAACAAGCGGTAGTGGGTGGCCTCGTGCATCAAGACCCCCATCGCGTGCATGCGTGCCCCGATCCAGAGCACGGCCACAGGCAGCAGCCACAGGTTGCCGGACCACTCGCACAGGCCGATGGCGAGTGCGACGCCCAGCCACTCGCCGGCCACGTCCAGGGTGCCTCGCCAGGAGCTGACGCGCGACAGCGCGCGCAGGCGGTCCACCGGCACGGAGACCTGTTCCTCCCGTGGCCAGGGACCCGTATCGGGGCGTGCCGCGCGCATCAGGCGTCCTCCTGGCTCAGGACTTGTGCAGGAGGCGCCGAGACGGTGGCGGCCGGGGCAGTGATCCGGTACAGGCTCGCGACCAGCGCGGGCAACAGACCCAGTGCGGCCAGCAGGCTGAGCACGATCATCAGGCTCTGGATGCGCCCGAAGCTGGCGAACAGCGGCATCGGCGCGAAGGCGAGCACGGCGAACCCCAGCAGGGTCGAGACGGCCGAGCCGAGCAGAGCCTTGCCGGTCTCTGCGTGGGTCGCGGCGAGCAGTTGGGGCACGTCCGCTCCGGGCCGCTCACGGCCCAGTTGCCGGAAGCGCATCAGGTAGTGCAGCATGTAGTCGCCCCCCAGACCGATGGCCAGCGCCGCGACCTGCACGGTGACAAGATTCAAGCGGAAGCCGAGCAGGGCCATACCCGCTTGCAGGCAGACACAGATCGCCAGCACCGGCACCATGGCGAGCACGGCGAGGCGCAGCTCCCCGAATGCCAGCAACGCCAGCACGAAACACAACCCCAGTGTGAGTGGAATCCCGCTGCGCACAGCGCGCGTCAAGGCATTGACGAAGGCATAGCGCAGGAAGGGGGCGCCGGTGAGCACACGCGAGTCCACCTCGGGGAGGAGGTCGAGCGGCGCGCTGACGGCCTCGATGCGTTCCTGGGCACGGGCGATGCTCTGCCAGACGCCGGCCTGGTAGACGAAGACGGGCAGACGGAAGGCTTGGACCTGCCCGTCACGCCGCAACACGTATGGGGACACGGCACCCTCGTCGAGCGCCGTCAGGGCCTCTCCCATTTCCCGCGGCCACGCCAGCCCTTCGGCTGCCAGCTGCAGGCCGATCGCGCGCACAGCGGCCCGCGCCTCGGCAGAGTCCAGCGCTCCGCGGATCAGAATATCCGCCGGTTCCCCGCTGTTGTCGAACACCAGGGCCACCCGTTGCACTGCCTGCACGTAAGGGACGTCGGCGGCCAGGAAGTCCTCGACGTCGAATCCACTGCGCAGGTCGCCCAGAAACAGGCCGGCCAGAGCGACCAACAGCAGGCTGCCCAGCAACAGAAGCTTGCGTTGCCGCACCGCAAAGGGGATCGGCTCGGGCACGGAGTCGCTGGCTGAGGACGCCGTCGCCCCGGCCCGCATCGCCATGCGCAGCGCGGGTACGATCAGGCCGAGGGAGAGGTAGGTCAGTCCCATCCCCAGCGCGGCCAGGATGCCCCACTCGCGCAGGTCTGCGACACCCGCCAGGGTGTTGGAGCCGAAGGCTACCGCGGAGGTCGCCGTCGCGAGCAGCAGCGCCGCAGCCATCCCGCGCACGGCCTTGCTGTACGGACGACGGGTTCCCGCCCGGCGCTCGGACTGCAGGCGCTGCAGGCTGTGGATGGCGACGTCGACCCCGAGGGCCAACAGCAGAATCGGGAGCATGGCGCTCAGCTGGCTCTCTGCAAAGCCGAGCAGCTTGCGCAACCCGCTCAGGCTGCCCATCAGCAGGAACAACCCAGCACCCGCCGCGGCCAGGTCGCGCAGGTTGCGGAAATAGACACCCACCACCAGCAACATGATGCAGATGGCCAGGCCGATCAGAGGCCCCGTCTCCTCAATCTGTTGGGCGATGGCATGCTGCAGACCGGCAAAGCTCATCACCACTGCAGCCGGCGGACCTTCTTCGCTGGGCTCTGCGCGCAGCGTCGCGGCGACCAGGAGCTCGAGGTCTTCGGAGACAAGCTCTGGATCCAGCCGCAGCTCGCTGACCAGGCCGGCGGCGTGCCAGCCGTTCTCTTCCCGACGCAGGTCGGGCGAGACCAGCTCACGCAGCGGTTGGCGGCCGTCCGGAAGGCGCATCGCGAACATCTGGTCGAGAATCAAAGTGAGGGCGGGCTCTGGCGGAATCTCGCCGCCGGCTTGCAGCGCGATCAGTGGCGCGAGCCCCAGTCCCGCAGGGAGAGGAGGGACACCGGGCATGCCTGTCTGGGCAGGCAGCAGCGCGGCCGCGCAGCTCGAGTCGGCGAGCAGGCGCTGGCTGCCTGCCCACGCCTCGGCGAGCACCTCGTGCGACAGGGCATTGCCCTCGGGGCTGTCTGGAAAGTGGAAGACCGGGAAACGGACCGGCTGCGCCGGGAAGTCTTCGGCGATGCTCCTCGAGGCCTCCCAGACCGGATCGCCCGACAGCTCGAAAGGCAGCCGCCCGGCCGGCTCGGGCAACAGGTTGCCGGCCAGACACACGGCCAACACCAGGGCGCTGCCCGTGCACAGCCAGACAGTGGGTCTCACGCGACCGCCCCCGTCTCGAGCAGGCGGGCGTGGAGGTGCTCGAAGATGCCCCCATAGAGTTCGCAGGTTTCGATGGCGCACTCGATGATCGCCGCTTGATCTTCGGGATCGTCGATGCTGTCGAGCAGCACAGCCAGCTTGCGGGTGTGGTCGATGTCGAGGGTACCGTGGCTGGTCAGGTACCGGAAAGCTCCGCTCAAGCCGTGCTGTTTGCGCAGCACCTTGGCCGCAGTGTGGGCCAGGCGCACACTCTGGGTCTCGAGGATGTAGGACATACCGAGCAGCGCCAGGGGGGGACGTTCGACGGCGACCTTCTTCAGGTAGGCCGCGAACCGCAGGGCGGCCTCTGGAACATCGGCCTGTCGCACGGGACTGCAGCCCAGGGCCTTGAGATCCTCTTCAATCCAACGTTCGTGGCCGAATTCCTCGTCGATGTAGTACACCACTCCCTCGCGCAGATGGAAGGGCGCGTCGGCCAGCCGGTAGAGCACCAGGCCGTACAGCGGTGTCGTCAGGCGCACGTGCGCATGGGCGCAGACCAGGAACTCCGCGTAGAGGTCGCGCGGCAGAGACGTGCCCGCTTCGATGGCCCGGAACAGGGGCAGGCCGAAAAAGCGGGCGCGGGCGTCGGCGGTCTTGTGTGCGAGGGTGCTGGAGAATCTCATGGCTGGTCCTTTCGAAGGTTCGGGAACGATGCTCACGTGCGGACTGGCGGTGCCGGGCAGGGCGCGGCAGATGTCCTGGCTGGCGGCGAGGGTCTGGGCTGGGGTGTATCCGGGGGCCGCTACCAGGCGCAGCTGCAAGCCGGCCTGGCCTTCGCCCTGCACCTCGCAGTGTGCGATGGCGGCGGATGCTTCGAACAGCGCTTGCACCCAGGCGGCGTCGAGATTGCGCCCGTAGCCGGTGATCAGCACTTCTTTCTTGCGCCCGACGATCCAGACGAAGCCTTCGTCGTCGATGTGTGCGAAGTCGCCGCTGGCCAGAAAGCCCTCCTCGTCGACGGGCCGTGAGCCGTCGGTGTAGGACAGCAAAAGCCCTGGGCTCCGCACAAGCAACTCTCCGTCCGCCGCGCTACGCAGCTCGACATGCGGCAGGGGCCGGCCGACGCTGCCGATCTTGTTGGCGCCCGGGCGGTTGATGCAGCAGATCGAGCCGGCCTCGCTCAGGCCGTAGCCTTCGAAGGCGGGCAGGCCGTGGGCGCGCAAGACCCCCAGCGTGCGTGGCTTCGCAGGCGCGCCGCCCGTGCCGAGGAAGCGCAGCTGTGGGCCGAAGACGTCGCGCAGCCCGCACGGGAGCTGCAACAGCGCGTCGAGCAGGATGGGTGGAACGAACAGGTAGCTCGGGGCGGCCGCGCGCACTTCCCGTACTAGAGCGGGCAGGTCGATTTCCCCTGCGACCAGGGGAGGAAAGCGCAGCTTGTCCCAGACCAGGGTGTGGCCGCGGGTCAGCGGGAAATAGACCGCCTGGACCCACTCGATCAGAGTGCTGACGGGCAGCAACGAGACGACCCGTTCGTGCTCCCCAGAGGCCAGGCTGCTCTCCAACGAGGCCGCCAGGGGCTCTTCCACGCCGCTCGGCAGCACGACGCCTTTGGGGTGGCCGGTGCTTCCGGAGGTGTAGGTGATGATGCGGCTGCCAGGCCAGACCTTGGCGGGCGGGCCGGGGGTGAATTGCACGACTCCCTGCTTCGTACGCAGGCGTTGGCCACAGCCGGCATCCTTCCGCATCCAGGTCTTCTGCTCGTCGCTAGCCTCTTGGGGGATGGGTACCTGGGTCAGGCCGAGGGCGTCGAGAGCCAGGACCAGCGGCAGCAGCTCAGGCTCGGGCCCGTAGTCGACAGCGACCGTGGAGCAGCCCTGCAGGAGCTCACGCAATTGCTCGACGAACGCCTCGCTGCGGGCGAGCAGAGCGCCGTAGCTCCAGACCTCCTGAGCTGTTTCGACGGCGGGGCTGTTCGGTTGGCGGCGGGCGATGGCCGCGAAGCGGGCGAAGACGCCGTGGGGTTCAGGCTGCACGGGCGCGTCCTCCCGCGGTCAGGGCCCACGCGCACAGGGCGTCGAGCTCGACCAGCAACACGAAGGGGTCGGCCGCGTAGTAGGCGCCCCAACCGGCTTGCTGCGCCTCGGGCAGCCGGTCCTGGCGGGCACGGGCCAGGGGCAACGCCCGCAAGCCTGCCAGGCGCATCAGCTTGCGCACCTTGCGGGTGGCCGTCACCAGAGCCAGCGTGTACCCGTTCTGCAGTGCGGCGGGAGCGGCGGACAGCAGCGCCAGGGCAACGCGGGGGGTGCTGGCAGCCAACGAGCCGATCTCGACGATGGCGCGGCGTTCTGGACTGGAGCCGCGGCGCTCGCCGATCGCTTGCTGCAGGGGTTGATCGAGGTAGCGCTCGGCCAGCAGTGGCTGCTCCGCCGCGCAACTGACGCCGAGGCAGCCAAGCACGGTTTCGCCGCACAGAGCAACCAGCAGGCGGGGAGCGACGCTGCGCAGGTCGGCGCCGTGCTCCTCGAAGTAGCGTCTGCGGGCAAACAGAAAGGCCTCCTCATGGAGGGCTTCTCCCTGGTGGGCCACTTCGCAATGGAGGGCGGTACGAGGCATGTTCAGGCTCCTTGGGCTGCCACTGCAGACCCGAGCAGCAAGTGCCGTACCATCGCTGTCAACCTGCATTCTTGTGCGGTCTGACAGGGAGTTGCTGTAGAAACTACCGCTGGTTGGATGGAAGAAGTTTCAAAGGCCTGAGGTCTGCGCGCTGGCGTCTTGGCCGCAGCTGCGATTGGGGAGTGCACACCATCATCACGCCCAGCGATGTGCTCGAGGAGGCGGCCGATCCGTTGGCGCTGGCGCGTGAGTATGCGGAGGTGTTGTTGCTGGATCCTGGAGTGTGAAGCGTGCGGCGGGGATTCCGGAATAGCCTCTGAGGAATGCAGGAATGCAGGAGAAGAAGATGCGGCAAATCCAATTCCTGCATTCATGCATTCCTTAGCGGCTTCTGAGGGACGCCTTGATCTGCTCTTGAGAGATTTTCTGGAGCAGCGTGGGGTTCCGGGCCAGGTTTTTGGAGCTGTGTCTCCAGGGGATCTGGTCTTCACGGGTGATGGATGGACGCAGAGATGCATAGACGCAGAGGCGGTTCTCAAGGGTCCGGGCCAAGGGCGGCTCTGGGTACCCGAACGTTCAGCACCGAGCCATTTCAGGAGCCTGCTGCTAGCCTAGAGTTTGGCGATTTCCGGGGATCGGCCGCCAGGCTATCCGGCGGGCAACAACCGGTGTGCGAGCTCGACGCCCAATACTTTTGAGGAATGCCTCTCGGCAAGGGCTGCGGTGAAAGTGGCGAAGCGAAGTAGCGAGACCCGGTCATCCGGGAACGTCCCGGCCTACTCGACACCGCCGGCGAGACGGAACT
>JAJDCP010000097.1 GCA_029260765.1 Planctomycetota bacterium
GGCGTGGGATCTCAGGCCGCGAGAGCTCCTTTCTCAGCTCATCTGGCGGTCCTGGACCCGGTTCTTTCAGTTCATGACGCTTCCACGTGCCGCCCGAGCTGAAGACCTCAGAGGGAACGAGGCTCGAGGCTGGCGCTGCCCCGTGCGCACAAGGAGCCCTTGACAAGCTTGGCGGCTCTGTGGGTTCAGGGGCGTTCCCCCCGCCGTGGCTTCAGGCCTCCGGTTTCAGATTTCAGCCTGCCTGCTGGAATACCCGGAGTTTCAGACGCCAGGTCGCACCAACGCAACGGTCCACTCCTCGCCCCCGCGCCCTTCCATGAGGCGACAGGTCGTGGCATACTCGACTTGGGGGGTGCGAGCAACGGATCCGCGGTGAGCCTGGAGGTTGGAGTGCGGTCTATGTTTCCCTGGATCATCAGTTTGCTGATCGTGGCGCTCATGGCGGCCGCGGTTTGGTTCTGGCGTGCGAGCTCAGGGCGCGAGCTGGCGCGCGTGTACGAGCATCTCTCTGGCTCCTGGTTCCGCGAGCCCCGACATCCAGCGCTCGAAGCGCTCTCCCTCGACGACTTCAAGCTCGAGGCGACCCGGGTCGGCGAGACCGCGCTCGAGGAGTGGAACGCGCTCTCCGACCTGGTCCGGCCGCTGCGCGGTCGCCGCGAGGGGCCCGAGCTCGAGGCCCTCCTCGGACAGCTCTGGGACCTGCACATGATCGCACAGGACGCCAAGACCTACCGCAACGCGGGTTCGGGTACCGAGGCGATCTGGCAGGAGCTGCGTCAGCGCTTCCTCGAGAGCCTGAAACAAGTGACCGCCAGCCTCGACAGCCTCCTGGCAAGGCATGCGGGGCAAAAATGATCGGGATCTTTGTGGGGGTCTTGACGCTCGGTACCATCAAATTGCGGAACCCTATGTGAGGTAATGGCGGATGTCCGATCAGGCGACCCTTCAGGTGTTGGCCAAGAAACTCGATCGTTTCTACCGGCGTGGCGGCCGCGTCCAGGACCGGGACGTCCCCAGCGCGAGCGATATCAACAAGATGTTCAACACGCGGGGCGCGTTGGACATTTCCGAGCTCAATGACGTCATGCGTACCGGGGTGTCGCACTGGTACGAATCACACCAGGGCGGTCTGCTGAGCGCCAAGACCGAGATCCTCAAGCTTCTCAAGGACGAGCCGCCTCCGCCGGGCAGCAGCGCTGGCTGGTGGGGCGGTATCATCGGCAACGGTCTGTGGGCGATCGGCGGGGGTTTGACGGGCTCCTCTCCCGTGCTACTCGGATTGACCGCCAACCCGGTCGGCATCGCGTGCGGTCTGATCGGCGTCGCGATCGCGATCGGGTCACAACACTACTCCGAACAGTACAATTCGAACAAGCAGGCGCTGCAGAAGGCCGACCAAGATCGTCGCTGGGGAGACTTCGGACGCAACCTGACCAAGATCCTCGACGGCCTGCTGAACCTCAAGACGCGGCTCGAAAAGAAAATCAGCGACGTGAAGCCGTTGCTGTTCATGACCTATGTCGAGCTGGTCCGGATGAAGAAGGTCGGCAGCGGCGCGTTGAGCCACGACAAGTTCAAGCAGGAACTGCTCAACGCCTTCATGAAGAACCGTGATGGCTCAGCGCTCGCCCCCAGCTATGTCTCGGGCAAGATCGTCAAATTCTGGAGGGAGTACAGCCAGCTGACGCACCAGCGGTACCGCCAGAAAGGCTACATCAATGGGAACCATGAGACCAACAAGCTGATGCCGGTCTACTCCTCTCGCGAAGCCCTGCTCGAAGCGGCGTCGCGCTCGGGCATGCCGGAGTCGCTGGCGGGGCGGACCGGGAGCCCGGTGAGCCGCTTCCGTTCCAAGCCGACGCTGACCGTCGAGGTCTGGGTCGAGAAGATCCATTACAGCAAGGACGCCCCGGGCGACTCCTGGAGCAAGGGCGACCTGAAGTGCGTGGCTTGGTTCCACGGCACGAAGAAGAACGACAAGAAATACTACAACCCGGGCGACACCTTCACGGTCTTCGGCAAGAACCAGGGCTGGAAGGAGAAGATCGACCCGGACGTGCAGCCCAACCCGATCTTCGCGATGTACATTGCCGACGAAGAGATGACGACCTACGATCCCGCCGGTTTCGCGAAGACCACCATCCCGATCGGACGCATGCAGAAAGGAAAGGTGCAGAGCTTCCGCGTCGAGGGCAAGATCCTGTTCTGGAATCGCTCGATCTACCGCCACACCTGCTCGCATCCCTACGCCGTGACCATCAAAGCGAAGGTGTCCTGAGAGGCTGGGACCCGCACCCATCCTGAGCCGCATGCTGGAAGTGGAGCCGAGCCTCGAAGCTTGAAAGCTCATGATCGAGAACCACCCTGCTCCGTGGTGCCCCGATGCCGCTGGAAGATGATGCTGACAAGACCCAGGCTGCTCCTTTCGCAGAGCGCCTGCAGCGAACCATCAGCGAGCTGAATCAGTACGACGACACCCTGTCCGCAACGATCGCAGCCCAACCGCACGCGACCATCGAGCCCCAACCGGCTCGCTCGAGCCAGACCCGCTCGGCGCTCTCGCTCTTCGCTACCCGAGGAGCGCAGGCCCGGCCGATGCTGCAGTCCGAAGAGGAGCTGGGCCGCGGGGGCATGGGCATCGTCCATCGTGCCCAGGAGCTCCTGATGGGACGCACCGTGGCCGTCAAGACTCTCCTGCCGCAGATGACCGACGAGCTTCACGCCCTCAAGCTCCTGCGGGAGGCGTGGGTGACGGGAGTGCTGGAGCACCCGAACATCGTCCCGATCTACACGATCGCCAAGGCCGAGGACGGGCGCCCGGCCATCGTCATGCAGCACATCGAAGGCCAGCGCTGGAGCCTGCTGATGCACGATGCGCAGCAGGTCTCCCAGCGCTTCGCAGCAAGCGATCTGCTCGAGTGGAATCTGCGCGTGCTGATGCATGTCTGCAACGCGGCCGATTACGCCCACAGCCGCGGGATCCTCCACCGCGATCTGAAGGCCGACAACGTCATGATCTGCGCCTTCGGGCAGGTCTATCTGGTGGACTGGGGGGTCGCGGCCTTTCTGGACCGCGACGCGAGCGGCCGCATGCCCTGCCTCGAGGCGGATGAAGGCATGGTCGGCACGCCGCGCTACATGGCGCCCGAGATGCTGGGAGGGCACAGCCAGCAGCAAGGTCCGCACACCGACGTCTATCTGCTGGGCGCGATCCTGTACGAGATCCTGCACGGCAAGCCGCCCCATCAAGGCAGCACCGTGCTCGAGATCGTCAGCTCGATCCTGACCTCGCAACCCCGCTTCTCGGGGCAGCAGCCAGCCCTGCAGAAGATCTGCCAGCGGGCCATGGCCGTGGAACCAGCCGAGCGCTATGCCTCTGCGGAATCGCTGCGTCGTGCCCTCGAGGAGTACCTGCGGCAGCGAGGTTCGTTGCGCCTGTCCGCAGAGGCCTGTCAGCGCCTGGAGGTGTTCGTTACGGAGTTGAGTGACGCGGGTGCCCGAGATATGAGCCGCCTCTACCGCCTCTTTGGCGAGTGCCGCTTCGGATTTCGGGCAGCCCTGGATGCATGGGACGGGAATCAGGAGGCCGCTCGCGGCTTGCGCGATGCCCAGACACGCCTTGTCGACTTTCAACTGGAGCAGGGGGATCTGCAGTCGGCGGAGACTCTGCTGTCCGAGGTCTGTGAGCCGCCGGCCGAGCTGCTCACCAAGCTCGAAGGGCTGAAGCGCGCGCGGAGAGCGGAGCAGGAGCGGCTCGCTGCGCTCCGACGGGTCGCAGAAGAGCACAATCCCGAGGTCGGCAGGGGGACGCGGCTGATCTTCGTGATGGTCATGGGGCTCGTGTGGGCCGCTTCGCCCTACGTCTCGAAACTGCTGGGTCTACAGCCGCCCCTGGAAGGTTTCAGGAACGCGCTCCAGTTCGATGGAGCTTTCCTACTGATCCTCGTGGTCCTCGGAATCGTGCGCCGCCGGCAGGTCTTTGCGACCGCCTTCAACCGCTCCTGCTACCAGACCCTGGTGTTCTTGATCGTGTGCCAGGCCCTGGTCGTCGTCGCCGGTGAGCTCCTTCAGCTTCCGCCGCCTCAGACCACGGGTCTGCACTTCTTCCTCTGGACCGTGATCCTGGGCATGGTCAGCATCTTCATCTCCGCGCGCCTCTGGCCCTCGACGCTCTTCTATCTCGCGGCCTTCTTCTGGGTGGTCGTGCAGAGCGAGCACCGTTTTCTGGCGATGTCTCTGGTCAACCTGTTCTTGATGTTCAACATCTTCCTCATCTGGAGTCCGGCCCGCGGCAAGCCGCGCGCAACAGCCCGCTGAGGCGCGGCGGGTCGCCAGCGGGCTGGGGTCCGGGCAGTCGCGTGCCGGCCAGGAGTGCGCTGGGCTTGTTGTCCTGAAGAGGCCTACGTGGCACGGGTTGCCCACGTACACCTCACCCGCTCTCGCTGCGCCTCTGGTTGCAAACCGCGGGCGCTGAGCGATGCTGAAGACAGCAAGGGGTGGTGGACATCGAAGTATGATCGAGCTGACCGTGATCTCCGGCCCGGACAAGGGCATGAAGAAGTCCTTCGACACCGAGACCATCGGCGTCGGGCGGGATCCCCGCAACGCTCTCGTGCTCTCGGACGAGCGTGTCGCAGCCCGGCACGGCGAGATCGTCCAGTCCGATACGCTGTACGTCTATGTCGATCTCGAGAGCCCCCTCGGGACCACGGTCAAGCAGGGGACTTTGATCCTGCGCCTCGAAAAGGGAGGGCGTCGCAATGCACTGCTCTCGACCGGCTCGTGCATAGGCGTAGGGTCGAGCGTCATCGAGGTCAACATTCCGAAGGGCTCGCGTCAGCGAACCGCCCACCCCGCCGCTTTGCCAGGACAGCTTGATACCAAGGCCAAGGCGGAGGCGGAGGAATCCCTTGGCATCGAGATCGACACCCAGGAGTTCATCGCCTGGAGTGGGAACCTGCAGTCCTGGGGCGGACAGGCCGGACCGCTGATCGTTCGCACGCTGATTCCGGTCTCTCCGAGCGAGCTAGCCGCGTCCAGCAGCCCGAAGGTCGACGATCGGGCCCCCATCTTCGGTGAGGCACGGCCTCCCTCCGAGGCCCGGATCAGAGGCAGCTGGGTCGAGCTTCAGACCAAAGGCACCCCCCCGGGACTCCAGCCGCGCGTCAAGCGCGCAACCGGCGAGGGTCACGAACCCACTTCCCATCTGTTCCGCCGGCGGGAAACCCAGCTGGATGCGCTGCTGGGCCTGTGCGATGAGCTGCTGGGACACGACAGCTTCAACCCGATGGTGATGTGCAGTCTGCAGGCTGCACTGGCCATTTTTCCGAAGGCCACCTGCTCCGGACTGTTCCTGTGCACGGCCGATGGCGTCTCCCCCTGGGCCCTGCGCTTCGCCGACGGAGACGCGGAGCTTCCGGCGGGGCTTGCCTTCAGCCGTGGGCTCGTCGAGATGGTGGCTGCACGCGCGGTGTCCGTTCGCTATCCGCAGGGCAGTGTGCATGCGCATCTGGATCCGCAGTTCCTCAAGGGTCCGATCCAATCCTCCATCCTGGTGCCTCTCAGAGGCCCCAGTGGCCCGATGGGGATCTTTGGGCTCGCCAGCAAAGGCGACGACCACGCCTTCAGCAAGCGGGACATCTTGCGCTGCGAGGCCCTGGCAGGATTTCTGGCCACGGGCTTGCTGCGCGCCCGCGGCAACGACACGCGCCACCAGGCGCTCGAGCCGGCGTTGCGCCTCGCCGCCCAGACGGCTGAGCTCAGCGAGCCAGCCCGCGCGGGCCACGCCGAGCGGGTCGCCGCCTCCGCCGCGACCCTTGCCCGAGCCGCCCACGCCGCCACCCAGGGCAGGTTGGCGTCCGTGCAATTCGGTGCCTCTGCCATCGAGCGGATCCGCTGCGTCGCGCTGCTGCAAGGCCTGTGGCGCCCGGGGGTGGACGCGAGCCTGCTGAAGAAGCGCTCTCGTCTCGATGCGGCAGACGATCTGGCCATCCGGGCGCGCTTTGACCAGATCATCTACCGCTTCGCCGCGCGAGCCCAGGACACGCTGCTGCGGGCGCTCGCTCAGCAATGCCGGGCCCCGTCCGCGGCCGACCTGGCGGGACTTGCGCAGGAGCATGACGCGCTCAGGGCCTACTTGGAACAGACGATGGCCTACATCAGGTTTCTCGCGCACAAGCCCGTGCTCACAGAGGGCGATCGCGCGAAGCTCATAGAGCTCCACTCGATGGAGATCCGTCTGGGAGAAGGAGAGAGTTACTGTCTGATCGATGCCCGGGAGCTCGAGACTCTCTCGCTGCCTTCGGGCTTCATCTCTGCCCGGGAAGCCAAGACCATCGCCGACAATCGTCAGCGGGGCGTCAGCCGGCTGGAGCAGATCCCGTGGCCGGCTGAGCTCCAGGGCGTGCCAGCGTTGGTCGCGCGCTATCATCAGGCGCTGCTTGGAGTCCACGGCTCGGCCGAAAGACGCGATCCGGAAACGGGCATCTTGTGTATCGCGAGCCGTTTCGATGAGCTCATGATGCATGGCGCCCCGCCGGCGATGGCCCTGGCAACTCTGCGCCAGCATGCCGCGGCGGGCCATCTCGATCCGGACCTCGTAGCCCTGTTCGCCAGGCTTGTGGCAGAGCGTTCCGGGGCGCCCCCCGATGCTTTCGCTTGAGTGCCCTGGTCATAGCAGACTGCGGCGAAAATCGCTTCGCCAGCCACCACGGCGGTGGGCCCCTGGCTTCGTTGTCCTCCTCGCCGGCCATCCTGGCCGGCTGCGTCGTCCGCCTTGCCATCGACCCACCGGCGCGGCACCTGGCTTCACGATTTTCGCCGCAGGCTGCATAGACCGACGCTACAGCGGCTGCAAGCCGCGTGCGCAGCGGTTCCTCCCCCTGTAGCGGCGCTCTGTGAGCGCCGGAAGGCGCGTGCGCAGCGGGTGCCCCGAAGATCTGGGGTGATTCTATGCAGGTCGGTGTTCCCGTCGGTCATAGACCGACGCTACAGCGGCTGCAAGCCGCTTCCGCAGCGGTTCCTCCCCCCTCCGGCGGGACTGCCTTACGGAGCGCGGCCAGCGAAAGCGCCAAACTCCAGCCTGGCAGCCTGCTCGGAATCAGCTGCGTGTGGCGACCACGACCTTGCCGTCTTTGACCTGGTGCGTCCAGCCAGGTCCCTTCAAGAGCTCATCGAGCACCGCACCGAGCGGTTGATCCTGTGCCGTCAGTGCCACAGGCGTACCTTTGGCCTGCTCGACCAGGTTGGCGTACAGCACGATCGAGATATCGAGGCTCTGTCCCAGGCCTTGCAGCGCCCGGAACAGGTCGACACCCTGGAACTTTGCGTTGATCTTGTGCTCGGCGAGCATCTTGCGGATGCGAGCACCCGCGGGATCATCCGCAGCCGGCGGAGTCGCTGCTGCGGAAGCCGCGGCAGCAGGGGCGTCGCTGTCGTAGTTCTCACGGGGCGCTCCAAGGTCGGAACCCGAGTCGTACAACTCCGCCAGCTGCAGGTCGTTTTCCCCCAGCTCAAGCACTTCGGACATCTCCAGGTCGCCAGCAGGCTCGGTGAGCGCGTCGAGCGCTGGATCGTTGCCCGCTTCATAGAGGTCTGAGGTGTCCGACTGCTCGAGCTCGGCCATGTCGAATTCGAAGGGAGGCTGGGTTACCGCCTTGGGAGCCGAGGCGACCGCAGGCCTATGCGCTTTCTTGGCCTGCTCCGCATGATACGCCGCTACCTGCTGTGGCGTGGCAACGATGATCTTCTGACCACGCACTTCGTAGACCCAGCCATGCTCACTCAACAGGGCATTCAGTACATCCCCTAGCGCGGTATCCTGCGCGTGGTAGCTGACGGGCAGCGACTCAGCCTTTTTTGCCACGTTGGCGTAGAGCACGATCGACAGGTCGAGGCTCTGGCCCAGACCCTGCAGTGCGCGAAACAGGTCGACGCCCTGGAACTTGGCGTTGATCTTGTGGTGTTTGAGCATGCCCAGCACGCGCGGGCTCTGCCCGGGGCGTCCAGCCTCGCTGCCCTGCCGCGCGTCTGAGCTGGAACCTGCCCAGCCAGAATCGAACAGCTTTTCCTGCTCTGCGCTCTCGGTCTCGAGACTGTCGCGGTGCAGCCTCGCCAGTGTTCCAGCCTCGCCCTCGCCGCGCGCAGAGCCGCCGAAGTCGGGTTGGTTCTGGTGGTTGATGAACGCTCGGATCCAGACACCCAGGATCACCCCGGAGGCCACCAGTACCAGGATCACCGGCACGGCCTGTACCCGTTCTGCTGAAGCCACCCAGAGCAGTCCGCCGCACAACACGACCAGGAAAAGCACGGGCAGGCCGTACAGAGTCATCATCATCGCGGTCTGCGAAGAGCCATGGCCTGAAGCCGAGGCTGCATTGCGTCGCGTGTCCCCTCGTTGCATGCTGCTCTCCAGGCTGAGGTCACGTTTGACCCGGTAATAGAGCGCGGCAGCGTGCGGAGCCTGCACGCCGTCTCGCACGAGACTGGCCAGGATCTCTTCCCCTGACTTGTTCCGTGTCAGCTGCTCACTCACTTGCTCGCGGTAGGCGTCCAACACCATCTTGTCAGGTCCCAGATGCGCCAAGGTGTCGACGGTACTGTCGCGCACCTCTTCGTCCGGGTCCTGCAGCAGTTTATACAGAGCCGGCAGCACTCGGTGCCCCGCTTCGACGAAGTGGCCCAGCGCGAGAACCGCGTGGGTGCGCGTGTTTGGATCGGAGTTGGAGAGCTTGTAACTGAAGTAATGCAGAGCCTTGTGGGAATCGGGGAAGACCTTGTGCAGTGCCCGACTGACCCGGGTACGCACTTCGAGACGTTCGTCGTTCAGGAAAGGCAGCAATGCCGGGACCGCGTCGACTCCCGCCTCACCGAGTTTGCCGATCGAAGACGCGGCGCGGGCGCGTGTCTTCCAGTTGTCCGAGTACAGTCCTCGGACGAATTTTTCGATCTCGGGGGACGCGGCCAAGGTTGTCTCCAGAAACGAGCAGGCCTCGCGCGGTTTGATTTGACGTAGACTGCTGATTGTGGAACGTACGAGCATGGTACCACAACTCGGAGCCTCGCTCACGCACAGGCCCGTCCGCAACATATCTCGACGGCCTCCAGAGAGGCCTGGTATGATTGCAGCCGGAGGTTGGTGTGGGCCAAGAGACTGCTGAAGAACCGCCATGGACGTTGACCATCCGACCGACGCGCGGGTGGTTTGACCTGCGGTTGGGTCAGCTCTGGCGCTACCGCGACCTGATTCTGTTGTTTGTGCGCCGGGACTTCGTGGCGGTCTACAAGCAGACCATCCTCGGCCCGCTCTGGTTTCTGGCACAGCCCCTACTGACCACGCTGGTGTTTACGGTCGTCTTTGGCAAGGTCGCCGATCTCCCCACCGATGGGCAGGCGCCCATCCTGTTCTACATGGCGGGTGTGGTGTGCTGGCGCTATTTCTCCACCTGCCTCACCAAGACGTCGCACACATTTGTCGGCCACGCACACCTGTTCGGGAAAGTCTACTTTCCACGCCTGAGCATTCCGATTGCAAGTGTGATCGGGAATCTGCTGAGCTTCGCGATCCAATTCCTGTTGTTCATCGGCTTCTACGTCTGGTATGCCAGCCAGGGAGCAGCGTCGGCGCCGAGCGCCGCGCTGCTACTGCTGCCGCTGCTGATCTTGCAGATGGCAGCTTTGGGGCTGGGGTTGGGAATCATCGTCGCTTCGCTGACGACGCGCTACCGTGACCTGGCGCATCTAGTTGGGTTTGGTGCCCAATTGTGGATGTACGCGACGCCGATCGTGTATCCCGCGTCGATGGTCCCCGCGGCGTGGCGCTGGATCCTGGTGCTGAATCCCATGGCCTCGGTGGTCGAGCTCTTCCGCTACGCATTGCTCGGCAAGGGGTCCCTGGACCCCTGGGCGATTTCGGCGAGTATTGGCTCGACACTGTTGGTCCTGTTGGTCGGGGTCCTGTTGTTCAACCACGTCGAGAAGAGCTTCACCGACACGATATGAGAACCCGCTGGCCCGTTCTCGGGGTGTGGGGAGGATTGATGGCTGCAGTGATCCACGTCGACCAGCTCTCCAAGCGATACCGTCTGGGGAGCATCGGCCACGGCAGCCTGGTCAAGGATCTGCAGAGTTGGTGGGCCCGGCTGCGGGGACGTGCCGATCCCAACTCTCCGCTGCATCTCGATGAGCCCCACCGAGCCCTGGCCGAAGGCGAGAGTTTCTGGGCGCTGCGCGATGTCTCTTTCGAGGTCCAACAAGGGGAAATGCTCGGCTTGATCGGGCGCAACGGCTCCGGC
>JAJDCP010000098.1 GCA_029260765.1 Planctomycetota bacterium
GGAAGCCGACCGCCGCGTCGGCAGCGAGATCATCAGCAAGGCCGTGTGGGACAAAACCCGCCAGACCTGCAAGAACTACACCACCTGCCTCGACTTCGCCAACCAGGTCAAGGTCGCGACCGACAAGTTGGCCAGCCTCGATCCGAAGGGCTTCTATCCCATGAAGTTCAAGCAAGTCAACCGGGCGATGAAGCAGAGCTTCCCCGCGGGCGTGTGGAAACCCTTCGGCCCGGGTGCACGCCCCAAAATCGGCGACTTCCTGATCACCGTCAGCCCGAGCACCGGCTACTTCCTGCATGTCTCGATTGTGCGGAACATGGAGCCTGGCGACAAGGGCACCGAGGCTTGGAGCACCATCGACGGCGGCGGCCTCAAGGCGGTAAAGCGGACCCACTATCTCGATCCAACGTCTGGCGACTTCCGCAACAAGAACCAGCTCAAGTACGGTTGGGAGGCCCGCTACCGCGTCAGCGGCTGGATCGACGTCGACCTCCTCGAAGCGGCGCGGACGGGCTTCAGCGGCTCAGCCCCCTCCCCGGCTCCCCAGTCCGGCGGCTATGTGCCGGTCCATGTCCAGGGCACCGGGGCCGCTGCTGCCGGGACCGCACCCGGCAACGACAACGCCGCCCCCGCGGCCCATGGCGGGACTCCGGCGCCCCTCGGCGCCGCCGCGCCTACCGGCGCCCCCTCAAGTCAGGCGGCCTTCGGCGCGGCGAACGTCCCCGTCCAGGACCGGAACCTGTTCCTCGCCGTGCAGAAGGTCTACCACCCCCACAAGAGCCTGGTGCTCACAAGCCCTGGCAACGGCAGCCGCCCGGTCTTCGTGGTCCTGCCGCAGGACTTCGACCCCAACCGGCCCCATTTCGTCCAGACCCACTACCACGGCCTCGGCTCCTGGGCCCATGGTGGTTCGCACGTCGCCAGGGTCAAGCAGCTGGTCGCCCGCACCTCGCCCCTGCAAGCCGTCGTGGTCCTTCCTGAGAGTGGCAACATGAGCCGGGAGCGGTGGACGAACGTAGTGAGCCAGGTCCAGACGACCGCCGACGCCGAAGAGGCCGTCCGCCGCGAGCTGAACAGCGGCCCCCTCAAGCCGCAGTACCGCGGCGTCTCCTTCCACTCGGCCGGTGGCGACGTTTTCCGTGTCATCAACAAGTTGGGCGCCGACAGGCTGCGGGGCGATCGGATGGAGCTCCTGGACTGCCTCTACAATGCCGGCTCCCTGACATCGAAGGGCTACCCTGGTGTGACCGAGTCGGTCGTAGCCGTCGGTAGGGCCAACCCCAACACGGTCTTCCGCTACTGGCGCTACGAGAACCATGACAAGGACGACGACGACGGGGTGCAACGGGTCCGCGGCGAGATCATCGAGCGCCGCCTCGGCGAGCAGCGCTTCCGGATCATCAACAGCAAGGACCCCGGGGGCGCCAGGTCCCACAACCAGTCCTGCACATTCCTGGCCTGGGATCTCTGATCCTTCCAGCCACGCAGCATCGGCAGAACTGCCCGTCGACTCTCCGCGCGGGGTGTTGGCGCCGGGAGCAGGTTCGGAGGCAGCGGCACGGCTGCAGGAGATTCGTTGGCTGGAGCCAGCGGCCGCCACGGCTGAACCGGACTGCGTGGAAAAGGCACCGCAGGGCTCTGCCGCAAGACGGCGTTGGCGAGCTCCGACTCCGAGGTCTTTGAGGTTTCGCGCACAGCTGCAATACGGACCGTGATCTTGCCGTCGCCTCCGACCCCGAGGCCGAGGCGGATCGCGACGTGTGAGGCCCAAGCGACCGATCGCGAAAGAGACACCGGATGCAACTCGGACTGCGAAACGGACGTGGCTCCTCTGGTCTCGCGGTTGCCCACACCAACACTTGGGGAGATCATCGGGCACCCACCTACCCAGGCGCTCCAGCAACGGCATTGAGCCGCGCCCAAGCCGGAATACCGACCAGAACGATCATAGCGGTGGAGGGGTGGGCATACATGTCTACATAGAAGGCTCTAAACGCAGGTGCCGTTTTGGAGATCCCACCCAGCAGCAAGCCCCACCCAACACCAGCGGCGCACCTCCACTGAAAGTGCTCCCGCGACCGCCAGGCGCTGTGCCCGGTCTTCCCACCAGGCTGCGGCGGTCCGACGCGAGCGACGGATCGCGGGAACCTGCTCCAAGGGCGACCTGCACATCTCGGCAACACACAAGCCATGCTGGAAGACCGAACAATCTGGCTGGCTCGCGCGGCCCCTCCCCATCCCTCTTCGGGTGGCGGGGACGAACGAGGCATCGGCAGGTCCCTTGACCCCAGCCGACAAAACGCATACCACCGACACACAATGGAGGGACGAGATGCTCTACCGATCGGTCGCAACCTTGATGCTGCTAGCCTCCCTGACAGCATCCTGCCTGGCTCAGGACTCCTACCCCTGCACCGTCCATCTCACCGATGGGAGCGTCGTTGAGGGAGCTGTCTTCGGCCTCGCCGAAGAGGACGGCCTGCGCCTCAGGACCAGCGATGGGGAGCTGGTCGTCGCTACGGCCGACATCGCGCGCATCGACTTCATGGCAGCCATCCGAAGCGGCACGGAGCGGCAGCGGCCCCTTCGTGACAAGGCGACTCTCAATGATCCGCTTCCGATGATCTGGATCCACGAACTGATCACAAATTTGGATGCTTCCCTGCAATCGATGCAGACCAGGACGAAGCGCCTGACGGACGGTGCACAGCCGCTCGAAGCAGTCGAGCTCAGCGTAGAGCTCACAACGGGCCGGCCGGAGGCGCTCTTGATGGCCGTCGCCGAGGACTCGCACGCTTTCTCGCTGCGCAGCATGAAGGCCGACCCACCGAGTCTCGTGCTCGCGTTTCCCCATACCCGTCTCGAAGAGCCGGCGCCGGTCCCGCGAGCCAGGCCTGGCAGGCTGCAGGCCAGGATCATCAAATTCGGCGCCCCCCTTGAGATCCTCAAGATCCTCCCCAATCCTCGCGACTGGCTCGAGAAGCGCATCGCGGACGCCGGGGCCTTCGTCGATCCCAGCGACGCGGAGATGCTCATCGAGGGCGATGTCGCTATTGCCGACGGAGAGCTGGTCCTCTCGATCCACCTCTTCCCCGGGGGCTACGAGGGTGGATCACTGAGTGGCCGTGCTGCCCTCGAAGACCCCGTGTCCGACGACGATCTCCGGGCGGCCTTGGAGTCCGCCGCCGACGAGCTCATCGAGCAGCTGACACGCGAATTCTGAGCCGGGCTCTACGAACAGAACCCGATGGGCGGTTGTTCCGCATGCGTCGACCTCAGGAAAGCGATCAGGGATGGACAGATGGTAAACCTCAGGCGCACGACAGACGCGGAGCTCGCGGCCATTTGCGACCTCCACGAAGAAGCTTTTGGCCCCGCCGAAGGCCCGGAGATTGCCGAGCTGGTGCGTGGCTTGTGCCAGGACGCGACGGCAGTCCCGGTGCTTTCTTTGGCCGCAGAAGTCGAAGGGCGGATTGTGGGACACGTCCTCTTCACTGCCGTACGAGTGCGCACCCCTGAGCAACCCGCAGTCGCGCAGATCCTCGCCCCGCTGGCAGTGTTGCCGAAGCACCAACGTACAGGCGTGGGGGGTGCATTGATCCGCGCGGGGCTGAGGCAGCTCACAGCTTCAGGAGTCGAGTTGGTGTTCGTGCTCGGCGATCCCGACTACTATCCCCGCTTCGGCTTCAGGCCTGCTCGAGCGTTCGGCTTGGAGGCCCCGCACCCCATCCCCGCCGCCCATGCCGATGCGTGGATGGTTCAAGAACTCACACCAGGAGTGCTGGGCCGCGTCCAGGGAACCTTGCAGTGCGCAGATGTCTTGAACCAACCGCAACATTGGTAGTCGGAGCGTAGCCTGTGCTTCGATGCGTCCGGCGACCCACGACGCAGACCAACCTATTATGTATCAACAACTTGAGATTTTCCTCTTGTCCCCGACCCCGCCGCATCGCAGACTGTCCATCCCGCTGGAGACGGTCTCGAGCGGTGGATCACTCAATCCCAAGGAAGACCGAATGAGGATGCCTCGAAAATCGAGCTCCCCGCGCAAGGAGCGGACGGTCGCCGTGGGATCGGATTCCACTTTGTGACCGTCTCTCCCGCCCGCAGGGATCTCCACACACACCACGACTGACTGCGGAGGGCGCTTCGGCGCTCCTGCGGTTCTTGACGGATCAGGTGCTCCGGCTACGCAGCGGAGTGCTGCCAGCCTACGCCACCGGCAGACATCGGCGGGGCTGGTCGACCGCGTCTGCATGGCAGCGACTCGGGTGGGAGCAGCTGGACGCGGTGCCCGGGATCATCTCGACCACCGAAGATCCCTTTGGGCGATGCTCCGGGTTGCGGAGCCCCATGCCGTCGATGGAACCCGCAGCCCCGGCCTGGCCCTGCTCGTGCAGGTCCTGCCGGGAAGGAGGCCTACGCCAGGACCGGCGACTGGTCCCAAGGAACGGCGGGGAGCGATCCCTGTTCCTGGGTACCGAGATCGGTCGCAACGACAGCCTCCGGCCGGAAGGTGTATAGTGGCGGTCTCGCGAGCCCGGTTCCGTCGGAGCGCCCCGCAGGAGGAAGGCAATGCGCGATATCGCGCTCTGGTGCGCCCTGTTGGCCGTCGAAGACGACCCGCAGCCGGCGCGTCTGCAAGCGCTCGAAGAACCGCTGCTGCAGCTGGCCGCCTTGCCGCTGCGGGAGCGGTTCGTATTTTTCGCGCCCTGCGCCGCGCTCTACGAGCACGCCCCCGCCGCACTGCGCGCCGCCGCGCTGCAGGTCCTGCACGGGGCGGCGGGCTTCGCCGGGCGGCGGCTGCTGGTGCGGGCCCTCGACGACCGCGCGCCCCGCGTGCGGTCCGCCGCGGTTGAGGCGCTGCGTGGCGCGGTCGAGAGCGATGCTCCGCGCTGGCTGCACGCGTTGTTCGCGCGGCGGCCCGACGTCCGTCAGCGCGCCGTGGCCTTGAGCTCCGGCTTGTCGAGCCATGTCTACGCGTTGCTGCTGGCGGCAGACCCCGACTGCCGCGCCCCCCTGCGCGACCATCCTCCGCCCGACGCCCGCGGCAGCTTCGCCCTGCGCGCACTCGAAGCCTGCGAGCGCGGCTGGCTGCCGGCCCCGATCCTGCGCAGCGTGCTGCTGGCCCACGAAGGGGCAGCCGTGCAGTGGTTGCTGGGCCGGACCGAACCACGCCCTTCGATCCCCATCGGCGTACTGCTCAGCGACCCCACCGCACAAGCTGTGATCGACGCGCTGCAAGCCTCCCCAGTCACATTGCTCGAGCGCGTCCTGGCCTGGTTCTGGCAAACAGGATCCGAAGACACGGACTCCAGCGACAGGTTCTGGCCCCTGCTGGTCGAGCTGTTGCTGCAAGCCAAACGCAAAGGCCTGCGAGGCACGGCCGCGTTGGGCGTCATGCTGCTGGCGCAGCGCCACGGCTGGGATGCCCGTGCGGCCGCCATTCCCCTGCTTTTCGATCTCAAGTTCCTGTCCTGGCAACACATTCCCCTGGCAGTGCGGCGCGCAGCTTTGACAGTCTTGCAGCGCTCGGATTTCAGCCCCTCGCGAAGCGTGACAGAGGGGGAGCTTCTGGCCTGGCTGCAGTCTGAGCTGTGCCTCAGGGATACAAGCCCGCCCGAATACGACCTGCCAGCCGTCGGCGCCGTGTTGCACCTGAGCGGCAGACGCGCCTTCTCGCTGGTCGACAAGCACTTGGACCGCGAGGCCCTGGCACGAGGCTTCGACCGCGATCCCGGGGCAGGCCTGCGCTGGGTGCGAGGCGTGACTTCGCAACCCGAGCAACGCAGCAGCCTGCTGCGTACGGTGATCGCCGCCTCGCACATCCCGCTGGCCGAGATCCTCGCCCTGGCCGCCGAGCACGAACGCGACGCCCTCTTCGAGCTGGTCGCCGAGTTGGAACCGGCCGAGCTGCTCGGGTTGTTCCAGGCCCTGCTCGCTCGCGAAAGGCGCACCGAAGCAGGCTTGTCGCTACAGCAGACCCACAGGCTCGCCCGCCAGCTGGGAGTGCGCCTGGCGGACGAACACGCCGCGGGCTTTCTGCGCATCTGGCTCCATGGCAAGACCGACCGCCGCAGCCGCTTCGGCCTGGAGGTGCTCGGTTGTTTCGCCCAGAGCTTGCGGGCCGAAGCCTTGGGAAAGCTGGTCGCTCGGCTCTCCGCAACCCGCCTGCGTGCTCTGCTCAAGTGCTTGCCCGAGTGCCCGATGTTTCCGCACGGGAGCGAGCTGTTCCTGGCCCACAGCCTGCGCGAGCACCGCGATCCAGAAGTACGCGGTTGGGCGGCGGGCCGCCTGGCTCCGGCCGCGGACACGCCGGTCACGACCAGTCCTCCGATCGTTGGAGTCTCCGCGCTGAGCCGCCCGGAGCTGAAGGCCATCAAAAACGCAGCTCCCGGTCAGCTGGCCCGCGCCCTCGCCCCCTGCCTGCGCTACCCGAGCCGAGGTCTGTGTAGCGCGTTGGCCTCGAGGTCGATGCCCGCCAGGCCAGATATCGATGTCTGCCTCGCGCTGCTCGGTTGCGATGACCCCCTGCCCGAGGTCGCCCGACAGTTTCAGCGCTTTGGCTGCGACGAGGGCAGCTTCCTCAGCCAGCTCGACCAACGGGCGGTGGCAACCTGGCAAGGTCGTACGAAGCTGCCGCTGCACGGCCATGCTTGGCTGCACCGCTGGTCGTGCCACCTCCATCAATTCGGCCTGCGCGTCGGATCTGAGCCCAGCCAGCTCGCAGGGCTACTGCGCGAGGCCGCCGCGCTGCCGAGCCGCGTGCTCGCGGGCCAGCTCTGGCGCTCGGCATCCAGCTTCTGCGCTCAGCTGCGCTACCACGACAAGCCCCGGCTGCGCGGGCTCTTCATGCCCGAAGTGCTCGAGCTCTGTCTGGAGCAGCTGCATGGCGACCTGGGAGTCCCGGCCGCCCGCTGCCTGCTGCGCTTCCACCAGACGGCCACCGTCGAGCAGCGCCGCCATTGGGCCGTGCACGTGCTCGCGCGGCTGCCCGAGTGCGCGCCGGAGGTGGCCATCGAGCTCTCGGACTGGATCGACATCCGCGGTCTTGCACGGATCGGGCCTGGCCGCCCGGCCCTGCTCAGGCCATCCACTCAGGGCCGGGACAGATGGCAACACAGCCACGACCTCGACGCGCTGCGCGCCGCGGTCGCCTCCCAGGATCCCGAGGAAGCCCAGGCCGCCACTCTGCGGCTGCTCGAGCTGGACGAACCCGGCTGCCTGGTGCTCGTCGCGCTGCTCGAAGAGGCCGCCCAGCGGCCCGACGCTGTTCCCCACGCCGGACTGGTGGCCGAGGCCCTGCCTTTGTTTCCCGAGGGGCCCGCCCTGCACCGTCTCGAACGCCTCGCCGCGGTGGCCGAGGGCGAGCTGGGTTTCGTGCTGCTGCTCGGCAGCCTCGAGCTCAGAGGAGCCCGCAGCGACGGCATCCGGCGGCTGATGCAGCTAGCCTGCGCAGCGACACCCCGGGCGTGGTTCGGTCGCGGCCACTGGCAGCGGCTGCTCGCGCTGGGCTGCAGCGAGCTCGAGCTGGCCATGGGACTGGCCACCAGCCCCCATCCGCGAGCGTACTGCAATGCCGTCGAGTTGCTCTGCGCCGCAGAGCCGCAAGCGGCTGTCGAAGTCGCCTTGCAGGCGTTTTTGGAAACGGACCATCAGCGCCTGCTGGCGTTGCGCCGGTCGGTCGCCGAGACCCTGCTGCGTGGCTACGGCAACCCTTGTGGCTTTCCACTACTGCTGGCCGCCGCACTCGAGGCAGACAGCCCGCACAATCCCCTGCAGCATTGCGACCCGCGCCACGCCGCCCTGGCCGTGGGAACGGTGCTGCTCGCAGGACCAGGCCTGGCTTCAGAGCCGCGGCTGCTCGAGCTGCTGCGCGCCCCCGAGGTTCCCGCCGAGCACTTCGACAGCCAGGCGCGGCGCCTGGTGCGCGAGCTCTCGCGCGAGAAGCCCCGCTGGCAGGCGGTGCGCAACCTGCGCGCCGGGCACCGCAGCGGCCGCACGCCGAGCAAGAAGCTGGCCGAGACCTTCGCCTGGGGGGTGCGCCGCGGCCGCGAGCTGACCGGGCGCCTGTTCCAGGTGTCGATGGCCAGCGGCAAACAGCTGGGATATACGCGCGTCGGCGAGAGCCAGATCCACATCACTCCCCTGCCGATCCTCAAACAGGAACAGTGGGGCGAAGATGTCGTGCGCGGCCTGATCGTCCATGAGCTCGGCCACCAGCTGTACCACTCCGACAAGACCGGCATGGCGACCTGGAAGAAGGCAGAGCAAGAAGGCCTGGCCCAGCTGTTGAATCTGGTGGCCGACGAGCATCTCGAGCGCAACCTGCGCGCCCTCGACCGCGAGGATGGCAACCGTCTCAAGCGGCTGGCGGCCTACGCGTTCCAGCATCTACAGAGTCAGCCCGAGATCGAAGGACTGCTCAGCACCCTCGCCCTGAACAGCTTCGCCGTCCTGCACCGCAGCCGGCTCGATGTGGCCATCGAGCGCGGCTGCGTCTGCCTGCGCAACGGAGAGGTGCTGCGCGCCCTGGCCGGAGACGGCTCGAGCTTCGCACGCTTCATGCGCGCCCTGCGGATGGGACTGGGAAACCGGCACAAGGACCCCAAGGTCGCTCAAGGCCTCGCGCTGTTCGACCGCAGTTTCCGCCGCGCCGACATGCCCCAGCTGCTCGAAGTCGCCCGCACGCTGCAGCGGATCTTCGGCGACGAGACCGCTGTGCTGCAGAGCTTCGGCTTCCACAAGGCCCTCGAGCCGAGCGAATCCGAGCTGACCGTGTTCGGTGAGGGCCTGACCGACGGCGAGCTGCAGGAGCAGATCGAGCGCCTGCTCAAACGCCCCAGCACGCCACAAGCTGACGGCCAGAGCGGTACAGGCGGCTTGAGCCTGAACGTCGGCAAGGACGTGAGCTTTCCCCAGCTTCCCCGCACCGTGCCCGTCCCCTACGACGCCGCCAAGGCCCGCGAGTATGCGGCGGCCGTGCGCCGGCACGCCCGCACCATGCGCCGCTTCTTGATCAGCCTGGGATTGCAGCTCGAACGCACGCCACGCCGCCTGAGCGGCCGCAGCCTCGACCGAGCCCAGCTTCCCCGCGTGCTCCTGCACGGCGACCCGCGCATGATGGTCGCGCGCCGCCAGGTGCAGAAGGCCGACCTGTTCCTCGGCCTGTTGATCGACTGTTCGGGCTCGATGCAGTCGGGCAACAATATCCACAAGGCCCGCCTGTTCGGCAGCCTGCTCGCCGAAGCCGCACGCGGGCTGCCGGGCGTGGACCTGCGGGTCTTCGGCTTCACCGGCGCCGAGCTGCTCGACGCCGGCAGCGCCCAGCGTTGCGCGGTCAGCAGCCTGCAAGCCGGCGGCGGCAACAACGACGCGGGGGCCCTCTGGGCGATGTCCCGGCTGGCGCTGAAGAGCCAACGCCGGGGCAGACTGCTGGTGATGATCAGCGATGGCCTGCCCACCGATTGTAGCGTCGCTGCCCTCAAGGCCCTGGTGCACCGCCTGAGCACCCGCGAGGGGATCTGCTGCGCGCAGGTCGCCGTGCGGCCCCTCAACGTGGTGTGCTTCCCCCACTACGTCGAGATGCGCGGAGAGGCCGCGTTGTCCGAGTCGGTACGGGAATTCGGTCGGACCGTCGCGCGCCTGGTGCGCCGCACTCTGCGTTGAAAGGACACAGCATGGCTGGCAAATGGCAGATCTCCGAGCTCCGCATCGGGCAGGTGATGGAGACCAGTTTCTGGACCAACCCCGTCAAGGAATCGCGCTTCCGCTTCCGCGCCACCCACCTCGACGGCCGCCGCGCACCGAAGGTCGTGCTGTGCGACGACGCACGCATCCAAACGGGGCAGCGCTGTCAGGTACGCATCCAACGTGTCACCAAGCCCGAGCGGGACGACCACGGCAGTATCGAGGTCGCCTTCGTGCGGGGGCTCGACTTCAAGCTCGAGGGCATCTACCTCGATCCGATGACCCGGCGCAAGCTTCAGGTGTTGCTCGAGAGCGGGCTCAACATCCTGCTCGACGGTCCCCAAGGCTGCGGCAAGACCGTGCTGGCGCGCACCCTGGCGCAGAGCCTGGGGTTCGAGTTCGTGTTCTTCAACTGCGGTGCCGTCGTCGAGGCCAGCGACTTCCTTGCCACCGTGCAGGTACGCGCCGGCGAGGGCGGACAGCCGGTGATGGACTTCATCAAAACCGAAGTCTTGCGGGCGCTCGAGACCGCGTTGACGGAACCGCGGCGGCGCTTTCTGGTCTTCCTGGACGAGCTGAACCGCTGCCAGGAGAGCGCCCGCAACGCGCTGATGCCCGCGCTCGACTCGACGCGCCGTATCTTTGATCCGGTCACCAACCGCTTCCTCGAGATCCCCGACAACGTACAGTTCATCGCCGCGCTCAACCGCGGCGATGAGTTCTCGGCCACTTTTGGTCTCGACCCCGCGCAGCTCGACCGCTTCGCGCCCTTGAAGATGGACTACCTGCCGCCCGAAAAAGAAGTCGAGCTGCTCGCTGGCCGCCACCCGGAGTTGCCCGCAAGCCTGCTCAAGCTGATCGTCGACACCGCCGACGCGGTGCGGCGTAGCCCCGACATCGCCACGGGACTCTCCGTGCGCGCCACCGAAGAGGCTTGCCTGTATCTGAAACACCCGCTGTTTATCGACAACCAGCGCCAGTTCCTGGCCGAGGTGCTGCAGTCATCCTTCTGCGGGCGCTTTTCGGGCGACCACCAGGATCCGGGTTGCGACGCCGGGGCCGTCTGGGCGCTGATCGAGGCGCGCCTGAAGAAGGAGGATTGAGAGGGCAGACCGGTGCTCGGCGGAGGGGCCTTGCGGGCTCTTGCAGAACGGCCCGGGCAAGCCGCGTTCAAGAGGTTTGTCGCTGGAAGGATCTCGCGCAAAGCCGCCAAGCCGCTATGGGAAGAGCTCGAAGATCCGCTTATTCAAGGGTATCATCGGCGAACATTCTCACGATAACGCTTCGATCTCTTCGGCGCTCAACCCCGTCAGGCGAGAGATCCGTTCGTCGGTCTCGCCTTCGGAACGCAGCTTTTGAGCAAGGAGCCTACGCGCCTCCTGCTGTCCCTCTTCTCGTCCCTCTTCTCGTCCCTCTTCGTACCTACCCTCCAACTCTGTGGCCCAGATCTGTACTTGCCGCAGACGGGCCTCGTACCTTTGCCTTACCACCTCATCGCCCTTCAGCCTCTCGAGTTCCTCCATCGCCTTTCTCAGCGCAGGCGTTACCCATGGCTCATCAATGGTCCTGGTCATCGCACAACCCTCCTTGAGAAAACAAACCCAACTCTCACCCAGCCCCAGAGCTTCAGGTGGTTTCTTGCGAAACTTCGGAAGCTCGACGACCACGATCCTCAGGTGCGCCGAGAACACAAGGGAGCTCTGCTCGGCTCGCAGCGCGAATTCGTGGCGCCAGCCCTCTTCCCCGGAAAAGAGAGCGAAGTCGGTGAAGATGAGCACCACCACGGGGCGCAGCCGCGAGTAGGTGTCGCCGCTGCGCAGCTGCTCTCCGTAGCGTCGCGTGCCATAATAGAGCATACGCTCCGGAAAGGCCTTGTGGTTGCGGCATTGCATCTCCACGACATACTGCCGTCCATGCTGGTCGCGCACAGACAGGTCGAGGACGCAGAGCTTCTCATCACTCGATTCCAGCTCACTGATGGGGCTGAGGATCTCGACCGAAACGAGCCGGTCTCGGTCCTCCAGCTCCAAGACCCCATTGAGAAGACTCGTCAGCAGATCGATGTTCTGCTGACGACCGAAGAGCGCCTTAAAGACGACATCGATCTTTGGATCGAGAGGAGGAAGGTCTGGTCGTGTGTCCACCGTGGCCCTCATGCAGCCAAGCGTCTTCTGACTATTGTCGGCGCCCCGACCCGACATGACAAGGCGATGGTCGCGATCCGCGTGCCAACCAACCTTCACCGTGACTGGCCCCAGGTTGCACTTCAGGAATGGCATCAAGCTTGGCAGCGAAGAACAAGAAGTGCCGCCTTGACTCGTGTGACGCATCTGCCGTGCGCGTTTTGGTGTTTCGACGGCGTTGGAACGAAAGCTTGTGGGGAGAGCCAGGTAGCGAAGGCTCAGAAACAAAACGACCTCGATGGCGAGTTTGCAGCCAAACCAAGCCAAACCGCGTCCAAAGGGTTGGGCGCAGGAAAGATCTCACCCAAAGGCGCCAAACCGCAAAGGGAAGAACTCGCAAAGCCCCGCCTCCAAATTGATGTCCCTACATTACCGAAGCGCTGACAACCAAGCTCAAGGACATCGCGATTCAGAGCCGTTTGGATGCAGACTCCAGCGATGCTCAGCCGGGGAAATCGTTGCTCGTCAACTTTGCGCCTTTGGGCGAGAGTTCTTACTTCATGCCTTCTGATCGAAGTCGATCTCCAACCAGCAGTACCGATCTCTGGGTTGCCATCCGGCTTCCAGCAGCCCCCAACACACTAGATCAGCGCAGCCTCACAGGCGCCCCCTACAGCGGCCCGTAGCAACCCGCACGGGCTTGCCCGTATAGTGGAAGCGCGGCCGGTGAGAGACCCCGCTATGAAAGTCATCCGCAGCAACCACACCGATGCTCTGCTCAGCCCCCTGGCCCGGGCGCTGCGCGAACCGCTCGACGACCCCTTCGTCGAGCAGACCGTGGTGGTCAATAGCCAGGGCATGCAGCGCTGGCTGGCGAAGCAGCTCGCGCAACAGCTCGGCATCTGCGCCCGGGTCCGTTTCCCCTTCCCGGGGACCATCATCCAGGAGGCCTTCGCCGCCGCGCTGGGCGAGCGCGCTCTGGAGACATCTGCCTGGCGCGCCGACACGCTGCAGTGGGCGGTTCTGGCCCGCCTGCCGCAACACCTGGCACGACCCGAGTTCCATGCGCTGGCGGTCTACCTCAGAGGCGACCCTGAGCTGCAGGGTCCGCGCAGTTTCCAGCTCGCCCAGCGTATCGCCGCCACCTTCGACCGCTACATCACCTACCGGCCAGAAATGGTCTTGCGTTGGAGCCAGGGCGAGGGCGACGACTGGCAGGCTCTGCTGTGGCGCGACCTTGATGCCCATTTCGACCAGCCGCATCTGGCCGGGCTCGCCCGGGAGTTCTTTGCGGCCGCCGAGCGCGGCCCGCTGCGACTTCCCGGCGCCCTGCAGCGGGTGTGCCTGTTCGGTATCTCCAGCCTGCCTCCCTTCTACCTGAAGGTCCTGGCCTGCCTGGCGCGCCATGCCGATGTCCGGCTGTTTCTGCAGTGCCCGTCCGACCAGTATTGGGGTGACCTGCGCTCAGAACGCGAGGGGCTGCGTCAGAAGGCGCGCGCCCACGAGCAGGGCATCGACCCCGCCGAGCTGCATTTCGAGGTCGGCCATCCGCTGCTCGCTTCGTTCGGACGGCTGGGTCGGGACTTCCAGGTACTGCTCGAGAGCCTGGTCGACTACCAGGAGCCGGAGGGCGACCTGTTCCGCGATCCGCAGGGCCCCTCTCTGCTCGCGACGCTGCAGGCGGACATCCGCCATCTGCGCGCCCGCGGTGACGGGCACGACCACCCGCCGCTGCCCTTTGTGCTGGGCGATGCCTCGATCCGCCTGCACTCCTGCCACAGCCCCATCCGCCAGGTCGAGGTGCTGCAAGACCAGCTGCTGCACCTGTTCCACACGCTGCCCGAGCTCAAGCCACGCGACGTGGTCGTGATGACTCCGGACATCGAGACCTACGCACCGTTGATCGAGGCGGTGTTTGGAAACTCTCCGGGAGACGCGCGCTTCCTCCCGTGCCGCGTGGCAGACCGGGCCCTGCGGAGCGAGAACCCCGTGGCCGAGGCCTTTCTGCGCGTGCTCGAGTTGGTCGGGAAGCGCCTGACCGCCTCGCGGGTTCTCGACCTGCTGGCCCTCGAACCGGTGCTCGCCCGCTTCGAGCTGACGGCCGCGGACCTCGAACGGATCAGCACCTGGATCGCCGAGAGCGGGATCCGCTGGGGCATCGATGCACGCGACCGCGCCAGCCATGCCCAGCCTGCGCTGCGGGAGAACACCTGGCGTTTCGGGCTCGACCGGCTGCTGCTCGGCTACGCGATGCCAGGGAAGGCGAAGACCATCTTCGCGGGCGTGCTGCCCTATGATGAGGTCGAAGGCGGGGAGGCACTGCTGCTGGGGAAGCTGGCCGAGCTCAGCGAGACGCTGTTCGCATTGCTGCGCACGCTGGGCGGGGCCGCTCGGCCGCTGGCGGATTGGAGCGCGCTGCTCCCGGACGTGCTCGAGGGTCTGATCGCCTCCACCGATGCCAGCGCCTGGCAGCACGTGCAGGTTCGGGAAGCTCTGGACCAGCTGACGGAAGCCGCCGCGCGGGCGGGCTTCAGCGGAGCCCTGCAGTTCGAGGTGGTGCGCGATCTGCTGCTGGGCTACTTCGGCCAGGAACGGCCCGCGACGGCGTTCCTGACAGGCAGCATCACGGTCTGCGGCATGGTTCCCATGCGCAGCATTCCCTTCCGGGTGGTATGCTTGCTGGGCCTGGACGACGGCGCTTTTCCCCGCGCGCAACAGAAGCTCGGCTTCGACCTGGTGGCCCAGCAGCCGCGGGTGGGTGAACGCACGGTGCGCGAGGACGACCGCTACTTGTTCCTCGAGGCTCTGTTGGCCGCGCGGGAGCGGCTGCTGATCACCTATACCGGCCAGAGTATCCGCGACAACAAGGCGCTGCCCCCCTCGGTGGTGGTCAGCGAGTTGCTCGACAGCCTGTGCGCGTCGAACCGGCATCCGCAGGCGCCTGCCGACGACCCCGAGGCTGCCCGCGCGCTGCTGCTGCAGCAGTTGCTGCTGCAGCATCCCCTGCAGCCGTTCAGCCCGCGCAATTTCGGCGCCGAAGCGGAGCCGGATGTCCCGGCCCTGTTCAGCTACGCGGCCGGCTATCTCGAGGGAGCGCGGGCCCTCAACCAGGAGCCGCGCCCCGCTCCGCCCTTTTTCACCGGCAGCATACCGGAACGGCCCGCCTCCGAGCAGCCGCCGATCTTGCTGCGCGAGCTGGTGAGGTTCTTCGAGCAACCGATCAAAGCCCTGCTGACCGAGCGGCTGGGCTTGTGGCTCGGGGAAGACGCGCAGCAGATCGCCGACCGTGAGCCCCTGGCGCTCAACGGTCTCGAGAGCTATGCGGTGGCGAGCCCGCTGCTCGCCCGGCGCGTCGCGGGCGAGGCGCTGAACGCAGCCTACCCGGCGGTGCGGGCTGCGGGGCAGCTGCCCCTGGGGACGCCAGGCCAATGCCAGTTCGACGACCTGGCTGAGACGGTAGAACCCGTGGCCGAGATGGTGCTGGCCCTGCGCGGCGAGGGCCCGGTTCAGGAGCCGGTCGAGGTCGAGCTCAGCCTGGGCGGCGAGCTCTTGCTGGGCCGCATCGACATGATCTGGCCCTGGGGACAGATCAGGCACAACTACGCCCGGATGAAGGCGAGGTACCAGCTCGGTCTCTGGATCCGCCATCTGGTCTTGCAGTGCGTTGTGCCCGATCGCCGTTGGCGGAGCGCTCTGGTGGCACGCGGAGCCAAGGACACGGTGGAGACAGTGCGTTTCGGCCCGGTCGCTCAGCCTGCCCCGATTCTAGCAGCGCTGCTTGGGCTGTGGCGCGCAGGCATGCAACATCCGTTGCTGTTCTTCCCCGAAACCTCGCGCGCCTATGCCGAAAAGGTGCTCACTGAGCCGAGCTCTCTGGAAGCACGAGCGGCCGGTCGTGCGAAAGCCCAGACCACGTGGCAGCGGACAGGCGATTTCGGTCCCGCGGGCGAGAGCCAGGACCCATACTTGCAACGCGTCCTGGGCGGCAGCCAGCCGTTCGCCGAGGACTTCGCCCTCGAGGGCCTCGTGGTGCCCGAGGGCCAGACATTCCATGACCTGGCGCTGCAGATCTGGGGACCCTTGTTGGCGCATGTCGAGGAGACCGCCTGATGCCCGGCATGGCCCGCTTCGACCCCGAAGGACCGCTCGCGCAGGGTGTGACGCTGATCGAGGCCAGCGCGGGGACAGGTAAGACCTACACGATCGCCAGCCTGTTCCTGCGGCTGGTGGTCGAGCAGGGCCTGGGCGTCAACGAGATCCTGGTGGTGACCTTCACCGACGCGGCCACGGCGGAGCTGCGCGAGCGCATCCGCGAGCGCCTGCGCGCAGCGATCGCGGCCTACCAGGGGCAGGGGCCGAGAGACGATGGCTTTCTGGTAGGACTGGTCCAGCGGCGTCTTGGGGCCGGCCATGGCGAGCAAGATCTGCGCCAGCTGCAGGCCGCGCTGGCGGGCTTCGATGAGGCGGCGATCTCCACCATCCACGGCTTCTGCGCCCGCATGTTGCGCGAGAACGCGTTCGAGAGCGGCGTGCCCTTCCAGACTGAGCTGCTGACCGATGAGGGGCCGCTGCGGGACGAGGTGACGGAGGACTACTGGACCGAGCAGCTGCACGATGCTTCCGCAGACCTGGTGCGTTATCTGGCAGCCAACAAGAAGAACCAGCCTCAGCTCAAGGTGACTCCCGACAACCTCAAGCGCCTGAGCAAGAGAGTCTGCAGCCATCGCCGCATGCCGGTGCTTCCGCCGACAGCACCACATGTGCCCGCCATCTCCGAGCAGGCCTGGACGGACGCGCTGGCAGCCGTCGCACACGCGTGGCGCGATCGACTCGGCATCGAGGCAGCCTTCGAGCAGGCCCAAGCCCAGGAAGTCTTCCACAAGAACTACAAGGTCGAGCTGACCGCCACCCGGCTGAAAGCCCTGGATCGCTGGCTGGCGGGGGTTCCCCAACCCTCCCGCCAGCTGCCGGTCGGGTTCGCATGTCTGTGTCGCTCGGGTATCGACAAGAAGATCAAGAAGGCGAACAAGCCGCAGACGCCCCAACACCCCCTGTTCGACGCCTGCGAGGCCGTGGCAGCTCTCGCGAGCGCGCACGAAAACTGGCTCGCGGCGCGCGCTCTACAGATCAACCTGGGCCTGGTGGACTACGCCCGCACACAGCTCAGCGCGCGCAAGCAGGCACAAAGCTGCCAGTCTTTCGACGACCTGCTCTACCAGCTGGGCGATGCCCTGTGCGGCCCCTCGGGCGCGCAATTGACGCAAGCGATCCAGGCGCGCTTCCGGGCAGCCCTGATCGATGAATTCCAGGACACCGACCCGGTGCAGTACGGCATCTTCCGCGGCGTGTTCGGTAAGCGCGATGACTGGTTGTTCCTGATCGGCGACCCCAAACAGGCGATCTACGCCTTCCGCGGAGCGGACGTGTTCGCCTACCTGCAGGCCAAACAGGATGCGGGGCCGCGGGCGTTCACGCTGGCGAAGAACTGGCGCTCCGACCGGTCGTTTTTGCAGGCCCAGCGGCACCTCTTCGAACGTCCCGGCTCGCCCTTCGTCGACCCGCGCATCGCGTACACCCCGGTCGAGGCCCACTTCCCCGACCGTCTCTCATGCGCGCAGCAGCCCTGGGCGGCGTTCCGCATCCGCAGCGTGTGCTTGGAGGACGCGGGCGCACAGCGGACCCGCAACAAGCTCCGGATCCTCAAGCCGTGGATGCAACGGACCATCCCCGGCCTGGTGGCTGAAGACATCATCGCTCTGCTCAACAGCCGCGCGCACATCGAGGGGCGTCTGCTGGAGCCCGGAGACATCGCGGTGTTGGTGCGCAAGAACAAGCAGGCCAACGACGTCCAGCTGGAGCTGCGGGCGCGCGGGATTCCGAGCGTCCTGCACGGGGCCGGCAGCGTATTCGATGCCCAGGAAGCCAGCGAGCTGCGCCGGATTCTCGCGGCAGTGGCCGAACCCGGGCGGGGGGGGGCGGTTCGGTCAGCCCTGGCCACCGACGCTTTGGGGTACACGGCGGCCCAGCTGGTAGAGCTCGAGGACCAGGCGCAGGCCTGGGACGACGAGGTACAGTGCTTCCGCGAGCTGCGCAAGACCTGGCTGGACCAAGGCTTCATCCAGATGTTCCGCAGCTTGCTGGAGATCCGCGCCATCCAGAGCCGCATCCTGACCGTGGTCGGAGGCGCACGCAGCCTGACCAACCTGCTGCACCTCTCCGAGCTGCTCCACCGTGCGGCCAGCGAGGAAGACCTGGGCATCGCCGGGTTGTTGCGTTGGTTCGACCGGCAGCGTCAGGCAGACAGCGAGCTCTCCGACGCCAACCAATTGCGCCTGGAGAGCGATGCGCGGGCGGTGCAGCTGATCACCATCCACAAGAGCAAGGGGCTGGAGTATCCGGTCGTGTTCTGCCCCTATCTGTGGGACGGGGCCCTGCTGCACGTAGCAGACAAGACCTTCCCGAGTTTCCACGACCCGGACGACGACTTCAGATTGAAGCTCGATGTCGGCTCGGATGCGCGCGATACACATCGCGACCTGGCCGAGCGCGAGCTGCAGGCAGAGAATATGCGCCTGCTGTACGTGGCGCTCACCCGTGCCCGCCACCATTGCTCGGTGTACACCGGACCGGTCAACGGGATCCACAGCTCTCCTCTGGGCTATCTGCTGCATCCGGCTCAGGGCACTGGGGACGCGGCCCTGGCGGCGAGCGCGCGACGCCTGAAGGAGATGTCTGGCGAGGCCATGCAGGCCGAGCTCGAGCAGCTGGCGGCGAGCTCGGCCGGAACCATCGAGCTTGTTCCCATCGACATCACGCAGCGGGGAAGCTGGACACCTCCGGCGCGGGAGGCTGCCGAGCTGCAAGCTCTGGAGTCCAGCGTGTGGCTTGGACGTGCCTGGCGCAGCACCAGCTTCACCGGACTCACCCGGCAGGCCCCTCATACCAGCCCGGACAGTGAAGGGGCAGACCGTGACGCCCTCACCGCCATACAGATCGAGGCGAGCCGGGGACCGGCGGGCGCCCTTCCGATCCCGCTCAGCACCTTTCCGCGCGGTGCCCAGGCGGGCAACTTCTTCCACAAGGTTCTGGAGTTGGCCGACTTCACGACCCCGGACGAGCCGGCATTCCAGCTGCTGGTGTCCGCTACGCTCCGCCTCCACGGCTTCGATGCCGAGCGCTGGGGCGAGCCGGTGCGCGACGCCCTGGCCGGGGTGCTGCGCGGGCCCCTGCACGAGGGCTTGCGGCTGTGCGACATCCCCTGCCAGGAACGCCTGAATGAGCTGGAGTTCGTGTTTCCTGTAGCCGGAGGGCTCGAGGCCGGCCCGCTGCGGGTGCAGCCCTCTGCCTTGGCTGAGGTGTTCCGCGGATACCCCAGCGCTTCGGTCCCAACCGGCTATCCGCAACGCGTGGCCGAGCTGGGATTCGCGCCCCTGCAAGGCTTCCTGGGCGGCTTCATCGATTTGATCTTCCGCCACCAGCAGCGCTGGTACCTGCTCGACTACAAGTCGAACCACCTCGGCGACACCTTCGACGCGTACCGCGAGGACCGCCTGCAGGTGCCAATGGCCGAGCATCACTACATCCTGCAGTACCATATCTACCTGCTCGCGCTGCATCGCTTCCTCGGCTTGCGCCAGCCGGGCTACGACTACGACCAGCACATAGGTGGGGTCTGCTACCTGTTCCTGCGCGGCTGCAGTCCTGGCGCGGGCCTCGGCCACGGCGTTTTCCGCGACCGGCCCGCGCGCGCTCTGATCGACGCTCTGGACCGGCTGTTCGCGGATCCGGCGGGAGGCGTGGCATGACCGGCCCGGCGTCACAACTCGACAGCCTGCGCCAGGCGGGGGTGCTCTCGGCGCTCGACCTGCAGGTCGCCCGCGCCCTCAGCAGGCTCGTCGCCGAGCAGGATCCGCTCGTCTTGCTGGGAGCCGCGCTGGCCAGCCGGGCTCCGCACTGTGGCCATGTCTGCGTAGAGCTGGCGCGACCCTTGCGCATCGACGCCTCCACCGGCTTGCCGCCCGACTGGAGCTGGCCGGATCCCGAAGCCTGGGCGGCGGCCTTGTCCAAGAGCCTGTTGGTGGGAGACGGCCAGCAGCCCACCCCGCTGGTGCTCGACAGCGCGGGCCGGCTGTACCTGCGCCGTTATTGGCAGTATCAAGAGCTACTGGCGGAGCGGATCCGCGAGCGGGCGGGCAGCCTGGTACCAGACATCGACTTCACGCTGCTCGGCACGTGCCTGCGGCGCTTGTTTCCCTTGAGCGACGGCCCCGACCTGCAGAAACAGGCCGCCTTGTCGGCGGCGTTGCGCCGCTTCTGCGTCATTTCCGGGGGTCCCGGCACGGGCAAGACGACCACGGTCCTCAAGGTCCTGGTCTTGTTGCTGCAACACGCAAGGGCTCGCGGCCGCTTTCCCCTGCGCATTGCCCTGGTGGCACCGACAGGCAAAGCAGCGGCGCGGCTGGCCGAGTCTTTGCGCACCAATCTGCCGTCGCTGGAGGTCGAGCCCGAGGTCCGCGCGGCCATTCCGGAGCACTCGCAGACGATCCATCGTTGCCTCGGCTACCAGGCGCGCACACCGACGCAATTCCGCCACAACGCGGCCACGCCCCTGGCGGTCGATGTTCTGGTCTGTGATGAGTCCTCGATGGTCGATCTGGCGCTGATGGCCAAGCTGGTCGACGCGGTGCCGCCCGGGGCCCGCCTGATCCTGTTGGGCGACCGCGACCAACTCAGCTCGGTGGAAGCCGGGGCGATTCTGGGAGACCTCTGCAACACCGGGCACTCCCCCCGCGGCTATTCCCGCGCCTTTGCGGACAGCATCCGCCAGATCACCGGCGAAGATCCGCCCGCCCGCGGCGCGCCTGAGCGGGAGCCAGGCATCTGGGACTGCATGGTGCAGCTCGACAAGAGCTGGCGCTTCGACCCCCACAGCGGCATCGGCGCGCTGGCGCAAGCCATCAACGGCGGCGATGGTGCGGCCGCCCGAGCCCTGCTCGGACAGAACCGCGCGCAGACACCGGGAAGAGCGCTGGGCTGGATTCCCCTTGAGGAGACCAGCGACGAGGCAGAGCTGCTGGCTGCCCGGCTGGTCGCGGGTTTCGGTGCCTACCTCCGAGAGACTGATCCGGCCCAGGCTCTGCAGGCCTTCGGCCGCTTCGGTGTGCTCTGCGCGCATCGCCGTGGGCCGTTCGGGGTCGAGCGGCTCAACCGCCTGGCCCGGCAGAGTCTGGCGCGGGCGGGCCTGGTGCTGCCTACGGGCACGTGGTATCCCGGACGCCCGGTCATGATCACCCGCAACGATCACCAGGCCGGGCTGTTCAACGGCGACGTTGGGCTGACGCTGCCCGACCCGGAGCGTCCGGAGCAGCTGAAGGTCCACTTTCCCAGTGACGATGGCTGCGGAACCCGGACCTTCCACGTCGCCAGCTTGCCGGAGCACCAGACCGTCTACGCGATGACCATCCACAAGAGCCAGGGCTCGGAGTTCAACCAGGTCTTGCTGCTGCTTCCTCCGCGGGCCTCGCCGATCCTGACCCGCGAGCTGCTGTACACGGGCGTCACGCGCGCCCGGGAACGGATCGTGGTAGCGGGCAGCCCCGCGATCATCGAGCAGGCTGTGCAGCGCCGTGTGCAGCGCGCCTCGGGCCTGCGCGACGCGCTCTGGGGCGCGGACTGAGCTCGTTCAGTCCAACACCATCGAGCCGTCGGGGTGGAAGCTCCAGCTCTCTGCCCAGGCGATCTCCCACAAGTAGCCGTCGAGGTCCGCAAAATAGCCGCTATAGCCTCCCCAGGAGGTGTCGCCCGCGGGTTTGACCAGGCTGCCGCCAGCATCGACTGCGCGCTGGAGCAGGGCGTCGACCTCGGGTTTGGAACGGGTCACGTGGGCGATGGTGATGCCGTTGAAGCCGGGCAGCGCCGACGGCGCGGGTAAGCTGGTGTCGAGGGCCAGTTCGTCAAAGGGATAGAGCGCCAGCACCACGCCGCCGGTGCGGAAGAAGACGATGCCGTCCTCGGGCCTGGGCGCCCAGGGTAGACCCAGGCCTTCGTGGTAGAAGTCGAAGGCGCGCGTCAGATCGCGCACGCCGAGGGTGATGATGCTGACCCGGGGTTCCATGGTCATGCGATGTCTCCTGCGTTGCTGGTCTCGGCTGTGCCTGATGTTTCCGGGCCCATCGTGGAATGCAAGCACCGTACCACGTTGAGCGGCTGCGGCCGTCTTCAACATTGTGAAGCACGCCTCCAAGCGTTGGATGAGGGTAGAGTCCTTTATGGTCGTCTGTAGCGAATCCACTGCTCGACCCCTGACGCGTTTCATTGCGAACGGACCAGATGAGGAGGTGGAGCATGCCAGCACCGAAACACACGATCATGAGGCCCCTGCGGGTGCAGTACAGGGTGGGCGGCATCGATATTCTGCGGGAGGTTCATGAATGGAGCCGGACCCTCCTCAAGGGCTGGTCGGGTGTGGCCCAACAGGCAGCAACCACGGCGGTCAAAGCAGTGGCGAAGACAGTGATGGCCAGCTTCGAGAACACCAAGCTCGGCATCGCCCATCCTGGACTGGTCCAATAGCTGATCAGCTCCATTCTGCATACAGATAGCCGCAAGATTGATTTCTCAGCACGCGTACCCCACACTGATCTACTTACGTACTCAAACCAGCTCTGACCCCGCGTGGAGGTTGTTGTGGATCGAATGCTCAGGATTGAGATCAAGCTCGGGACTCTGATCGTCGGCTGTGCGCTGCTGGCGGTGGTCATGACACCACCGGTCCTGATGCGGGCTGGGACGCTGGATATCCCGAACACGTTTTCGGCCAATACACCAGCCGTTGCCGCTGAGGTCAACGACAACTTCCTGGCGGTGAAGACTGAAGTCGACGACAACAACTCCCAGATCCTGGCTTTGGATGCGGACTTGGACACACTCCAGAGTGACTTCGACTCGCTCGGTGAGCTCGTAATCCACCACCCACCGCTAACCTCGATGCCCGACAATGCCCTCGTCATTGTGAATCTGGGAGACCAGGTTGCGCCCTGGGGTACCTTCCGATCCAACGAGGACGACATTCTGTTCTCGCAAAGCGGGACCTATCTCGCGACGCTTTTCATTGAGTCCAACATGAACGCCTGGCGGCCAGTGATAGACGGAAACCTGCCATTCACTGTGAATCAGTCGGTTGGAGACCTCAACGCAACCTACTTGTTCTCCGCGGTAGTGGGCACCACCCTCCAATTTGAAGTCCAGGCAACGGGCGCTGGGAGCAGAGGTGCCATCATTCAGATCGCGAAGGTCGGCCCCTGATGCGACAGCATCACCGTTCTGGTGCTGTCCAACAGAGACATCACCGCTAGGGAGCCGATGCCCCACCTCGCGAGCGGCTTCGAGCTCATACTCGGGACCGGCACCTCCGGCGGGTCGTCCGGACACGCACCTCAAGCGACAACCGGGAGGAGGAGGGATGAGACCAGGACGTCGTGGGAAGGTGCACGGAGGCTGCTGCGCGCTCGCTTTGGTCGGGTTGGCCGCCTGCGTCGCGGGTCTGATGGTTGGCGACGACGTCCACGTGCACGCGCCGCCTGGGACGCTGGCCTTCGCCGTCCCGAAGATCAGCCCGCAGCCGCAGAAGACGCCCTCCGAGGTGGTCATGGATGCCGCCTTCCTGTGCTATCCGGACGGTGAGAGCGTCGCGGTGGACGTCGCCGCCGCGAGCTGGGAGACGGGAGAGACGGGCTCCTACCTGGTCCTCGAGCTGCTGTTCCCCGAGGTCGGCGAACGCACGGGAGCGATCGCGGAGCTGCGCGGGCACGGCGCCTACGTGCAACTTCTGCCACCGCGCTGGGTTCCACGCAAGCCGCCGAACGGGGCAGGCGAAGACGCGGCGCTCGACTTCGACGCGATGCTCGCGCTGCTCGCCGAGGGGGGCATCGGGCTCCCGCCCCAATACGACGGAGACTGCCTGCGGTGCGGAAAGCCGGGCGGGATGCACGGCGGCGACAACGGGTTGTGTGTCGACTGTTCCGACGAGCTCGTCTACGGCTCCGAGCCGGTCGCCGACACTTCGCGCCTCCTGCGCGCGGCGGTGCGGCGCGAGCTCGCCGGCGGCAAGCAGCCCGGGGGGCTGACCGGCGCAGGCCCGTGGTTTGCCATCGACGGCCAGAACGCCTGGGCCGAGAGCCTCCTGCCCGAGATGCGAGAGCTGCTCGGTCCGCGGGGGAAGCGCTTCACACCCACGCCCCAGCCCGATCGCAGCGCGCGCTTCGTGGCGACGACCAGCGCCCGGGTCGATGGGGGCTTCGAGCAGGTCATGGAGGCGAGCATCGCCGGCGGGATGCTGGCCTTCATCGCATTCGGTATCGGCGCCGTGGCGCGGGGAAAAAAGTCCGAGCGGTAGAGGCCCGGGTCCTGGCCGACAGCGGAAACGCGAGCCACGACAGAGGCTTCGACTCTGTCCCAGACAAGCAGACCTGAAAGCCGCTCTGGCTGCGCCCCAGGGTGCTCTACCACTTGCTCCTCCAGCTCCTGCCTGCTCCTGCCTGCCGCGGAGTGCCGCCGCCGTCCCTACCCATAGTTGCACACGTTGCACAGGCTGCACGGGAGGCGTGTGCGCGCATCTCCGTGGAATCCGCATCTGCCCCGCCGTCCGCGCCCGCTGTGCAGATCGGCTTGCTCGGGAAGCGCCTCCGGACCGCTGCGTTGCCGGTCTGACCGTCCGGGAACGGCCGGCCTCGCGGGTTTGCCCGTCTGGCACGGCACTTGATTGTCAGGCTCAGAGTGTTCAGCACCGGGCCTCACGCCCTTCCCAACAGCAAGAGGAGTCAGCCATGAGCTTTCCCGCACGTTTCCTATGCCTGCTCGCCCTCGCCTGCCCCCTGGCCGCCCAGGATGGGCTCCGCATCGACTGGAGTCAGGCCACGCCCAGCCAGCTGCTCGCCGACGCGCAGTCCCGCGCCGACGCCCACGCCGGCACGTCCGTCCCGCTCGCCCGCATCCAGGTGCGCAACATGTCCGCCGACGGCACCGTCGAGCTGTCCGGCGACGCCTGCAACATCATCTTCAGTTTCCTGGGCGATGTCGGCGGGGGCGGCATGTCGTTGTACAAGGTCTACTACGTCGCGATGCAGGGATCCCGGGAACCGAACATCAACGTCGGCGAGGACAGCAACGGCGGAGCCACCACCGGGAACGCCATGCCCGCCCTGGAAGCCCTTGACGTCAAGGGCTTCCTGCGCAATGAGACCAGCTTCGCCCAGAAGTGCCCGGAGAACGGTCTGCGTGGTCCGTACTCGCTCAACTTTTCCACCGGCGGCGCAGGAGTGCGGGTGACGATGTCCAACCAGAACGACCCCACGCGCAAGGTGATGTTCGACCCCAACAACGTCAAGGTCGTCGGCACCTACGGCTTCTGAGCCGGGTCGCCGCTTCCCTTCACTCCCCTCGCTGCGCCCGGTACAGGTTCTCGATCTCGACCTGCGGCAACAGCTGCTGCTCCAGCCCCTCCGCGGGCACCAGCTCAATCGCGCGCTGTTCGCTGCTCCAACCGGCGAACACCGCGCGCGGCCATTGGTTGTAGGGGCCTATCTGCACCGGCCCCTCGCCTGCGGGCAGGATATGGCGGATGTTCCAGTACACGTTCGCCCGCGCAGAGTGCGGCCCCCGCGGCCCGGAGCCGCCGCTCTTGAGCGGGTCGCCCAGCTTGCCGCGATGGTCGATCTCGATGTCGGTGTGCAGGTTCTCGAACGAGGCCGCGCGATGGCAGTCCATGCGCAGGCGGTAGCCACGACCACGCTCGAAGACGTTGCCGTGCGCGCCCCACGACACGGTGGTGCCGTGGATGTGCGGACAGTCGATGCGCCAGTCACTGAACAGGCAATCGGACGTCCAGCTGGCCGACAGGCAATGATGCATGGTGCGGCCCGTGATCGCCACCTCCTGCACGGTCACGAAGCGGCTCCCGTTGACGAAGATGCCGCTATCCGCGTTCTCGATGGCTATATCCCGCATCCAACAGTCGATGCCACCGATCAGCTCGATGGCGTTGTAGCCGGCCTCTTTGAGGTGCCCCGGGTACTTGCTGGCTGCGAACTCGAAGCCCAGTCCAGACAGCCCCACCTCATGCAGGGAAGGCCTGCCGACCAGCCGGCCCTGCCACTCCGGACGCAGCTCGAGGCGCAACGGATGCGCGATCCGCAGCCAACCCTCCCCGACTTCCGCCACCTGCACCCACTCGCGCACGCGCGCCTCGTCCGACTCCCGCAGCTCGCTTCCCATCCGCTTGCGCGCGATCACCCCGCCGTAGAGCACGTCGAGCAGGCTGTCGACGCCCTTGTCGTTGAACCACTGCAGCTCGAGCCACGCACCGACAACGATCGGCGCGGATCCGGTGCTCAACACACAGTGCAGGGTGTCTCCTCCAGCCGGAGTGGCGCCCACGACCCGGGCACGGACGCCTGTCGAGGCACGCCCGCTACGCAACCGCAGCATGCCCCCGCTCCAGCTCCAGCTCGGCGAGGGGCCATGGATGTCGGCCAACGAATGGGGACAGACGAACACGCTGCGCGCAGAACCCGCACCGAGCAGGACCGTGCTGTCGGCACTGATCAACACTTCCGACTCGAGCCGCCAGCGCCCCTCGGGGATGAAGATCACCCGCCCGGCCCCCGCCTCGATGGCCGCGCGCAGTGCGGGAGCACAGTCGCTCTCGCCATCGCCCCGCGCTCCGAAGTCACGGATGTCCAACACAGCTTCGGGCTCGGGCAGCGGCCGGGCTCCCGCGCCGTAGCCGGCGAGAGAGAAGTCCGGCAGCTCCTGAGCGCAAGCCAGTTGGCTCAACAGGCAGACAGTGATCCAGACTGCGCGAGACATCGGCTTCCTCCAGAAGTTCATTCCCCATCCGGACCGGCGGAGGGAAGCACACGCCAGGCCCGGAAGGGAGCATCAGGGCTGATGGCCTGCAGACGCGCAAAACCTGGCAGCATCGAAGGCCGCACGCCCTGCAGGGTGTCACAATGGACGATCACGAAATCAAAGTGGTCGTAGTCTGAAGCCTGCACACGTTCGGCAAACCATTCCAGATGCGGCGTCCAGGGCGGCCGTTCACGATCAGCAAAGACCACCAGGGCCGAACCGTGCTCGGCGAAGGAGAAACTCAGGCGTCCTCCCTTGAAGACTTGCGCCCAGGCGAAGCTCTGCAGGAAGGGTTTGCGCTTGATCCACCAGCTGCTCGGGGTCATGTCCAGTCCCAACACACGCGGCTCATCTGGCAGCGCCTCGATACTCTGCTGCAGGCCCTCCAGCTCGAATTCTTCGAAGGCCATCCACAGGTCGGCGCTGATCACGGACAGACTGAGCAGGGCCAACGCGGGCAGCCAGAGCTCAACCCGCCAACGCAGGCGTGGCAGGGGCAACGCCAGCAACCCCAGCATACCGGCGTATGGCAGCCAACGCCGGTTCAGGCTGATGGTGTTCGAAGCGCTCTCAGGCAAGCAGAAGTAGGCCGCTGCCAGGCAGGCCGCTGCCCAGATCAGGCGGGACACGGGAGCGCCCCCTGGCTCCTCGGCGACCGGCCTGCGCCGCGCCTGCCACACCAGCACCAGGGCGAGCACCAGCAGGACGGCCACCAGCACCAGCTCGGTCCAGCCGTGCAGGCCTCCCAGCAGGCTGTCGGTGAAGCGCCGCGGCTCCAGGCGTTGCCAGGGCCACGTCCGCCACAGCGCCTCAGAGCTGAACCCCATCGCCGACGCCTGTTGGCGCCACAGCCAGGCCGGCAGCAACCAGGGCACGAAGCCCAGACAGCGCACCCCAAGCTCACGCCAGCCGGCACGTGCCTGCCAGCTGCGCAGCAGCAACCACAGGCCTCCGGCGAGAAACCACAGGCCATGGGAAGCATACAGACCGCCGGCCCAGAGACCGCAGAGCAGCGCGTCCCAGCATGGCTTGCGGGATGTCTCCAGCGCACACAGGAAGCCCGCGAACACCGGCCAGCCCAACGCAAAGCTCAGGAAGCCCCAATACAGATTGTGGTTGAAGATCAGGCAGGCAGCCGCCAGCACAAGCGGCCAGGGACGGCGGAAGCGGCGCGCCAGAAGCGCACAGGCGGCCAACGACAGCAGCGCCACCGCCAGCACACCGAGGCGCCCGGCCTGTTCGGGCCCCCCCACCATCCAACCAAGCGCCAACAGTCCATGGGCCAGCGAGTGGGGTGTCTCCCACTGGATACGGTACGGCCCCTCAGGCTCGGCCCGCGCCTCGTCGAACAGCCGCACCTGCGCGACCAGCTGAGGAAGGTCTGCCACGGGCGGGAACTGCACGCAGAGAAACGGCCCCGCCACCGCCAACGCGGCACACAGCAAGGCCGCAGCGCCCGCCCTCGAGGCCAGCTGCGCATTCACAGGGCAGCAGCCAGGGCGGCACAGGCGGCGTGGCGGGGGCAGTCGAGCAGGTGATCGTTGACCATACCGGTCGCCTGCATATGGGCATAGACGACCGTCGGCCCGATGAACTTGAAGCCCTCGCGCTTGAGCTGTTTGCTGAGCAGGCTGGAGAGTTCGGTCTTCGCGGGCAGATCGGACAGGCTGCGCCATCGATTCTGCACGGGCCGCCCGTCGACGAAGCCCCAGATCCAGTCGGCAAAACTGCCCTCCCGGGCCTGCAGACGCAGGAAATTGCGGGCATTGCCGACGGCAGCCTCGATCTTGGCGCGCGAGCGCACGATGCCTGCATCGCCGAGCAGACGTACCACCTCGGCCTCTCCGTAGCCCGCCACGATCTCCGGGTCAAAGCCGGAGAAGGCCTTCTGGAAGTTGGTCCGCTTGTTCAAGATGGTCAGCCAGCTCAGCCCCGCCTGGAACGTCTCGAGCACCAGAAACTCGAACAGTCTCTGCTCGTCGAACAGGGGCACGCCCCACTCGTGGTCGTGGTAGTTGACGTAGATCGCAGGTTTTTCGGCCCAGGCACAGCGCGGCATCGGGTCTCCTCCCGCTCCACTGATACCCTGGCCCGCCTCGGGCATCAACGCAAAGCCCCGACTGCTTGACGGAGGCGCCCGATTGGATGAGAATCCGGGGCTAAAGCTCTCTCCCCATCTACTGGAGGCGGTCGCGTGCCCATTGCCGAATTCCTGAAATCCATCGAGGCGTTCCAGAGCCTGAGCGCCCATTCACTGGAACAACTCACCGAGAAGGTCACCACCAGCCAGTACCAGGCAGGCGCCTACATCTTGCGTCAGGGCGATCCCGGCGACGCGATGTACATCCTGCGCGAGGGCGAGGTCGAGGTACCGATCCTCGACAACCAGGGCCGGAAGAAGTTCACTGCCCAGCTGACGGCCGGACAGTTCTTCGGAGAGATGGCCCTGCTGACCGGAGAGCCGCGCTCGGCGGACGTCATCGCCCGCACCGACTGCACCTGCCTGATCGTCACCAAGACCGCGCTTGAGCCTCTGCTCGAGAAGCAACCCCAGGTGGCGGCCTTCCTGACCGAGATTCTCGGCCAGCGTCTGATGGAGGCCGGCATCCAGAAGGTCGGCAAGTACCGCCTGATCGGCACCCTCGGGCGCGGTGGCATGGCGGTGGTCTTCGAGGGCATCCACCCCACCATCGGCCGGCCCGTAGCGATCAAGATGCTGTCGCACAAGCTGATCTACGACAAGGAATTCGCCGACCGCTTCAAGAACGAGGCGCGCATCATCGCCGCGCTCAAACACGAGAACATCGTCGAGGTCTTCGACACCGAAGAGAAGTATGCCACCTACTTCATCGTGATGGAGAAGATCTCGGGCATCGACCTCGATCTGATGATCCAGACCCACGGCCCCCTGCCCTTCGACCAGGCCCGCAACATCCTGCGCCAGTTCGCCGCCGCGCTCACCTACGCGCACTCACGCGGCATCGTCCACCGCGACATCAAGCCATCGAACCTGCTGGTCGACGACAACGGGCGCGTCAAGCTGATGGACTTCGGGATCGCGCAGCACCCGACGATGGAAGATTCCCTGGAAGTCAAAGAGGGGCTGATCGGCACGCCCGAGTTCATGTCTCCCGAGCAGATCATGGGCGAGGACATCGATGGCCGCACCGACATCTACGCGCTGGGACTGGTGGCCTACCAGATGATGACGGGCACCCTGCCCTTCCGCGACAAAGACGCGGTGCGGGTGCTGCACATGCACGTCGAAGACGACATGCCCGACCCCCGTGAGCTCAATCCCGATCTGCCCGACGACCTGCACCAGCTGATCATGAAGTGCACGGTCAAAGAACCCGAGGGCCGTTTCCAGAGCTGTCAGGAGATCGTCGATCTGCTCGGCCATGAAGAAGCCTCGAAGGTCGACATGGCGAACTCGGTGTTCAAGCTGCTGAGCTTCGTGTGTGACAAACGCCACGAGGCCACTCTCGACCACTTCCTCTCCGACGTGCGTTCTCGGGCCCGCAAGCTCGAAGGCGTCTACATGCCGAAGCTGGGCTGATTCAAGAGTCCTTGTCCCGTCGTGAGCCGAGGAGCATGACCAACAGCACAACTGCCCCCGCCACGACGAACAGGCCCACGATCGCCGCCACCATCAGAATTCCGATGCTCATCAGCTCTCTCCAGTTGAGTCGCCTCGCAGCTGGTTGATGCAGGTGCGCGGCAGACTGGCTACGGCTTCTGCCCTTATAGTACACCTTGGGAGTGCGGGAAGGGGGCCAGCTTGGACGAGCAGACCATCCGCGAGCTCTGGGCTCCAACGCTCGGAGACCAGACAGACTGGACCGTGCTGGACGGCGAGGCCACCTACCGCTCGCTGCCTGGCGCTGACGAGACTCTCTCCCCCCTGGATCTGGACCAGGCCGGACAATCTCCCTTTGTCCCCGGCGCAGAGATCGGGCGCGGGGGCGTGGGCGTCGTCTACCGCGCCCGCCAATCTTCGCTGGGACGCGACGTCGCCCTCAAGACTCCGCACTCCGAGCAGGAAGCCCATGCTTTTGCAGGGCCCCGGGGGTTCTTCGTCGAAGCCCTGATCAACGGGCGGCTCGAACACCCGAACATCGTGCCGGTGCACGACCTCGGGCGCGGTCCCGACGGGGGCATCTTCCTGGCGATGAAGCTCGTCGAGGGCGACAGCTGGCGGGCGCTGCTCGACCGCCCGGAGAAGGATCTGGTCTACCACCTCGAGATCCTGCTGCAGGTCTGCAACGCGGTGGCCTTTGCCCACAGCCGGGGGGTGGTGCACAACGACCTGAAACCCGAAAACGTGATGGTCGGCCGCTTTGGCGAGGTGTTGCTGATGGACTGGGGGCTGGCCGTCGAGTTCGGGCAGCCTGCCCGCCTGCGCCACCGCTCACAGGTCACCCGGCCCTGTGGAACTCCTGGCTACATGCCGCCCGAGCTCGCAGAAGGACGCGGCCAGGACATCGGCCCCCACACCGATGTCTACCTGCTCGGCGGCATCCTGTTCCGTCTGCTCAGCGGGCGCACGCCCCACCACGGCCACAACTTCGTGCAGACCGTGCTGCACGCTGTGCTGGGACGGGTCGGGGAGCTGCCCGGCGAAGTGCCGCGCGAGCTGCGCCAGATCTGTCTCAAGGCGCTGGCCGGGGAACCCGCGGCGCGGCATTCCAGCGTCGAGGCCTTCCAGTCCGCCTTGCGCGCCTTCCTGCGGCACCGAGAGAGTCTGCTCATCAGCTCTGAAGCGCGCCAGACGCTCGACGCCGCCCTGGCCCGGGACACGCTGCCCCGCAGCCAGCTCTACGAGAAGCTGGCCACCGCCGTCGCCGGCTTCGCACAGGCGCAGCGCCTCTGGTCGGAAAACCCCGAGGCAGCTCGAGGCAGCGTGGAGGCCCGCCGCGCCTATGCCGAGCTCGCCCTCGGCGGCGGTGACCTGGCCCTGGCCGCCACCCAGCTCGATGCTCTGGCGGATTCCGGGGCGCCTGCACCGGAGCTGCGCCTCGAGCTGCAAGGCGCGCGCCGTCGCCGTACTCGGGAACGGCTGCTGCGGCGCAACCTGCAGTGGGGTCTGGCCAGCGCTTTCATGCTGATCATGATCTTGCTGGGCGCATGGTGGTGGGCCGATACAGACCGGGTCGCAGAGCTGCGCAACAACGCCCAGTGGGCATTCGACACCCAGCGGTCGCTTGTCAGAGAGCTGAACGGCGACAGTCTGCGGGTGGTGATGCACGAGCTGGGGAGCACCCCGCTCCTGCAGGCCGGGCAGGACCGACCGTTCCACCTCTCCAATTCCGAGCAGCATCTTCACGCCCAACAGATCCGAGGCTTCTTCTACTACGTCTCGCAGAGCATGCACCTGGCCGAGCTGGCCACGCAGGTGGTCGAAGAACATTTGTTGCAGCAGATGCCCGCAGCCGCGCTCGACAGCCTGCGGATCGCCAATCAAGTCGACCACGAGCTGGCAGTCCGGCTCGCCATCGCCAACCAGTCTTTCGAGCTGGCCGAGACCTTCCTGGCCAGCCACCCCGATGCGAAGACCCGCGCGGCTTTGCGCGCCGAGCTCGCAGAGCAACGCACGGCGGCTCTCAGCTGGCAGATCACGCAGACTGAACGAGCCCTGGAAGACCTGCGCCTGGGCCGCGGGCGCGCCGACAGGCCGCGCTGGTGGCCGACGCCCGAAGAGTATGTCATCCAGCTCAGCCGCTTCCGCGACAAGGGCGTGGTCCAGGTGTTGCACGAGCATCTGCAGGCCTATACCCGCCGCGCGCAAGCGGACGCGAGCATCGGCCTGCCCGTGCCATGGACGCAGGCAGAGAGCGAGGAGATCGCTGTCATTCTGCAGGTCTTGGGGATGCTCGACCTGCCGGACGTCTGCCTTCCTCCCCTGATCGCCTTCGCGAGTGCGGTCTGGGACCCCAAGCTCGCCGTGGTCAGCGGGTTGGCCTTGTGCAACACCGGTGACAGGCGGGCCGAAGAGTTCCTCTACCGCGAGCTGCGGGAGCGTATGGGCGTCAACAGCTCCGTCTGGACGCAGGTGTCGGGCCAGCTGGCCCGCATCCGCAGCGAGAGTCTCGATGCCGCGGAGATCTTCGATCTGCAGGAATGCCTGCTGCAAGGACTGCGCCTCAGCGCGAAGGGTGAGGGGGACGCTGCGCTGCGCATGTACGCGCGCGCGATTGAGCTCGATTCGACTTTGGTGAGCGCCTTCAACGACCGTGGGGTCGTGCTGCTCGGCCTGGGGAGGTATACCGAAGCCTACGAAGACTTCACCCGGGCGATCGGCCTCGGGGCGAACACCTGCCCCTTCTTCAACAACCGCGGCCAGGCTTTGCTGTACCTGGGCCGGTTGGATGACGCGCGCCGCGACTTCGACCACGCCATCGAGCTCGATCCGAGCGCACCCCGGCCCTGGGCGAGCCGCGGCACGCTCTGGCTCGAGCTCGACAGCCTCGATCTTGCCGTGCGCGACTACCAACGCGCGATGGAGCTCGATCCCTACCTGGAAGAGGCCGTCAACAACCTGGCTGCCACCTACTCACGGCTCGAACGTCTCGATGACGCCATCAGGATGTTCGATCGCGCCTTGAGTCTCGACCCGCGAGACACGATGGCGTACACCAACCGTGCCCTCACCTACCTCCAGTTGGGAGAGCCCGCGCGTTCGCTCGCTGACTGCGATCGGGCTCTGCGCCTCGATCCCCGCCTGACCGGAGCCCTGAGCACACGCGGCTCGGCGTATCTGGCGCTCAATCAGCCGTCACAAGCCCTCGCCGACTTCGAGCATGCCCTGGCCCTGGGGGACAGCTCGGCGGTGGTGTTGTCGGGGCGCGGTGCGGGCCGCCTGGTGCTGCAGGACTACGAGGGAGCCGAGTCGGACCTGCGGGCGGCGCTTGCCTTGGGCATGGGTGGTGGGCAGATCTACCTGCAACTCGGCGTGATTGAGCAGCACTACGGACGAAACGCGTCAGCGGTCAAGCTCTTCGACCGGGCGCTCGAAGAAGATCCTCAATTGGTGACCGCCCTGGTGGCGCGCGGAAGTCTGCTGGGCACTGAACGGGAATTTGGGGGCGCTCTGCGGGACTTCGACCTGGCGATCGCGATCGATCCTCAGGCCAGCACTGCCTTGACGCAGCGTGGCCAGCTGTTGTTGGTTCTGGAACGGTATCAGGAGTCGCTGCGCGACTTCGAGCGCGCCCTGGCGCTGGGCGCCGAGTCCGGTCCCCTGCGTGTCTGGCAGGGGATGACGCTGCTCGATCTCGAGCGCTGCGACGAGGCGCTGGCGTGCTTCGAGCGGGCCGAACAGCTCGGCGTGAGCGGCTACGCGCTGCAGTTGCGCCGCGCCGCCGCCTACGAGCAGCTGGAGCGGCTGCCGGAAGCCACAGCGGCTTGCTCGCGGGCCATCGCCGCCGACACGACCCGGGCCGAGTCCTGGTTGAGACGCGGCGCTCTGTACCATGCGCAGGGGCAGCTCAGCGAAGCGATGGCGGACTGCGAACGCAGTCTGCAGCTCGACCCCGAAGAGGCCGAGGCCTGGGCCCTGCGAGGGGGGCTGCATCAGGAAGCCGGGGCGTTGCTGGAGTCTATGCAAGACTTCGAGACGTTCATCGCCCTGAAGCCCGACGAGGCTCGGGGGTTCGCGATGCGCGCGCAGTCCTGGTTCCTGCTGGGCGATCTCCAGGCCACCCGCGCCGACCTCGACAAGGCTCTGGAGCTGCAGCCCGGCTTGATCCGGGCGCGACTGTTGCGCGCCGAGCTCTTCAGCAAGCAGAGAGCGTTTCCGGCCTCTCTGGCTGACATCCAACAGGTACTGCAGACCGACCCCGAAGAACCCGACGCCTACTACATGCTCGGCACCGTGATGCGCCTGCAGCAAGTCTATGCAGAAGCTGAGGCAGCCTATGACCGGGCGATCGAGCTACGTCCAGGGCACTTCGACGCTTTGCAGGGAAGGGGCTTTGTTCACATGGCCTTGCGAGAGCTCGAGTCCGCTCTCGACGACTTCAACACGGCGATCGAAGTGGACCCCGAGGCCCCAGCGACCTACCTGTTGCGCGGCCGCGTGTACCACAAGCTCGGCGACTATCCACAGGCACTGCGCGACTACCAGAGCTGCCATGCGCGCGATCCGCAACAAGAGGAGGCGCTGGTCCGATCGGGCGATCTATTGCTGGAGATGGGACGGCTGGACGAGGCCCGCGCAGCCTTTTCCAAGGCTCTGGAGCTCGGTTTCGACAGCGGCAGAGTCCAGTTCAACCTCGGGGTGATCTCGATGCGAGAGGCGGATCACGCGACGGCATTGGAGTATTTCTTGCGTGCGGCCGAGCTGCAAGAAGATCTGGCCGTGGCGCTGTACAATGCGGCCTGTATGCTGTGCCTGCTCGCCGCAGACCGTTCCACCGAAGGGCTGAGCCCCGAGCAGATCGACGAGACAGACGAAATGGAGCGCACGCGCGCCTTCGAGCTGCTCGAGCTGGCCAGGCTACGTGGCTACGACGACCGGGAGCTGCTGCGCGGCGACACTGATCTCGACTTCCTGCACGATGATCCGCGCTGGCCGGCGCTGCTGGAGCGCATGACCGGCAGCGAGTAGACCACGCTCCAGCAAAGCCATCGCGGCTGAAGTACGGTCGTGGTAGACTGGAGCCATCGATCGACCAAGGGGAAGGGGTTGGACGTGCAGGGCACAAAATCTGGCGTGTTGTTGGTGGCCTGTCTGTTGGCCATGAGCCTACTGAGCCAGGCGCAAACCGTGATCGTTGACTACGACGTCACGAGCAGCGGGAATATCGCCGAGAACGGTTACGCTCCAAGGTTCACGCAGACCGGGTTCACCGCGAGCAATCTGTCCTTGAATGGCAATGTGGGCGCGGGCCCGTTCCAACGGCACTACCATACGACCAATTGGGACGCCACGCAGAACACGAGCAAGTACATCGCGTTCACCATCACACCGAGCACGGCGGTAGAGTTCCTCAAGCTCGACCTGACACTTTTCCGCTTCGCGGACATCAATGGTGGAAGCACCGGTGGCTCGTCGACGGTGGTGGCGATCCGCTCTTCGATCGACAGCTTCGCCGCAAACATCGACGGCACCAGGACGGAAACCAACCTGACCGGAAGCTCGAACCAAGAGTTCGACCTCACCGGCCTGGCCCGTCAGACAGGCGCCGTGACCTTCCGGATCTACTTCTGGGGCGACCCCGAGGGCGGCTGGGCAGGCCAGGCGGCCAACTCGAGCAACCTGGGCATGCGCGTCGTCAGCGCCTTCCCACCGGCTCCCACAAACCTGGCCGTAACTGACGACACGGGCCTCTCGGGCAGCGACGGCGTCACGATGGACAACACGCTCAGCTTTGCGGGCACGGCGGCAGCCAGCACCACCATCGAGGTGTTCCTCGATGCCGGCAGCCTGGGCACCACCATCGCGGCCGGCAATGGTTCGTGGAGCTTCGACCACACCGGCACCACGCTGGCCGACGCCACCTATGCCTTCACCGCGACCTCGACCAATGATCTGGGCAACACCAGCGCGCTCTCGAACAGCTTCGCGCTGATGGTCGACACCACAGCACCGAAGGCGCCCAGCATCACGGGCTTTACGCCAGACTCGGGCGCCCAGGGAGACGGCCTCAGCAACGCGCAGGCCTTGACTCTGTCCGGGATGACCGAGCCCAATGCTCGGGTCACAGTCTTCGATGGCCCGACCAACCTCGGCAACACCGTCGCCAACGGCTCGGGTGCTTGGAGCTTCATGACCGGCAGTCTGAGCGAAGACAGCCACACCTTCACCGCCCAGACCACCGACGTCGCTGGCAACCTCGGGGTCGCATCGGCAGACTTCGTGGTCACCCTGGACCGCACAGCACCGGCTGCACCGACCGTCGACAACATCATCGATGACGCGGGCAGCTCGAGCAGCGACGCGATCACCTTCGACCGCATCCTGACATTTGTTGGTACGGCCGAGGCTAACGCCAGCGTCGAAGTCTTCATCGCGGGCGCTTCGATCGGGACGACCACCGCAAACAGCTCGGGAGATTGGACTTTCGACCACCCGGCGACTCTGACCGAAGCCGTGCACGCGGTCACCGCCAGAGCCACCGATGCGGCCGCCAACGAGAGCCCGGCCAGCAGCGCGTTGATGGTCACGATCGACATCACCATTCCCGCGCCTCCCAGCGTCGACGCGGTCACGGACGACACGGGCCGCGACGACAGAGACCAGATCACCAACGACAATACGCTGGAGATCATGGGCATGACCGAGGCGGGCGCGCTCATCGAGGTGTTCGTCGACGGAAACTCGGTCGGCACGACGACAGCCGACGGTTCAGGCGCCTGGACCTTCGACTACACCGGCACGACTCTGAGTGATGACACCTACGCGTTCACCGCCAAGGCTACCGATATCGCGGGCAACCCGGGTCTGGTAGGCAGCGCGTTGACGGTCACGATCGACACCATGGCGCCGGCGGCTCCGAGCGACCCCGACCTCGATGCTGCGTACGACAGCGGCAGCTTTGATGACGACGACCTGACCAACATCAACTCTCCCAGCTTCACTGGGACCTGCGAAGCCCTCGCGATCGTCCAGTTGAGCAGCGACCGGCAGGGTACCGTGAAACCGTCTTTAACCAGTGGCGCCTCGGGCGACTGGACCATCGTGTTGACGGACAAGCTGCAAGACGATGTGCATGCGATCACAGCCACGGCCGAGGATGTCGCGGGGAACATCAGCAACGCCTCGGGCGCGCTGAGCGTCGAGATTGACACGGTCACAGCCAAGCCGAGCTTCGACTTCGAGCGCGACACCGACATGACCGGCGACCTGAAGACCTTTGACCGTTCTCTGGTGTTCTTCGGCAGCGCAGAAGTGGACGCCGCATTCGAGCTGACCCGCGACGGCAGCTCGATCGGTACAGGCACGGTCGACAGCCAGGGCGCATGGATGGTGGACGACTCGGCCACGCTGCTCGATGTGGGCGCGATGCCCCGCTACGAGATCTTTGTCACCGACGTCGCCGGCAACATGAACGACGAAAAAGTCACGCTCGATATCCAAGACATCATCGACCGCGACGGCGACGGCCTCTCCGACTACGAAGAGATGCAACTGGGCACTGATGCGGACAAGCAGGACAGCGATGGCGACGGCATCGGCGACGGCATCGAGGTTGTGCTGGGGACGAGTCCGACGGACATCGACGACCCGGTAGCCGGAGGCGACAATCCCGACCGCGACCACGACGGCATCCCTGATTCCTTCGATAGCGACCCCGATGATCCCGATTCCGACATGGATGGCGTGGTCGACGGCTACGAAGTACAGCTCAACCAATCGCTCGACCTGTCTCTGCCCAACAGTCTGGGCGACGCCAATAGCGACGACGTGGTCGATTTCGACGATGTGCGCACGATTCTAGGGGTGATCGCCGGCAACATGATCGATCCGGGAGTGTCGATCACAGACCTCGACATGAACAACAACGGCAAGGTGGACCGCCAGGACGCGATGCTCTTGCTCTACTTCTTGCGGGAGTTGACCGACCTGCTTCCGCTGCGCCGCTAGCAGGGCCTGTCAGTCTCCCGACAACTCGGCGATCTTGGGCGGCCATTCGCCGTCGTCAGGATCCAGCGCCGCCGCCTGCTGATAGCAGCGCAGGGCTTCGCCAGTGCGTCCGGCGTTCAGGTGCGCATCGCCCATGTCTCCCCAGATCTCATCGTTGTCCGGGGCCTCCGCATGCCGCGGGGCGAGCCAATCCAGGGCGCGCTCGGGATCGGCCGCCCCGAGTCCCGCGATGGCATCGCCGTCTCGAGGCCGGCGGTCAAGGGCTTCCAGGTAGGCATCGGCGGCCGCTGTGCGGTCGCCGATCTGACGGTAGGCACTTCCCAGCAGGTTCCAGATCTCGTGATCGCCGGGCTCGTTCGCGATGGCAGTTTGCAGCGCATCGATGCCCTCTGCGGGCCGCAGCTCGGTGATGCGCCGCAGCCACTCCTTGTCGTTCGGATCGATCTCGTGGGCACGCCGGTAGGTCTCCAGGGCGTCACTCTCCCGTGCGCTTCCGCGGTAGGCATCCGCCAGGTTCCCCAGCAGCTCATCGTCGTCAACAGCCGCCCCCAGGCTACGCTCCAGCAAGTTGGCGGCTTGCAGCGGGTCCAGCTCGACCAGCCTCTCGCTCCACTCGCTGTCGCGGGGGTCGGCCTCGAAGGCCCGGCTGTAGCTGGCGAAAGCCTGCTCGGGATTCTCCAGGTCCCGGTAGGTGTCTGCCAGGTCTCCCCAGAGCTCGTCGTGGTCAGGGAAATCCGCGAGCAGATCCTGCAGGCCGGCCAGGCGGACATCGGCAGGGATGCCGGCGACCTGCTCGCCAAAGAACTCGGCGCTCGGATCGCGGCGGAAGCTCTCTGCCAAACTGGCCATCGCGGCCTCGGGATCACCGGCCAACAGATGCAGACGCGTCAGCAGCTGCCAGAGCTCGGGGCTCTCGAGGGCCTCGGCGTTCAAGCCGGCGGCCAGCCGCTGCAGAGCATCTTTTGCGACCTGGCGGGAGGTGCCGGCTGGCGCAGATGTTGGATCCGGTTGTACCGGCGTCTCCGCGTCAGACTGCAGCTCAGGCTGGAGCTGGGGCGGCGACCCAGCGGACGCCCCAGGCGGTGTAGACGATCGTTCCGTCTCTGGCTGCGCGGGGACGCTGGCCAACCTCTCCACCATCGCCTCGAGCTCGGCAATCCTGCTCTGCAGGCGCCGTAGCTCGGCCGTGTCTGGCAGCTCGTCGACAGCGGCGACGCACTCGCTGAGCGCGGGTGGTTGCGGAGCCGGGGGATCCGCCCCGTCCCGCAGCCAGAGTGCGGCGGCCACGACCAGGCAGGCGCACAGCATACCCAGGATGATCGAGGACTTGCTTTCCATCGCTGCTCCTTGCACCCGGGTCCATGCCCGAACCCTACCAGTGTGAGCGAATTCTGCGGCTCGACGCAACTGCCCGGGGCATCCCATCAACCACAATCGTCGCGTCCCTGCTCCGGCAACGCAACCAAGCAGACCCCATAGGCAGCGACGAGCCACCCATGTAGACTCCATTCACGAAGCGACGGTTCTCGAGATTCTCGGCGGGCTCCGCATCCTACACTCAGACGAGCAGCTCAAGCGCCGACGGGCAGTCCAGGGAGAACTCATGGCCAGGTTGCGGCTGTTGGCCCACGTTTCGGACACTGCGGCTGATCGACGCCCCGCAAGCAGAGCTCGAGCATTGCTTGGGCGGCACGGTCTGGGTTCTGCCCCCATCGATGCATGGCTCGGCTTGCCCTGGCTCGACCTGCGCAAGAGACTCAGCTGGCGGCTCAACCATGCCTGAATCTGCTTTACAAACCGACCATGGTGCATGGCGCACAGCCGCCTGGTACCCGAGCTGGGCGGCCGTCTGGCTGGCGGCTTTCGGGCTCTACCAGCTCGTGTTGACACCCGCGGGCTATGGCCTGTTCGGGGAGTCCTGGCTGTCCGGAGGCTTCTTCCTGTTGGCGGCGTGGGCGGTGCTGCGTGCGTTCCGTGTGCCCCTGCGGGCAGACCTGGCGCGGCCCGCACCGCGCGCGTTGGGAATCCTCGCGCTGTGTGGAGCGCTGCTCGTGGCATGCTGTCTGCTGTGCGCCACATTCTGGCCGGTCAGCGCGGCGGGCTGGCAGCAATTCGCGCGCCTGCAGATCGGCATCGTGCGCATGGATGCGGTCTACTTCACCGCCAAGCTGCCCGAGTTGCTCTTCCAGCAGAGCATGATCCTGGTGCTGGTGCGGCGCTTGCAGTCCTCAGCAGGCGGGCTGCGCGGCGTGTTGTCAGGCTTTGCCTTGCTGTTCGGCGCGATCCATCTCCCCTTGTTGGTGTTGAAGGGACTGGCCGGCCTGCCCTATGTGCTGGCAGCGGCCCTGCTCGGCTGCGTCTTTCCCCTCTGCATCGTACGTTGGCGCCAGGGCTGGTTGTATGCTTACTGCGCCCACCTGCTGGGCTACCTGGTGGTCGGGACGGGAATGCGGGCTTTCGGCGTTTGAGCCCCGGCGAGACTCTCAGTTTCAGCCCACGCCGAGGCGTTCTCATTGAAGACTCCCTGTGTGGGGCCGTAGGATGCCCCAGAGCTGCCCTGATCTGAGGAGAACGATGGCCAAGGTGAAGTACGACCTGCTTTGGTGGCTGGGCTCTCCCGAGGGCCGGCGCGCTCTCAGGCTGCGGCTGATCCATACCTTCATGCCAGCCCTGATGCCCCTGGGCACTGTCCTGCGGAAAACTGCCCTGCAGCGCCGTCGAGTCGTCGCGGTCACGGGCTCCGCCGGGAAATCGACCACCACTCGTGCCCTGGCCGCTGTCCTCGGACAGTCGAAGCCGTCTGTGAGCAACGTCGGGTCGTACGTGGCTTGGCGCCTCATCCAGCAGGGCTGGACATCGGACTGGCTGGTTCAGGAGGTCGGCCTCGCCGGACCCGGCGAGATGCGGCCTATCGCCAGCATGCTCGTGCCCGACGTGGTCGTGATCACGAGCATCGGGCACGACCACATCGAATCCTTCACGGAGCTCTCCCGCACCGCCTTCGAAAAGGGCGAGCTGTTGGCTCTGCAGCGGCCGTGCGGACTGGCGATCCTCAACGCAGACGATCCTGTTGTGCTATCGATGGCATCGCGTACACCGGCCCCCGTCGTGCGCGTCGGCTCCGCGGCCTGCGCCGACGTGCGCTGCCTGCAGCGGACCGTGACACAGGCTGGGACCGAGTTGGTGGTCGAGGTGGACGGACGACAGCTCAAGCTGCGGACCCGATTGCTCGGGCGGGTCGGGGTTTTTCCGATCCTGGCGGGCATCGCCCTGGCGCGCTGGGCGGGTATACCCCTGGCGACGGCGGGGAAACGCCTCGAGGCGATCGAGCCCATCCCCGGCCGTCTGCAGCCGCTGAAGACCGGGCTGGGCATCACCCTGGTGCAGGATACCTACAAGACGCCCGTCGAGTCGTTCCCTGCAGCCCTCGAAGCCCTGCAGGAGATGCCCGCGATTCGGCACATCGCCGTGCTCGGGCACATCGCCAGCGTGCGTGGAAAGGCCTCCTACCGAGCCCTGGCGGAGCACGTCGACGGTCTGGACGCGCTCTACTTCTACGGAGACCGCCGCAAGGGCAAAGCGCTGAGGGGAGCTCTGGAGAACCGCGTGCCCATGCAGTTGTTGCCTCCGGACTTCCGCGAGGCGGCGGTCCAGCTGCGTTCCGCGCTGCGCCCCGGTGACGTGGTGCTGGTCAAGGGTCGGCAGAGTCACTGGTTCGATCGGCTGATCCGGCTGCTGCGAGGCAAGGACGTGCAGTGCCTGCTCGAGGACTGCCCGCTGCAGACGGTGTGCGGGCGCTGCTCCATGGTGGGGCTGAAGATCTGACGGACGGGCAGGCACGGAATTCCGCTCTTCAGGAGATGTGCCGAACCGCAGCGCTCACGGCCGCCAGGCCACCTGCCAGCAGTCTCCCTCCACGGGCAGCCGCCAGGCCTCTCCGGGCTGCCCGCCGCGCATCACCCACAGCTCGCGTTGCTCACGGCCCAAAGCCCCGCTCGGCAAGATACGCACGCAGGCGATGTACTGGCCGTCGGGCGAGACGCAGGGGCTGCCCAGCCGCTCGTTGAAGACGTCGGTCACGGGTGTCGGCGGGCCCCCGTCGAGATCGCAGTACAAGACGTTGCCGTGGGGGCTGGCCGAGAGCGAGCAGACGAAGCCGCTCGCATCGGGCAGCCAAGACGGCTCGCCGACCATGGTGTAGCCATCAAAGCCCGGCAGCAAACGCGGCTCCCCCTCTGCTTGCCAGAGCCGGATCTTGAAGTCGGTGTCGCAATACAACAGGCGCTCGTCGCGAGGCGACCAAACGGGATCGAAGCCGTACACCCCACCAAAGGCGTCGGTCTCCGGCACTCCTCCTTCGGCAGGCAGGCGGGCAAGCCCTGCCAGCGTGCAGCAGAGCTCGGCCCCATCAAAACGGAAGCTGGGCGAGCTCGGGGAGTAGCTGGCCAGCTGGGCTATGCCCAGGCCACCCGCATGCACGACCTCTTTGCCCGGCTCGACATCGACAGTGTTGGCCGCGAACAGGCTTCTCCCGGCGATGCGCGCGCAGACATACTGCCCGACCCCCAACCCCAGATCACAGACATCGAGGCGCACCGTCTGCTCCGAGCCTTCCATGCCGTAGGGCGCCAGGCTGACGAAGGCTGGCTTGAGGGCGCCCTGCACATACACGCCGACCAGGGCCTGGTTCTGCCCGGTCAGGTTGCGCAGCTCGACCTCGACGACACCAGTAGGCAGGTCTTGCGCCTCCAACCAGGCCAGCGAGGGAGCATTGGTCAGCCGCCGCACCCCGCCCGCATCGAGCTGATAGATGTCATGGTTGAAGGCCGACCAGGCCAGCTCATGATCGCTGCTGAAGACCAGGGCCTGGCCGTCTGGCCGCCATGCCAACCCCAAGCTGGCCGACTCCCGTGCGGCCTGCCAGAGCACGCGCGCACCGCTGCCGTCGGGGTTGACGACCCCGACCCGCAGCTTCCCGTGCGCATCGCTGGCCGTCCAGGCCAGGCAACCGCTGAGGGCCGGCACGACCCGCTGCCCATCGACCCGCAGGCTGATAGCGTCGAGGCTGGCGACCACCATGTCCGACTCGAGCTGCGCCCAGAGGATGCACCTGCGGCCCTCCTTGCGCGCCAGGTTCAGGGCTTCGAGGCCGGCCGCGTCCAGCTCGAGGGCACTGTGCTGCCAGTCGGCGCCGGGATAGCTCTGCGCATCGACGGAACACAGCGTGGCCAGTGTCTGCCATTGCTCGCCGTTCCAGACTGCGAGCACGACGGAGAAGCCTCCCAGACTGGCCTGCACGCCCGGATCGACGTGCAGACGCCAGCTGCAGCGCAGGCGTGCGGCATCAACCCTTTGCGGTAAGTAGATCTCCTGCATGGCGGCCGCGTGCGTTCCCATCAGGCTGCTGCCGAGCAGATACGCGCCCTCATCCGGTGCCCCGTGCAGCGCCGCATCGGTGGAAGTGGTAGACAGGCCGCCCTGTAACGACCAGGCCCCCGCTCCGAAGGCAAAGTCGCCGTTGCGGACCAGCTCGGCGTCTTCCAACGCAATAGTCTGGCCCTTGCCGGGCTCGGGCAGCTCGAAGCCTGCGTCCTGGGCCCAGGCCAGCGCCCACAGCAGCAAGATCAACGAATGGCGGAGCATGGCGGTCCCTCCTCAGCTTGCGGGGCAACTGCAGATGCCGTGCCAGGGTAGACCCGCGCCTCAGGGCACAGGCCTGCGAGCGAAGCTGTCCGGGAATAGGACAGTCCGTTAGAGTTTCTCCATCCTCTTCACCAGTAAGCCGGCCAACAGCAGTTTCCGGCCCTCAGTCTGGATGGCCAGCAGCAGCTGCCCCTTCGCTGTGTCGTCGCCATCGACCTCAGCGATGATCTGGTTCCAGAGCTCGCCGGGTTTGTAGTCGTATTGCGACACCAGCGCCGCGCATTTGGCCAACCCCGAGACCTGCAATGCCTCTTCGAAGTCCTTGCCGACCAGCTGCCTGTCGGTGTAGATCTTGCCGAAGACCTCCTTGGCCAGGGCCAGGTCACCCTTGCCCTGCGCGCTCTCGAGCTGCTGGCTGAGCTTCATCGTGTCTCCCAGCAACAGCACATGGATCAGCTTCTGCCGCAGCTTGCCCTCATAGGCATTGGTCGGATCGAGGTTGACGATGGCCAGCGCGTGCTTGAGATGGCGCGCCTGGTTGACTCCAGCGGCTTTGGTCCAGTTCGGCAGAATCAACACCCGGAACAGCGCACTGACGTCCAAATCGTAGCGGGTGTAGAATGTCTGCTCCTGGCTGGTCACATCGACGGGGCTCTCGCCGGTCGTCTTCTTGCGCCACCAGATCGCCAACGCCTTGCGCAGGTCCCGCTCAGCCTCATAGCGCATCAGCTTCGCAAAGCCGTCGCTCGAGAGCGAGTAGCGCCCCTCCTTCCGGTTGACCAGCTGCTGGGCCCGCTTGTGGTAGTGCCGCAGCATCCCCTGGGCCCCCGTCAACGGATGCGCCAGCGCCTGCGTCACCCGGCTGGCACGGACCTCGGCGACGCGGCTCGGGCGATTCTTCTTCAGCTCGTGCAGCTCGGCACGCAGCTCGGCGACGGTGAGCAATTCAGACAGACTCAGATCGCCAGCAGCCCCGAAAGCGTCCCCCAGCTGCGCTTTGATTCCACGCCGCTGCAGATGCACCTCGCTACGGGTCACCGTGCCCAGCGCCGACTGCAAAGCTGCGTAGTCATAGCTCTCGAGCGGAGCGAGCTCGTCGGCGAGCGCGAAGCGCTCCTTTGCGGTCTGCCAGTCTTCGCCGAGACTGTCGAGGCGCGCGGCCGCACCTCCCTCCTTCAGGTAGTCGAGCAGGAAGTACAGCTCAAGCTTCTGCTTGGTCTTGAGGCTGCGCCTGCCGAGCATCTTCAGCTTCAGGTTCTGGTAGCCATCGGCGCGCACCTTGCGCGACCAGTCCACCGTCGCCCCCGAGACAGCCCGGCCCAGCTTGATGCCTGCCGAGGCCACGTTCAGAGCGAAGGCGGCCCCTGCCCCGTAGCCCGAGGCATAGAGCACCAGCGAGGCGGTGTCGACGGCGGCCAGGCTGAAATTGATCGCCTCGGTGATCTCGCGCTTGGTCAGGATGCGCGCGATGTGACGGTTGGCAGCCATGGCGGCGGCCAGCTTCTTGGTGTCGATCTGCTCCCAGGTCTCGCGCACCGGCGGATTGTCGCGCACCTGCTCGTCGACATAGGCCTTGTACCACTTGCGGATCTTGCGCCGCTGCGTCCGCAGCTGGAGGTTGAAGGCCACGCTGCGCGAGAATCGGTAGCCCGACTTGATCAGGTCGAGGCCGGCAACCGCCGCGTTCAGCGGTCCGGCGACATTGCCTGCGCTGAGCAGGAACGCGGCGATCTCCGGCGAGGCGACCAAGTCGTTCAATACGGTCAGGCCCGTACGCAGCGTATAGAAGGCGCCATTGGTCAGCTTGATCGCCTCGTGGGCGAAGGTCCCCACACGCGTCAGCTGCGTCTCCAGGCTAGCCTCTCCCCAGCTCTCGAGCTTGCCCGACTGGACGAAGGTGTACAGGCGCCGACCGGCTTTCCAGGTACTGACGATCGTGCCCAGACCCGCCGAGACGAAAGTGAAGGTGTCGATGACCAGCGTCAACGTGTCGGCTGGCGCGAGCTCGGGGGTGGTCGGCTCAGCTGAGGGCTCGGTCTGGGTGCCGTCCGTCTGCGCGTCGGTGGCCGTCGGATCACCCACGATCGTCGCTGGCTGGCTATCAGTGGGCGTGGTCGTGGTCTCGGGGGGAGGCTCTGTCACCGGCAACACCGGCTCGACCAGAGTCGCCTTGAGGAACCAACTTGTCGCGCCGGAGGCGTTCGCCAACAGGCTCACAGAAGCCAGCACCTTGGTCTCTTTGCTCTTGCTCCGCAAAATCTGCACGATGTTGCCGTAGACACCCATCAGCGTCAGGATGCCTGCAGTCATCTGGGCATCCTGGGTCATCAGCGGATCGTCGGCGATGATGCGCTCCTGCAGGCGGTACGACATACCGCTCACCGCGCCGGTGGTGTCTTTGAGCAGCTTGTCGATCAGCTTCCGCGCCTTCTCGACCTCTCCTTGCAGCACCTCATCCTTGAGCGCACCGATGGTATCGGGGCTCAGCTCTTTCAGCTTGCTCTGCATCGCCTTGAGCTGCTTGATCAGCTGGCCCTTCCAGGTCGCTTCGATGCTCTGCACCAGGTTCTCGGGCGGCTCGGTAGCCAGGCTGCCGGCCTGCTTGGGATCGATGTCCGGGATGCTCTTCAGGTAGCTGAACAGGCCGTCGAGGAACAGCCCGATCGCCTCGACCTCCCCCCGGGCGTCCTCCCCCTTGTATTGGCGGCTGCGCTTGCTCAGCCCTGGCAGGTTGAGCAGGTTGCGCTTGACGAAAGCGCCCAGCCGCTTGCGCTTGCCACGCGCCTCGCTACGCAGATCGATGAAGTCGGCCATGGTACGGATGGCCGAGCAGATCTGCGCCAGCTCCTGCACCCGCTCGGGAACCTGCAACAAGACATGGGCCGTGCCCGCTGTCTCGAGCAGCTCGAGGCACTGACGCAGCGCACTCGACACCGAAGTCTGGCCGCCATCGAAGGCGATCGGATCGGTGTCGATCTTCTCCATCCAGCGGAAGGCGTCAGCGATATGAGCGCGGGAGTGCTTGAGGTAGAAGTTCCGCCGCGGCATGGTCTGGTTGACCAGAGGCACCAGCTCGGCCTTGCGCGCACCAAAGTCCGCCAGGATGGCGCGCAGCGCCTTGAAGACAAAGTGGGCCCGACGGTGATGGACCCGTTGGAAGTAGAGCTTGTTGTTGAAGAGCCGCAGGAAGTTGACCAGACACTCGAGTTGTTGGAACTCCAGCGAGCTCAGGCTGCCGATGTCGGTGTCCCGCGCCAGGGCCTTCAGAGAGCGCAGCAACTTGTCCCAGTTCTTGCCCTCATCGACGTGTTTGACCCCGCACTGCGAGGCCATCCAGGTACCCTCGATCGAGCGGTACAGGCGAGCGAAGCCCTCGACTTGAATGCGCGGCAGCAGCTGCTCGAGGCAGCTTCCCCAACCCGGGTAGGCGCCCCCCTTGCCGAGCAGCTTCTTGCCGAGTTGTTTGAGCTCCTCCAGCTCTGTGGCCGCTTCGGGCGGAGTCTTGTAGACCTTTGTCAACTTCTGCAACAAGGCCGTTAGCAAGCCCTCGGCGTGGGGTCCGTCAGGATCTTCCGGCATATCCGCCGGTGGTTTCGGATGGGCTGCCTCGGGGTGACTGAGGACGACCAGACCCAGTCCCTCGACAGCGGCCCGCAGGCCCGTCATGGCGTCCATCAGCTCTTCGTGCTCGTCGATCCCATGACGCAGGTGATCGACGAAGTCGAACTGCTCGACGATCTGCAGCAGCACCTGTACACGGCGCCGCACCCGCTCAAAGCGCTGCTTCTTGGGCAACCGTCGCAACATACGCTTCAGCTCGAATGCCACCGGATCCAGCGCTTCGATGATCGCCAGGCGCTCGCTGTAGTCCATCAGCTCGAGATAGCACTCCATCCAGTCTTGATAGAGCTTGAGTGGGAAGACATGAAAGTAGGTCCAGGCCATGCGCACCACGTGCTTGCCGTCAGGGCGCGCGCCGGTGCCCTCGAGCAGCAGCAGGTAGGGCCCGTTCTCTGCGGACAGCGCACCGCCGGGGAAGACCAGCTCGCGGAATTTCTCCAGCGCGCGCTCTTCGGGCGTGGCAGAGACCGTCCCATCTCCACGGCTGAGGCTCTTCTTCAACTTCTCGAGCAACTCTGGCTGGACCGTGAAGCCCGGGCATTCTTTGATCTCGCGGTAACGCCCCGGGAACGGCTCGGAGTAGCTCTTGAGGCCATCGCTGCTGACAGAGGTCGCCTTCAGCGCGGGCGTCCATTTGACCAGCCAGTGCTCCTGCTGGCGTGCAAACAGGTAGCACGTGAAGGTGTCGAGCTTCTCCTGCTTGTTCTTGATGGCGTACACCATCTGGACCGGCCCCGCGGGCGTGCTCGGCGCAGGCCGCACGGGGGCTGGTGCCGGGAGGTGCTTGGGAGCCGGTGGCGGAGGGGGCAACGGTGCGAGCACCAGCTCGGGACCGACGGCAGCGTTGAACCGGTAGATGCCTCCGTTGGCGCCGAGCACCTGGTTGAACCGTGCGCGGTCCCAGACCCGGACGGTGCCGCGGCCGACGGGCAGGGGATCGAAAACCACCACCCTGTCTGGGTTGGTCTGGTAACCGATGCCCAGGTAGTAGTGCGTACCGCTGAAGACGACGAAGGGACGATGGTTGTCGATCTCGTGCTTCACGTCGAGCTGGGCCATCGCATTCAACGGCGTGTGCCCGACGCCCTCCGGGATGAGCACGACCCCTTCATTGGCCTGGTAGGCCGCCCGCACAGTGTCGACGGGCAAGTTGAGGGCGTCGGCAGCCTCCTGCAGCAGCTCTTCATCGAGGGCGGCACCGTCGAACACCCGGTTGCGCAGCTCGACCTGGCTGATGTCGTTGCCTCCGTAGAGCAACTCGAGCATCTGCGTCACGGCCGCCCAGCAGTAGTGCGGGTCGATCTGCGGCCGCAGAAAGTCGCCCATCAAGATCTGCAGGTCAGGACCCGTCTGCCCGTCGATCAGAGGCCCGTGCTGTGCGGGTGCGCTGGAAGCCGGCGCCGGGGCAGGTGCGGAGTCTCCGCCCTCGTCCGGCTTGAAGATCTCTTGCAGGTCGTGGAAGGCACAATAGAAGTCCGCGTCGCGCTCGTTGGAGGTGTAGTCCTCCCGCGCCTTCATGTACTTCTTCTTGCTGGTGCGGTAGGCCGAGCGCTTGCCGCGCCACTCGAGGTGCAGCTCGGTGATGCCGGTGTTCTTGAAGGTCTCGAGGGTGACCTCACCGGTGCCGTGAGCCGGCGCCTCCACCAGGGGATCCTGGACCGGTGGCGGAGGAGCTTGCGCATCTGGAGCGTGCTTCTTGCGCGCCTTCTCCGCGATCTCGAGCAGCTTCTTGGGAGACTGGAACCAGTCCTTCTCGATCTTCGGCGGATAGGCGTCCTTGCCGAGACGGATTGTCTTCATCGGTTTCCTCAGACAGCAGGCTCAAGTCAGCTTGATGCGGTAGCTTCGGGGTCTCAGGCTCGGGGTGTCGAGATCGGCGTCATCCTCGTACCAGACGATCAACCGGCCTTCGGTCAGCTTGCCGACCTTATGGCTGAGCATGCCTTCAGCGTCGGTCTTGCCCTCGAAGTGCAGGGCACCGAATTCGACCCGGTAGCGCACGCCGGCCAGTAGCTCGCCTTCATCGTTCTTCAGACGCAGCTCGCAGCGGTTGGGCTTCTTGAAGACCAGGCGGTACTTCGTGCCCGTGGCCAGGGGCTCTTGCTGGGCCTTCTTCTCCAGGCGGACGGTGTTCTTGGGCGTGTCGGCAGGGTACTTCTTGGGCAAGGGACGCTTCCTCCCGGAGCCGAGCGAAAAGAGAGTGGAGGCTGCTAGCATGGAGGAAATCCTCTGTGCGTGCAAACCTCCGCTCCTTGGGGGCGAGCCGCCTGGACTCTGGGCTGTGGTTCGCGTACTCTCTTCCCTCTATTCCCAATGCCCGCGAGGAAACGCTGGCCATCACAGGAGGACCACACATGCGTCGCTCGTCGCTGAAGGGCCTGCTCGCCATGGTCTGTCTGGCCGGTCTCGTGGTCGGCTGCTCCAAGAGCGACAGCAGGCAACCCGTCGTCGAGATCTATGTCGACGGCACCGCAACCGCGGGCGGCGATGGCAGCCTGCTGACTCCTTTCCAGACCCTTCAAGACGGGGTCGCCGCGGCGCGCAACCGGGTCGATAGTCAACAGGGGATCCGGGTTGTGGTGCGGATCGCCGCTCTGCCGGCAGGCGAGCGCTACAGCATCGATCCGGCAACTCCGTTGCTGATCGACCGGCCGATGGAGCTGCGAGGAAGCGGCACGATGGATACCGACGGCTCCAACCTCCCGACCGGCATCAGCGCCGATGAGACCCTGGTCGAGGCCGTACCGGCCCTGGGCAGCGACCAGACCTTGATCGAGATCGCCGCCGACGACGTCGCCATCAAAGGCCTGACGATCTCGGCGGGCGGCGCGTCCGGCGGCGGCTTCGCGTCCCTGTTCGTGCGTGAGTCTGAGCGCTTTCTGGTACAGGGGAACCTGTTCGTCGGCGAGCCGGCGGTAGCCATCCAGACGGTCGCGTCCTCAGGCCTGGTGTTCTTCAACCGGATCGAAGATGCGGGCTGCGGCATCTGTCTGGTCGGTGGAGCCGTCAGCGCTTTCGTGCAGGTGACCAACAACCGCGTCAGCGACAGCAGCGCCGGCGGCCTCGAGGCGCTGGGCAGGGCGGAGTTGCCCGGCACACGCCTGAGTGGGTTCGCCACCGGCAACCTGGTCGCGCAGGTCTTTGAGAACGACTTCCATGGCGCCATCCCCGGCGTCGGCACGCAGGGTTTCAGCTACGGCGTGCGCGTGGCGATGGCGCGCGACAGCCGCTGGACCGTGCCGGGCTTCGACCCGTCGGTGGTCGTGCGCGGCAGCGTCTCGATCCGGATCGACGAGAATCTGCTGCGCGACAACTACTACGGCATCAGTATCGATGCCGGCACACCGTCGGCAGCCGACCCACGCAGCTACTCCGGGGCGTTGGACATCGGTACGGTAGACAACGATTTCGTCGACAGCACGGCCTCGATGCTGGTCAGCTTCACGCGCAGCTCACGGGCCGCCGACCCCACCGACAGCAACTGGAAGTACACCGAGAACGCCAGCGTGGACCTCCTGGCCGTGCGCACGAACCAGTCCGACATCTGGATCGATCATCCGGATGCGGACGGCGGCGGGCCCCTCGGCAACTCTCTGCGTTTCAATAGCCTGGCGGTCGACGCCCCGCTGCGCACGGTGCCCGATCCGCTTCCTTGATAGCGCTCTCCCCGGGCGCGCCATGGGCGCACCCTCCTCCCCGCCTCCTTGCCATCGAGCAGCCTGCCGGTTAACTTGACCTCACACACCAGAGTTTCACGATGGCACGCGCTTCGCTACCTGGTGGGGCAGCCTGCCTGTTGGCCATCACCAAGGAGAGCTTATGCCGCGCCTGCGCGTCCTTCCGGGTCTGCTCCTGATCGCATGGAGCAGCGGCCTCTGCCGCGCCCAGACCACCTTCGACAGCTACACCCGGGTCGACGATCCGCAACTGCCGAGCGTGCTCGAAGAGCCCGAGCCCCACACGGCCTACGACACCGATCAAGTGGTGCGTTTCCCCATCAACGTCTGGGGCGGTTGGGCCCCTCTGATTGCGGCCAACCACGGTTTCGCTGCCAACGAGCAGTCGGTGTTCTTCCAGAAGTATGGCGTCAAGGTCGAGCTGTGCGTGATCGGCAGCGCTGCTGAGCTGCTCGATGCCTACGCCCGCGGAGAGGTTCCCATCTTGTGGGGCACCGTCGACATGATGGTGTTGTTCGCCCAGCAGCTGGCTCTGGGTCCCCCATTCCGCATCTTTCAGCAGATTGACTGGTCGCGGGGGGGAGACGGCATCCTGGTGCGGCGCGACCGTATCAAGAGCGCCAACGACCTGCGCGGCAAGACCATCGCCCTGGCGGCCTACGGCCCCTCGCACTACTACGCCCTGAGCGTGTTGCAGGCCGCCGGAATCGCGCCCGACGAGGTGCAGTTCGTCTACACCGAAGAAGCCTTCGGGGCCGCCCGCGCGTTCTTCGAGGACGAGAGCATCGACGCCTGCGTCAGCTTCGCTCCCGACATCTACACGCTGAGCGAAGGTGAGCTGGGGCAGCAGTTCAAGCTGTTGACCTCGACGGCCGACGCCCAGCGGCTGATCGCGGACGTCTGGGCTGTGCGCGGCGACTTCGCCGACGCCCACCCGGACGTGGTGCGTGGCCTGGTAGCGGGAATCTTCGAGGGCATGCAGCTGCTGAATGACAACCCCGAGCAGGTCGCTGAGTGGATGTACTCGGGCTACAAAGACTTCGACATCCCGTCTGCCGAGGTGTGCCTTGAGCTGCTCGCCGACGCCCATGCCACCAGCTACGACGAGAACATCGACTTCTTCCTCAACGACAAGAACCCCACCAACTTCGAGCGCACCTGGCAGGATGCGGTCCAGGTCTGGCAAGAGCTGGGCGTGCTGGAGACCGTGGTGGAACCTGCCGCCGTGGTCGACACCACCATGCTCAAGCAGCGTCTGCTCAAGTCGCAGTTCGCCGGACGTGGAGTGACACGCACATTTGTGCGCCCCGAATCAGTGGCTACCGACGACGACGGGATCTTGACGATGACGGTGTACTTCGACGCGGCCCTCGAGACCTTCGACCCCAACAGCGTCGAGGTGGCGCGCGCGCTCGAAGGCATCGCGCGTTTGGCGGGCAAGTTCTCCGGAGCGGTGCTGGTCATCAAGGGCTACACCGATCCCCTGGGCTGCGGGCTCTACGACCTGTGGGCGCGGCGCAACGACAATCCGCAGGTGCCGCGCATCATCGCTGCCTGGGAACGGCGGCTCGAAGGCTTCTCGGCACAGCGCGCCGAGTTCGTCCGGCAGGCGCTGACCGAGCGCTACGACCTGCAGGAGGAGCAGTTCTTCGTCGTCGCTCGAGGCGGCGCCGATCCCGTCATTAGCCAGCTCGAAGAACGCTGGCGCAATCGGCGCGTGGAAGTCACTGTCATGCCCCTTGAAGAACGCTGAGGAGTTGGAAATGCAACGCTTGACGATCCTGATGCTCGCGGGCGCCCTGTGCGTGGTGTGCAGCTGCGGCGACAACCAGCCGGCCAGCGGGCAGCCGACGCCCACCGCGCAGCCCTCCCCCGCTCCGCAGCACCCCACTCCCACGCCAGCGGCGCAGCCGCGCGCGCCTGTGCGGCCGCTCCCCCCAGTCAACGGCGCCCTGCTGTTGATTCTCGACACCTCGTGCAGCATGGAAGAGCTTGCCGAGGGGAACCGCAGCCGCCTGGCGGTGATGAAAGACGTGATGCTGAACGACTTCGTGCCCCTGATCGACGACGCGATGCTGCTCGGGCTGATCACCTTCAACGACGAGAACGCGCGGTCGATGCAGAAGTTGATGCAGGGAGGCGAGCTGCGCAAGCCTGGCTGGACGCACAAAGAGATGCTGATGGACAGCGTCGAGCAGACCCGGCCCGCTGGAGGAACCCCGATCGTCGCCAGTCTGCGTATGGGCCATGACCAGCTCCAGACCGCCGGGGTTACGCCACGCACCGTGGTGCTGTTGACGGATGGGGAAGAATCCTATGCCCCGGACGAGGTCTTCTCGACCATCACCTATCTGCGTAGCCAGGACATCACGGTCTTCGCCATCGGCTTCAACATCGGCGAGGCGGGGCAGCCCCTGGCCGACGCCCTGGGCGACCACTACCTGCCGGCCGACGGGGGGCGCGATGCACTGATGCAGGCGCTGCGGCCGGTGCTGGCGGCGATCGAGCGCTGAGCAGGCTGCGGCGCTTCCTGGCTTGCTGAGCTATGCTAGCACACAGGAGGCATACCATGCGCATCGACCGCCTGACCCCCACCCACCGCCCGGCCAGCCCGGTCGTTGGCTGGCAGACCTGGCGCGACCTGCTGTTCGCGCACTGGACCGTGCCGGTCGAGGCCGTCCGGCCTCTGCTTCCCCCGGCACTGGAGCCTGACCTGCACGAAGGCCAGTTGTATCTCGGGCTGGTGCCCTTCCGCATGTGTGGTGTCCGGCCGCGCTGGCTAGTGTCCTGGCTGGCCCTCGACTTTCTCGAGGCCAACCTGCGCACCTACGTGCTGCACAAAGGCGAGCCCGGCGTGTTCTTCTTCTCCCTGGAGGCGGCTTCTTGGCTGGCAGTGCAGGCGGCCCGGCTGGGCTGGAGCCTGCCGTATTTCCACGCGCTGATGCAGCTGCAGCAGACTCCCCAGAAGCCCGACGCTGCGAGCTTCGAGTGCGCGCCCGGGACCCGCTTCCAATACGGCAGCGCACGCCGCTCAGGAGTTGGGTTTGCTGCCACCTGTCGTGTGGGGGAGCCGCTCGGCCCCTCACAGCCAGGCAGTCTGGAGTACTTTCTGCTCGAGCGCTACCTGCTATTCACTGCCCGGCGCGGACGGGTGCTGCGCGGGCAGGTGCACCACAGCCCCTATCCTGTTCTAGCTGCGGAGCTCGAGAGCTTTGAAGAGAGCCTGTTCGCGGCCGCCGGCCTGCCCGCGGTCTCGCGTCCCCCGGACTGCGTCCACTTCTCCCCTGGGGTCGAGGTGGAGATCTTCCGGCTGACGCCTACTGGCGATTGCGAGACGGCCCCAGCGGCTGGATGCGGTAGAAGCGGTCCTGCAGCATCTGCAGGCTCGCGAGGCTGAGACCGAAGTAGTCTTCGACCGCCTGCAGGCGGCCGGTATAGGCATCGGAGAGCATCTCGATGAAGTCGCCCCGATAGCGCCCGCCATCGAAGTTCATCAAGAAGTAGACGATCGCCCCGGCGCCCCGGTAGTTCTGACTGATGTCGCCGCTGTCCCAGGCGGCGCTGGAGTCGAAACGCAGCATCTCGCTGAATGTATGCTCGCTCCCCCCGCTGCGCAGATTGCGCGCATAGCTGTGCACGCGGTCGTTGTCGACCAGATCGCCCAGGCTGAGGAATTGGCCATCGAAGAAGGCATCCTCAAGGAAGACGGCTGCCCCCTCGGCAAGCCAGGACGGTGCGTGGTCCTCGGAGAATTCGCCGAGGATCTGGTGCACCAGCTCGTGCTGTAGCGTCCGGATGGAGACGCGCTTGCCAGTGCAGTAGAAGAACGAGGCGCCCCGTCCACCAGAATAGAAGCCTGCCGCCCAGTCTGCCGGCGGGTCGGCGTAGGCGTGAAACTGCTCTTCGCTGCGGTACAGGTTGACGACCAGTTTCTTTTCCATCTTGCCCGCGCCGAAGATGAAGCGTGCGCCCATGTCTCCCTTGAAGAAGCTGTCGTATTGCCGGAAGACCTGCAGGAACACGCTCTCCAGACGTTTGAGCACCTTGGCGGACAGGTCGAGGTCCGCGGTGGAGATCAGTCTGAAGTGCTCACTCTCCAGCCGCCAGGGATCGGTGATCTTGCTGTGCTGAGCGTTCGCCGCGTCATAGTCTTTCCAGGCACCTTCCTGGATGTCGTAGACCTCCCAGTTGTCGTAGCGATCCTGGGAGCCCGTCTTGATCCAGCCCAGCTCATCATCCCAGACAAAGCCCTTCTTCAACTGTGCCGCGTCGTAGCCCCGGTACCAGGTGTCGTCGATGCGCACGTGCCCGAGCCCTTTGTGGGCGCCGGGGTTGTCCGGGTCGAGGGCCAGCAGGGTCTGAAAGACATCGAAGCCCAGACCGGGCAACCCGGCCTTGACCAGGTCGTTGGCCGCTCCTCCCAGTTTCTTGGCGATCGGCCCGATCAGGCGGTCGAGCTTCTTTTCGAACTCGCGCTCCAGGGTGCGCACACCGTCATCTTCTGTGGCGGCAGGTTTGATCGCGTCGAGCCGGTCGAGCAATGCTCCGCCCGCGTCAGGCTCGAGGCCAAAACCATCCACGAGCCCCGCGATGCGGAGCTTGGCAGCCACGGGCGCGAACTCCTGTTCCTCCATCCATTCGACCACGTCCGTCAGTCGGCGCGGTGCGCGAGCCATGGTGTCGACCAGGAATGCGCGCACCTCCGCGCGCGCCTCCTCGAGACGCGCCCGCTTCTGTTCGCGTGCGGCCCGCGCCGCCTTGGGCAGGTCACTGGGTTTGATGAGCTCGCGGAGCGTCTCGACCTCAGCGGCCTCGGCCTTGAGCCCGAAGTCGCGGCACTGTTTCTCGAGCTTCTCGAGCTGATCGGGGCCGCTGGCGCGCACGAAGGCCGCGGCCACATACACCTTGCGGTGCTCAAGCAGCTGCGCCTGGAGCGGCGGCAGCTTCTTGATGAGCTTTCGATGGGTGTCGAACAACGCGAGGCTGGCGTTGCTGACCTCGAAGTCCGCCCGCGCCGCCGGCAAGCCTTCGCGCATCGCCAGCTCGAGCAGCGGGACCATCTCTGTGCGGCGCTCAGCCTCGATCTCATAGAGCTCTGCCAGGGCATCGAAACGCGCATCCCAGGCCAGGCCCGGATCGACCAGCGGAGCCGGCTCGACCGGTCCCACTCCCACGTCTTCGACCTCGACGTGCGGCCGGGGCTGTCCGTCGTCCTCGTCAGCGTTCTCGCCCGCGGCTGCGCGCTCGGCAGCCTCGCGCTCGCGCTCTTTCCACCAGTCAGGCGGTTCCTCGCCCACTCCGGAGAGATCGACGCTGGGAGCGCCTCCGCCACCGGTATTCGAGCTGCGCGGCCGCCAGGTCTCCCAGTCGTCGTCGTCATCGTCCGCGTCCTGGTCGGACTCCATCGGCTTCCAGCTCAGCGGATCCTGGCCGGAGTCGCGCGGCGCCGCCTCTTGCCCGCGGTTCTTGAGCGCCAGCAACAGTGCGCCCCCGATCGCCAGAATCAGCAAGCCTCCGATCAACAGTCCTGCGCCCCCCGACGACGCCTTGACCGGCGCCTGCCGCGCACGCGCACGCCGCTGCGCGCTCATCTTCACGGCGGCCGATCCCGAGCCGGTGCCTGAAGTTGTGGCCGGCTTCGCCTTGATCGCCAGCTCGATGCCGGTGCCGCCCGTCGCCGCCGGCGCCCCTTCGTGACTCGCGCCCAGGTACTCGCTGCCCAGTGGATCGTCCGGCGCCGAGGTCTCGAGCGCATCGTCGGCTCTGAGCTTGAAGCTGCTGCCGCAGCTGTGGGTGTACGACTCGCTTTCGCGGGGCTTGTCATACCGCAGACGCCGGAAACAGCCCGGACAGTGCATGCGGAAGCAGTTGTCGTCCTCGCCCTCTTCGAGCACCAGCCGGTCCAGCATTCCGCTGATGTCTTCGCTACGCGGCCCGCCTTGCGACGTCGAGGTCGACTCGACCACGGCAGGATCGAGCTTGAAGCGCTTGCCACACTTGTGTTTGAAGCGCACCCCCAGCTTGCGCACGGGGAACTTCAGGCGGGCGTCGCAGCCGGGGCAACGCATCGAGACCATGCCCTGCGAGCCCTTCTTCTCGACCAGCTCACGGATCGACACCGGCTTCAGCAGGCCACTGACGTCTTCGCTGGGTACGAAACCCGGCTGCTCCGTCGACGCCTTGGCCGAGGCATCGGCGCGTAGTTGGTAACGGGCCCCGCACTTGTGGGTGAAGCGTGCGCCATCCCGCTTGCGAGGAAACTTGATCGAGCGTTGGCAGCCCGGGCAGCGCATGCGGCCGAAGCCGTCTTTGCTGGGCTGGACCCGTGTCTCCATCTTGACGGGAGGCAACAGACCACTGACATCTTCGCTGGGCACGAAGCCCGGCTGCTCCGTCGACGCCTTTTCGTTGAAGTCAGGGGCCAGTGTCAGGCGATGGCCGCACTTGTGCTTGAAGCTGCTTCCTGCCCGGCGGGCAGGAAATTTCAGGCGGCTCTTGCAGCCCGGACAGCGCATGCGCTGAAACTCGGGGGGGCCCGAAGGGTTCTGCAGCCTGTCGTTGATGCTCATTGCTCGTGGTTTCCATCCAGACCCAAACGGTAGGCTTATGGGTTGAATTCTCTGGATGTGAAACGCCTTTGCAAGCTTTGTGGCCAGTTTGCAAGCTTTGGGGCCAGCTTTTCGAGCTGGATCAGTCCTTGCCCAGGCTCAACCAGCCCTTGCGGTAGAAGAAGATCAGCATCCCCAGGGTGACCACCGCCATCACGCCTAAGCTGAAGACGTAGCCGTACTCCCAGCGCAGCTCTGGCAGATTGTACTCCGCGCGGGTATCGAAGTTCATGCCGTACAGCCCGGTGATGAAGGTCAGCGGCAAGAAGATCGAGCCGATCACAGTCAACAACTTCATCACGTCGTTCATGCGGTTCGACGCCAGCGAAAGCTGCAGATCGATCAGGTCGCTGGCGATCTTGCGGTAGCTGTCGACCAGGTCGAGCAGCTGGCGGCTGTGGTCGTCGACATCACGCAGGTAGATGCGGGTACTGTCTTCGAACCAGGGAAAAGAATCGCGCAGCAGCGCCTGCAGACTGTTGCGCAGAGGAACCAAGGAGCGGTGCAGGGTGATCAGATCGCGTTTGATGCCGTGCACCTTCTTGACCACGTGCGTCCGTGTTCCCGCGAGGATCTGATCCTCAAAGCGCTCGAGCAGCAGGTGGTAGCCCTCGAGAACCGGGAAGTAGTTGTCCACCACCGCGTCGAGCAGTGCGTAGGCCAGGTAGCCACTTCCCGAGCTGCGCAGGTGGCCCTGGCCCCGCTTGATGCGGTCACGCACGGGCTGCAGGCAGTCGCCCGGCACGCCCTCCTGGAAGGTGATCACGTAGCGCTTCCCCAGAATCAGGCTGAGCTGCTCGGTATCGAGGTGCTCGCGGGCGTCGACCATGCGGGTCACGATGTAGAGGTAGTCGCCATAGCTATCGACTTTGGCGCGCTGGTGGGGGTGGACCACGTCTTCAAGCACCAGCGGGTGGATCCCGAACATCTTCCCGATGCTGCGCACCAGGTCGGTGTCAGCCAGGCCATCGACGTTGACCCAGGTGACCGGGTAGCGCTCGAGGAAGTCCTGGATCGGAGACAGGTCCCGCGCGTTGTGCACGCTGCCTTCCTCGGCTCCCTCGCTGCCGTAGCCGATCATCTGCACGACCGGTCTGCGCGCACCGAGCTCGGGGATCAGGGTGCCCGGCGGCGCACCCGGCATCTCCGCACGGCTGATACGGTCTTTGGCGTCCCGCGCGGTCGCAGCTGGCGTGTCGGCCATGGCAGTCTCCCTCCGTGTGCAGGCAGGCTACCGCTTGAGGCTGGCCGGCTGCAATGTGGCAGCAGAAAAATGTGAGGAACAGCGGCGGCCGTTCGTCTGGGATGTGCAACCATGAATCCGGAGGAACCGATGCGCTATCTGGTAACCACCCTCAGCCTGTTGAGCCTGGGCCTCGCCCAGCAGATGCCCGACCCCGAGCTCCCCGATGTGCTGTCGGGTTTCGCGGGCGAACTGAGCGGGCAGGTGATCGCGATCTACGACCAGGGCTTCAGCCTCGAAGTCGCCGACGTTGCCAGCGTCTGGCGCCACAGTGACGCGTCCGACCCTCAGGCTGCGGTCGGCCGCACACTGTTGATCAACCTCCGCTGGGAGAAGGACGACCAGGGCGGCTGGCGTATGGTGCCTCGCCAACTCCGTTGGCTGCGTCTGTTGCGAGCGGGCGACCCGGTGCGGGTGGACCTGGCGAACCGCGAAGGGGCGCGTTTGCACCTGATGGAGCTGAACCAGGAGCAGCGCGAGGCCGTCGAACGGGGCCATATCGAACGCGGCGACGAGCACGCTCGCGAAGAGCAAGAACGGGAAGAGCACGCTCGCGAAGAGCACGAACGGGAAGAGCGCGACCAACCGCGCGAAGCCCGTGACCGCCAGGAGCTCAGTGAACTGCCCGAAGCCGAGCTGCCCGAAGCGCTACGGGGCTTCAGCGGCATGCTGCATGGTGAGGTCGTGCGCATCGGCGAGCTCGGCTTCGTGCTGGCAGTCGACGACGTCCGCAAGATCTGGCGGGGCAATCAGGCCTCCGATCCACAGGCGGCCGTAGGCCGTGAACTGTTGATCAACGTGCAGTGGACCGAGGGGGATGGCGGGCGCTGGCACCCGGTCGAGCAGCACCTGCGCTGGTTGCGCAGCCTGCGTAGCGGAGACGAGGTCTCGATCGAGGTCCGCAACGACGAAGCTCAACGTCTGCACATCCTCGAGCTCAGCAAGGAACAGCGGCGGGCCAGGGACTAAGGTATCCCGGAAGCCCCGGGCCATCCCGGAGTGTTCCTGCTATCGTGCAAGGGGAACTTCGAGGTGCATCCGATGCTCGCCAACGCCACCAGCTCCGACCGCTTTCCTTTCCTGGTCGCCGGTTTCGGAGCCGCCATGCTCGGCATTCTCGCCGCCGTGATCAGCCATGGTCCGCTTCCCAGCACCGCCGCCGCGGGCCTGCAAGGCGCACCCGAGCCGGCGGCTGCGCAAGATGTCGACCCGACGCCGGCGCCGGCAGTTGCCCCAGAGCTCGAGCCGCGCCCGGAGCCCGCGGTCGTGCCTGAACCCGGGCTCTCGCTGCTGCCGACGCCGGATGTAGACAGGCCTGTAGAGCAGCCTGCTCCCGTGATGTCCGCGAGTGACGACCCCTCGATGCAGGCTTTCGATGAGGTCCGCAAGTGGATGGTCTGGCATCCTCTCGAGCTATTGGAGGCCGAGCGCAGATTTGCTGCCGTCGAGAGCGACTACCCCGGCAGCATCGGCGCCGAGGCCGCCCACAACTACTACGTCCAGGTGCTGGCCAAGGCCGCCGAACGGGCCGCGCGCACCCGCGCCAGCCTTCAGGAGAGCGCCGACTCGCTGATGCAAGATGGCGAGTGTGCCAGCGCCGCGCAGCTGTTCCTCGACGAAGCCGCGCTGTTTCCAGACTCTCTGCGTGGCCCTTTCGAGGCCGCCGCTGAGGCCCTGTCGATGCGCTGCCGCGCGAGCCTTGAGCGTGAGCTGGCGGCGATCGACGATCCTGCCGAACGCCAGCTGCTGTTGAGCAGCCATCGCGAGCGCGCCACCCCCGATGTGCGTGCGGCCATCGACGGGCTGATCGCTGAGCTGGCGCTCGAGGAAGACCTGCTGGAGCAGACCGACGCCTTCGGACAGCTGCGGAGCGATGTGCTCGACATGCTGGCAGCCGGCAATTTCGAGGGGGCGCGCAAAGCGGTGCTCGCGCATCCCGAGAGCGCGTCCCGTTCGCTCAAGCGCAAGCTACGCACATTGAGCGAGGGCGTGATCGCGGTCGCCGACGAGGCAGCGCGTGTGCACGCAACCCTCAGCGACAAGCTCGACAGCCGCATGCAGCTCGAGCGTGCCGACGCCAGCAAGCTGACGGGACGCCTGCAGCAAGTCAGCTCCGACCTGCGCTTGACTCTCAAAGGGGAATCCTGGCCCATCGGCCTGGACGAGATCTCTGAGGCCAGTCTAGACAGCTTGCTGCGCGCACCGGAGACCAGGCAAGAGTGGATCGCACGCACAGCGCTGTATGCCGCGTGCGGCTTTGCAGACACGGTTGAGCGCGCGTTGCAGAGCCCCTTGGCCCAACCCGTCGCGGGGGTGTCGATCCGTGGCCTGTTGTTGCACGCCCAGAGCTTCCGCGCCGAGAGCGCGTTCGCCGAGCTGAGGGCGCAAACCAGCAGCCACGCACAAGCCTCTCATGCCCGCCGCTTCCTCGACCGGCATGCCCAGAGCGCCTGGACCTGGAAGAACCGCCAGCAGGTGACTCCCGTGGTGCGCGAGATTCTGATCGACGCCGCGCTGCGGGAAGACCCCTCGGCGTACTTTGCGGGCAGTCTGAAACTCGAAAGCGATGGGCGGGTCGCCCTGGCCTACGATTTCGAGCTGCCCAGCGAGCTCGATGACTTCAGCATCGAGCGCCCCAGCGAAGCACTGCCCGGGGCCGGCAGCGTGCTCCTCAAGGGCGAGATGCGCCACCGTGCCCGCTTCACCGGACCGCTGGAGGTCGCGCTACGCTTCGCCATCGACTGGGAAGGCGAGGTGCTGCCCGGCGAGCTGCGCGAGCTGCGTCGGGATCAGGTCGGCAGCCTGTTGTTCGAGCTGTATAGCGGCGGCCCACGCAGCGCACATTTCGTGCTCTGGAGCCGCGATGAGATCGAGGAAGACCTCAACGGAGACGGCGAGCTCGAGAACATCCCCCGGCCCTGCCACACGCTGGCGCGTAGAGAGGATCTGATCGAAGGTCTGGAGGACGCCACACGCGCGGCGCCTCCCTACCAGAAGAAGGTCTACGAGCTGGTCTGCAATGCCGACGAGAACCACATCGAGCTCAAGCTGGCAGGCAAAGACCTGTTCGACCGCCAGATCGACCTGCCCGGCACTGCGGGCAGCCTGGTGCTGGGAGCGATCAACACCTGGCGGATGCGCATCGACGCGCTGGTGATCCGCGGCAGAATCGACCCTGACTGGCTGCGTGAGAAGGTCGCGGCGGGCGTCGAGGAAGAGCTGCGCGCCAGCCTGCGACGGGTGCGCTGAACCTGGTGGCCCACCTGACCCGCGCGCTCCCCCCGCTCTCCCACCCGGGGTTCCTGGCTGTGAAGGCCGGGCTGGCAGCTCTGCTCGCCCTGGCTTTGAACCACCTGCTCGACAACCCGGACGCGGTGTCCGCCAGCTTCGTCGCCGTGCTGTGCGTCAGTCCGACCCTGTTGATGGGCCTGAAACGAGCCGGCCAGCAGTTGATCGGCAGTCTGCTGGGCGGCGTCTGCGGTTGCCTGGCGATGCTGGCCGGGCTCGCTCCTGAGATCGGAATCCCCGTGGCAGTCGGGCTGTCCGTGCTGGCCAGTCTGCAGCTGGGCTTCGAGCTGGCGTGGCCGGCCACAGCCTTCAGCGCCCTATTCCTGCAGGCGGTGCCTCGCGGCTCGCCCCTGGAGACCTTCGGCGTGCGGCTGGTGTCCATCGGCATCGCCGCCTGCAGCGGTCTGCTGGTCAACGCGTTGGTGTCTGCGGGCTCGTATGCCAGGCTGTTCGCACGCAGGCTGCGGGTGGTCGAGGCGCATGCCGAGGCCGCGTTGCAAGCCGCCGCCGAGCGAGGAGACCACGCCCCCTGTGAAGCGGCCCTGGCGTTGCTCAACCGCGCGGCTGCTGAGTGGACGAGCGCGCTACGTGAGCTGGGCTGGCGGCAGCGGCCGGTGCTCGAAGCCCGGCTGCGCAACGGCGCCTTGCGGCTCGCGGCCTGGCGCCGCTTGCTGCGGGGCAGCCTCGAGCTCGCGGCTGCGGCCCCCGAGGCCAGCGTCACACCAGAGAACCAGGCCCGCCTGGCCGCCTGGCTCTGGCGGCCCGACGCACAACCTCCCGAAGGCCTGCCCGCTGCGCTGCAGCCTCTTGCCGAGCGCATGGGCCAGCTGCGGCGCGAGCTGGGTTACACCGATACCGCCAGTCCCTGAGCGGGCCGCACCATGGTCACCTTGGTGTAGGCGAGCGCAAATCCCAACCGGCGCGCATTCCGTCCGGTGGGGATGCCCGGTTCGCCGTGGATCACCACCAAGCCACAGCCTGCCTCCCGCGCGGCTTCCATACGCCGGACCATCAACGCGAGTTGGATGCCCCGGCGGCGCGCTTCAGGCATCACGCTGGTTCCGACCAAGCAAGAGACGTCTGGGCGGATCTCGACGCCGCCCCCTCCCACGGGCCTGCCATCGAGCAAGGCGAGAAAGCTGGCGATGCACGGATGCTCGGCCACCCGCCGCGTGATGCTCTCGAACACGCTGGAGATCGGCTGACCCTCGGGGCGGAAGCCGATCGTAGAGACCTCAACGAATTCCGTGACCATTGCCGCGTCTGTGGCATCGAGCTGCTGCAGCACCAGGCCCTCCGGCCAGCCGTGTGGAAGCTCGGCGCGCAGGTCTTCCCCGAGCCCGAGCTGACGGTAGTAGACCTCTTCGAAGCTGCGCAGCACGAAGCCGCGGGCGGCCAAACCGCGCACCAGAGTCTCGTCGGCAAAAGGAGCGACCTCGACGCGCGGTTCGACTTTCCGTTCGCCATAGAACGCCACCAGCCGGTCGAGCTCGGCATCGCTGATCGGACGGCCCATCGCCAGTCCGCAGGCCTGGTTGGCCCAGGACCCGGGAGCGTCGAAGCTCAACCACCCGCCTGCCAGGGCCTCGGCCTCGCGGGCGACCTCCGCGATCCCGACGGCCTGGCGAGCCTCTTCGCGGCAGGCGATCTCGTAGAAGGAGAGTGTCGACGACACCTCGCTCAGTACCCGATGATGCGGAGGACCCGGTAGCCCCAACGTTCCACGCTGGCATCGCTGACCAATGCCAACCAGACCCGCTCGCCGGGCACCCAAAGCGTTGCCCCCGCCAGGTCGAGGCCGGTGTAGCCGCGGCCGCCGTGCAAGCGTCCCTGCTCGTCGAAGATGTAGACCAGGTCCCAGCCCGCTTCAAGCTCGCTCAACGGGTCGAACTCGAGCGCCAGGTTTCCGGCACCGGGCACCCAGTACTGCTTCCATTGCAGCAGATTGGGACCGTAGGGATGGGCCGACTCGGGCAGGGTGTGGGCCGGGTTGATGTTGGGCATGAACTGCAGATCGAAGGAGTGCGAAGAATAGTCGCCCTGGATGGCCTGCGTGCCCGACTGGCCTGCGTTGGAGCCGATGATCCAGGTCTGTGCCTTGGGGATGCCGACCGCCTCGAAGGCCTCTATGTCACTGGTGGCGTTCCCGTAGGCAGCCACGATCTCGATGCCCAGATCGTTCACCCAGTGCTCCAGCTGCGCGATCTTGTATTGGCGCGTGTTCGAACCCGGCAACGACTGGCTGTTGCTGCTGGTCGTGCGCAGAATCCCCTCGGGCAGGTTGTGCGTGTGCAGCCAGTCGCGGGTGCGGTCGGCCGTCCAATACGGCCGCCCGGTGACATACAACACCTGATAGCCGTACAACGCGTACTGCTGAACCACTGCGGCCGCGTGCCCGTAGATGTCCGCCTCGTCCAGCCGCAGGTAGTCTTCGAAGACCTGTAGATCGTCGGTGGTCAGCGTGCCATCGATATCGAAGACCACCGCCTTGCGGCCAGGCGCCACCACATTCAGGTAGCCGTAGGCCGATGACAGGTCCCCGACCGCGACCATTTTGATCAGGTAGGACCCCGCGGGCCGTGGCTGCACCTGCACGAACACCTTGCCATCGCTGTTGGTCCGATAACGCCCGAGGCTTTCCCACAGGCTTGTGCCCGGATCGTACAGGTAGGCCTCGACGTTTTCGTCTTCGAGGTCTTTGTGGGCCACCGACGAGTAGTCGAACTTGCCGACCAACTCTGCTGGCTGGCCGACGTTGACGACCTGGTCGTGGATCATGTGATGGGGCGAACCCAAAGCCACCACGAAGTACGTGCGCCAGTGGCGCCAATTCTCGCGGGCCGGGTTCTGCAGAGCGGGCACCTGGCTGGGAGACAGGCCAAACTGCGCCGACAGTGAGCCACTGAGGAAGAGCAGCAGGCAAGCGAGCTTCAGGGGACGCTTCATGGATGTTCCTTGGCAAGGCCTTGGCAAGGCGGAGAGTCGGAAAAGTACCTCTAGGTATCTATCATAGCCAACTTGGGCACCTTTCCGTACAGATTTTCTCCTGCCGGACGCCGTTCTGCAAGGCTGTTCGGGAACCGGACACTCCGTGCCAGGAAGAGTCGCCTCTCGCCGCCAGGCGGGCCGGATGTGCAGCCGGCACGCGGTATGCGGATGCCGGGCAGACACTCCGGCTTGACGAGGAAACATCATGCGGCGTTGGACTATCCTGCTTCCCCTGCTCTTGGCGCTGGGATGCGGGGGGAGCGGCTCGGGGGCGAGCAGTCAGGGAAGCGGGGGCTCTGTGTCTCCGAATCCGAATCCGAACCCGAACCCGAATCCGAATCCGAACCCGAATCCGAACCCGAACCCGAATCCGGGGCCGACGGTTCCTGCCCTCAGTGTGCTGCACGCGGACACTTTGGCCGTCCTGGCGGCCGACATCGATGCGCTGTTCAATACGGCCGCGCTGCAGGGGCGCACGGTCTCGGCATTGATCATCGATGCGGCGACCGGCCAGCAGGTCTATGCCCAGAACCCCGATCTTCCCCAGATTCCCGCTTCGAATACGAAGATGTTCACGACCGCCGCCTCCCTGGCGGTGTTGGGGTCTGAACATCGCCTGCGCACCGAGCTGGCAGCCGACGGCAGCATCGACCCACAGGGCACTCTGCAGGGCGATCTCTATCTGCAGGGCGGCCACGACTTCACCTGGTCGGACCGTTTCTATTCCCACGCCGACTTCGTGCTCGAACAGCTGGTGGAGGCTCTGTATACAGAGGGCCTGCGGGCGGTTGCGGGCGATCTGTGGATCGTCGGGGAGCCGATCTACGACCCCTTGTGGTGGGCCGCGCTGGATGCGGACGCAGAACGGCTCGAGGTGGGCGGCCGTCTGCAAAACCTGCTCGCCGCGCGCGGCATCAACCTGGCAGGATCGTTGCATCGCTCCGCCAACCCCGGCTTGCCCGCTGGCAGCCAGACGTTGGCAGTCTGGGAATCACCCCCGCTGCCGGTCGGTTGCTATCCGATCGATGTCGTCAGCCACAATGAGATGGCCGACGCCCTCTGCCGTCACCTCGGTTTCACCACCCGCGGCACCAGCAGCTACAGCCACGGGGCGGCAGAGATCCTGCGCTGGCTGGGCGACGCAGGCGTCAACACCACCGGGCTGGCGTTGAACGACGGTTCGGGCCTGTCCCGCGCCAACCAGGTCAGCGCCCGCCAGGTGATCGGTCTGCTCAGCCTGATGCAGACCCTGCCCGAGGGCGCCGTCTTCGACCAGACCCTGTCCGTGGCCGGTCTGCGTGGCACTCTGGCGAGTCGCATGACGGGAACCGATACCCGCGGGCGCGTGTGGGGCAAGACGGGCGGCCTCTCCGGCGTCACCACCCTGAGCGGGAGCCTGTTCCACCCCCACGATGGCAGGCGTTACCTGTTCTCGTTCCTGATGAACAGCGTGCCCGATCGGGACGCCGCCCGTGCTGCGCATGATCGGGCGCTCGAGCGTCTCGCCCGCCCGCTGCGCCCGGCGCTCGCTCTGCCCACGGCGCCCGAGCTGCAGAGTGTACGTCTGCAAGCGCAGGGGGCCCGGCTGTCCTGGTCAGCCGTGGCCGGCGCCCAGGGCTACCTGGTCGAAACCAGCGACGATGGTCTGGTGTTCCCTGCCGGGCAGGCGACGACCACCCGCTTGAGCGCCATCGACCTGCCGGCTCCCAGCGCGGCGCGCTGGTATCGGGTGCGCGCCTTCGATGCCCAGGCTGTGGGTCCGGCTTCGGACGTCTACGGGCTACGCCCTGGCCAGCCACGGCTGCTGCTGGTCGACGGCAACCAGCGCTGGCAGAGCGAGCCGGCGGCGGAAAACCCTCTGGCCCGCGGCCACGACTTCCTGCGCAGCTGCGGCGCCGTGCTCGACCAGTGGGGCTTTGACTGCTGCAGCGGCGCGGAGGTTGCCGCCGGTCGCGTGCCGCTGAACGCGTATGCTGCCGTGCTCTGGTTGTTGGGCGAGGAGTCCACCGCAGATGACAGCCTCGATGCCGCCGAACGCGCTGCGCTGCAGGCCTATCTCGGGGCGGGCGGCCGGCTGTTCATCAGCGGCGCAGAGCTGCTCTGGGACCTCGACCAGAACGGCAGCCCGGCCGAGCAGGACTTCTGTCACCAGTGGTTGAAGGTCGCCTATGCGGGCGACGACGCCGGAACGTACCTGGCCATGGACCAGCCCGGCGGTCCCCTCAACCTCACCACGCCGCTGCAGTTCTTCACTCCTGGCCAGCAGAAGATCGCCTACCCCGACCTGCTGCAGGCGACCGCCGGTGGCCAGCCCTGGCTCGACTACCTGGGAGGATCCGCAGGCGTGGCCGGGATCAGCTACCAGGGCGGCTATAGCCTGGTGGTGCTCGGCTTCCCCATCGAAGCTGTGGACGGGCAAGACACCCGTCGCGCCCTGTTGGCCGAGGTCCTGCGTTTCTTCGGGTTGTAGGGGGCCAGGGCCAGCGCCTCAATACGGCTCTTTGCGGTCGGTCAAGGCGCGCGCCTTGGAGACATCGCCCAGCAACTCGACGGCCCCGCAATCGAGGCAGATGTTGGCTCGGATAGGGACATCCGCCGTCTTCAGAGTCAGGAACTTCGTGTTGGCGGGCCGGAAATACAGCTTGCCCGTCGACTGCATGCTGCCAGGTTCCAGCCGCTGCCCTCCGCAGCGCCGACATCGGGCCGTGGGGCGTGCCGGCGAAGTGGAATCCTCAGCTTCGGACTGTGGCTGGTAGTGTTGCGAAAGCAGGCGACGCAGCTCTTGTTCCATCGACCGACCCTCGGCACGCGCGTGGGCCTTGATCCGATCGATCAGCTCGCGGGGAAGGTTGCGGATGGTGAGGCTTGCCATGAGTTCTCCCTACTCGCAAGCTGCATCGTAGCACATACGCAATCATAATGCGATCACAATGACTGCAGGCGAGGCCGAGCGCCTCAGCCCCCTACGGGGCGCAGCCATAGCACCTCGCAGGCAAAACGCGGCAGCTCGAGTTGCAGACCCGCACGCAGCAGGGATTCCCCGGTCCGTAGCCGCAGCTCTTTGCCCGCCAGCAACGCCTGGCAACGGTAGCTGCCCGTCCCGGAGATTCCCAGGGCCTCGGCGGCCACGAAACGCACGAGCAGGCCCGGCGTCTTCCCATCGTTGATCACGAACAGGAACAGGCCTCCACCCTGCTCTTCGGCCACCCGCCGGCCCCAGACCAGGCCGTGCGGCGTGGCACAGTCGAGGCTGCGCCCGACTCCGGCCTGTTGCATCAACCAGCTGCAGAGCGCGCGCTGGCCCGCCAGCTCTGTGTCAGAGAACCCGTACCAGGCCGGTCCTCCGAAGCCCACAAAGGGCAGCGCTCCCAGGTGCAACAGCCGGCCTTTGCCGACGCGACGCTCGAAGCCCAGGCAGGCCGGAGCGCGCAGCCAACGCCTCTCCCACAAGAAGGGCCGCGCTTCATCCGCTGGCAGACAGCGCTCGCGCAGACCCCAGCTCGTCACCATGTGGCTGTCAGCGCCACAGACCGCTTCGACGGAGCCGCTCCCCAACCACCAGCGCAACGGCTCCCGGCGTTGCACAGCGTACAGGTCCTGGAGCTCCGGAAGCGGCTGGCCGTCCGGAGTCTTCAGCTCCGAGAGCCCAAAGCTGATCAGCGTGCCCCCCCCATGCACATAGTCCGCCAGGAGCTTCGCCCAGGCAGGGCGTAGCTGGCCCGTATTCAGCCACAGCACGGCCTTGTGCCGCGCGAGGGCCTCCGCACTTAACCCGCGCAGATCTGCCAGCTCGGGCGCGAAACCCGCCGCCGCCATCCATCCAAACAGAGCACCATGCGCGTCGGCCGCCAGCCTTGGCGGGTGCAAGCCCCCCGTCACGCGAGGAGCCTGCAGGTCGGGGTCGTAGACGATCAGCGCCGCGTCTTTCAGCGCCCGGCTGGCGAGCAGCCTCGCACCGTGGGGTTTCAGCAGGCGCGTCCCCCAACGCTGCAGCATTGCATAGCGCGGCCGGGTGGTGCCATCCGGCGCGATGGCTGCCTGGAAGTCGTACGGCTTGCCGTCCCGGTTCAGCCCGCCATGCAGCACGTAGATGCTCGCCATCACCAGCCCGTGGCCGACCGTCTTGCACAACACCTGCTCGGTGGTCTCTACCGATACCGGAATGCGTCCGACCGGCAGCTCGAAGATTCCACCCTGAAGCTCGGCTGAGAGCGCGACCGCGCCGCCCTGGCGCGCCGCTCCCTGCGCGAACAGGTGGGTCCACCCCTCGCACAGAAACGGCAGATCGAGCGGCCGTTTGCCCCAGGGCAGCTGGCGCGGATAGAGGTCGAGGCAGGCCACCCCCGAACGGTTCTTGACTTCGGCGTCCCAGAGCAGATGTTGGCGGCCTGGAAACAGATGGGGCGAGTCATTGGTGGTGAACAGCACGTCCGGCTCGCCGATTCCCAGCTCTTCCCAGCAGCCGCGCAGATGGGCGAGGAAATCGCCGACACAGGCCTGTGCCGCGGCGTAGGCATCGCGATGCCGGGCGTTGTCGCGCGGGTTGCGCGGCCAGCGCCTCGGCGGCCGCACCTGCTGAAAGCTGGTGTAGTGCGAGCCATAGCGAGCGTTGAGCGCAGCGATCTCGCCCCAGGTCTCGCGCAACCAGGCCCGGTAGTGCGCCAGCGCCGAGGGGTGGAAATCGAGCTCGGTGCGCGAGGCAAAGAACTGGTTGGTTTCGTTGTCCAGCTGCAGGAGCACCACCCCCGGCCGACGCTGCAGGAACGGGCGCAGCCGAGGCGCCAGAGCCGCAAACCAGGCGCGGACCCGCGCCAGGAAGTGCGGATCGAGGTAGCTCGGCTGGCTCTGCCCGCTGTCTAGCGGGTGGAAGCTCCAGGGCCGCCCGTTGGGCCGCCGCACCAGGCTGCCCGGATGACGGCGCCGGAACCAGTCGGGGACGGCCCCGAAAGTGCCGATCCCTGTCGGCCACTCGGCGTTGATGAAGGGCCCGGGCTTGGCGCAGATCGAGAAACCACGCTGGCAGGCGAGCTCGAAGAAGCGCTCGACATCGGCCAACCCCTCGAAGACAAAACGACCTGGCTCCGGCTCGTGCACATCCCAGGGGATGTAGCTGGTCAGCAGGTTCATGCCCGCGGCCTGCATGGCGTCGAGCCCGCGCTCCCAGAGCGCGTGGGTGCGGGCCACATCGCCCCCCGGATCACGCACCCGGAAATACTGCAGCTCGCCGCCGTATAGGAAGGTCGGCTGGCCGTCGATGGCGATTCCCTGCGGCGTCAGGGCTACCGAAGAGCTCATTCGTACAGCTCGAAGACCACCTCGAGCTTGCCGTCCTGCTCCAGCACCACGGTCTGCCGCTCGCTGCCGTAGACCTCGTGCCAGACCTCGAGCTCGTACTCGCCCGGCGGCAGCCCCTCGAAGCGGAAGCTGCCGTCCGGACCGGTCACCTTGAAGAAGGGATGCGGGCAGACGCCCAGGTACGAGCGCATCCAGGGATGCACGTCGCACTGGATGGGGATCATCATCTCGGCGAGCCTGAAGCGCTTGCGGACCGACATGTCCTTCTGCGGCATCGCCACGTTGTAGCTGCGGTTGAACTGCGCCTCGACCTTGACGTTGTGCAGAACGTCGTCGCTGTTGAGGAAACGCACCCGCTGGCCCGTCTGGATGCCAACGACCCGCGGCTCGAACATGCACCCGCGCTGGTCGATCAGCGCATCCTCCCGCGGAGGCGGTTGGTCCCACCCCTCGAGGCCGCCGCTGATCCAGACAAAGGCGTTCTGCAGCCGCCCATCACGCACCAACACAGAGTTGTCGTAGACCGGGTCGCGGTGCATCTCACAACCGCCGACCATACTCAAGCGCTCGCGAACCGGGGGCGTGCCGATGAACACCACCTCACCGCTGATCGATCCAGGCGCGGCAGGCGGCCGCGGCACTTCCACGGCGTTGCTCTCTGCCGGAATCTGCGGGCCGGTGTTGCCTGCGGCCGGGCCGGTGTTGCCCGCGACTGGGCCGGTGTTGCCCGCGACCGGGCCCGTGTTGCCCGCCGGCAGGACAAACTCCAGGTCGTCTTCATCGTCCTCTTCAGGCTCAGCCGCGAGCTGAAGAATGCCCATGCCCACCATAGCCACGATCGCGGCCAGGGCCAGCCCCCAGCCGCTGCCTTTGACGTTCATCACATGCTTGACGCCGGCTCCCAGCAGCGCGAGGCCCGTCAGCACCAACCAGGCCTGCGGGTGTCCATAGGCAAAGGGGAAATGGTTGCTGACCATAATCAAGATCAGAGGAAAGACCAGGTAGTTGTTGTGCAGCGAACGCAGCTTGGCCTTCTTGCCCAGGGAGGCATCGAGCTTTTGGCCTGGCTGCACCCCCTTCAACATGCGGCGCATCGAGGGAATGATCACCATCCAGACGTTGCCGACCATCAGGGTTCCCAACACCGCTCCCGCATGGATGTACGCCGCGCGCGCACTCAACAGGTGGGTGAGGGCGTAGGACAACCCAGCAAAGAGCAGGAACCCGATCAGCGCAAAGGCAGCCCGGAAACGTAGCAGAGGTGTGCGGCAGAGTCCGTCGTAGACCGCCCAACCGACGACCATCGAGCCAAGCCCAACAGCGATCGCCCAGCCATAGCTCAACGAGGAGACGCTGCTGTCGACCAGGTAGATGCCGCCGCCGTGGTAGTACACCAGCGACAGCAAGAAGAACCCGCTCAGCCAGGTAAAGAAGGCCTCCCACTTGAACCAATGCAAGGCACCGACCAGCTTCTTCGGGAACACGTTGGTCTTGACCAACTGGAAGAAGCCGCCACCATGCACCATCCAGAGCTCGCCGTCCTTGGGGTCGTCCGGATCTTCGGAGCGGACCAGCGCGCCTTCGAGCTCGGTGAACAGGAAGGCGTGACCGATCCAGGCGATCGCCACGATGACATGCGTCCAACGGATGATGAGATGGAGGAATTCCATCGCTTGCGGATCCATGCAACCCTCGGGGCTTGAAGTGCACTATGTCTACTCAAGGCAGGGCTATGGGTCAACCCTTGCCAGCACCTGCCAGCGCTCGAGCAGCCTGCAGATTCTGCTGCACGTGCTTCCCAGGATCAAGGCTGGCGCGGCATCGGTGACGAACCACGCCTTCGAGATCGATCAGAAAGCTGACACGCGCCGGCAGCACGAAGAAGCGCCGTCCCACGCCATACCAACCATGGACCTCGTGCTCGAGGTCCATGAGCAGGTTGAACGGCAGCTGATGCTTACGTGCGAAATCGCGATGGGTCTCGATGGAGTCGACGCTGATGCCGCAGACCAACGTACCCAGCTCGCGGAAGCTGGCATGGCTGTCCCGAAACGCCAGCGCGCCGCGCAGACCCAGACGGGTATTGTCATGGGGAAAGAAGTACAACACGACCGAGCTCTTGCCGCGGTAGGTCGACAACTGCACGATCCGCCGCAACTGGTTCGGCAGCACAAAATCTGGCGCCTTCGAACCAACCTCGAGCATGCCTGCTCCACATAGACGGGTTTGGCGCAATGGTCGCCGCGGGCTGGCGGACTGTCAAGCATGCATGCAAGAGCAGCCAGGAGATGGGCCCCGTGGAGGGGATTCCCAGCCCCAAGCGGCCAAGGCGTCGGCGCGCGACATACACATGTGTGCACTGCGTCATACGCATGCGGCGGCGGATGCAGGTGTTGAGCGGGTTCTTCAGATTGGTATGGTATGTGCAACCCGTCGGGCTCCCCCCAAGTCCCCAAGCTTCCCGCCCAGGGCCTTGGATGGTTCGCGTACTCGCGCACGCGTCTCAATCTCAAACCAGCTGTCTTCGATAGGAGGCCCCATGCACATTGCGGATCTTTCTTCTTGGCTGATTCTTGTGTTCCTCGCCCCGATCGCTCTCGGCCAGGCCAGCGATGGACCGATTCAAGGCGAACGCTTCGAGCTCGACGCGTTGCGCAGCTCGCTGGCTGCCGACCAGGTGGTCGCCTTGGAGGCCCATGTGGAAGCAGGTGAGCTGGCCGAAGCCCGCCTGCTGCTGTGGGGAATCTGGGCCCAGGCGAAACGGGATCGGTATTGGGCCAACAAACGCACGCGCCCCCAGACCCGCAAAAGGAAGGAGCGCCTGCTGGCCATCGAGACGCTCTATGCGCGAGCGCGCGACGCCTGCTACGGCTCCTTCCCCTCGCTCGCCGACGACGACGATCTGGTGGTCCTGCAGAGCCAGATCGCGGCCGCACAGATCGGCCTGCAAAGCGGCGACCTCGGCACTGCCTACAGTGTGATCGGCCACATCAAGGCCAGGCGTACCGCGGGTCTGGTGGTTCCCCAAGAGCTGCTCGCCACAGCCCAGGCCCTGGTTGAGGCCTATCGCGAGCGCAACGGCGCGGCCAACGACGCGCTGCGCGGCGAGGGCAGCGCCCTGGTCGCCGCAAACCTGCTGCGCGGCAAGAAGGACCTCGAGCAGCGCATGTACGTTCTCTTCGACCTGCAGCAGAGACTCGACGAGGTCGATGGCAGCCTGCTCGGCCTCGACCGCCAGGGCCAACGGGTCTTGCAGGACCTGGCGACCAGCTACGAGGGCCTGGCCGCGGATATCGAGGGGGCACGCGCTGCCCTGGTGGCCTTCGCGGCGGTCGCCCCGGACCCGGAGTGGATCGACTCGGCCTTCGCCGGCTTCATCGCCAAGGACCCCCAGCAGAAGTCGACATGGGCCTCCTTCCTCGCCGTGGCCCGGGCAGGGAGCCTCGGTGCGGCCGTGCTCGCTGAGCTCGGCCTGCCTGCGCGGATCGGCAATGTCTATCTGGACTATGCGGACGGCTGCCTGAAGAAGGCCGAGCTGGAGTACCAACGGGATCGCTTTGAGGCTGGGGCCGCCCAACTGGCAGAAGCCGAAGCGGGCGGCCTGGCCAACGCCCGACGTTTTGGCGCGGACGAAGCGCAGCTCGCCGCCCGCGAGGCCGCCATCGAGAACCTGGTGGCCGCCGCCGGGGAGAGCAAACGCGCGCGTGCCCGGACATGCCTCGCCTCGGCGACGGCTGCGTTGGACGCCAGCCTGGAAGATCCCCACCAACTGGCCCGAGCCGTCGAATGGCTCGCGTCCGCACAAGGCTGGCTGGACAGCGCCCTGAAGGACGGGGCCGGAGCGGACGACCTGGAGCCAGGGCTGGCACGGGCCCAAGCACGTCTGACGGAGGCGCGCGTGCAGTTGGCTGACCAACAGCTGGGACGGGCCGCCGAAGACAGCGACCAGGCCCGCGAGGCGCTGGCCTCAGGCGGCGATGCCTGGCGGGTCCCGGCCATTCTGGACAGGGCGGCGGACCACCTCGAGGCAGCGGCCAGCTACCTGGCGCAGGTCGACTCCGAGGTGGGCGGCGCCGTCGCGACCCGCATCGTTGAAGCGCGCACGGCCCACGCAGCCCTGCGCGAGCAGGTCGTATCCAGCCAGACCCTGCCCGCCGACGCCTACCAGGGCACGCAAGGCCCGTCCTGGCGCCGGGACTTCAGCGACCTGCTGCAGAGCGAGCGAGGATGGCAGGTGCTCGGCTTGAGCATCGCGGGCGCGCAGTGGCAGGACAAGACCGCCGAATACGAGTACTGGAGCGGCTCCAACACCAAGACCATCGAGACCCGTTGGTACCGCCACCTGTTCGTGTGGGCAGCCATCGCCCGGCCCGATGCGCCGGAGCTGGTGGATCTGCGCTACCTCGGCTTCCGGCTGCACAAGATGACCGACGGCAGCTACGCCAAGCTCAAGCTGTTCTGGGTCGAAGAGCCCCTGCCCATGCTGCGTCGCAACCTCAGCGGGCGCTGAGTCCGGGCACCATGCTGCGGAAAAACCTCGTCAGGGGCTGACCAGCCCGAAGGCGTGGCAGAGATGCAGATGGTCACTGGGGTACTCCCAACAGGGCAGCCCTGTCGAGGGAAGATCGCTGCCAGCGGGCAGGCCCAGACCTCCCAGCCACGCGAGCCCCGGTCCAAACCAGATGTAGTCGATGACCCGCTGCACCTCGCCCGCGGCCCGCACCTTCCAGGTTGTCCACGCTTCGACGCTACACCCAGGCGTGGGTTCGACGCTCTGCAGTCCCAGGCTTCCTCCTGGTAGACTCAGGATCTCCGGGCTGTCGGGAGGGGCGTTGAAGTCTCCGGCCAGCAAAGTGGGCAGAGGGTCCTGCACTTGCAGAGCCTGAAGATGCTCCTTGAGCTGCCTGCACTGCCGAAGCCGCAATGCCTCGGACGCGGGCACTGCCTTGGCCTTGAGATGCGTGGTCGCGACCCGCAGGCTCCCCAGGCCCTGCCGGCCTACCAGCCGTGCGATCAGGGCGAGCTGTCCGTGGGGACGCCCCGAAACATCGCTGTAGCGCAGGATCTCGACGGCATCGATCGACCAGCGATCGTCGCGCACGAACAGGCACAGACCGTCTCTCCCAGGCCGCTTGGGCTCAAAGCACCCGCTGTAGCCGAGCGCTTTCAGCGCCGGCTGGAGATGGTCGGCGAAGTGGTCGACCTCCTGCAGGCAGATGATGTCCGGCTGCTGGTCGCCGCCGATGGCAGCACGCAGCTCGGCGAGGATGCGCTGCTTGCGTCCCCGTCCATCCGCGCGCTCCCACTCGAGGCTGCCAGGCGGCGCGTGCACGAAGCCCCCGCAGCCTGCCAGGGCATCGGCGAGCAGGTTCCAGCTGAACACTATGATCCGCGGCTCGACGGGCGCGGCTTGTTGATGCCAGGTGCGGGGAAGCGGGGCCATGGCTGGTCATCTCCAGTCTCAGGGTCCCTGCCCTGGGGTATACACGATGCAGGGGAGGCCGACGCAGCGGCTCAGGCTTCCCCCAGCACCTCACCGACGATCCCCTGCGCTTCGGCCTGGATCTTCTCCAGATGCGCACGGCCGAGGAAGCTCTCCGCATAGATCTTGTAGATGTCCTCGGTCCCGGAAGGCCGCGCGGCAAACCAACCGTTCTGGGTCACCACCTTCAGGCCGCCGATCGCGGCGCCGTTGCCCGGAGCATGGCTGAGCTTGGCCTCGATCGGCTCGCCCGCGAGCGTATCCGCGCGCACGGCATCGGCCGACATCTTCTTCAGCCGCGCCTTCTGCTCCCGCTGCGCGGGCACGTCCATACGCTCGTAGACCGGGCTGCCAAAACGCTGCTCCAGATCCCGGTAGTGCTCGCCAGGATCGCGCCCGGTGCGGGCTGTGATCTCTGCCGCCAGCAGGTTGAGGATGATGCCATCCTTGTCGGTGGTCCAGACCTGACCGTTCTTGCGCAGGAAGGAAGCCCCGGCGCTCTCCTCGCCACCGAAGCCGTAGCTGCCCTGCAGCAGCCCGTCGACGAACCACTTGAAGCCGACCGGCACCTCCGCCAGGGTGCGGCCCAGGTGTTTGGCCACGCGATCGATCATCGAGCTTGAGACCAGAGTCTTGCCGACGCTCAGCTCAGGACTCCAGCTCGGGCGGTTCTGGAACAGGTACCAGATCGCCACCGACAGGTAGTGGTTGGGATTCAGCAGCCCACTGCTGCGCGTGACGATGCCGTGGCGGTCGAAGTCGGGATCATTGCCGAAGGCGACATCGAAACGGTCCTTGAGCCTGATCAGACCGGCCATCGCGTAGGGCGAGGAGCAGTCCATGCGGATCTTGCCGTCCCGATCCAGCGTCATGAACGAGAAGGTCGGATCGACGACCGGATTGACCACCTCGAGGTCGAGCCCATAGGCCTCGGCGATCGGGGCCCAGTATCCGACGCCCGCGCCGCCCATCGGATCGACGCCCAGCTTCAGACCGGCACCCGCGATGGCCTCCATGTCGACAACCTGGGCCAGGTCGTTGACGTAGGGCGCGACATAGTCGTACGCCTTCGAGGTCGCACAACGCAGCGCCCGCTCGAAGGGGATACGCACCACCTGCCCCAGACTCTGCTCGAGGATCTGGTTGGCCCGAGCCTGGATCGCCCCGGTCATCACGCTGTCGGCGGGGCCCCCCGTGGGAGGGTTGTACTTGAAGCCGCCGTCCTCAGGAGGATTGTGCGAAGGCGTGATCACGACCCCATCGGCGAGTCCGCTGCTGCGGCCCTGATTGTAGGTAAGGATGGCGTGCGACAGCACCGGCGTCGGCGTGTAACCGCGCCCCAACTGGTACCGCAGCTCGACCTCTGCGCCCGCGAACACCTCGATGGCCGTGGCCCAGGCCGCCTCGGACAGAGCGTGGGTGTCCATGCCGAGGAACAAGGGACCGGTGACGCCCGCGCTCTTGCGGTGCTCGACGATGGCCTGGCTGATGGCCAGGATGTGCGCCTCGTTGAAGCTGTTCTTCAGCGCCGAGCCCCGGTGCCCGGAGGTGCCAAAGGACACGCGCTGTCCGGCCTCGGCTGGGTCGGGCCGCTGCGTGTAGTAGGCGGTCATCAGCCGCGGGACGTTGACCAGCCGCTCACGAGGTGCGGGCTTGCCTGCAAGTTCGTGAAGAGCCATCGGATCTCCTTTTCAGGAACGCGACGCGCCGCGTGCGTAGCCCTGATACATGTCGATGTAGAAATCCGCCTTGTCCGCTTCGGCCCGTACGCTGGGCCAGGCCTGCATCGCTGTGCGCCAGGCATGAAGCTGCGTGAGCTGCTGCGGAACCGGAAAGCCTCGGTAGTGCTCCAACACCGGCCAACGCTCGAACCACGGATACAGGCTGAAGTCGGCCAGACCCGGGCGATCACCGAACAGAAAGCAGCCGTCGGAACGGGCGAGGCCTTCTTGTTCGAGAAAGCGCAGCGCATCGTGCAGCTTGGCCTGCTGCGTGCTCTGCTCCTCGGGCTCTTGGGCTTTCAGCAAGCCGTAGAAGCGCGGCACCAGCCGGGTGTTGGCGAAGTCGATCCAGATCCGGGCCAACGCGCGCGCAGCGGGTGTCTGGGGCAACAGCGCGGGTTCAGGGTAGACCTCTTCGAGGTACTCGTTGATCACCGCCGACTCCCAGAGACGGTCGGGGCCGCAGACCAGGGCGGGCACCTTGCCGTAGGGCGAGATGTCTTTGAAGTCCGCCGGCCGGTTCTGCAAGTCGATGGCCACCAGCTCAAAGGCCACGGCCTTTTCCGCCAGCACCAGGCGGGTGCGGTGCGCGAAAGGACAGACCTGGGCACTGTACAAGATCGGGGTCACGGGGGCTCCTCCGAGAGTGCCCCAAGACTACCGCCGCCAGCTCCGGCAGACAAGCTCCTGGGCCCATCCCGATTCCTGAAGGGGATCGGGCAAGGCGAGAGACTCCTCAGCGGGCGAGACCCGCCTGGTGGGCACTAGCCGCGCGCCATACGGACCTTCAGGTCATGGACCACCAGCCGGTAGGCTTGTTCCCGCGTGGGCACGGCCAGGCCCAGCTCGTCGAGCGCGCTCAGGAACAGGGGCGCTGCTTTCGACAAGACCGCATCGCTCTGCTCCGCCAGCCGCGCCAGACTGGGAGAGTCCAAGCCGCAGCGCAGGCCAGCCCTGGCGACGCGCACCAGTTGGTAGCCACGGGTCAAGCCCAGCTGCAGGCGGGCGGCTTCAAGCTCAAGGGCAGCACTGGACATCGGGACCTCCATGCTCTCTGGGCGGGTGCCCTGCCAAGGAGATGACCGATCGTCCGGGAAAAGCGGAAAACATCGCCTGCAAGCCTGACTCTGCGCAGCTCCTCGCCCCTCACAAAGCCCCTGGCAACGGGTTTTTCCAAACACCACTGAACACTATCGACACTTGCGGTGTCCAACCGATGACACGCACATGCCATCGCTGGGACAGAGTCTGTCTGCCCCTTGACCATCCGCACAGGAGATCCCGCCATGCTCCGACCTTCCTTGCCCGCCTTCGCTCTGATCTGCCTGGCCAGTCTGATGCTCGGCTGTGTGCAGCCGGTCACCAACCAACCACCTCGCGACCTCGACCTGGTACTCGGCGCAGCCAACCACAGCGAGACCGAGACCGACCCGTCCGCGGTGCCGACCCGCCAGCGCTCTTTCGACCTCGAACCCTTCTTCCAGAGCGGGCTACCGACCCCCAACACGACCTTGCCGCGCATCATCACGGCGCTCGCGTACCCCGAGAGCTTCGAGAGTCCCTACCGGCTCGAGGTGGTCGGGCGGCACCTGGTGGTCCGGCATCGCCCCGCCATGGTGGCCAAGATCGAAGCGCTGCTGGAACACCTCGAGACGAGCCGCTTGCCCCCGATCCACCTCGACCTGCACATGGTCAAGGTCGGGCTGGCGCTGGCGGAACAGGTGGCGGCCCGCGACGGCCTCGACACCACCCTCGCCCCCGCGTTGCGTGAGGCGATTCTGGCCGGACTGGCCGATGGCAGCGCCCAGACTCTGGCCCGCCGACGGCTGCGCCTGTGCAACGGCCAGTGGAGCGAGAGCGCTGAGGGCCAGTCGCGCCGCCCAGTCGTGCGTTTGAACGTCCAAGACGGCAAGCCGATCGAGGTGCAAGAGACCCTGGAAGATGGCCTGGCGGTCAAGGCCGCCATCTGGCTGGCGGCGCCCGGCGATGCCCTGCTGCACCTCGAGGCAGCCCTGCAAGCTGAAGAGCCCAGCAAGAGCAGGCGCCTGGAGATGACCTACCACCCCGACCTGCGTCAGCCCGACCGCGAAGTGCAGGCGGGCATCGACCTGCAGACCCTGCACACCACCGCGGTGCGCGGCCAGATGCTGCTCGACCGGGCCCGCTGGCACGTCTTCGGAGCTGCCCCGGCGCCAGAGCCGGACCAGGTGGTGCTGGTGTTGGTGCGGGCACGCTGGACGCCCGCCGCCGCGCTCGCCTTGCAGCCCTGGCTGCCCGGCGGACGGATCGCGCGCACCGTGCCGATCGCTCTGCCAGAGAGCCGCGACCTGCGGGCCGAACAATCGGCATCCGGCTATGTCTGGGAGCTCAAAACCGGCGAAGAACATGCCAGCAAATGGTTCGCAGAAGAGCGCACCCGGCAGGACCGCGCGGCCCAGAGTGTCTCCAACTGGGGGCCCCAGGGCAGCACCTCCTTCGGCACGGACAGCGTGGATGCTCTGCAGTGGGGAAGAGGGATCGCCGCGGACGAAGCGTTCCAGAGCGGCACCAGCACTGGCGGCTGGCTGCCGTTGCTGCCCGACGCCCTCACCGCCAAGCTCGCTGAGGTACAGCGCGCCCGCTGGGACAAAGACAGCGCCTTGTTCTTCGAGTGGGACAGCCTGTTCCTGGTCCACAACACCCCCGTGGTCGAGGCGACCGCCGGGCTGCTGGAGGAGGTTCAAGCCTGGCGCAACCGCCCGATCCGCGTACGTGCAGAGTGGCTGGAGCTGCCGCCGGCCCTGGCCGAGGCGATGCTCGACGCCGAAGACCTGACCGAGAACCTCGCGGCCCTGCGCGCGCACCGACTCTCAGCGCCCTTCGAGCTGGTCGCCCGCAGCGGCGCCTGGAGCGAGCTGGCGGTCAGCCGCAACTATGCCGTGTTGTGGGGGTTTTTCGCTGAAGACCGGCCCAGCCCCGAGCTGCGCACCCTCGACCAGGGTGGCAAGCTGTCGCTGCTGCCGCGCCGCTACGGGTCCGGCCGGGTCGAGCTCGAGCTGCGCTTCTCGGTCAACGAGCTCGACGCCGACAGCCTCGAGCCGGTCGAGGAAGGCGGCGGCCTGCTGCACCGGCCCCGCTTCGCGCAGTCGAAGCTCGAAGAGAGCTTTGCCGTCGAGAACGGGAAGCCGGTGTTGCTGCTCGACGCGTCGCTGCATTCGGGCAGCGAGAAGATCCGCGCGCTGCTGGTGACGGCGGACTTCTGAGGAAACCTGACGGACGCAGCTCTGCTATAATGGCTACAGGCAAGCGACGGAGACCAAGCGCATGGCCGAGACCGAGCGAGGCCTGATGCCTCCTTTTCCCATTCTTCTGGGCATCGACGAATACAACGAGCTGCCCAACGACGGCAAGACCTACCAGATCATCGACGGAGTGCTCTACGTGAATCCGGCACCGGTCCCCCGCCACCAGCGTGTCTCGAAGAACCTGCAATTCCAGCTGATGCTGCAACTCGAGAAGACAGGTCTGGGCGAGATCTACAATGCCCCGATCGACGTGATCCTCGACAAACACACCATCGTCCAACCCGACCTGCTGTTCATCCGCGCCGACCGTCTGAACATCGTCGGCGAGAAGAACATCCAGGGCCCCCCAGATCTGGTCGTCGAGATCCTGTCGCCCTCGACCCGTCGCACCGATGTGCTGATCAAGTCTGTCAGCTATGCCCGACACCAGATCCCACGTTACTGGCTCGTTGATCCTGCCATAGACCGGATTGATGCCCACCTGCTCGCGGATGGCAGCTACCGTCTCGAACAGACGGCACAGGGTGCTGAGCTGTTGCAGCCAGCAGGTTTCCCAACACTGCAGCTCGATCTGGGCGCGATCTTCTGAGCACAGCCCCACAAACCTGCGGCCTGCTCCCCAGCCCGAATCCGTCACCAGTTTCTGCTGCGGCCCCGCCTGACCGGCGAATTCGACCTCTCGCTGCTCGAAGATACCCCCGTAGCGTCTGCGCTGCTCAAGCCCGAATTCTCGCGGCCATCCGGGTCCTCGCTACGATCCTGCTGACGGATCCGGGCTAAGCCGTTGCGTCCTGCCCCCGCCATCAGTTCCAATGGCCAGGCCCAACCCCGGGGGATGTGTGCGCGCTCGACTGCAACACCTGCTCGCCCAGCTCGAATGGGCCATCGAGGCCTACCGGCTCAAGCGCATGGCCCTGTCGCTGGTCGCATTGGTCCTGCTCTGGCTGGTCGCCTCTGTAGTGCTGTGGTGGGCCGAGCAGGCCAGCCATCCCCAGCCTGGCGAGCCCTTCTACTCGCTGATCGATTGCTTCTGGACCTCGACGGTCTATCTGCTCAGCGGGCTCGAAGAGTATGAGCCTGCCACCAACCTCGGCAAGATGACCGCCTCGACGGTCATGATCGCCGGTGTCGGCGTGCTCGGCTTTCTGGGAACCACGCTGCTCGCGGCCATCGTCGAGAGCGTGCGCCTGGCCGACCTGGTCAAGGCCAAGCCGTCGCTGGCGCGGCTGCGCGGCCATATCGTGATCTGTGGCTGGAATCCGCGCGGAGACGCGATCATCCGCGAGATGCGCGGGGAACGCGGCGCCGGCCGGGGGTCCCCACGCCAGGTAGTGATCGTCACCCCCGACGCACGCGAGATCCGCATCAGCGACCGCCGCCTCTACTCAGGAGTCTGGGGGATCAGCGGAGATCCGACCCAGAGCGCGGCGCTGCTGCAAGCAGACATCGACAAGGCGCACAGCGTGGTCGTGCTGGCCCAGGCCGCCGACGATGCGCGAGGGCGCAGGGCCGCCGACGCCCGCACCCTGTTGACCTCGCTGGCCGTGCAATCCCTGTGCCCCGACGCCCACACGCTGGCAGAGCTGCTCGACTACCAGAGCCGTTCGCACTTCAAGCGCCAGTCGGTCAGCGAGCTGATCTATGTGCGCCGCATGGCGGCCCGCCTGTTGGGGCACACCGCGATGAGCCACTATCTGACCGACTTCTATGTCAGCCTGATGTCGAACGCGGGCAACGTCGACCAGACCGCCATCATCGACCTGCCCGACACCCTGGTCGGCAGCAGCTTCCGCCAGCTGCAACGCCGCTTCGCGGCCAGTGACTGCCCCGTGGTTCCGATCGGGGTCTGGCGTGGTGCCGTCGAGGAAGAGCCCGGTCCGGCCACATCCGACGGACTGCGCTTCAGCTTTCCGCTGGCGATCAATCCACGCACACAAACACCCGAAGCCGGCACCGGCTGGCGCCGGCTGCGGCGGGATGATCCGCTGGCACGAGGCGACCGCCTGGTCGTGATCACGCGAGGTCCGCCAGACCTGAAGTCGCTTCCTCCGTCCCAAGAACAGCAGGGGAAAAACGTTGGCTGAGCTAAAGAGCGGGGTCTTGAACGACCACATCGTGATCTGCAACTGGAACGATATGGGTGAAGAGATCATCCACCAGTTGCACGCAGAGGTGGTGGGCGACCCGCGCGCGATCGTGATCATCACCGAGCACCCCGAGAAGGTCCCGATGCAGGAGCCCAGCGGGGCGAGCGACCCCTTCCACAATGTGTTCGTGATTCCGGGCGACCCGACCCGTGACCGCATCCTCGCCCGCGCCAGCATCGAGCTGGCCAACACGGCCATCGTGCTGTCAGACCCCGAAGAGGGCGAGCACGCGGACACCAAGTCGATCTTGATCGCCCTGGCCATCGAGGCCATCGAACCCAAGGTGCACACCGTGGTCGAGCTGCTGCATTCGCGCAGCCGCATGCATTTCCGCCACACGCAGGTCGACGAGGTGGTCTGTGTGGACGAGCTGGCCGAGAAGCTGCTCGCTCAAGCCGCCCTCACCCACGGACTGACCGAGTTCTATCTGCGGCTGCTGACGGCCACCAGAGATACCAATGAGGTCTACGTCATCGACGTCCCCGAGGGCTTCGTCGGACGTTCATTCCGCGACCTCGAGCGGGCCTTGATCGACTACGACGATGAGGAGTGCATTCTGGTCGGTGTGCAGGTCCGCGAGGAAGCCTCCGAACGCTCGCGCCAGAGTTTCAGCAGCCGCCGCCAGCGCAGCCGGCTGACCATCAATCCCCCCACGCGCCGCCTCCAGAGCGGCAGCCTGCTCAAGGGCCGCGACTACCTGTTCCAGACCGGTGACCGCATCTACGTGATCGCATACTGCAAACCTGGTCTGCAAGGTCTATCGCTGCCGGACTGAAGTGTTGAAGCCTGAGATCAGGACTTTTTCCATCGACGCGCCGCGGCCCGCTGCCCGCTCTCGAACGTTTTTTGGGCCAAGCTTGCAACCGCGCCCGGCCCTCTGCGTGTTTAATGGCAGAGGAAGGAGATCGCACCTTGGCACACTCGCCAGCCCTGCAACGAAAACGCCTGCTCGCCTTCGCCCGGGCCCTGAGCGGCAGGGGCGACGACGCCGAGGACCTGACTCAGGAAGCCCTGCTACGCGCCTGCCGCCAACGCAAGCTCGAGCAGGAAGGCGACCTCTTTCCCTGGCTGCGCAAGGTCGTACGCAACCTGCTGATCGACCGCCTGCGGCGCGGCGCGCGGGTGCGTTTCCAGTCTCTGGACGGGCTGTCTTTCGAGCCGGCCGCCGAGCTCCGCAGCCCCGAGCAACAGGGCGAGGACGCAGAGCTGCTGGAGCGTCTGCGGGCCGCGATGCAATCGCTGCCCGACGACGAGCGCAAGGTGTTCTGCCTGTTCTACGAGCAGCAGAGCTCGATCCGTGAGATCAGCGAGCAGGTGGGGAGCCCCAGCGGCACCATCAAGAGTTGGCTGCACCGGGCTCGTGAGCGCCTGCGCGCCCAGCTGGCTGAGGAGGATTGTCACTGATGTCTGGCTATCCCCGACTCACATGCACGACCGCGCTGGAGCGTTTCCAAGACTGTCTCGACGAAGACCTCTCGGCCTTTGCGCGCCCTGTGTCGGTGAACATCCACCTGGCAGCCTGCCCTGCCTGCCGGCGACGAGCCGCCGGCCTCGAGCGCATCCACAAGGCGGCCCAGCGTCTGGCGCGTGAGGCTCCGGTGCGCCGTCCCCTGGTCCGCCGCTTGGCCCTGGCAGCGATGCTGTTCTTTGGTCTGAACCTGCCAGCCCGCCTGCTGCCCCCCTCGCCAGTACCCGCTGTGCCCACCTGCCAGCTGGAAGAAGACGGCGATCGCCTGCTTCTGCAGACTCTGCACGAACGTGGCGAGGTCTTCGGGGCATGGGAAGCATGAACGCTGTCGAGACCGTCGACGGCCTCCTGCAAGAGGCCGCGGCGCTCGGTTTGAGCGACCTGCACCTCGACCCCGAAGCACAGGGCTTGCGGGTACGGGCGCGGCGCGACGGAGTGTTGCAGCTGCTGCGCTGGCTGCCTGCCGAACTGCAGGGCTCGGTCGTCGGCCGGCTCAAGACTCTCGCGGAGTTGCTGGTCTACCGCAACGACCTGCCGCAAGAGGGCCGAATCTCGCGAGAGCTGAGCGGCATCGGCAGCCCCGTACGGGTGGCAACCTATCCCACCGCGCGCGGTGAACGGGTCGCCCTGCGCTTCCAGGCCGGCCAGACGGCGCGCGACCTCGGCCAACTGCAGCTGCCGACACACGTCGAAAAAGGCCTGCGAGAAGCCATCGCGCGCCCCGACGGCGTGCTGCTGATGACCGGCCCGAGCGGCAGTGGAAAAACCTCGACCTTGTATGCCCTGCTACGCCACTTGTGCGCACAGCCCGAGCTGCGCAGCCTGGTCAGCGTCGAGGATCCGATCGAAGACCAGCTGCCCGGCGTGATCCAGACCCAGATCAACCGCGCGGCCGGCCTCGATTTCCCGCGCGCCCTCCGTTCGCTGCTGCGCCAGGACCCCGACGTGATCCTGATCGGCGAGATCCGCGACCGCGAGACCGCTTCGATCGCCCTCGAAGCGGGCCTGACCGGCCATCTGGTCGCCTCGACGGTGCATGCAGGCACGGCTCCGCTGGTCTTCGCGCGGCTTCTGGATATGGGTGTCGAGGCTTTTGTATTGACCACGGCTGTCCGCGGTGTGCTCGCACAGCGCCTGGTGCGCCGGACCTGCCGCAGCTGTGACGGCCAAGGCTGCGACGGCTGCAACCAGAGCGGCTTCGCAGGCCGGCTGCCCATCGCCGCATGGCTGCCGCTCGGGACGAACCTGCGCACCGCGGTGCTGGCCCGCGCCGACGGCGAGGCCCTGGCCGCGGCCGCGCTCGCCGATGGCATGCGTGGCCTGCGTGACGACGCACAGCGCTTGCTCGCGGCCGGAGAGACAACGTCCGAAGAAGTGGAGCGGGTGCTGGGCCCCGAATAGCCCGCAACCGCGCACCTGACCCCTGGAGGAATCCGCGATGACGGAAGGCGCCGATGCTATGCCCGTTCCAGCCAGCGATCAGATCTCGCTGCTGCACCGCACCCTGGCCGGCCTGTGCCGTTCAGATGTGCCCCTCGGACGTGCGCTGCGGGTGCTCGAGTCCGACCTGGGGAGCGCCAAGCTCAAAGAAACCGTGCGCGCCCTGGCGGCGGACATCGAGGCCGGCACTCCCCTTGCCGAGGCCTACAAGCGACACCAAGGCGTGTTTCCACCCCTCTATGGAGTGATCGTCGAAGCTGGCATGGCCAGCGCCGATCTGCCGGGTGCCTTTGAGGAAATCGCCCGCCATGCCGAGCTACGCGCAGACCTCGGCTCGAAGCTGCGCGGGCTGCTGACCTACCCGATCATCGCGATGTGTTGCATCTTGGCGGTGGCCGCCTTCCTGCTCGTGGTGGTGGTGCCCGGCTTCGAGCAGATCTTTGCCTCGCTCAACGTCGAGCTTCCCCTTCCAACCCGCATGCTGCTGATGCTCGGAGACACGCCCGCAATGGGGGCGGGTTTGCTCTGCGCGCTGGGCGTGTTTGTGGTCATTGTCGGCCTCTCATGGAGCCGCGACCCGCTCTTGGAGCGAGGGTTTTTGGGAGGTCTGCTGGGAAGCATGCCGGTGCTCGGCAGCATGCGCTGGCAGGCCGGCAGCACGACCGCCTGCGCCACCCTGGCGTTGCTGCTGCGGCGCAGCCTGCCGCTCGACCGTGCGCTGCAGCTGGCTGCCGCCTCGGCGGGCCAGCCGCGCTTGAGGGCCGAGCTG
>JAJDCP010000099.1 GCA_029260765.1 Planctomycetota bacterium
TCTTCTCGGGGTCGCCCTTCTTCTCGGGATCACCCTTCTTCTCGGGATCGCCCTTCTTCTCAGGATCGCCCTTCTTCTCGGGGTCGCCCTTCTTCTCGGGGTCGCCCTTCTTCTCGGGATCGCCCTTCTTCTCAGGATCGCCCTTCTTCTCGGGGTCGCACTTCTTCTCAGGATCGCCCTTCTTCTCGGGATCAGGCTTCGAGTCATCGATCTGCGGTTTCTGAGGATCGACCTGCGGCTTCCCGCCGCCGCCATCCGTTGGCTTCTCGCCGTCAGTCTGGGTCTTGGCCCCACCACCGTCGGTGGGCTTCTCGCAGTCGACCTGCCCCTTGGCGGCTCCCGCGTCTCCCTTGCCATCCGCTGCGGCAGCCTTGGCGGCGGCAGCCATCTTGTCAGGATCGGGCCCGCCCGTTTCTGCCTTCGTCGCTGCTGGCTCGGACACGGCAGCCCCACCGGCGGCCCCCATGCGTCCCGTGACCTTCGTGGCGATCACGGCGGCTCCTATGGCTGCCGCTCCGATGGCCGCTCCGATGGCGATCTTTGTACCCAGGCCAACCTTCGAGCCCTTCTTGCTATCGTCGGCAGCCTTCTTCGCGTCGTCTGCAGCCTTCTTCGCCTTGTCCGCCTCGGCTCCCGACTTCTGCGCCTCGACCTCGGCCTTGTCGGCCTCGCCCTTTGCCTGTTCGGCCTTGTCTTCGGCCTTCTTCGCCTGGTCTTCGAGCTCGGCCTGCTCGCCTTCTTTCTTCGCCAGATCATCCTTGGCGGCAGCGATTTTCTTATCGATCTCTTCGGTGCTCTTGCCCTCTTCTTGGAGCCGAGCTTTTTCTTTCTCAAGCTCGGAGAGATTCTCCTTCGCGGCCGAGACCTCTTCAGCCTTGGCGTCGGCTTTCTCACGCGCCTCATTGGCTTCAGCGCCAGCCTCGTCCGCCTTCTGTTGCAGCTCATCGGCCTTCTTGCGGTCGTCGTCAGCCTTGGCCTTCGCTGCATCAGCGTCTTTCTGTGCGGCCTCGGCCTTCTCCTCTGCTTCAGCAACCTTCTTGGCATCGTCAGCTTTGGCTTCGCTACCGTCGGCCTTCTTCGCGTCATCAGCCTTGGCTTTAGCGTCGTCGGCCTTCTTGGCATCGTCGGTCTTGCTCTTGTCGGCCTCGGCGGCGGTCTTGGCAGCAGCGGCGCCGCCTGCATCCGTCTGGGCCTTGTCGTCGGACGCCGACTTCTTCTCGTCGGCTTTCTTCTCTTCCGACTTCTTCTCTGCCGAGTCCTTGGAGTCTTCGGACTTCTTTGCTGGGTCGGTTTTGCTATCGGCACCGGCTTTTGCGCCCGCATCGGATCCAGAACCGCTGAGCGCGGCGGCGGCAGCCAGTCCGACCCCCGCGATGCCCGCAACCACGGCAGCTTTGGCGAGGGTTGACATCTTGCCGGAGTCTTTCTTCTTGGCCGCATCGTCCTTCTTGGCCGCATCGTCCTTCTTCTCGCCAGCCTTACCCTTGGCCTCGGGGTCCTTGACCAGGTCCTTGCCAGAGGGCACTTCGCTCTGTTGAGGCTTGGCTCCCTCGGTCTTCTTGTCCTCCGCCTTCTTGTCGTCGGGCTTTTCGCCGTCTACCTGCGGCTTCTGCGGATCGCCCTTCTTGTCGTCGGGCTTTTCGCCGTCTACCTGCGGCTTCTGCGGATCGCCCTTCTTCTCTTCGCCCTTCTTCTCGTCGGGCTTCTCGCTATCTACCTGCGGCTTCTGCGGATCGCCCTTCTTCTCTTCGTCCTTCTTCTCGTCGGGCTTCTCGCTATCTACCTGCGGCTTCTGCGGATCGCCCTTCTTCTCTTCGCCCTTCTTCTCTTCGCCCTTCTTCTCGCAGGGCTTCTCATCGCCCTTGCTGCCCAACAACGCGCCAATCACCGCGCCTGCAGCCGCTGCCGCCGCTGCCGCTGCGATGGCCGCGAGCGAAGAGTCTTCCTGGGCTTTGGCGTCGGACTTCTTCTCTTCGGACTTCTTCTCTTCGGACTTCTTCGCGTCAGGCTTCTCATCCTTCTGCTGCTGCGCTTCCGGCTTCTTCGCGTCCCCGGCCTTCTTGTCCTCTGCCTCCTTCGCGTCCGGCTTCTTGTCCGTCTGCTGCTGTGCCTCCGGATCCTTGACCAGCTTCAGACCGGATGGAACGTCCTGCTCCTGCGGAGAAGGAGTCGTCGGCTTCTTCTCTTCGGGTTTCTTGGCCTCGGCCTTCTTGTCCTCGGCCTTCTTGTCGTCGTCCTTCTTGGCGTCGCCCTTCTTGGCGTCGTCCTTCTTGGCGTCGTCCTTCTTGGCGTCGTCCTTCTTGGCGTCGTCTTCCTCTTTCGCTTCGTCCTTCTTCTTCGCCTCGTCTTCCTTTTTCGCCAGTGCAGCTGCTACCGCAGCCGCTGCCGCAGCAGCAGCTGCTGCCGCGACAACCGCGGCATCTGCCTTGCTCAGCTGGGCCTTGACCGGCTTGGCACGACCGCCGTCGGGCTTCTTGGTGTCGGGAGCGTCACCCTTCTTGCCGTCGTCCTTCTTGTCGTCATCCTTCTTCTTGGCGTCGTCCTTCTTCTTGGCGTCGTCCTTCTTCTTCGAAACAGACCGTTTCTCAGGCTTGTCCTCAGGAAAGGTCACCTCCCACTTGCAGGGCGAGAACTCCGGCAGGCTCGCGTGACCGCTCTCGTCGAGCTTGCCACGGAAAGTCACACCGTGAGACATCTTCACTTCAAACACTGCGTTGCCGAGCGCGATGTCGGTGTCGCCGATCTTCGCATTGACCTCGCCGACGTTGCGCACCTTGAGCAAACCAGAGGTCGCCTCTTTGCCCGCCACCGTCGCCTTGAAGATGAAGTCCGAAGGGTTGATCTCGCGGCCATCTTCATAGTCGTAGGTGAACGCGGCCTGCGCGTGGTCGTTGGCAACCTGGCCGGACTTCTCCTCGAGGAACTTGGTCTTGCCGTTGGCGTCGCGCGAGTAGATCTTGAAGGTCGCGCTCGTCCCCGGGTTGACGTGATAGACCTCGACGTGCATCAGCACGGCCTGGCTCTCTTTGGCGAAATCCCGCGACCAATGAGCGTTGGTCACGATCGGCTCGGGCTTCTCGTCCTTGGACTTGGCCTTACGCAGCTGCGGTGGAGGTTTGGGTTGGCCTTGCGGGCCCTTCTGAGGCTCTTTGGCCTGACCAAAAGCTGTTCGCCGTACGTCAAACGATGTCGTGTAGCCATGCGCCGAAAGCAGGTGCTTCGACCCAGTCACGAAGTATTTGCCAGAGAACACGGTGCCACAACCGTCGAGCTCGAGCATGCTGCCCGGTTTGACATCCGGATTACCGATGCACATACCCGAGCCGGTGATGAAACCACGCGCTCGCTGATTGATCATCGCCTTGGCCATGTCGTCGGCTTCTTGCTGACAACGGACCGGCAGATTGATGAAGATGCCCTTAGCAGCCGCTCCGAGTGCCTTTTTCACCAACTCGGCGCCGGTGGTGGTTCCCCCCATTTTGTCCGTCACGTCGCCTGCGCTCGCCTTGGCAACGATCGGCTCTTTCTTCTTCGGGTCCCAGGCTCGGATCTCGACGTCGGAGAGCTGATTGGTCAGGCTGGTCACCGGGCGGAACTGCTTGAGATCCTGTCCCCACTTCAGCTTGATGGCACCGGCGCCCTTGGCCTTCCTGAACAGCAGCTTGGAGCCTTCGATGGACACCGTGAAGTCAATCGCCATGGCCCGCTCGAGCAGGAAGTCGATGTCGCTCTGGTCATTCTGAAAGACACAGAAATGCTTTACGGAGGTGGTGTCGCACTGCGCGCTGAGGCCGTATTCGCCGACGACTTTCGCCACGATCTCGCTGTCTTTCATCTCCAGAAACGAGCGGCTCTTCTTGACCCTGCGCATACGGTGGTACTTGTCATAGCCGGACACTGTGATGACCGAGACGCCATGGCGCGGGAACGAGCACTTGATCGAGGTGACTTCGCCCTCCACAACCGTCTTGAGCTTCCCGACGTAGCCAAGATCGATCTTGATCTTGTTGCCTTCTTTGAAGAGCGGGGAATCGCTCCACTTGAAGCCGTCGTTGTTCAGCGAAAACTGGAACATGCCTGCCATGTCCAGTGACTGATCAACCGAAACGCTCAGCACCGACTCGGCCGCGGGCTTCGGCAGTTTCGCGCCGTTGCTGTAAAGCTCGAAGTCGGGGACCAGTTTTTCAGTACTCAAGACGAGCCTCTGTGTCCGCCCGGGAACGCGTCCCGAAACGTCTCGTATTGCTGTGCTCTAGGGGGAGCCTGGCCGTCCCCCCCACCACAGATGGGAGTGCGGGAGGAGACAGAGTTCCCTTCCACACTATTATAGGTCGCGAGCGGAAGAACCCGAAGTTCTGAGAAGAATTCGCTGAAGCCCGCGCGTATGGCCGCAGCCTGCCCCAACTTGAAGGGCCGCGGGTCGGTTAAGGTCCTTGGGCTGAGAATGCGAGGAAGTCCTCGCAGCGCCATCTAGCGACGCTCTCGCCAGATTTCGGCGTAGGCCTCAGAGTTGTAGAAGCCCAGCAAGGTCTGTGCGCTGGGATGCAAAGCCAGGGCCCCCGCGAGATCGTCCGCTTCGAGCCGCTTGGCAGCCGAAGACACGTCCTTGAGCCCGATGCGAGCGCGCAGAGTATGCTCCAGACTACCGCTGACAACCAACGCTGCGCGCTCGGCGCCCGCAAGGATGGCTTCCCGCCAGGCCAGGACATCTGGGACGCCGTGCTCCGCCACCTTCGCCGCAGCCTCTTCAACCTGGCGTTTGCCAGAGCCCATCAACGACCAACGTAGCTTCTTCAGGCCTGTGACATCCACCGAGCCCAACAACCGGCGGGAGAGTCCGCGCGAGAGGGACAGGAACATGCTGTTGACGAGATTGACCAGAAGCTCTTCCTCGAGCGCTGCCAGAGAGCGGGCGCCATGGAAGAGCTCGAGCTTGCGCGCAATCAGAAAACGGGCGGCTTCCAGCGGATAGGTCTGCAGAAAGCTCTCGGAGATGAAGAGAAGATTCGGACTGCCCGGCAACAGGTCGATGTCCAGGGCTGCGCCGTCCGGCATGCGGTAGACTTCGACTTCCTTGAAACCGATCTCCTGCGCGACCTCACGCACCCTCTCCCAGACCTTCCCGCGGCTTTTGAGCTTTCGACCGAGCAGATCGGAGGGCCGGTACAACTTCTCGAGCGACTTGAACAAAACGGGCGCCGCCACATTCAAGCAGCTCTCGAGCACCTCGAGCTCGGGGGACAGCTCGAAGAAGTACTGCGCCCGCAGCTCGTCGGAGATCGGTCCGGGTTCCGCCGGTTTGCGCCTGTCGATGTAGATGCCCACCGATTCACGACGCGCGCGTTTCGGGCCGACCAGGATCGTATACGACTCCAACGCACCCGCCGCCCCGAAGGCATCTTTGCGCAACGAGAAGATGCGCATCAGCGCGCGGTACGACTCGGCACGCATTGGATTCTGCGCGACCAATCGACGATGGGCAGCGGCAGCACGCTCGAGATCGCCGACTTCGAAACAGACCTGTGCGATGGTCGCCAGCGCATGCTCATTGACTTCTTTGATCTGCAGGATGCGCTCGTACTCTGTCAGCGCCTCCGAACGCTTGCCGACCCGCAGGTACAGCTTGGCCAGCCGCAGCCGCGCCAGCAGCTCGGCCTGGCTATCCTGCCGTGCCTGAGGAAGGTTGACGAAGCCCTCCAGACTCTCGAGATCTTCATCGAGCAGGGGCTCCACCGCCTGCAGCGCGCGCGACTCGACTTCGGAGATCCCCTCGTTCAGCACGCTCTCAAAAGCCTTGAGCGCCGATCCCAGGTCGGACAGGCCATCGCGGTAGATCTCGCCGATGTCGAAATAGATGCGCGCTCGTTGCTCTGAGCTCAGGGCAAGCGTCAGCAGTTCTTGCAGATAGCCGAGCGCCAATTCCCAATCTTTGCGCTCCCGGTAGAGCTCAGCCAGTTTCTGCAACGGGCGCGGATCATCTCCGGCCATACTGCTGGCTTCGAGGTACAGGCTCTCCGCCTCGACCAGGTTGCCGACCGAAACCGCCAATTGACCGGCACGCAGGTAGCGCTCGACCGCATCTTCAGGTGAGCTGTCTGCGGCCAGGCGCTTGAAGAGCTCCAAGGCTCCCTCTTCATCAGGAAGATGCTCGACCAGCGCGAAGAGCCGCGTGATCGCTTGTTCCTGGCCCGAGTTCTCGTCGAGGATCTGCCGGTAGAGCTCAACAGCCTGCGGAAAATGGCCACACTTCTCCTCTGCATCCGCCGCCTGCAGCCGGAGCTCGAAGTCCTCGTCGGTCAAGCCGCGCTCGAGCGCTCGCTGCAATGCTGGCCACACCTCTTCATAGCGTTCGGCCTTATAGGAAGCCTGCGCCAAAGCAGCCCAGGTCTTGCGGACCTTCGGCCACAGGCGTACCGAGGCGTCGTAGTCGAGACTGGCGCCCTTGAAATCACCACGTTCCTCGCGAGACCGCGCGCGGAAGGAAAGCAGCTGGGCTTCCTGCTTGGGTTCCCAATCGCCGTGCGCCAACAGCCGCTCGGTGACTCCGTGCAGGGCCTCCCACTCCTGTTCCCGCTTGTAGATGGGAATCAGGCCCAGGCAGGCCTCGCGCAATTGCGGATCATTCTTGACCGCGGCTTCCAGATGCAGGCGTTCTTCGGCAGCCTCGCGCACATACGGGGCTTTCGCCAGCTCGAGGAACGCCGCGCCTTTCTCAGCCGGGGTACCAACCTGGGTGAGGAGCCCGAGCCAGGCGCGCGCCTCGTCGACCTTGCCTCGGTCGATGGCCGTCTGCAGCAGAGCCTCGAGCGAGATCCGGTCCTGCGGGTCGAGCTGCACGGCCTTCCTGTACACACCGCGCGCCTTCGACGCCAACTTGAGCTTGCCGTACTGCACGCCCATGCGCCGGTAGACCGCCGCCCCCGCCCGCGGGTCTTTGGCCCCCTTCAATTCCGCCAGTTGCCGCGCTGCATCGAACCAGGGTTCCCACTTCTCGAGCTTCTCCAAGCAGACCAGACAGGCCTCGGCAGCTTCCATGCCCTCCTTCTCGGACATGTCGTGCTTCAGCGCTTCGCGGAAGGCCTTGAGCGCGAGTTTGGGCTTGTCCAGCCTGTGCAGCAGCGCCATCCCGAGCTCTTTCTCGAGCGTGCCCTTCTCACTCTCAGGGGCATCCTCGCAGGCTGCCCGCAGAACCGTCGCATAGCGCTCCCAGTCACGCGATTCTGTATCGCTGAGGCTGAGCTCGAACAGCTCGAGATGCGAATTCTCGGGAGACGCTTCGCGCGCCTTCTCGAGCGCAGCCCGGGCTGCGTCAGACTCGCCGGCGGCGCGTTCGGAACGCGCCACCTTCAGCCAGGCCCAGGCGCGCTGTTCGGCGAAGTCATCGCCCAGGCCGTCGAGCAGCTCGGCAAACTCGGTCAGATGTCCCTGTGCTTCGAGCATCTCGCGCAGGTGCTTGAGCGCCTCCGCATTGTCGTGGTCCAGCTCGAGGACACTGCGCATCGACTGGCAGGCGCTGACAAAATCGTACAGCTGGTTGCGCTCGGTCTCTCCTTTGCGCAGCAACAGTGCCACCCGCTCGCTGTCGTCCTCGACGAGCTCGGCACGCAAGCCTCGCAAATCGGCCAACTTGCGGAACGACCCCGTCCGCTCGTACAGGTCGTGCAGGGCCTCGTAGAAGGCGCTCTTGTCCTCGGCCAGCGCCAGCCCCTTCTCGGCGGCATCCATCGCTCCAAAGATGTCCCCCAGGGACTCCTGCCGCAACTTCGCGAGCTCCAACCAGCCCAATGCCTTACCCGACTCCCCAGCCTCGAGCTCGAGCACCCGCGCCAGGCGCAGATTGTCGTGGCGGCTCTTCGCCAAGCGGATCAGCTGCTGCCGCACCTCGGCATTCTGTGGATCGAGCTTCAGCGCGTTGTCGAGCTCGTAGAGGGCGTCCTCTTCACGACCGAGCTTGAGCAACAGGCTGGCGCGCTCAAGCTTCAACGCAGCTTTCAGCTTGGGAGGGTCACTGCGGGTGATCTCTTCGTCGAGCAGCTGCAAGAGCTCGCGGATACGACCCTCTTGGCGGTAGAGCTCGATCAACCGCTTGCGCGCCTCGGTGTTTTTGGGCGCGATGGAAAGGAGGCGAGCGTACGCGTTGATCTCGCGAGTCGGCAGCTGCAGCGCCTTGTAGACCGTCCCCAGGTTCTTGAAGATCTTGACCCGCTTCGCGACCGTGCTGAGCTCAGCCAAGCGTTCGAGACAGTGCGCCTCGGTATTGAGGTCGTTGCGGGTCTTGGCCAGGCGGTACAGCAGCTGCCAGCCATTGACGGCATCCGGGCAGATCACAACCGCGCGCTGCGCGGTCAGGAAAGCAGCGTCCAGCTGCTTGAGGTTGCGGAGCACGCCGGCTTTGGCCACCAACGCTCGCGCGCGGGTGGCGACCTCCGGAGCGCGCCGCGCCAACTCTTCGAGCGCCTCGAGCCAGCCTTCTTTGTCTTTGGTTCGGCTGCAGACCTCGGCCAACTGCTCGGCAGTCTCCACAGGCGCCCGCTCGGTGCTCAGCGCTCGCCGGAACAGAGCCTTGGCCTGGTCGAAGTCCTTGAGCTGCTTGTGCGCCGTTCCCGCCCGCAGAAGGCAGCGACCGGCGGTGCGCATGTCGGTCTCGGCCAACGCCAGCTCGGCCCGCCGCTCGGCCCGCAAGGCTTCCTCGGCAGGTTCCAGACTGTGGCGCAACAGTCCGTCGAGAGCCACCCGCTCGTGAACGCGCCGTGAAGTCCGTGCAGCCAACTCGGCCAGCTTGCCCAGCACGACGACCGCTTCGGCCTTCTGTCCCAGCGCCTCATGCTGCGTGGCCAGCAACTCGTAGACCCGGATCAACTGGTTGTGGTCGCCGCCATTCTCGAGCTTCTCAGCAGCCTCGCCGAGTAGCCGGGCCGCCTCCCCGTGCTGGCCAATGGTCGCTTCGAGTCGCCCGAGCCGATGCAGGGTGACCGCATCGCCCTCAGCAATCTTCAGGCTGCGGCGCAGCACGGCCACTGCGTCTTCCATCTGATGGTTCGACTCGTAGATCTCCGAGAGACGCAGGTCGAGGTAACGTTTGGTGTCGGGATCGTCGACCAGCTGCCGCCGTGCTTCGAGCGCGACCGCCACGCCGTCGACGAACTTCAGCTTTTCGGACACCCGCTCCATCGCGACGATCGCGCCGAAGTTGCGCTGGTCACGCGCCAGAGCGGTCTCGTAGATCTTCAGAGCCTTGTGCAGGTCTTCGAGCTTGAACTCATACAGCTCGCCGATCTTCACGGCCAGATTCAGCTTCTGGGGCTGATCGGCGACGATGCGCGCTTCCCGTTTCAGGCACTGCAGCTCGCCCTTCTCCGTGCCCTCCTCGCGATACAGCGCCTGGAGCATGCGCAGCGCCGGCAACCCGCGAGCGTCGTCGGTGATCGCCTCTTTGACGATCGCAATCGCCTCGCGCAGCCGCGAACGGTCGCGGAAGGCGACACGTCCCAGCTCGAGCCGCACCGAGATCTGCGCCGCCGGCGACTTCTCCGCCTTGAGCAGCTGCTTCAGCAACTCCCAGAGGTGGCGGAAGCGCCCCAGCGAACGGTAGAGGGCCGCCAGCGACCGGGCAGCGTCGACGTCGGTGGGGCGGTGGTGCAGGTATTCTTCCAGAGCCTGGCACGCCCGCTCCGGATCCCGATCGAACAGGTAGACGCTGCGCTCGCGCAGCACCTCGAGGGCCTCGACCTCAGGCATGTCCTTGCTGTCGAGCCCACTGTAGAGCGCCTCCAGCTCATCGTCGGCCCCCATACGCCGCAGCAGCTCAGCCAGCTCGCGCCGCGTGCGGCTGTTGTGCTCGTCGATATCGAGCGCCTGCCGGTACAGCTTGACGGCCTCGTCCCGCTCGCCCAGCTCTTCGGCGAGCACGCGGGCGGCTTCGGCCAGCAGCCGACCCTGCTTGGTCCCATCGGCGGTGTCGGCCCACTCGATGAACAGCTGCGACAGCTCACGCATCATGCCCGACATGCGGTAGAGCACCTGCAGGTTGTCGCGCACCTTGTCGGTGGGCGCCTCGCTGAGCACTTGATTCCAATGGCTCACGGCCCTCTCGGGGTCGTAGGCCTTGGCGGTGTAGAGCTCAGCCAGCTCTTGGTGGACGCGCAACGGCGCGCCGGGCGCAGGTTTCGCGACCAACCGCAGCTCGAGCATCTTGGCCAGCTCGAGGTAGTGGTCTTTCTCGCGCAGGTACTCGATCATGAAGTCGAGGCAGGGAACCTCTTCCTGGTTGATGACGATCGCAGCCCGGTAGCAATCCGCCGCCCGGTCACGGTTGTGCAGCCGCCGATTGTACAAGTCGCCCAACTTGAGCAGATCGGGCAGCAACTCGCTCTTGGCCCGGGGCCGTGCGATGCGGCGGGCGTACTCCTCCTCGAGCGCCTTCCAGTCGCCACGTTCGGCATAGATGCGCGGCAGGTTCGCGAAGGCCTCGTGGTTTTCGGGATCCTCCGCCAACGCGCTGCGGTACCCACGTGCAGCCCCCTCTGGGTCGAGCAGCTTCTCTTCCATCACCCGGGCCACGCGGCAATGCTGCTGCGCACGGGCCTTGCCCGGCGGGAGTGCCGTGACCCGCAGGGAAAGCACGCGGGTCAGACGGATCCAATCATCGAGCTTGTCGCACAGCCTCTCGAGCAGATCGGCGGCCTTGTCGTTGTCGGGATCGAGGCTGAGCAGCTTCTCCAGCGTGTCCGCCGCGCGCTTCGGCTGATGCAAGCGCTGCCGCTGCACCCGCGCCAGCTTGAGCAACACAGCGCCCTGCGTCTTGCGGTTGACCGAGATCTCCGCCTGGGAACGCAGGGTTGCTTCAAGCGCCGACCAGTCTTTGAGCTGCTCGTCCAGCTCGCCCAGACGCTCGTGGACCTCGGGATTGTGGGGCGCAATCTTCAGTGCCATGCGGACCACAGCACGGGCCATCGGTACATCCCGCGTACGCTTGAGCACCTGCTCGGAGAGGAACAACGCCCGCTCGGTCAGCTCTTTGCTTCCCTCGCCCATCTCCGTCAGACGCCGGAAACTGCTCACTGCCTCTTCGAAGCGCTCAGACTTGAGCAGCAGCCGGAACTCCGCCTCCGCCGCATGCCGATCACTGGGATCTTCGCGCAGCAGGTTGCGGTAGATCAGCAGCGCCGCAGCCACATCCCCGTCGAGCGCTTCGAGGCGCGCCTTGCGCAACTGCAGCTCACGCGAATTCTCGACGTGGGCCGTCGCATCGGTGCTTTCATACAAACGCCGCAAGCCACGGGTGTCCTGGCTCTCCTCGCAGATCGACTCGAGCGTTCGCCAGGCCCATTGGTTCGAGGGCATCAACTCGAGCAGCTTCTCGAGCCAGTATGCCGACCGGCTCGGCTTGCCGAGCTCTTCTCGATACAGCGTGGCCAGCTTGCGCATCAGGTGGATGCGGCGCGAGCGCTTGGTGCGTTCAGAATTCAGCTCGAGCTCGAAAACCTGCACCAGCCTGGTGAAATCGCCGAAACGGGCGTAGTTGGTAATGACATCGTCCAGCACCTCGGGCTCGTCGGGTTTCAGCTCGAGTATGGCCTGGTAGCTCTCGTCGGCCTGCTCACGCCACCCCAACCAGTCGCGGCAGAGATTGGCGCGCTTGTAGTGCAGCCGGAAGAGGCTCTCGCGGTCGCGGGCGCGAGAGATCAGCACCCGGTACAGAGCTTCGATCTGCTCGTACGCGTCCAGATTGAACAGGCGCAATTCGAGCTCGCGGGCGTGCTCATCGACGAAGGCGGCTGCCTCGACCATATCCGGATCGAAGCTGAGCAGCTTGAGGTAGCGGAAGCCCGCCAGGACCGGATCTTCGATGTTCTCCGCGTAGAAAGCAGCCGACTGGCGCAGCCGCGAAACCCGCTCGCGGTCGGTCTTCGCCAGCTTGAAGGCTTTGTCTTTCAGTTGCGCTTCCGCCATCGCGTCGCCACCGGCCCGGTAGAGCTCGGCCAGCCGCTCGAGGTCATCCTGGGTCGGATCGGACTCGACGACCACGCTCAGCTCACGGATGGCATCCTCGCGCCGTGCGAGCTTACCGCGCAGAATCGCAGCCCGACGGCGCCGCAGCTCGTTCTCACGCTCGGGGCAGAGCTCGATCAAGCTGGCCAACTGCTCGAGCAGGCCCTCGTGGTCACCGCAAGCCTTCAAAGCCTCGGCGATCTTCTCTGCCAGCTCGACGTTCTTCGGCTGACTGCCACGGGCATCCTTGAAGGCTCGAGTCGCCAACGAGATCTTGCCGTCTTTCGAGAGCAGCTGCCCGAGCGCAAAGAAGAGGTCGGCCTTTTTCTCGCGGTCTTTGCACAGCTTCAAGCGCATGCGCAGCACTTTGACCTGGATGTCCTCACGGCCGCGCCGCAGACAAAACGCCTCCACATCGTCGAGTACGTCGGCGCGCGGCCGGCCCGACAGGAAGCTCAGGTTCATCTCCCCCGCGGTCTCGAGGTCGCCGAGCTCTTCCATGGCACGGGCCAGCTGCACGCGCAGCCAAATGCTGGTGGGGTCGTCCTCGAGCGCCTCGTTGGCCAGGCGTTTCAGCGGGCTCCATGCTTCGAGCCGCTTATACAGGTCGACCAGCGCGTCCAGGGCGACCTTCGAACGGTTGAGCCGCCAGGCTGCTTCGTAGGGCTCACGCGCCTCCTCGGTCTTTGCGAGCTCTTCTTTGTAGATGCGGCCCCGCTCGCACAACATGGCTGCGCGGAACTTGTCCTCCTTCTGTGCCTCCTCGACCTCGTGCAGCATCTCGAGCGCCTTGTCCCACTTGGCCTGTTTCTTGAAGACGTCGAGCAGGTTGAGGGCAGGTTGGGAGGAAACCGCGAGCGCCCGTGCCTCCTCGAGAAAGTTGACGGCCTTGTCGGTATCGTCGAGATGCACATCGACGAGATGTCCGGCTTCGAGCAGGAATTGCTCGCGTTGCTGGGGATCGTCGCTCTTGGCCGCCAGACCTTCATAGAGCTCGACCAGCTCGGCCCACATGTTCTTCTTGCTGTAATGGCTGCGCAGTTCGTCGAGACCCTTGGCGTCCTCGGGGTTCTCGAGCAAACGGGTGCGCAGGGTTTCCACAGACTCCGCCATTCAGGAGCCTCCCCGTTCTTGAGCGCGCGTCAGCTGCTCGGCATCCAATTGACGGAAATCATTGCGCGCCAGCGCCGAGAGACGCAGCGCTTCGCGATAGCTGTTTGCGGCTCTAGAGGAGTTGCTGGGAAACAGCGCATCAGCAAACAGTAGATGATGATACGGATGGCTGGGATGCTTGCCGACCGCCTGCTCGAGGAAAGGCAGCGCGCGCGCATGCTGGCCAGCCTGGAGCAGCAGCATGCCGGAGCGGAACGGCAGGTCGGCGTTGCGCGGCTCGAGCAGAGCCGCCGCATCGAGAGCTGCCAGAGCCGCCTCCAACGCTCCCGACTCACCACGGCCTGCACGCTGTGCCAGAACATTGGCCAGCTCGACCCGTGGCTCCGCATCTAGAGGTCGCAGTGCGCAGGCCTGCAGCAACGCCTCGCTGGCCTGGGGCAGTGCCTCCGCACAGGTCTGGGGCTGCTGCCGACAACGCTCGAGCTCTGCGGCAGCAGTCTTCAACTGTGCGTCCGCCTCCACTTCGTTGGGAAGCACGCCCAGAAACAACCAGGCAAAGGGCACGGCAGCCAGCAGGACCGCAGAAAAGCGCACGGCAGACAATTTCTGCAGGACCGAGCCAGGAAAACTGTGCCCCGCGCCCGCGCTCAAGACACAGCCCAGGCAGACCGCCGCCGCCAGCAAGATCCCCGGGGATGAGAAATCCAGATCGAGCATGCCATGCAGGCAAAGCGCCGCCAGCCCTGAGCCCAGGCCGATCACCACCACCTCGGCAGGCAGCCGCCGCAACAGCCGTCCGCCGCCCAAATATCCTGCACATACCAGGCCGGCCAAGGCCATGGCTTTTTCCCCACGCCACTTCAATCCGACAAGGCTGACCAGGGCCACAGCCAGCGCCAGCCCCAGCACACCTACCACAATCCGGCCGATAGCCGGTGGAGGAGTGTCCGGGCGCGCAGTGTCCGCGGTCGCAACCTTGGCAATCTCTCTCATCCAAACATACACGGACATCACTAAAAGCAACAGGCCAGGCAGCCCGAGGTCCGTCAGAGTCTGGATCGCCAGGCTATGTGCGAAACGTGTGTCTTCAGAGCGCTCCGGGCGGAACTCCTGATAGGTCTGGGCAAAACCCGCCGGCCCCCAGCCGAGTAAGGGTTTCTGGGCCGTGGCCCGGAGCCCGGCTTGCCAGTATTCCAGACGCACAGCCAGCGAGACACCGCCCGGCGTGCTCTCGAGACCGCGCAGCCCGGCGCTCAGCCCGAAAGCCACGCCCCCCAACAGCAACATCCCGGCGGCGGCGAGCGCGACCTTTTTCCTCCAAAGCGGGCGCACTCCCAGCAGGGCCCCCAAGCAGCCCAGGGCGCCACAGGCGATGCCCGCCTTCGAACGCGTGGCAAGCAGGGCCAGGCCGAAGACCACGCAGAGCGCCAGGCACCAGAGTTTGCGCGCTGGCTGCGGGCGGAACAACAGCGCGCAGCACAGCGCCAGAGGCAGGCACAGAAAGCCGGCGAGCAGGTTCGAGATCAGGAAACTCCCACTGGCCGCGTGCTCGTACAAACGCCCGACGAACGCCGCCCGCATGGCTTCGGGCAGGGCGAGCATCTCCGGGTTCGCCTCGAACTCACGCCGGGCCGCCCCCAGCTCGTAGGCGAATTCCCACAGGGCCAGGCAGGCGATGGCCAGGGCGACAGCGAGGAACATGCGCAGCAACAGCTCACGAAACGCCGGCTCCCGTGCCGCGTCGGCGACCACACACAAGACCGCAAAGGCCGCCCCCGCATCGCAGACCACCCGCCAGGCCTCGTTGCGGTCGGCCGCCCACAGGCAGGCCAGGCCGGCCCAGATCAGCCCGAGCGCCGGAAACAGCAGCTGCCTGAAGGGCTGCGGAGCCGGCTGATCCAGCGCGCGCCGCAGCAACCAGAAGACCGCAGCCAGCAGGCAGAGGGCGTCGATGAACAGGTTGATGGATGGGAAGCTGAACGAGGCCTGCAGGCCAGAGATCCACAGACGCGTGCCCAGCACGAGCCCCAGGCTGGCGATCAGGCAGGCATCGAAGACCTTCAGCTGGCGGAGGCGCTGTTCAACCTGCATGGCCGGCCCCCACCGGCACGCGAGCCCGCAGAAAGTTCGCCAACAGCTGGCCACCAGCGGGAGTGCGGAAAGACTCAGGATGGAACTGCACCCCCACCAGCCACGGCAGCTCGCGGTGACGCAGGCCCATCAGCTCAGCCTGGTCGTCGCTGCGGCAGCTGACCTCGAGGCAGGCCGGTACATCGGCCTCGCTGACGATCAGCGAATGGTAGCGCATCGCCTCGAAAGGCTGCGGCAGACCCGCGAACAGACCACGCCCATCGTGGCGCATGGCGGAGGTCTTGCCGTGCATCATGCGCGCCGCGGGAACCGTGCGCCCGCCGAACACTTCAGCCAGACACTGATGCCCCAGGCAGACGCCGAGCACCGGGATGCGTCCAGCGAAGTGGCGGATGGCCGCGCAGGAGATACCCGCATCGGCCGGTTCCCCGGGCCCCGGTGAGATGAGCAGGTGGCTGGGTTGCTGGGCCTCGAGCTCGGGCAGGCTGAGGGCATCGTTGCGGAAGACCCGCGGCACAAAGCCCTGGCGCGCACACTCCTGCACGAGGTTGTAGCTGAAGGAGTCGTAGTTGTCGACCAAGATCACGCGTGAGCCCGCCGCCGCCCACGCGGGTGCCGCAGCCCCGGTCACGAAAGCTGCTCGAGCACGGCGCTCCAATCAGCGACGAGCTTCTCGACCGCGGTCACACGCTTGCGCAGCACGGGCAGCTGCAGGGTCTCGCCGCGGGCCACCAGCAGGTCGTCGATGCAGGTCTCGAGGCACAGGGCCGCCAGCTTGCTTCCCTGGCCAGCCTGCTGTTCGGCGCTAAAGTGCACGCGCGAGCGCACCTCGGGCAGGCCTTGCAGGTAGCGCAGCTCGAACTTGTCGTGCAGGTGCTTGAGGAAGCGCCGCAGGCTCTGGGTCATGGTGCGGAAGCCTTTGTGACGCAGGCCGCGGTCGGCCAGGCCGACGCAGAGCTCGAGCAACAGCTCGTCGCGCTCGTCGCCAACGAACGGTCCCTCACCGTGCACCACGCCCTGCAGCGCCTGGCGGGCTTCGTCGGTCAGCTCGAGGTTGTCGCGGAACCAGCGTTTCAACATGCCGGCTAGTTTACCGCATGGATGTGGGGGGGAGCAAGTGGAGGGCCTGGAGCGGCTGCGGCCGCCCGTCCTCTCGGGCTTCGGGCTTCGGGTCCGGTCACGGTCACGGGTTCGGAACCGGTCACGGCTTCCAGAGCGCCTGACCTTGGGCTCGAGGCAACCGGCTTGGATGGCCACGACTGGTTGCGACCGCCTCCAAAAACGTCAATCACGCACGATACCGAAGCCTTTTTCTGTAGCCGGAAGGAGCTCTGGCGGAGGTTGCACCCAGAGATCCTGGGTCACCGTACGGATCGATCATCTCGTCGGTCATAGAGGCTGTCTCAGGGAACACGATTCCGCCATACAGTCGCTTTGGATTATCATGTATGGGCGGGGTTTACCCCCGCCCTCGGGAGGAGCGTAGCGTCCGAGTCCTCGAGGTGTAAACCCCTCCCCTACCAAGAGAAAAGTCGGCTTTTTCCCCCCGAGTCGCAGGGGCCTGAGATTGTCATCAGGAATCAATCCCACGCCTCCAAGCATTCCGTGAGACAGCCTCTCATAGACCGACGCTACAGGCGGCTCTCAGCCGTTCGAAGGCACGGACCAAACCTGACCGAAGACCCCGCAGCGAAGTCTCAATCAATAGTTGACGATGTCAGGAGCTCTGGGTTCGGAGCCGGTCACAGGTCCGGAACCGGTCACGAGTTGTAAACCATATGGCAAACCAAGCTGTGCCGATCAAGACCTCGCGCAGCTCGCTTTGTTCAGCGCCCCCGACCTGCTGATCGAGATCCTCTCGCCTTCCACACGCCTCACCGGGTTGACCGCCGCAGAGATCGACGCGCTCTTTTGACCAGAAGCTACCCCGAAGCCCCCAAAGACCGCGCCTTGTGCGAAATGGTCTTGATGAAGCTGTAGACCTTCTCGCTCTTCAACACCCACTTCCACGACCAATAACACACCTCGCGCACCTCGGGGGTGAATCCCTCGACGGTCTTGATGCACTTGTCCATGGCCGCATAGGTGCCCAGCCCACCGGCCCCTTCCTGTTTCCAGGCAGCCAGCCCGAAGATCATGGGCTTGCCGTAGCCTTTCCACTTGCGCAGGCCCAGCGACTGGGTGATGCCCGGGTTGTAGAGGTTGGTGTTCTTGTCGGTCTTGATCGAGTAGGCCTGCGGCACCACATAGTCCATGTACTGGATCATCGGCTCCAGCTTGGCCTTGCTGTGGCAGCAGATCGCGTTGACCCCCAGCCGGCAGGGCTTGCTGCGCATGAACGAGGGCTGGAAGTACTCCCGGGCGGCCTTGGCGTGATCGGACCCGTGCACCCAGGGCTCTTCGAGGTCGAACTGGATGCTCTCGAGCTGGGCCATCCCGGCGAGCGGAATCAACCCGCGCGCGGCCCCCTCGATGTATTTCTTGGTCGGGCGCAGCCAGGTCATCACATGCGGCATGATGTTGTTGGCCCGCAGCCGCTTGCACAGGTCGGCGATCACCTCGGGTTTCTGGCCGGTGTAGTACTCGTCGCGCCGCAGATCGTTGATGCACAGGCAGATGTCCGTCAGCCCCAGGTCTTTGGCCTTGGCGGTGTAACGCTCGTGGTTGCTCGGGCGGATGAAGCCGCCGTCGCCCCAGAACCAGACCCGGCGGATCTTCTGGTTGGAGGTGTCGACCTCTTTCAGGTCGGGCAGGGGCCCGCTGGGAGCGTTGGGAGTGGGACTGGGGCTGCCGCTGCTCGGCGAGCCACCGCCAGGGGGTGTTCCGCCAGAACTGGGAGGCGTTCCGCCCGGACTCGGAGGATGCGAGCCGTCGCCGCTGAGCGGCTTGCCGCACTTGGTGCAGAAGCTTGCGGCGCTCGGCGCGGGGGCAGGTGTGGGGCTGACCTGCGAAGGAGCCCCCGAAGCCGGAGGATTGACGCCGGGGCTGGGATTTGTCTGCGGCGTCGGGGTCGTGGTGGCAGCCGTCGGGCTGACGTTCTTCTGCTCATACTCGAAGTGCATGTAGTCGTGGTAGTAGCCGCCCCACGAGAAACCGAACTCGCGGAAGATCTCGACCATCCACTTGGGGATGTCGAAGTCCTTTCCCGACTTGTAGGGGTTGGTGCTCGGGTTGATGTCGATGGCGGTGCCAAAGCTGTGGTTCGAGACCTTGGTCCACTTGACGGCGTTGCGGCTGTTGTCGTAGTGCAACGCCTTCGAGGGCCAGCTGCGCGCCCAGTCTGCATGCTGAGCTTTGGCCGCGGCGTACTCGGCGCCGTCACGGATGGTCGCCCGGGTGTTGCTGTTCTTCATGTAGCGCACGCACTTGCTGCCGACCGAATAGATGACGTAGTCCTGGTTGACCTGCTTGAGCTTGGCGAACATGGCCACCGCCTTGTCGGCGATCTTGCTGTGCAGCGACAGGCGCTTGGTTTCGTTGCGGCTCGCGCCGATGCCGACGGCCTCGATGGTCTTGGTCAGCCCCCCGGCCAGCGGATTGCCCCAGAACGAGGCGCGCTCGCTGCCCTTGACCTGACGGGTTAGATTCTGCCCGAAGGCCGCGATCACGTCCTGCTTGGTGTTGCAGACTTGCTTGTACTTGGCGTTGTGTGCTGGCATGGGGTTCTCCGCGTACCGTCCCCTTATTCTACTGCCCGCTCTCTGATCTCACAGCTCGGACAGGTCAGGACGGCGCGCCGCCGTCTCGACCTGGCAGCCCGAGCGTTGCAGACAGCGCGCACAGGTCTCGACAACCCGCGCGTGCAGGGGGTTGTCGGGCTCGAGCATGCCGCGCCCCTGGTAGTTTCCGAAGCAATGGGGACGCGCCTCGCCATCGCTGCGCGTCCACAGGCAATCGCGCTCACAGCCGGGCATCTGGTTGGGGACGGGGTGCAGCCGGCAGAACCAGGCCACCAGGCAGCCACGGCCCAAGGTCTGCGAGCGGCTCTTGTCGGCCGGCAATTCTTCGAGTTCGTCCTCCCACTCCGACTCGTAGTCGAGCTGGTCGGGCTCGAGATCGTCGGCGTAGTCCTCCGACACCTCGACCAGCAGATCCCGCGGATGGTCGATCCGGGCGTCAAAATCCTCGTAGTGGACCTCGCGCTCGTCATTCTCGAGCTCTTCGGCTTCCAGATCGTCGGCTTCCAGATCTTCGGCTTCCAGCTCTTCGTCTTCCACAGCGTCGCCCACTACGGTTTCCGCACGCGGCCCGAGTTGGGCGGGCGCTTACGTTTGCCAGAATCGGGGCTGGGAATACGGCGCGGTCCCACCTCGGGCTTGGGACGGCGCACGGAGCCAGAGCTCGGCGCCTCCGGACGCGGCCGGCGCGGTTGCCCCGAGGCAGGTTCCGCAGGCCGCGGCCGCGAGACTGACGGTGGATCGGCGGGGGGGCGCCCTTTACTCTCGGCGACCCTCTTCTCGCCCGGGGGACGGGGTTTGCGCTTCACCGGCCCCTCATTGAAGATGCCCGACTTGAGGGCCTCAGCGCGCAGCTTCTTGAGCCGCTCGGTGTCGGTGATCTTGCGGGTCAGCTCACGGCTGCGCTTCTCTTCTTCGACCTGCTTGAGCACCATCTCGCCGATGTCCTGCCCCATCGGACGGTCGCTGACCTGCACGCCTTTGGTGACCCGAAGGACCTCAGCCAGCGAGGTGAGGCCTTTGGCGGCCTTCATCAGGGCATCCTCATAGATGGTCTTCATGCCCGCGTCCCGAGCCGCCCGCCGCAGCACCTTGGCCCGTTCGCCCTTGCCGATCGCCTGCCGCACCCGCGCGTCGACCGACATCACCTCCATCACGGCCAGCCGACCCGTGTAGCCGTCCATGTCGCAGCTGCGGCAGCCCCCGGCGCGGTAGAACTGCGCGCGCAGCTTCTTCTCCAGATCGTCGACACGCTCAAGCTGGCGGCAGTTCGGGCAGAGCTTGCGCACGAAGCGCTGCGAGACGACACACTGCAGGGCCGTGGAGATCTGGAAGTCGGGCACGCCCATGTCCTTCAACCGGGCGACTGTGCCCAGAGCGTCATTGGTGTGCAGGGTCGAGAACACCCGATGCCCGGTCATCGCCGCCTCGCAGGCGATGTCCGCGGTCTCGAGGTCGCGGATCTCGCCGATCATGATCACATCGGGGTCCTGGCGCAGCAACGCGCGCAACACCACCGGAAAGGACAGGCCCACGTCGGGGTTGACCTGGGTCTGGCAGTAGCCTTCGCGGGTGTACTCGATCGGATCCTCGACGGTCACCAGGTTGCGGCGCGGCGAATCGATTTCGGCCAGCGCGGCGTAGAGTGAGGTGGTCTTGCCGCTGCCGGTCGGTCCCACATGCAGAGTCAAGCCATGCGGCCGATGGATGCACTCGCGGTAACGCTCGAGGGCATCGGGGGCGTAGCCGAGGTCTTCGAGGCGGAATTTCAGTTTGCGGTTGTCGATCAGACGCAGCACAGCCTTCTCGCCGAACAGACAGGGCGAGATGTTGATGCGCAGGTCGAGCCCCTTGGCCTCGGGGGAGTTGCAGAAGTCCCGGAAGTGGATGCGGCCATCCTGCGGCACCCGGCGCTCGTTGACGTCCAGGCGGGCCATGATCTTCAGCCGGGCCAGCACCGCAGCGGTGTTGACCTCACCGATCTCATCGACCCGCGACAGGTCGCCGTCGACACGCGCGCGCACCCGCAAGCTGGCAGACAGCGGCTCGACGTGCAGGTCGCTGGCTCCGCGGGAGTGGGCGCGCAGCACCCAGTCGTTGATCCGTTCTTCGGCATCGATCTTCTTGGAGTGCATCGGCGTCTCCGCGCGACAGAGGGCTTCGCTGGGGGTATGTACTCAATCTAGCGCAGTGGGGCGCGCGCGGCGAGCAGTTCCTGGCTGTGCCGGGGTACGCGCTGACCCGTCTGGGGCGCCAGACCTGCTACCCCTCCGCGTGGTCACGCCCCAGCACGCCCGACAGCGGCAGGAAGTAGGCGAACAGCAGCACCACTGCGCCGTACTGCCACAGAGCATTGTGCTGCGTGATCCACAGATATACGCCCGCGATCACCCCCAGAGGGCACAAGAACAACCAGCCCAGCAACCCCCGTCCCAACAGCCCACGCGCGACCAGGCGCACACAGAGCAGGGCATGCGCCAGCTCATACACAGCCAGGAAGCCAAAGCCCGAAACAGCCGCATCAAAGTGCCAGCGGCTGACATTGGCAGGAATCCAGGCCATCACCACCATACAGACCACAGCTGCGACGCCCACGAGCGCCGTCAGCCCGTTGCCGAAGTTCCACGATCGGCCCGCAGGCACGCGCGCCAACTGCCAGGCGCGGCCGAGAAACAGCGCCAGCATCAGCGCACACAGCAGGGTGAAGCCACCGGTAAACCAGGCGCGCTCAGGCCAGCCGATGCCGAGCACGGAGATGTCTGGCCAGCGCTGGCGCTCGAAGATGCCGTCCAGGCGGCCCTGGCTCTGCGCCAGCCAGAAGCAGACGGACACAGTCGCCCCGAAGACCGCCAGGGCCAGAGATGGAAGCAGCGCGAGCTTACGGAACCGGATCGTAGCCCCCCTTCGAGAAGGGTTGGCAGCGCAAAATGCGCCAGACGCCCAACGCGCTTCCCTTGAAGACGCCGTGCTTTTGCACCGCCCGTACGAAGTAGTTCGAGCACGAGGGCTCGAACCGGCAGACCGGCGGCAGCAGCGGGCTGACGAACATCTGGTAGAAACGCACGGGCAGCAGGAAGATCCACCCCAGCCACCAGAACATCCCCCGGGCTGCCACTGCTTGCTGTTCCAGCCGACTCCCCGAACAGCTCGGGTGCCCGCAGTCTTCTTCGGGCTCGACCAGGGCCTCTTCAGCGTCGACCGGTGGCTCGCGCACTTCGTCCGCCATCTCACGCCCCCCGCTTGCGCGCCTTGCGCTTGCGCTTCAAGGCCTGCTGCACCAGCTGCGGCCAGCTCTTCAACAGGTGCTGCAGGCTCAGCGGCCCGCCACGTCCGGGGATTGCGACGATGTCCACAGCCGGCAAGCTCGCCGCCAACTGCCGGAAGGCCTCGCGGAACAGGCGCTTAGCCCGGTTGCGGGCCACCGCGTTGCCCACCTTGCGGCTGACCACACAACCCAACCGCGGACCCCCGGGGTGTGGCATCACGATCAGCTTGCTCATCCCATCGGCAGCCGTGAAGCCCTCACGGAAGACCAGGTCGAACTCTGCCCGACGCCGCAGCCGCAGAGCTTTGCCAAAACCCAGCAGAGCGCTCAAGGGCTGCCCGCCATCTTGATCGAGGCCACCAGCGGGTACAGCCGCACTACAGCCTCGCGCGGGCAGATGGTCGAGCGCTCATCGCGGTTGAGCGGCTGCAAGCGCACTGTCGCGTCATCGTCGAAGAACACCTGGCGGAACAGGGGCTTGCGCTCGGCCAGACGCGCGAAGACGAAGTCTTTGTGGGCAGCTTCTTTCAGCATGCCGAACGCGACCAGATCTCCGTGAGCGAAGGAAGGCAGCACGTGGGCACGCATCGCATCACCGATCACGGTCAGGGCGAAGCATTCTTCGTCGACCGGCAGCGCCAGACCGTTCTCGGTGATCGCGGGCGGCCAGCCATCACCGTCGAACTCTACCGGGTAGCCCGTGGCCAGGTCGCCCGCGATCCGGATCGGGCGGCTGCTCTGCCCGGTCACTCCGCGCCCACTCAGCTGCACTGCCGTCTGGTAGGCCTGCTCGAAGTCAATCTGCTGCACCTCCCAGAACTTCCAGGGATCGATCTTCAGGACCTTGCCAATCTTCTTCAGCACCTCGGGCCGCAAACGCCGACATTTGCCCTCTTCGAGGTCGAGAATGAAGAACTTGCCCTTGCCGATCTTGCTGCCGAGCTCTTGCGCGGACAGGTGACGCTTGCGCCGCTCGAGCCGGATCAGCTTAGCCACCGACTCGTAGCGCATTGGCAGGTCGAGGGCCTCGGCCAGGCCGAGATGCTGATCGGGGAAGAAGTAGCTGGAGGGAACCCGCAGGGCCCCCGCGATCTTGGCAAGCGTAGGGGCATCGATCCGGCGTTGGCCCGTCTCGATGCGGCTGAGCTGCGATGGGCTCAGCCCAACACGCACCGCCAGATCCTTGGCGGTGATGTTGCGCTTGTCACGCAGGCTCTTGATCTCTAGTCCCAATTCCCGGGAGGCTGCCACGAATGATCCTCGAAGGTCGCGCTGCTCATTCCTCTTCTGGAGTATAACTCCTCAGACGCTGGCGCAGAGCGTCTGCTCGGTAGAAGAGCTCTTCATGGGGCTCGGGCTCGGACAGCTCGGCCAGTTGGTAGACCCGCTCTTGCTGGTCGACAAACGGAAACGGGATCAAGACCTCGGTGAACAGATCGAGCGGAAAGGTCGCAAACCAGGGCACCTCGAGCTGAACCAGATCCTCACGAGGCAGGCAACCCTCGGCCCGCAGCACCACCTGGTGCTTGCCATAGGACTTGAACGGGATCGCCACAGAGTCCCCTGCGACTCCCGTCTGGCCATAGTATTCGCCATTGAAGTACACCCGGGCCACGTGACCGGGGGTCCGCACCAGAAACAGACGCTGCACGCAGCCCCCCAGAGAGAGGCATAGACAGAGGAAGACGACGACGCGGCACACTACGTTCATGGCCCCGGAGTGTAGCGCTTGGGGAACGGGGCGGCAAGCCGCAGTCAGGGCGCGGCCTCGGGCTCAGCCCCGGCCTCGGCCTCGGGCTTGTCTAGGGCAGCCTGCAAAGCCTCGACCAGCGACTGCTTGTCGAAAGGGTGGTAGGCAGCGGCTTCGTCCAGGGTCTCTTCGCAGACGACGACGCAGTCCCAACACATCAAACCTCTCGCTTTGAGCAGCTTGCGTGCATCCGGATGGCCGGCGAGCAGCTCGGCCATCAACAGCCCGTCGTCGAACACCACCGGTTGTTTGAGCCAGGCGCGTGCGCGCTCGAGCAACTTGTCGCCCCTGTCGACCCAGGCCTGCCAGTCCTGCAGAGGTTCAGAGCGCGGAACCCGGCGTGTGAGCAGAGCGGAGCTCGAACGTTTGAGGAACAGAGAGAGGGGAAAGCGCACACGCGGTTCGGGATCGAGGGCTCGCGCCCCCAACTCGACCAGAAAAGTCGTCTGGTCTTTGAGCAGCTGACGGCAGCGGTTCGCGAGGGCCTCGAAACCCTTCTGTTCTTTGCGGCTCGGGAAGAGGCGCTGGCAGGTGATGTGCGCGACCAGCGTCGCCCCGACGGCTTCGGCCTGGGCCACGAACCAGTCGCTCGCCGCGGGCTCGAGTGCGCCCTGCTGCAGAGGACACGCCAGGGCGGCCGCTTCCAAGCCGTCGGCCAGCTCCATGATCTGTGTCTGATACGGCTCGAGCAGGTCCTCGAGAGCTTCGATGCGGCTGCCTGCCACCTGCAGCAGCTTCTGTCCCAATGTGCGGCGGGGATCAGCCATCACCGACCAACTCTGGTGGGCTCTCTGGCTGCGGCCCGCGCAAATCTGTCTGCAATCCGCGGATCAAGAAGATCCCGGCCACCGCGAGTCCGAGCATCAGCAAGACGCACAAGATCACGTACAACAACTCAGCCTGTCCCGCTCCTTCGGCTCTGTGTTGTGTTTTGTCAGACATCACTTTCCCTGTCGCGCGCATGGCGTATTCTATGAAAGAATGTGGGCAAGGGAAAGCCTGCGGAGGCCCCAGCGATCCGCAGCCAGAATGGGGGCTGGCCGACTCTGTCGGCCTGAGGGGACCCAGGCGATGAAGCGTTCTGTGTACATCTCCGCGCGGTGCCCGCGTCCGGACCTGGCCACATTGCTGCCTGAGCCTCTGCGCGCACGCATCGATGAGACCTGGGAGAGCATCGACGACGCCCACTACATCGACTGGCGGCTGGCCGAGCCGGATTGGCCTCTGCTCCCCGAGCTGCGCAGACGGTTGCGCGAGCTCGATGATGTGCAGTGCACAGAAAAGTGGCTGCTCCGAGGCCAGCAGACCGGCAGCGAGGGGACGCTCTTCCAGCTCAAGCCCCCTGTCTGGGGCGACCTGGAAGTCGTCGCGCCCAATCTGAGTGAGACCTTACGCTGCGATGGCTGCCGGTTGCTGCAGAGACAGCTCGTCCCTGAGCTCGCCCTGAGCCTCCAGCTGCCTCGCTCCCGTCCGGGTCTGGTCTGGGTCCAGAGCGCTGGCATGATGCTGATGGCGAGTGAGCTGTGGACGGCGCTACACACCGCCGGCATGGATACCGGGCTGCAGATATTCGATACCCAGACGCTGGGCGCCATCGAATACCCCTACGTGGGGCTCTATTCCTCTGTCGACCTCGGCTGGCCCGTCGCGCCCTTCGGAGCGGAGGTCGGCCCCTGCGAGTTGTGCGGCGGCTGTTTGCCGCGCAACGCCTTCTACTACTTGTTCGAACGCCCCCCACAGCCCGCTGATTGGATGGCCTGGCGCCAGGGGGGTCCGAGCAAACTGGTGGTCAGCCAGCGGGTCTACCGTTGGCTGAGAAACGCCTCCTCGATCGGAGCTGCCCTGGCCGGCCAGCGCGTAGGCTGGGCCCCTGATGAGCTCGAGCTGGCCTTCCTGCCCGCAGAGTTGCAGTAACCTCACTCCGCCCGCAGCCGCACACGCCGCGCATAGCACAGGCGAGGGTCGCGGTGGGTCCGCCAGCTCTCCAGCAGCACCTCCCAACCCTGCTCCGGCTGGGCATCGACCGTACGCCCGTTCAGCTCGATGGTCGGGGTCTCATCGAGCTCGAGATAGAGCCAGAGCTCCGTCCCTGACGGGCAGTCTATGCGGTAACCGATGTCGCTGCGCTCGCAGCGAACCTCTCCCACGGCGCCGGGCCAGGCCAACAGCTGCAGGTTGTACGCGGCTCCGTGCTCGGGCTCCAGGGCAACATGGTGGAAGCTCGCCGGCGCAGGATCGCGGCGTCCATCGGCCAGGAACGCGAAGGCTGCCTGGTTGCGCGGGTTGTCTTCGCCGTGGACTTGCAAGCGATGGCCCTCGCCTTCGACGATGTCTGCCTGGTAGGCGAAGCCCTGAGCGTCGAGGGCGGCCAGCATGCTCTCGGCCGCCGCAAAGGCCACCACATCATCCTCGCGGGAGTGGCTCAAGAACACCGGCGTGCTGGCCAGATTCTCGAGCAACCGGTAGGCGTCGTCACGGCTGTGCCGGGCCGGAGTGCCTGACACCTCGCCACCTGCGAAGACCATCAGGCCCGCAAAGCGATCGTGGAAGCGGCTGCCCAGATTCCAGGTCGCGTAGCCGCCCATCGAGTATCCGCCGAGGAAGACCCGATCCGTGTCGATGTTGTAGTGGCGCTGCGCCCACTCGAGCCCCAACAGGCCGAAATTGTCGGCGCGGTAGCTCCACCAATGGTTGAAGGTGTTGACCAGCTGGAGATGCATCGGGAGGTCGCCTGCATCGACCAGACGTTGGGCGCGCGGCATGATCAGAATCCAGCCTCGCCGGGCACATTCATGACCGACGATCGGCCAGAAGCTCTTGGGCTTGTCATTCAGGCCGTGCAAAAAGATCATCGCGGGCGCCGGAGTGGCCGGATCGTAGCTGTCCGGCAGCCAGATTTCGAGCTTGCTCTCCACGCCTGCCCGCGAAGTCAGCGTCGTACGGAAATGACCCCTGCGCGCATCCCCCAGCTCTCTGCCTGCACGCACCAGGGAAAGCGCCTCTTCAAGGGTCGTGCCCAGTCCTTCCAGGCTCGCCGGCGCGCCGCTCTCCGGCGCATCCAGGATCTCGAACAGTGAAGATGGGGTCTGCGCGCCGCAGAACGCGGCACACAGAAAGACCAGATATAGACGTAGCATCACACCCTCCTGGAAATATTGATACCAGGAGCTATGACAACTGTCGAGGCACTAGTGCCGCAGCGCGATCATTTCAGTTCAGAGCGCAGTGCCGGTGCGGCAGGGGCGAGGATCGACGACGAGCCCCTACGCATAGCAGGAAGGAGGAGGACATGAGGGAAGCGGCCGAAGGTGCATGCCGTGCCGCCCGGCCGGGATTTGTGCGCGGAGGCACCAGCTTCAGAAGCCGAGGAAGAATGCTGCGAAACTGTCCAGGGCCCCATCCGGATCGCTAAAAGTCGACAGCTGCAGGCAGGTTTCGGCCAGGTCGGCCTTGCTGCTGCGCAGCTCGGACAACAGCGAGTCCGGGAGCGCCGAGGCGCACAGGACGCGGTCTTTCGCCCTGAGGCGTTGGCGGGAAAGCGCCACCCGTGGATGCGTGCCCGGCAGGCCCAGACAGTTGCTCTTGCGACGGCTGCTTGCCGGGCAATGAGTCACGGTGTCTTTCTGCAACACCACACACTGGTTGTTCCCCGCGGTGGCCAACACCCACATGGGCCATTGCAGGTAGGCCAGGGTCAGCGAAAAGGTAAATGGCTGCAACACGTCCGACTCGATCTGAGAGACCACCTGCTCATGGCTGAAGGAGATCAACTCGCTCAGGTGGCTTCCCACTCCCGCCACGTCTTTGCTGCTCAACTCCATGCAGCGCTCGGGAAACGAGCGGACCAGCCGCTCGAGCATCCGCGAAGCGCCCACTGGATCACTCGGAGTGCCAGCATATTGCGGCAGGGAACACTGAAACAGCGTCGCGAGATAGCGCCGATTCCGTTGCAGCTGACGCGGCTTCCACAGGGGTGAGAAGTACTGCGGAAGCTCGCGGTCGCTCTCAGGAAGCATGCAGAGTGTGAAGCGCGCGATCGTGCTCTCGTACCCCGCCAGCCGCATCACCCCGCAGATCTCGAGAGTGTCTGCCCAACGGTCCGTCAGAGTGTGCATGCGTATCGCCTCGCTGCGCCGCCCGACGTTGTCCCCAAGGATGTGTGCGGCATCACAACACCCCCGGGAATGCGCTGAAAGCGCGCCCCGGAAGCCATAGTTAAGGATCGGAGCAGTCGTGGGGGCGGGATATTTGTCGCAGCAACGATATCCTATCTTTGGGCGGAAAGTCAAGAGAAATCTGAAGCCCTGTGTCAGCAACACAAAGGACCTCTCCCATGGAAAGGCCCTTCTTTGCTACGAATCGGTCCCGGGGCTTGATTGCGGCAGGCTCAGTTGTTCGGATCAAAGTCGTAGGGCAGGTCGAGCACCCACTCTTTCCACATCGCTTCGAATTCGACGAACTTATCATGCCCGCCGAACAACTCCTCGACCGCCTCAGCGGTCACATAGCCCTGCTTGGTGCGATAGAACAGCTCTGAAAAGACTGCCTGGTTGCGCTTTTGCATTTTCTTATCGCCATAGTAGATCATCATGTAGATGAACGACCAGGCATGGGCGTAGTGGTAGGCCGTGAACTGGGCCTGCGAGGTGCGGATCAGCTCCACCAGCGGGATGTAGTCACCGCTGCTCAAGCCTCGCTTCAAATGCGAAAGTCGATCTTGGGGAATCGTGCCGATGTTGACCTGCTCCCCGTCGTACTCGGCCGACTCGAAGAAGACTGCGAAACCCTCCAGGATCCAGATCGGGGCGTTGCCGAAGGGTATGACTTTGTCCTGGAACTGGTGCGTAGCTTCGTGTGCCAGCACCTCCTGGGTCGTACCGTTGTTGCCGAACCGGCCATGGTAGGCGGTGACCCTGCGCGTTCCGGTGTTGTAGAATCCGCCGACGCCCTGGCTCATGCCGGTATTCTGCATGAACTCCTGCTGGCTCGCGTAGATCCAGACCTCGCTCTTGCGCGAGCCCTGCTCGGGCTTGAGGTTGAAGACCTCCTGAAAGCGCAGATAGAACTGGTCCATCATCTTCATGTAGCGTTTGGCATACTCGGGCTTGACGTTGGTCTTGATCAGGTAGTACTTGCTCTCATACGTCTTAGCCTCGGCCCAGGCAACCGCTTCGTGATCGTCGTACCAAGCACGCTCAGCCGGGTCGCGCTCGACCACAGGCGGTCGAGGCTGAGGATCGCGCGCCGGCTCCACGTCCGAAGGTTGCTCTTCGCTGCCGGTCACCACCCGATCGCCCGGGTCGCTTGAGTAGTTGCTGGGTCCGACGGGCTCCGGCCGGCCCCACTCTCCTTGCTCGTTCTGGACGAAGCCCATCTCGAGCAGACCCTTTTGTTCGGGAGTCACCCAGCGGTCTTCCCAAAGCACCATGCCCAGCACGTCCTGCATGTAGGCCGCCTCGGTGTACCACTTGCCGTCATAGCGACGGTACCCCAGGGCCTCCCGCGCCTCGACGTTGTCAGGGTCGAGGTCGATCACCTTCTCGAACAGGGCGTGTGCCTCGTCGACCAGGTCCTTTTCGAGGGCCCAGCGTGCCAGCTCGAGGTGCCCGTCGAGATCGAAGCGGCGCAGCGCGGCCTGACGAGACTCGAGCTCGTCGAGGTTCGAGCCGGCGCGTTCGACGCTGTAGATGTCCGCTCGGCTGATGACCTGGAGGTTGCCACGCTTGGTTCGGATGGTGACCTCATCATCGGTCTCGTCGATGATCTCGCCGCTGACGACGCCACCATTGAACAACTTGATGATGTCTTCAGCCTGCAGCGGAGCGCGGACAGCAAAGCTGCATACCAGCAGCGCTCCGCACACCAGGCTCGTCCACATTCGTCTCATCGCCATCTCCGCTGGAAGAGGCCCGCAAACCCCGGCTTGCGGTGCAACGGGGCTGGTTGGCCCTCGCAAGGGGCGTTCCTTGAAGCCCTATGCCCGTAGTCTAGCGGGCCTGCCCCCGACAATGTCATGGAAATGTCTCCGCCCCAGGCGCCGCTCAGTCCTGGCGCGGATCCGTCACCAGGTTCGTAGCGAGGACCCGGATGGCCGCGAGAATTCGTGCTTGAGCAGCACAGACGCTACGGGGGTATCTTCGAGCAGCGAGAGGTCGAATTCGCCGGTCAGGCGGGGCCGCAGCAGAGACTGGTGACGGATTCGGGCTAGCGCAGCAGCTCGACTAGATGGGGCAGCCGCGGGAGGATCAACTGGTCGACGGCCAACTTGACCGCATTGAAAGAGCCCGGCAGACAGAACACAGCCGTGTCCCCCGCGCAGCCCGCAAACGCTCGACTGAACCAAGCCACCGCCCCGACTTCAGCGAAGCTGAGCTGGCGGAAGATCTCGCCGAAGCCCGGCAAGGGTTTGCTCAACAGCGGCTCCACCGCCTCAGGGGTGACGTCGCGAGCTGCCACGCCGGTCCCCCCGGTCGTGACCACCACCTCACAGGCAGGATCGTCGATCGCCGCCTGCACGGCGGCGCGGATGTTCTCGACCTGGTCGGGCACGATCTGCTGCTCGAGGATGCGATGGCCCTTGGCCGTCAGGCTGACGCGCAGCAGCGCCCCCGCGTGGTCGGTCTCGACGGTCCGCGTGTCACTGATGGTCAACAGGCGGCAGACGACTGCGCGCCGGGAAGCGGAATGATGGCCCATCGGCTCTGCTCTCAGGTAGAGGCCCGGCGGGCCATGTAGTCGCGCAGAATGCGCTGGTGGTCGAATGCCAGCTCGGGCAGTGCGGCGAGGGGAAACCAGCCCGCATCGTCGGCATCATCGCCGGCCTTCAGCGCTCCGCCGGTCACGCGGGCCTCGAACACCAGGCTGATGTTCTGCCGCTCGGCATCGCGGTTCGGATCGTCATAGAAGCCCACAAAGGCGCCCGCCTCGACGACCAGACCGGTCTCTTCGAGCACCTCGCGCTCGCAGGCCTTGAGCGCATCTTCATCCCTGTCGACGTAGCCGCCTGGCAACGCGTAGCTTCCCTGGTAGGGGGGCGCGGCGCGCCGGATCAGCAGCACCTTGCCCTCCTGCTCGAGGATGGCGTCGACCACACAGGGCCGGCAGCTCCAGCGTCCACAGCTCGGGCAGCGGTCTGCCATCGCCTCAATCCTCTCCGTAGAACACGTCCATCGATTCCAGCGAGAAGGGGTAGACCCTCTGCATCGCACCCTCTGCCGGAGGCGGCTCGGGAGACTGATAGCGGCGCGCCACCGAGTCCATCGTCTCACGCAGATTCTCGATCGAATCCTGCATGATCACCAGCGGCGGAATCGACCAGCCACTGCCATCTCCGAAGGAACCTGACTGCTTCCGTTGGATCTGCCGGGCGGCCGGGAAGGCCATCTCGATGTGTTTGTGATTCACCAGCGGATGCAAAGAAACCGCCGCGCTGTCGTTCTGCACGAACGCGTGCATCCGCAGCCGAGGGCTCTCGCCCGCGACAGGATTGCGCAGGGCGATGCGCGTGACCTTGTCACCGTCGCGGTCTACATCCATGCCGATGTGGTACTGGAACATCAAGGCCTGGAATTCAGACAGCGACAGACGGATCGTGTTCGGCACGAAGATGCGCACGTTCTCGATACCGTAATCGCCAGGCTCTACCGCCGCACCTGCAACACGCCCGAGCTCGGACAGCAGCTGGCCTGCGGTGTAGAGATCATCGCGAGCCTCCAGCCGCAGCACCGGATCATTGACGGTCTCGACGGTATGGCACCCGACTAGAAACAGGATCGACGCCAGGATCACGAAACGCACTGCAAACCCCCGCAACATGTCATAAAAACAAAGCGAGAGGGTACACCACGTGCCGGGCCGTGTCGAGCAGTTCTCGCTCAGGGAGTGTCGGCCGCGGCAGAGGCTGTGTCCGCCTCTGTGGCCCCATTCTGCGCGGCCCGCGCGGCCGCCTCCTCGGCTTGACGGCCAGCCTGCTCGCGGGCGAGCATAGCCCAACGCCTGTGCATCAGGCGGGCATGGGTACCCGTGTAGCCGCCGGTGATCCAGGAGACACACCAGCAGGGCAAGATCCAGACCAGCGCTTCGAGCAACAACCGGGGAAACTGCTGCCAGAGGATCACGGTCGCCGTGACGATGCAGAAGCTGACCAGCACGCGGCCCGCAAAGATCCGGGGATCGTTGGGATAGGCGCGTTGATCGAAGTTGTTGACCACCGTGCCGACCAGCCAGAACAGCGTGAAAAACCCCGTCAGCAGCTGGAGAGGATGGCGGAACAGGCTCGGCAGCCAGCCAGCGAGCACGTAGAGGCCCACCGAGACGGCGAGGTAGGCCAGGCCGGGGCCCGGCAGATCGAGGAACAGGTGGTTGCGGCGGCAGCTCATGGCGCGAGTGTAGGCCGGTGCAACCCCGGGGTCAAGCCCTGCACGACGGGCCAGGGATGCTGAAAATGCAGGGCGCAGGCCCTGCATTTTTCATGTTTCACGGCTGAGGAGGTCCTGGCAGCCTGCTAGAACCACTCGCTGTTTCCCGCCTGGGGAACGGCCGGCTGGTCCTCTTCCTGAACGCCTGCACCCATCGTCCATGCCGACTCCCAACGCATTTCCTTCTGGGTGTAGCCCATGGCCGCGAGGCGCTTCTCGAAATCGGGCATGTGGGCGGCCCCGTAGAAGATGGCGATGCTGCCCGACCTGGTGGTCTCCAGCTGCTTCTCCAGAACCTGGATCGCGACCTCGTTGCGCGCTTCGATCAGCACTTCCTGCATGGCCCCACCCATGGCGGCCATGTCGGTGCCCGCCAACTGGCCTGCCATCTGACGCTTGAGGTTGTCACGCATCTCAGGCTGCGAGTCCATCAGAGGTTTGAGGAAACCCATGCCGCCTTCGAGCATCGGCAGGATCTGCTTCAGGCCGTCGTTCTCGAGCAGACCGGCCATGGGGAACAGCGCAGACATGTCGCCGTCGACCGCGTCGAGCAGCTGCTGCTGGGTCATGTCGGCGTGCACCAGGTTGCTGCGGGTGTAATTGATGCCATCTTTCTGGAACTGCAGGCCGAGCAGCTCGCCCATCACACCCTGCAACTTGCCGATGGCCTTCATGGTGTCGTCCGGCTCGATGCCTTCGGTGGGGCTGACACCTTCAAACAACACGACGTCGTAGCTGTCGAGGTGCCGCTGCACCTGATCGAAGTACTCTTCCTCAGCGATGTGCACGACACCGTAGAGCACGATCTCGACACCGGAAGTCGGGGAGGTATACACAGCATAGGCCGTCTGCAGAGCGGCGTCGGCACTGGTCTTGCCGTCTTTCATACGCACGAAACTGCCATCTGCCACGGCATAGGGGAACAAGAGCAGGGCCAGCAACAGGGCACTGAGCGGACGACGCATGGGGTGACTCCTTCTAGACACGTTTCCTCGTTTCCATCGCCCATCCCTACGCGCAGCACCGACCAGACGTTGGAGATTTTTCCCTCGCCAGGCCTTTTTGCTTGTGCCTGGTTCCGCGCGGCTGCTAGCCTGGCGTAACTCCCCCAGCATGAGGTCTGTGCCCAGATGACGCCGAGGATCATCGCTTCCCAACAGAAGTCTGCCCGTCTGATCATCGGCCTGATGTCAGGCACCAGCGCCGACGGTGTCGACGCGGCTCTGGTCGAGGTGCGTGGCGCGCCCCCACAGCTCAAAGTCGAGCTACAGGCCTCGACCACCTTCCCGTTCAAGAAAGAGACCACCAGCAAGATCCTCGACGCCGCCAATATCAGCGTCGGTGAGCTGTGTGCCCTGAACTTCGAGCTCGGCGAGCTGTTCGCCGCGGCGGCCGTAAGGCTGATGGAGAAGGCGGGCCTCGAGGCCAAAGACATCGACGCCATCGCCCTGTCGGGCCAGACGGTGCACCACATCCCCCGCTCGTCCGGAGGCCGGCGTTCGACGCTACAGATCGGCGAGGCCAGCGTGGTCGCCGAGCGTACCCAGGTTCCCGTGATCTCCGATATGCGGGTGCGCGATGTGGCCGCAGGTGGAGATGGAGCGCCCCTGGTGGCCTACCCCGACCAGTTGCTCTTCCACGACCCGAGCAAGAACCGCGCGCTGCAGAACATCGGCGGCATCGCCAACGTCACCTTCCTACCGGCCGAAGGGGACACGCTCGCCTTTGACACGGGGCCCGGCAATGCCCTGATCGACCTGGTCGCCCGGGCGGTCACCGACGACCCCGACGCCATCGACACCGACGGAAGTTATTCGGCGCTCGGAAGGGTCGACCCACTGCTGCTCGAGAAGCTGCTCGACCACGAATACCTGAAGCTGGCGCCACCCAAGACCACCGGCCGCGAGTTGTTTGGCCCCGACATGGCGAGTGAGCTGATCGAAGGCTACGACAGCCTCAAGCTGCTCGACCTGCTCGCCACTGTGACGGCCTTCACCGCTACCTCGATCGCTCAGGCCTACCGACGCTTCCTCTTGCCCCACCACAAGCTCGACGAGGTGTTTGTCGGTGGCGGCGGATGCCGGAACAAGACGCTGATGGAAGAGCTGCGCCGCCAGTTGGCTCCCATCGAAGTGCACGACTTCGGTGAGCTGGGAATCCCCGCCAGCGCGCGCGAGGCCGTGGCCTTCGCGGTCATAGCCAACGAGACCCTGTGCGGCCGATGCGGCAACCTGCCGCATGCCACCGGCGCACGGCGTCCTGTCATCCTCGGCAAGATCAGCCCTTGAACCTCCCGACAAGGAGCCGCGCATGTCGCTGGAAGCCGCTCTCGGCCAGCTGATCTGGGCTCGGGCCGACCCGCCGGACCTCGAACCGGGCTCTGCCCTCGAGCATCTGATCGCCGAAGGACTGTGCGGGGGCGTGACCGTCTTCGACGTGCCCGCCAGGGCATTGCGGGAAGCGACCGCACGTTGGCAGGCGATGGCCAGCTCTACGCTGTTCATCGCCATCGACAACGAGCGCGGGCCCGGCCAGCAGCTGCGGGGCATGTTGCATTTTCCGCCGCTGATGGCTCTGGCCGCCGCGGACAGTCCAGAGCTGTGTCACGAGCACGGCCGGTTGACCGCACTACACAGCCGCAGCTGCGGGGTCAATCTGGTCTTTGCCCCGGTGCTCGACGTCTACAGTCTGCCGAGCAACCCGATCGTCGGCGCCCGTTCGCTGGGCTGCGATCCCGAGCGGGTTGCGGAGCTGGGCGTAGCGGTAGCCCAGGGGCTGCAGGCGGGAGGCGTGCTGGCCTGCGGCAAGCACTTCCCCGGACATGGCGATACGGCTGCCGACTCACACATCAGTCTTCCCGAGGTCACTGCAGCGAAGGATGTGCTGGAAAAGCGGGAGCTGGTCCCTTTCCGGGCCGCTGCCGCCGCCCGCATAGACGCGATGATGACCGCCCACGTCGCCTACCGGGATCTGGATGGGGGCCGCCCTGCGACGGTTTCGAAGACCATCGTAGGCGGCCTGCTGCGAGAAGAGCTGGGCTTCGACGGGCTGGTGATTACCGATGCGCTCTGCATGGGGGGCGTCGGCGAGCTGGGAGAGACCGAAGCCGCTCTGCAAGCGCTGCAGGCAGGTTGTGATGTGCTGCTGCTGCCCAGCGATGTACGCGGGCTGCACCGAGATCTCTGTACGGCTCTGGCCAACGGTCGCCTGGAGGCGCAGACCATCGAAGCCTCCCTGGCTCGCCTCGAGGCCGCACGTTCCCGACTGCAGCCAGCCATCGATGAGGCTCCCGACCCGGGTGACTTTGCAATGCAGCTGGCACTGCAGGCGCGCACATTGGTACGTCCGGGCAGCTTGTATCCGCTGCCGGCCGAGAACCCGCCCGTGGTCTTGCTGCTGAGCGAGGCCGGCCGCACCGGCGCGCCCGACGGCGGAGCCAGCTTCGGACGCGCCATGGCCGAGGCCTATCCCGGCTGCAAGCTGTTCCCGCTGCGAGACTCCTCACTGCCCGCAGCGGCCCTGGAAACCGCCCGGCAAGGGCCCTGTGTGGTTGCGCTCTTCTCCCGGGTTGGCGCCTACAAAGGCAGCGCGGGGTTGCTGCCCGAGCTGCAGGCAGCCCTGGCCGACCTGCCCAGCTCGCAGCAGCTCTGGTGCATCTTCGGGCCGCCCAGCCTCACTGCCCTGGCCCCCGCCGACGCGGCCGTATTGCTCGCGTACGGGAGCGATGGCGCCAGCCAGATCGCCCTGGCTGAGGCGCTGCTGCGCGGCGAAGAGTGCCTGGGTGTGTGTCCGGTTTAGGGCCGGCTACCAACCAAGCGCTTGCCGCGAGCCCATCCCCGGGCCCAGCAGCACGGCGTTGCTCAACAGCCGCTCCGAGGCTCGGAAACTGCCACGGAAACAGGGATCGCCCGCGAACAGGATCAGCTGCCCCTTGCCGAGGCTTTCCCGACTCAGATAGACGCTGCCGGCCCAGCGTTCGCGCGCCTCGGGCCAGAGCAGGCCCGACAGACGCAGCTGGTCCGCGTCAGCCAGACGAGCGCCGACCTCCACGGCATCAACCGTCCGGTAGGCAAAGGAACTGTCGAGCAACACGGGCATGGTCGGCGGGCAGCCAAAACCCAGCCAGTGCTCGGGATCGATGCGCGCCGCCACGATCACTCCGCTGGGCGAGAGCTTGCGGGCGAGGCTGTCGGCTTCTTCACTAAGAGCTTCGGGAAGCGGCGGAGTTTCAGCCTCAGCGGCTGGACGGGCCTCCCAGACCCCCAGGCTGTCAATGACCGGCTGACGAGCGGCCTGCAGCGCGCGCAGGCGGCGGTCGTAGTCCGGCAGCTCCGCGAGCACCTGGCGCTGTTGGCGCAGGTCGCTCCAGCCGTCCTCGGCGTCAGTCAAGCGTGGCAGGGCCGAGCCCCAGGCGATCAGAGTGCCTCCAGCTTCCACCCATTCCTTCAGCTTGCGCCATTCCCCCTCGCCGAACACGCGCCCGTAGGAACCTGACGGCATCACCAGCAGGTTGTAGCGCGAGAGATCGGCACGCCGCAGCCTGCCTGCATCCAACAAAGAACAGCGCAGACCCAGACGCGCATCGAGCAGGTGCCAGGCCGCCCCGAAGCTGGTGGTCGAGACCGCCTCTCCACACAGCAACGCCGCCCGGGGCGCTTCCAACAACTCGAGCTCGTCACCACCGAGGTCGGGTCCCTGTTCAGCCAGCGCGGTGTCGCTGCCGAAGATGCGGACGCGCTGCGCCTCCGCCAGCTGCTCCAGGCGGGACGGCTCGAGCGTTGGATTCGCATGCCTGCGGATCACCAGCGTGCCCGGCAGGTAGCTTCTGCCTGCGACCGTTACAGCCTTGCGCAGGCACCAGACCTGTACGCCATCCTCCAGAAGTTGGCGCAAGAGCCGCAGACCCCCCTGGCCGTCGATCTCGAAGAGCCAGGCATAGGCGGGGTCCTGCGCTGCCAGCTCACCCACCCGCGGGGCCGGCCGCCATGGCTGGCTGCGCACCTCGCCCAGCGTATCGACCAGGCAATGATCGAGACCATAGCTCAATGCCAACGACCAGCCCGTGGTCTCGTACATGCGCGAATCGCCGTCGACCAGCCGCGCCTTGCGCTCGTCCGCCAGCACCTGGTTGTCGAGCCGGATGTCGAAGTCGAGGATGGCGTCGACCAGAGGCCCTTGCGGCTGACCTCGCCGCACCAACAGACTGCCCGCGGGGAGCTCAACGCTGTCGAGTGTGCGGCCTGCTGCCCGAATCCCTCCGCGCAAGACAACCGGCTCGAGCAACCTCTCCAGCTCGATGCCCTGCAGCTGCAGCGTGGCCGCGAAGCCGTGCAGGCGCTCCTGGTCCGCACCCGCCGGGAAGACGTAGGCGCCCGTTGTTTCCAGAGCTCGCCGTTTGTTGGCGAGGTAACGCTCGAGCAACGGGCGGCGATGGTTGGCCGCGGTCTGCAGGTTGGCCAGGCTGCTGACGATCTGATGATGGACGGTCTCGCGGTAGTGCAGCCGCGCGCCGTCAGCCTGCAGCACCCGCGAGCCGTCGACACCAGCCTGTTCATACAGGATGGCGATCGCCCCCGAGTAGATGGGCCAGGAGCTGCCGTAGCCCGGGAACAGCTCTTCGTTCCACTCGCGCGTGTAATAGCTCCAGCCCCAACGATCGAGGGCGGCGGCCTGGTCGAGACAGAAGGTCTGCCACCATTGATGGATTCCGTCGGGCATGTGTGGATTGAAGGGGGCGCGCGGTGGGTTGAACAAGTAGGTGTCGAGGGCGCCCATCTCATGGGAATCGACCACCAGCTGCGGATGCCAGGCCAGCATTGCCGGGATGCGCGCACGCGACTCCGCCTGCACCAGGCTGAACCAGTCGCGGTTCAGGTCAAACAAGTAGTGGTTGCCGCGGCCCCACGGCCAGACACCGCTGTGCTGCAGGCTCTGGACGTCACTGTTGGGCACGAAGCCACCCAGTTGCTCGAGTTGCCCTACGAAACGGCTACGCCCATCGGGGTTCTGCAGCGGATCGATGCAGACCAGCAACTCTTCGCGCAGCAAGCGCGTGCCCGGGTCTTCGCCCGCGACCAGCTGGTAGGCCACCTGCAGGGCGGCGTCGGTGCTCGACAGCTCGTCGCCGTGGATGGCATACCCGAGCCACGCGACCGCTGGCTGCTCGGCCAGCAACTGTTCGGCTTCTTCGGGCGCCAGTCCGCGGGGATCGGCCAGCCGGGCGTGGGCGGCTTTGAGCTGATTGAGACTGGCGATGCGCCGAGCGCTGCCCACGCACAGGATCACCAGCGCGCGGCCTTCGAGGCTCTGGCCATAGACCTGCAGGACGGCTCGAGGAGAGGCCTCTGCCAGCGCGCGCAAGTAGCCGAGGCTCTGCGCGTGGCTGACGGGACGTGCTCCGAGGGGGAAGCCGAGGAAGCTGTCGGGGGAGGGGATGCCCTCGGCAAAGACGGCCTCGGGCACAAAGGGCTCGACAGTGTCGGTCAGGCCGTGGCCGGGCAGTGGCCCGACCTCCTGGGCGAACAAACAGGGCACCGCCATGCTCAGGCAGAGCCAGAGACGCTTCCGCATCGCATCCTCCGGGGTTCGGGGAAGTCTGCAGAAACTACCCGCGCCGCGCGGATGCCGTCAAACGGGTCTCAGTACCTGTCGAAGCCCCGATAGCCATGGGGAGGGGGCGGAGCGCCGGGCTGGCGGGGCGGCACTTCCTTGGCTGAGGGGAGATTCCAGGCCTTGGTCACGCTGCGCACGATGCCCCAGCCGACGAGCAGGGGCAGGCCCCCCAAGATCGGAGGCAGCGTGAAATTGGCGTTGCAGCCCGTGAAGATTCCCATGATGCCGAGCAGGACAAAGACCACCCCCAACAGGAACGCCAGGGCGGCACAGAGCTTGTCAAAGAGATTCAAACGCCCAGTCCTCCGAAAAACTCGCTGGCAGAGACGCAGCGAACGCCATGCCGCAGCGCGTTGTAGGCGCGACGGCCCCAGAATCGAGCTGCCTCGGACTCCTTCCCAGCTCTTTGCAGGTGCGCCCCACCTGCAGGTGGGGGAACACACCTTTCATCTATCGGCCCAGGTCTGGAAAGTGCTCAAGCTGGTCGAGTCGCTATCGAGCCGCCAATTGGGCTCGCCCTTGCCGTGGGTGTCCAAGTTGAACCAGAGGAACCCCCAGATACGCGGGTCCGCCTCGGCACGAGCCAGGAAGTCGGCGACCCAGGCTGGCTTGCGGGCGTCGTCCGCGCAACCGATCTCTGCGATCAGCAGTGGCTGCGGATACTCGGCGAGCGCGTCCAGCGAGGCCCCGAACAGCTCTTCATAACTCTGCCAGTGATGGTATTCGTCGTGATGGTCACCAAAGTTGTAGCCGTCGAGCGCGACCAGGTCGACGCGGGCATCGCCGGGATAGTAGGGAGCGATGTCCTGAGAGGCCTCCATGTCCCCGAACATCACATTGGGGCAGAAGACCCAGTAGACGTTGTCGGCACCCGCGGCGCGGATCTGGTCCTGGGCGCGGCACCAGGCGCGGCGGAACAGCTCCGGCTGCGCTCCCCACGCGAACCAGTCGCCGTTCATCTCAAAGCCGAAACGCAGCAGCACCGGCAGGCCACACTCTGCCGCGGCTTGACCCCACTCAAAAAAGAATGCATCCCACGCGCCATCGGCGACCCGTTGGACTTCCTTGGACTTGCGTCCCTGCCCCCACCTCCAGAGCTCGAAGCTCAACATCGTGACGAGCCCACGTTCTGCGTTCGATTCGACGGCCTCGCGCGGGAAGGGGCGGCCCAGGTCGCGGAAGAACATCACCAGGCTCGGCTGTCCGCCGAGCTGCGCCAGCTGCTGCTCACGGCCCCGCTCGAAACGCTCGAGCCCCCAATAGATCTGGTAGAAGCCCCAACCGAGCGGATCATCGGCGGCCCGCCGCTGGCGGGGAAAGAACATCCGCAAGCTGTCGGGCGGGGGAGCGGCGGTTGCCTGTGGCAGGGAAGGGACGAGTCCTGCAGGGGGACAGCCAGTGAGCAACAGCAGGCACGGAACAAGCCAAAGAGCAAGCCGTCTCATTCCCATCCCTCCAGCTGTTCCTGCAGATGGCTGCGCAGGCTCTCACCGTCTTCGATCTGCTCGACAAACGGTTCGATCTCGTCCAGGGCTGCGCGCAGGAGTTGGCGCGCCTCATCCTTTTTGTCGGCCCGGCGCTGGGCAGCGGCCAGAAGGATGCGCGCAATGACCAGGTCGCGCGCGCTCTGGGCACCACTCTGCTGGCGGTGCTGGTGGCCGGCGATCTCTTCGGAACGCTGATAGGCCTCGAGCTGCGCAGCAGCGTCGCCTGCGAGCTCGGCGAGGCGGGCCTGGAGATGCAGGCACAGCAAGACGACCGAATACCGGCCGGACAACCGCGGCCAGATCTCGGCGAACAAGCTCCAACTGCGCGCGCAGGCTTCGGTCGCGGCCTCGAAGTCTTCCCTTTCGAAGTCGACCGCGGCCTTCCGGTACCAAGCCTCGGCCAGATCTGCCTGGAGGGCCTGGTTCGCGCTCTCCGCCCAGACCCGCTCGCCCGCCTCGATTCCCATCGTAAAGACCTCCAGAGCTGCCTCTTGCCGACCTGCCAAGTGCAAGGCCGCGCCCAGACGGTTGCTCCAAAAGGTCTGATGCGCCGCGAACAGCGGGTGACTGCGGGCGCAGTCGAGGCCTCGGCGGAAGGCCAGGGCGGCGGCCCCCGGATCGCCCGTCTCAAGGTGCAGCTTGCCGAGTTGCTCAGACACCGCCAGCAAGGCCTGCCTGCGCAAAACGTTCGAGCTGTCCTCAGCGATCAGCGCTCCGGCGCGCTCGACGCAGAAACCAAACAACTCGGCGGCCCCCTCCGGATCACCGGTTTCCTTGCAGAGCACTGCCAACTCCGCATGCACTGACAGCAGATTGGTCTGGTACTGCGCGTTCTCCGGACGCCGTTGAGCCAGGTCGGAAGCGATCGCAAAGGCTTGCTGGAGTGCCTCAGCCCCAGACTCCAGGTCTTGCATCTCCAGCTGGGCACGTCCCAGCTCGCGGAGCGCCAGCCCTTTGAGATTGCTGAGTGGCTCTGCCTCGAGAACTCCTGTCAAGCTCTCAAGCCCCGCCCATGCCTCGGCAGCTTGCGCGAGCGCTCGCTCGGGCAGCAGCCGGATGCGGGAGAGGCTTGCTCTCTTTACGAGTACATTCGCCAGCGCCAGCCCGACCTGGATGGGGCTGCTGGTCTCGACCTCGAGTGTCCGCAGCTCGCTCTCACTGGCCGCCAACAAGCTGTCTGCCTGCACCGGCCGCCCCGCCTGATTCTCGAGCTCGGCCAGATCGAGGCAGCCTTCGGCCCATGCAAAGCGAGCCCGCATATGACTGGCATCGATCTGCAGCAACTGCGCACACAGCTCCAGGCCGCGGCGCTGGTGGGCAGACGCCTGCTCGTGCTCTCCTCGCTGGCCGAGAATGCGCGCGAGCTCGTTGTGCGTCTGCGCCAGCTGGAAGCGCCACTCGGCCAGGTCCGGCTGCGTGCGCAGCATCTCCTCTTGCAAAGCGAGACCCTGCGAGGCGGCCTGAAGAGCTCCGTCACTGTCACCGCGCATGCGCAACAGCACAGCCCGATGGGTCCACGCGACCACCAGCCTTTCTGCGGGTTCGCGCATCGCGGTCTGCGCTCGCAACTCTTCGAGCCGCACGACGGCCTCTGTGATGCGGTCTTCCGCTGCGGCGAGTTGCCCCTGTCCCAGAATCACGCGCCCCAACTCTGCGAGCTGCGCCGCCAGAGCGATGCGGTTGAGCGTGCGGCCCGGGTACTGCTCGTGCAGTCGACGCCGCCACGTGATCCCCTGCTCCAGTGCCAGGCGCGCCGCCTCGAGGTCTCCAGCGGCGCGCAGGAAGCCTGCCAGGGTCGCATAGGCGCGGGCGAGTTGGGTCTTGAGCTCTGCGTGCTGAGGATCCTCTTGGATGCGCCCCCGCATCAACTCTATGCTCTCGCGGCAGATGCGCTCGCCTTCGCGAACCTGTCCCTGACTCGCCAGCAGGCTGGCAAGCTCGATCAGTCCGTGGGCCGAGCGGAAGTCGGGTGCGGCCATGCTCAGCGCAGCCTCAAAGTCACGGCGGGCCTCGGTCAACCTGCCGAGCAACTGCAGCGCCCGCGCCCGGTTCATCAAGATCTCGACCCGCAAGCCCAGCGGATGTGCCGAGTCGGAATGATCCTCCAACGGCAGCCCGCTCGAGACCTTGTAGGCTTCCTCGAGCGGCTCCAGAGCACGCGTGACCGCCCCCATCGTGGTCAAGCACACCCCCTTCCAGAGCAGGGCGTCCGCCAGGGCCCTGCGCACCGGCTGCGAGTCCGGATCGTGCCGGAGGAGCCTCGCCAGACTGGTGCGCGCCTCTTCGAACATCTCCAGAGCGGCCGGCAGGTCTCCATCGGCGCGCAACAGAAGCTCGCCCAGTTTCAGACTGATCAAAGCGCTCGAGTGGCTCACGCGCTGCTCGCTGATGTCCGCTTCGCGCAGCTCGGCCCAGCGATCACGTGCGCGCTTCAGGAGGTCCAGGGCGACCCGTTCTGTGTTGTCGCTGCCGTGCTGCAAGAGCTGGACCTGCACCTCACCGACGAGGTCGTCGAGGGCGGCGATAGCGATGGCGCCTCGCCGCTGGTTGTAGAGGCTCTGCCGTTGCGCCACGACTGCAGCTGAATCCGCGCGACCGCGGGCTTCGCGCACCATGGCGATCTGGGTTTCGAGCTCACGGTTGATGCTGCCGACCACCACCAGGCCCAACAGCAAGCCACAAAACAGCAACAACGCCGAGAGCAGCATCACGTTCCGCAAGCGACGAGCTGAAGACTTCTCCCGCCGGCGGCGCCGGCTTGCCCGGTCGAGATGCAACCGCAGGCGCTGCGAATCGTGAGGATCGAGCTTCGAAAGCTGCGCCTTGGCGAGCACCAGATCTCCCTGCTTCAGGGCGGTCTCGGCATAGGCCTGGCGCGCCTCACGCAGGCCCTGGGCGGCACCGCGGTTCCCGATCCAGAGCTGCTCGGCTTGCTCGAAGCAAGCGATGGCCTGCACGAAGCCTTCGTACAACGCGCTGAGCGCGTCGGGGCCCGGCTGCGGACCTTGCGCCGCGGCCTCCTGGCAGGCCTCGAGCTTGCGCCACGCCCGCGCTCCGATCTGCAGACTCTTTTCGTGCAGCTGAAAACCCTTGAGCGCGGACTGGAACTCCAACACCGTCGGATAGCGCTCGACCGGCTCCGCCGCGAGTGCCCGCATGCAGATCGCGCGCAGCTCAGCAGGTAGCTCGTCCGGAAGCGGGGGAATCACGCCGCTGACCGCATCGAGCAGCACCTGCAAGAACGATTGCCGGTGATGCGGCGCCTTGCCGGACAGCAGCTCGTAAAGGATCGCCCCCAGCAGGTAGACATCGGTCCAGGGGCCGATCTCCTCACCGCGCCCTTCGGCGAGCTCTGGTGGCATGTAAGCGGGCGTCCCGCACGGCCCGCTCAAGCCGCTGGTGTGTCGCAGGCCGTCCATGGTCGGCTGGTCGCCGAACTCCAGGGCCAGGCCCCAGTCCATGACCAGCACCTCGCCGAATTCGCCGACCATCACGTTGGCCGGCTTGAGGTCGTTGTGGACGACACCGCGGCTGTGGGCAAAGGCGACCGCGTGGCAACACAACAACAGGATCTCGAGATGGCGATCGAAGTCGGCGATCCCGTCTTCCCGCAACACCTCAGCCCAGGATCGTCCGCGCACCAGCTTCATCGACAGCTGCAGGGTCCCATCCCTATGGACGAGCAAGTCGTGCACAGGCACGATGTTCGGGTGTTCCAGGCGCCCGGTCACCAACGCTTCGGCCAGAAAGTTGTCGCGGGCGTCTTCGGCGCTCTCGGCATCGCCTTCGGCCAGGTCGCGCGCGGACTTGAGCGCCACCTCACGGCCGAGATTGATCTGCCAGGCACGGTGGATGATGCCGAGACCACCACGCCCGACAACTTCGAGTTGTTTGTAAGCCTCTCCGGGCTGGGCGGGGAACGGTAAGGGCCTCCGTTCCTTGCGACGGTAGCTGGCGACCGTCGACAGCTTTGACCAGTCGGGGTCGGGGCCCAGCACATCCTTCCAGAGCTTCTTCAGTCTCTCAGGATCCATCGCTCAGATCAGCTCCAGTAGCTCGCGCAGATTCCGCAAGCCATGACAACCCTGCCGAGCCTCTCCCAACAGGCAGGCCTGCATGCCCACCGCCCGCGCGCCGACGGCGTCGATCGGATAGAGATCGCCCACGTACAGGCAATGGGAAGCCGGAAGGCCCAACCGCTGCAATGTGTGCTCGAAGATGCGCGGATCAGGCTTCTCTACGCCGAAGCTACCCGAGTCGACGATCAGCTCAAAAAAGTCCGCCAGACCCAGCCGCTCGAGCAAAGCCGCGATGCGGCCATCGCTGTTCGAGATCACACTCAGCCGTAAACCGCGGCGTTGCAGGGCACGCAGCACCTCGGGAGTGTCGGGCTCCACAACGCGCCAGAGGCTGTTCTCGGCGTCATGGACGCGCAGCTCGGCGCTACAGGCCCTGCGCTGGTCAGCGTCTCCGTAGCCGACTCCTGCCAGGATGGCGTCGAAGTACGGCAGCCAGCGCTCGGCATCATTGGACTCGACCTCGAGCAGCTCTTCGATCCTTCGGTTCGCCTGGTTGCGGGCCTGCCTCAGGGCCCCGGTATCGGTACGGTGCCCCCGAGCCGCCAGGAACTGCACCAGGAAGCCCTCATCGACATGCACCAGGGTGTTGCCGACGTCGAAGACGACAGCGCGCACGTGTTCAAACATCCTTGCCCGGTCCTTCCCCGCTCGCAGCAAGATCTGCCAGGCTGAGCTCGAGCGCCCGTAGATCGAACGCCCAACCGCGCAGCGATGGCGCCACCTCGACAAGCTGCTCGAGTTGCTGGGCCACCTCGGCGAGCGTCTGCGGGCCCGGGCTGCGCCCGTCGAAACAGCCCCGGAACGCCCGCGCCCAGGTCGTCAGGGCCGCCCCCAACGCTCCCGCTGGCGGCTCGCACACGAGCTTCGGAGGCAAGCGCAACGCGCGCAGCTCGATGGCTGCGCCCGCCAGCTGCCCGAGCCGCCGAGCCGCTTCCTCGATCGCCAGCCGACGTCGGCGCGGCCGGGGAGCTTCTGCGAGTCGAGCGCTCAAGCCAGCCAGCCGTTTGCGCGCGTCCCGCAGGGACCGAACATTCGGAGCCAGAACCGCCGCCCCCACCTGCTCGCCTACCTCAGCGAGCTCGCGCCCCAGGCTCCGCAGCTCGCGGGTCTGCCAAGCCCGCGCCAGCGGAAGGGTGAGCAGATGCGCCAGCGCGTCAACGCACGCGGCGGCACCCAACCCGAGAGCCACCACCTGCGCGGCCTCGGGCGACCCCTTCGGTTGGCTGCTCAACCACCAGACCGTCAGGAAGGCAAGGGGTGCCGTATGCAGAGTGCGGAAGCGCTGCAGCAAGAGCGCCAAACCCGGCAGGGCTAGAAGCAGGCTGAGCTCGGTCGAGCCCAGCAGCGCCTGCAGACTGACGAAGAAGACAGCGCTCATCACGATCAAGAACAGGCGTGAGACCGCGAGCAGGCCCGCAAAGCGCCGCCCAGGCTGTACCAACAAGGCCGCAAACAAAGCACTGAGCGGCGCACACTGGTCGGGCAGGCCGAGCCAGCGAGCGAGCTGCCAGGCGAGCGCGCACGCGGCGGCCAGCTTGATGCCACGCAGCAGAGTTTCCAGCTGGATTCGGGGCCGCATCGGCAGACTCCTTCTCTCACGCGATCAGCACAGCCGATCCCCAGCGTGCATGTCGGTCACGAACATATGGCCAGGCGCATGGGTGATGGCCAGCTCCGGCGCTGCCCGGCGTACCGCCTCGAGCGCTGTCACGCCGCACGCCCAGAAGAGCGGCAGCTCATCGGCCTCGATGCGCACGGGGTCGCCGAAGTCGGGGGCCTGCAGATCTTTGATTCCCAACGCCTCCGGCGCGCCGAGCTGGACCGGCGCGCCGTGCGCATGCGGAACGCCCGCCGTGATCTCGACCGCGCGGATCACCTGCGCCCGAGGCATCGGGCGCATGCTGACCACCAGAGGTCCCTCGAAGGGTCCCGCGGTTTCACAGGCTCGCGTGCTGCGGAACATCGGCACGTTGCAGCCCTGCTCGATGTGCCGCACAGGCAGCCCAGCCCGCAGCAGCGCGTTTTCAAAGCTGAACGAGCAGCCGAGCAGAAAACAGACCAGATCGTCGCGCCAGAACGGCTGGATCTCGCAAGGGGTTTCAGTCAGCACGCCCCGCCGATAGACGTGGTAGCGTGGCAGATCACAGCGCACGTCGGCCCCCGGGGCCAGCCTACGAGGTTCGGCCTGCCCCGCGGCGGTGACTTCGAGCACAGGACAGGCTTGAGGATTGCGATGGCAGAACAGCCAGAAATCCAACGCTACGGCCCGGGGCAGAATGACGAGATTCGCCTGCACAAAGCCGGGGGCGAGCCCCGAAGTCGGCCCGGACAGGCTGCCGTCACGGCAGCGCAGGCGTACGGCAGACGCGTCCTCGAAGGCGCCGCGGACAGGGAGTTGCATGAAAGTCAATCCAGGATCAGGCGGTGGAAAGTGAGGTTGATGCGCGAAACCACCACCTCTTCGGTGTTGAAGCGCGCCTTCCACTCATCAGGCAACCCCTCAAAGCAACTGTGGGTCAGCAACACGTCGGTGTCGTCGCCCAGGTCTTCACCCAGCTTCGAGGCTTCGTTGAGCTGGTTGCCCCAGAGATCATCCTCGATGTCGAGAAAACGGCCTTCGCCGATACCGACGCAGAACTTGATCTCCTCATCCTCGCTGAGGCCCCGGTTCCTGTGCTCCAAGGCCTGCTGCAGCTCGATGACCGCCCTGACCGCATCGACGCCCTTCGCGAAACGGATGAAGAAATCGTCACCCACCTGCTTGTAGACCCGCCCCCCGTATTTGGCCGCGATCGGCCGGGCGAGGTCTGCCATCGCCAGGAAAAGGCGGAAGATGTATTCGATACCGTACTTGCGGGAGCGGCTGGAGAAGCGGCCCATATCGGAGATCACGACCGCGGCGTTGACGCCGAAACGCGCGTCCAGCTCAGCGGCAAAGCGTCGATGGTCCGGGATCTTGGCCGCCAGCTCTCTGATCGCATCCCAGCTCATCGACACTCCTCACCTTCGCCGGCTTCCCATGCTGAATCATATGGATTTCCACCGCTGGTTGCGAGAACATGCTTGGGAACACCCGCAGTAAGCCAGATCAGCACGACATCTTCAGACAAAGTCGGCCGCTTACTGCACCAATGTGTCGCGAACGCGGCCCCGAAATTCCTTGCACGCTGCCACCAAGGCATCGCCCGAGGCAAGGACACCGGCGTCGTTTACGCCTGCGGACCGACGGGCTCAGCCCGAGAGCGCATGCGACCGACGATCCATTGGACGGCCAGCGGAAAGACCCCAAGCAGGACGAACGCGGCGAGCAACTCAGGGGAGACGATGCCCCCGAGGCCGTTGTCGCTGAGGGTCTGGAGATCAGGGACGGTCGCCCCGGCATAGACGTACACGGCAGTGCCCGGCAACATGCCGAGCTGACTGACCCACCAGAACGTGCGCAGCCGGACCGGCGTGAGCCCCATCACCAGGTTGATCACGAAGAACGGAACCGCAGGCACCAGCCGCAAGCTGAACAGGTAGAACGCGCCGTCACGTTCTAGAGCCGCGTTGAAGGACTGAAGCTTGTCTCCGAACTTCGACTGGATGGTGTCCCTGAACACGTAGCGGCTCATGAGGAACGACAGTGTGGCCCCACTCGTCGAGGCGAAGCTCACTATGATGACCCCTTGAACAACGCCGAAGAACCAACCGAAGGCGATGGTGAGGGCAGCCGCACCGGGCAAGGACAGGCCTGTGATCGCGACGTAGAGCACGAACGCGACGGCGTATACGAGCATCGGCTGCACTCTCTGATAGGCGCGCAACGCCGACTCTTGCTCAGCCAGGCTCTGTAGCGTGAGGGAATCTCCGAGCTGCAAGTAAGCAAGGATCGCAAGTAGCGCGAACACGCCGAGCACGATGGGCTTCAAGTACGATCGTTTCTTGGGCTGTGCGTTCGGTTCTTCCATGTCGGCCTTTCGCTGCGGGTGCCTTGCTGCCCAACCCGTCGTTTTCGGAGACGACCTTGCACTTCACGCCTACACTCGTGTTCCAGAATGACTACCACTTTTCAGTCGGAACTCCAGAAACTCGGCTTGCCCTCGGGCACTTCCAGTCGGTCTTTGCGGCGCCCTTGGCGTACTTGGCACGTCTACCACCGGTAGGCCCCGGTGCCGCGTGGCGTGCGTCTGGTCGCGATGGCGCTCGCCCTCTACGCCTTCGTCATCGAACGTCGTGCCGGCCAGAAGCGCAAAGACGACGCACCTCAGGTCGTGCATCCGGTCGAAGTGGCCGAGACCCTTCGCGCCCAGGGCAGCGAAAATGGGCCAGGCTGGCAGCTGCGTTGCTACGTGATTTGAGCGAGGACACCTACGGCATCGAGACCCGTTTCGGGGGAGGTCGCCAACCTGGTGGTGGAATGCAGCGACGATCGGCGGCTGCCGCGCCACGTCAGGAAATTGGCTCAGATTGAGAATGCGTCTCACAAAAACACACGCTCCCGTGCTAGCAAGATCGCCGACAGATTCACGAATCTTCGCAGCTTGCGACGTACGCCCGGCGCGTTGGACAGAGGAGCGCATCCGGGCCTGCTGCGACTGGGCCGGCAAGCTTGTCGACGCCCGGGCAGGAGCTCATGAAAAACTCGAGGCCAGCTTCGTGCGGTGCATGCGCGCGGCCCCCGTCGGATGCCCGCGAACAAGGGAAAGCTGCAAGGCCCACACCTCAGCAATCATCAGGTTTCCCCCCCGATGACCGATACACAGAAGGGTGCTCACTCACAAAGGCTCAGGCATGCCGTCAAGGACGCTTCGTAGGACCGCCGCACGCTGGCTGGCGCGATTCCTCAGAAATTTCTTGGCTGCATGGCTGATTTCTGTCCGCAGCGTTGTAAAATCACCCATTGCCTCAGTACAAAGTTGTTGTTTGAGACGGATGAACTCGAGAGGGGGATTCCGTTGTGCACCGGCATGCGGTTGGTTCTTTCAGCGCGGAGATCCGGCGAACGCGCGCGTTCGCCATCAGTGCGGAAGACTCATAGCAGATGGCCCGAGAATTGCAAGGGTGATCTCAGACCGCAGGCGTTTGTCCTGCCACATCGTTTTTTTCGCGTAGGTCAAGTCCGCAGACAGTTTTTGACGAACTAGAGAAAGACTGTCTGCAAGCATGGCTGGCGGGGGAGGATCTCATGAAATCGGCATCCCGCGACTTCGATCTGGTCAAAGTCTACCTCAATCAGATGAGCCAGATCCCGCCCATCTCGGCCGAGGAAGAGCAGGTTCTCGCCAAGGATCTCGAGGAAACCCGCAACGACTTGCGGCACGGCATCACGCTGTGCGGAACGGGCATCGATCGCACGTTGCGCACGATTGAAGAGTTGATCAAGGGCCGCCAACCTGTCGACCGCGTGCTGTTGGTGGAGATGAAGGAAGGCGACACCAAAGAAACGCTGGTCGCCCGCATCCTCAAGGTGCTCCCTCGTGCCAAGCGCCTGGTGAGTCAGAACCGGAAGGCGTTCCGTCTGTTGCTCATTGAGAAGAACTCGACCACCCGCGCGAAGATGCGCAAGGAGATCAAGAAACGCGTCGCGCAGGCGGTCGAATTCATCAGCCCCTTCCCGCTACAGATCAACAAAGTGTTGCCGATGGTCGACGACATCTACGACACTCTGCGCGAGGTGCAGAATCTCAAGAAAGAGATCCGATACCTCAAGAAGACCAAAGGCGATCCAGCACGCATCCGTAGCCTCGAGCAGAAGGCCGTCGACTTGCAGGTCTCGGCCCAAGAATCCCCCCGCGGCCTGAACGCCTGCCTTGACCGCATCGATGCCCTCAAGCAAAAGTACGAGAACGCCAAGAAACGTCTCTCGCAAAAAAACTTGCGGTTGGTCGTCAGCATTGCCAAGAAGTTTCGCAACAAGGGCCTGCCCCTGCTCGACCTGATCCAGGAAGGCAATACCGGCTTGATGAAGGCCCTGGATCGCTACCAGGCGAGCCGCGGCAATAAATTCTCGACCTATGCGACCTGGTGGATCAAGCAGACCATCACTCGCTCGATTGCCTACCAGTCACGGACGATCCGCATCCCCATCCATGCGATCAACAACCTCAACCGGCTGATCGAGGAGAAGGAAGACTTCATGAAGGCGATGGGCCGCGAGCCCAGCCTCGAAGAGATCGCCGAGCGGGCCCAGCTACCGGCCAAAGAGGTCAGCCGGCTGATGGAGATCAACAAGGGCTCGCTGTCGATCGACCAGCCTTTTGGCTCGGGTGAGGACACGATCTTTGGCGACATCCTCGAGGACAGCCGTACCGAGACGCCACTGCAGCTCAGCCAGCGCAACCTGTTGAAGGACAACGTACGCAAGATCTTGCAGACTCTGTCCTACCGCGAGCGCGAGGTGCTCAAGCTGCGTTATGGCTTGGGGGATGGCTCTACCTACACCCTCGAAGAGGTCGGCTCGGTCTTCAAGGTCAGCCGCGAACGCATCCGGCAGATCGAAGCCGAGGCGCTGCGGAAGCTGCAGTTCTCGCAGCGGAGCCGCTTGCTGAAGGGCTTCTGGGAAGACCACTTCCAGAACTGAGCCGGGCCCGATGGGGGGAAGCCAAGCCGGGTGCGGAGTCCGGGTCCAGAGCTGCTGACGCTGAAAACCGCCTGCAGCGTCGTTCTATGAGCGAGGAAAAGAACGATCTGCGAGGCCTCCTGGTCTCGAACGTCCCCTGAGCGTGAGTTAGACAGATGTTCCTGAGAACCCACATGTACAGAGGTTCCATCGTCATCAAGTAATGGGCCGATGGTGGTCAGATGTAGGGGCGGGGTTTACCCCCGCCCGAAAGCGCGGGAGGGGGTAAACCCCTCCCCTACAAGGAAATGGTGCCAAAAGTCGGAACGCCTGACCATGGGAACATTTGATTCCTGGTACCGGGTACCGTCTAACTCACGCTGAGGCAGCCCCCGCTCGAGAAGATGGCTTCGGTTCTTGTGGGCTTCACCGTCGCAACGGATGGTAGCCGCCCAAACCCCTCCACGCCCTTTGCATCGAGCCCATGTCAGGGGTTCCCAAGGCTGTGGGCCCTTTGCGGCCATGCCATTCTGACGCAGACTCAGGGCATGGTCTCTTTCTTGGCGTCGAGCAACCCCTTGCGGTTCCACATCGCCCGCATCAGCCAGAGTTGGCTGTCCACCAGCTGCTTGATCCGGTCGGGGTTTTCCAGCACGCCGAGCTGCTCATACAGGATTCCCTGGTCATCGAGCTGCAGCTTGGCGATGGTGCTGTCGTAGTTCAGCATGCGCTCGCGCAGCTCGTCGTTGAGGAAGGCTTCAACCTGCTCGGGGCTGCGCGATTCTACCAGGAAGCGCCCCTCGAAGTGGGCCAGCGCGACCGTATCGAAACCCGGCCGCACGTCACCCTCTTTGGGGTCAGAGCGATGCACCCGAAGCTCGAGATCCAGGGGCTGGGGAAAATGGGTCCAGACGCGGCTGTAGCGCAGCTGTTGGTTGGGCACATGAGGGTCCGGACGCTCGACCACTTCGCAGCAGACCATGAAGTCATCGATGGTTCCACTGATGCTCCGCGTCTGGCCGAAACTCTCCTCGGCGTAGCGCAGGCGGAAGTGATCAGCCACTCGTTGCCAGATCGTGCCCAACCGGCGCCGGCTGGTCAGATACCTATAGAGAGAGGTTCCGCCAAAAACGGCGCCAGCCAGCAAGATGATGACAAGTGCAACCTGAGACGCGTGCAGCAAACCGAATCCTGCCCAATGAGAGGTCTCGCGCTCGTGGCGCAGATCCGCGGGGTCACTCTTTGCTGTCGAACGACTCCATCGCAGCCTGCAGCTCTTTGGAGATCTGCGCATTCACCTGCGCAGACTGCAGCGCATACATGCCCAGTAAGTAGAGCATCAGGCAGCCAAACATGGTGACCAGAATGCCGCCGATGGCGAGCTTGCCTCCGCCCGACTTGATCACCCCGATGGTCCCGCCGACCGCAAGCCCGGTGACGACCAGCAAAGACAGCACGAACAACGCCTGTCCGGCGAAAACCAGCCGATCTGTGCGGTAGAAGCTGCGGTAGACGTCGTACCCCGATGCGGCACTCTTCATCTCTCGCGACATCTTGTGGTTTGAACGCGTGACTTTGCCGAGCTCGGATACGAAGCGTCCAATGAAAAAGCTGAGCAAGCCGATGAAGACGATCACCCCCGACCCCACCATGGCGCTCCTGGCCTGCCCTTCGCGCGACGCATCAAACAGGTCGTAGAAGAAACCGATGGCACTGACCGCAACCACGCCCAAAAGCGCGATGAAAAACACATTGCCCGCCCAGGCCAGCCTCTCGCCCGCCAGCGAAGCCGTCGTCTTGACCGTGCTGGAGCGTCCGGCCACCGAGGAGCCACGCCGGGTTCCACGACTCAGACTCTCGCGCTGACTCCAGTCGATGTCTTCGAGGTCTCCCCCCAACCGGTCCGACGGCGGGTCGAGAGGCGTGCGGCTGCGGCCGGTAAAACGAGAGCTGCGGGGAGCCGGGACATCGACAGCTGAGTCGCTGTAGGGTGAGCTCGTGCGCGGCGGACCAAAACGCGAAGTGCGCGGGCCACCGTCTTCGGTCGTGGGGCGGTTGAAACGCGAGGTTCCGCGTGCAGGCCGATCGAAACGCGCTGTGCTGCCTCGCCGGCGGACGGGCTCGGGCTCGGGCGCGTCGATGCCCGGCACGCCGCTGGCAAGCCCTTCCCGTGCGGGAGCGTTGATTCCTGGCACTTTCCACATTGGGCGCCGGCCCGCATCGGAGGCGACACCGCCCGAACCGGGCTCGGCCGGTGGGTCCTCGGCTACGGGCATCTTATTCCCGCAGGGACAATTCACATACTCGGCCCCTTCAGGTGCCTTCAGCATCTGCCCGCAGGTACATCGCATCAACATCAGCTCCGGCTCCTCGGGCAAAGACCGCGGGTTGGTCAAACTTGCGCTGAACGGCCATTTCAATATACCAGCCCTGCAACCAGCGTCAATTCCGAATCACCGCCCCCGATCGCGGCCCGGCGAGCGGCGTCTGCCGAAGGATTCCCTTTACCGGCTTCTGGGCTTCTGGTACCTTCCTCCGTCCATTTCAGGGGGCCGAGCACAGTGCAACGCAGTGATGGCAGAAATTCCTACGATCCCAGACCGGCCCGCATCATCCCCGACTTCCTCGGCAACGCTGATGGCTCCTGCCTCATCGAAACCGGGCGCACACGGGTGATCTGCACGGCCAAGGTCGAAAAGAGAGTCCCACCATTCATCCAGTGGGGCGGCTGGCTGTCGGCGACCTACGCGATGCTGCCGGCCTCGACGTCGTCGCGCAAGGACCGCGGCAAGAATCGGCCGGATGGTCGCAGCATCGAGATCCAGCGCCTGATCGGGCGCACTCTGCGCGGAGCGGTGCAGCTGCGCAAGCTTGACGGCATCACCCTCTGGGTCGACTGCGATGTCATCGAAGCAGATGCGGGCACCCGCACCGCGGCGATCACCGGCGGGTACGTCGCCGTGGCACGCGCCATCCGCAAACTCATGCGCGAAGACCGCCTCAAGTCTTCGCCCCTGCGCCGCCAGGTCGCAGCGATCTCGGTCGGCCGTGTGAAGGGCGAATGGCTCGTCGACCTCGACTACGGCGAAGATGGCGCTGCCGAGGTCGATCTGAATCTCGTCTGGACTGAAGAGGGCTTGCTCGAGGTGCAGGGCACAGGGGAAAAGGGGCACTTCAGCCCCGAAGAGCTCAGCGAGGCAGTGCGCCTCTCGGAGGCCCCCGTGCGCAAGCTCTTTGCACTGCAGAAGGAGGCTGTGGAGGCATGAGGCCCGCAGTACTGGCGACGCGCAACCCAGACAAGGTTCGAGAGATCGCGGCGATCATCCCTCGAAGCTGGCGTAGCCTTGATGATTTTCCTGAGCTCGAAGAGGTCGTCGAAGACCAACCGGACCTGGAGGGCAACGCCCGCAAGAAGGCGTTGGAGGTGGCGCTGGCGGTCGGAATTCCGGCGGTCGCGGACGACACCGGGCTGTTCGTCGCTGCGCTCGATGGGGCTCCGGGAGTGTATTCGGCCCGCTATGCGGGACCTGATGCCAGCTATGCCGACAACTGCCACAAGTTGCTACAATCGCTGGCAGGCGTTGCCGAGCGGCAGGCGGCATTTCGTTGCGTAGCGGCCTACGCCAGCCCGGATGGCCTGTGCCTCCTGGCCGAGGGACGGCTGGATGGCGTGATTCTCGAAGCTCCCCGGGGAGGCGACGGCTTTGGCTACGACCCGGTGTTCTTCGTACCAGGGCTCGGCAAGACGCTCGCTGAGCTCGACCCCGCCGGCAAGAATGCGATAAGCCATCGTGCCCGGGCTTTTCGGAAGCTCGATGCACTGATGCGCCAACACGGCCTGTAAGAGAGACCATGGATCCTTCGACTATCCGCAACTTCTGTATCATTGCACACATCGACCACGGCAAGTCCACGCTGGCCGACCGCTTCCTCGAGATGGCGGGCAATGTCACGGAGCGTGAGTCCTCCGAGCAGATGCTTGACGACATGGACCTCGAGAAAGAACGCGGCATCACCATCAAGGCCAAGGCGGTCACCCTCAATTATCGGCTGGATGGGACCGACTACACGCTGAACCTGATCGACACCCCCGGACACGTCGACTTCTCCTATGAGGTGTCCCGCTCTCTGGCAAGCTGTGAGGGAACACTGCTCCTGGTCGACGCCTCGCAGGGCATTCAGGCCCAGACGGTCGCCAACATGTACCTCGCCATGGAGGCAGACCTCGAGATCATCCCGGTGTTGAACAAGGTCGACATGGTCGCTGCCCGGCCTGAAGAAGTCGCCGAAGAGATCCACAGCACGTTCGGCATGAAACCGGAGGAGATCTACCACGCCAGCGCGAAGTCGGGACTGGGCGTCGAAGGGCTCTTCCGCGCCGTCATCGAGAAGGTTCCGGCCCCCTCTGGAGACCCGTCAGCCCCCCTGCGGGCGATGGTCTTCGATTCGGTCTACGACGAGTTTCGGGGCGTGACCGCGTACGTGCGCGTTGTCGATGGCTGCATCGAGGTGGGCCGCAAAGTGCGTTTCATGGGCATGGGCAAAGACCATGACGTGCTCGAGATCGGCGTGTTCGGCCCGGAGAAACAGCCTCGCAAACGTCTGGGAGTCGGAGAGGTCGGCTACCTCATCTGTGGCATCAAAGAGATGACCGATGTCAAGGTAGGCGATACGGTCACGCAGGCGAAACACCCCGCCACCAAGGCCCTGCCCGGTTTCAAGGAACCGCAGTGCATGGTCTATTGCGGCCTCTACCCAACCAACAATGCCGACTTCCCCCTGTTGCGCAAGGCGCTCGACAAGCTGCAGCTCAACGACGCCTCCTTCACGTTCCAGGCGGAAACAAGTGACGCGCTGGGATTCGGCTTCCGCTGCGGGTTCCTGGGCCTGCTACACATGGAAATCGTGCAAGAGCGGCTCGAACGCGAGAGCTCGGTCAACGTGATCCAGACGGCCCCCAACGTCACCTACAAGGTCGTGACCACCGATGGCGAAGACCTGCGTGTGGAACGGCCGGCCGCCCTTCCCGAACCCAACTTGATCGCAGAATTCAAAGAGCCCATCGTCGCGGTGGCACAGATCATCCCGGCCGAGTCCGTCGGCCCGATCATGCAGCTGAACACGGACCGGCGCGGGAAGTACGTGAAGACCGAGTATTTGAGCGCCCAGAGGGTGATCCTGCACTATGAGCTGCCGCTGAGTGAGATCATCTACGACTACTATGACCAGTTCAAGTCGGCCACGCGCGGTTTCGGCACCATGGACTACGAGATCATCGACTACCGGGCGGCCAACCTCGTCAAGATGGACATCCTGGTCAACAGCGTGCGCGTCGATGCGCTCTCGACGATCGTGCATCGCAACACCGCTGACAATATCGGCCGCAAACTCATCATCAAGCTGAAGCGCGAGATTCCCCGCCATCTGTTCAAGATTCCGATCCAGGCGGCCATCGGCGGCCGCATCGTCGCCCGCGAGACCATCGCAGCGTTGCGCAAGAATGTGACCGCCAAGTGCTACGGCGGCGACATCACCCGCAAACGCAAGCTGCTCGAAAAGCAGAAAGCCGGCAAGAAGCGGATGAAGTCGGTAGGCAACGTGCAGATCCCACAGAAGGCTTTCATGTCCGTGCTCTCGACCCGCGCAGACAAGTAGTCAGGCAGGAGGTCGCGTGGCCAGGCGACGACGCAAGCGAAAGAAGGACGAACCTGCCGGAGCCCTCCCTGCGAAGGCGGACAGCTCGGAGGCCAGGGCCCCCGAAACGCCGGCCTTCGAGCTGGCGAGCGAGAGCCCTGCCGGGGCTCCTCCCGAGGTCCCGAGCGAAGCCCCGGACCGCTCGGAAACGTTGCCTGAGGCCGCGCCGTCTGAAGGGGGCTCGCTCTGGCAGAACGTGAAGAGCTTCATCGGCCTGGGCGAGGATCCCGAGCTCAAACAGAAGGCCGCGAACAGCTCGCGGAAGCGAGGCGGCCTGCTCGACATGCTCGACCCAATGCTGGGCGCTTTGATCCTGGCGCTGGTGATCCGCTACTTCGCCCTCGAGGCTTTCGTGATCCCGACGGGCTCGATGGCTCCCACTCTGCTCGGTGAGCACGTCAACATCACCTGCCAGGAGTGCGACGCCGACTTCAAGGTCGCGAGCCCTTTCGGCAACCCCGAGCGCCAGGTGGCACCTCTATTCGCAGGCCTGTGCCCCCATTGCAAGAGCGATCTGTCGGTGACGACCACGGATGGCGAGGATCTCGAGTTCGCTTGCCCCTACTGTGACGACCCCGTGCGTCCTTCGCAATTGCAGCCGGTCAGCAGCGACAAATGGCGGCGCGCCTTCCATCCGACCTGCCCGAGCTGCCAATCTCTGGTCAAAGCAGCTCCCGCGCGCGTGCAGAAGTGGACCGGTCTCGGCTATCGGGGCTACCTCAAAGATGTCGTCTGGGGTGATGTGGTCGGCGGCAACAAGATCGTCGTCAACAAGACCATCTACAAGTGGCGAGCTCCGCGGCGCTGGGAGGTTGTCGTCTTCAAGTTCCCTGACGACGTCTACGCGACCTACATCAAGCGTCTGGCGGGACTGCCTGGCGAGCTTCCCGCGCTGCGCAACGGCGACCTCGAAGTCGACGGACAGCTGCAGCCCAGGCCGCACGACATCCAAGAGGCCATCTGGATCGACGTGGCCACGCGCGCGACCTTCCGCCAGAATCTCGGCTCCAGCCCCTGGCAGATGGGCCCCGGTTTCAGCCCGCTCGGCCCGGACTTCCGGATTGAGGCGCTCGAACGGAGCCGTGATGACGCGACGGCGCTGCGCTTCGGAGGCCAGATCTTCGACAACGCTGCCTACAATACGCAGAACATCGGTGTGCTGCCCCCCTTCGCGGGCACGCCGGACACGGCAAGTATATCCCCGTTGGTTGCCAGGCCGGTGGCTGACCTGCGCATCGAGGTGCCCTTCGTGCCCCAACAGGGTGCTGGAGAGATCGTGTTGCGCATCCGCGAGGCCTTTTCTGCGCCCGGCCTCGACAGCCTTGACTGGCACGACTACACGGCCCGGATCCCCGTGGCCGAAGGAGAGACCTGGCAACTGCAGGTCGATGGGCAGACGCTCGCCGAACGGACGCTAGCGCCGCTCCCCATTGGCCGCGCGGCCAACCTGGTGCTATGGAATTCTGACGATCAGCTCGTGCTCAAGCTGGGAGCACAGGTGATCATGTCTGAGAGCTACCAGGGCGGCACTGCACGCACGCAGGCCTCCCAGGTCTCCGTCGAGGTCTGGGGACTCGAAGGACAACTCGAGCTGCCCAGCCTCAAGCGTGACGTCCAGTACGTGGACTCCGGCACCATGCCCCGCGAGCCTCTTGGAGACGATCAGTACTTCGTGCTGGGGGACAACTCCAGCAATAGCCTGGACAGCCGCTATTGGGGAGGCTTTTCGGAAGACCTGCTGGTGGGCAAGGCGGTAGCCGTTTTCTGGCCCGGCCACCACCTCGATTGGCAGGTACGCTGGATCCGTTGAACGAATGAGGACCCACCACACCCCAGGTTGTGTGGATTGCTGAGTAGAGACCACAAATTGTAGGGTGGAAAGCACTTGTTTTCCACATCACACCGTCGAGAAGCCAAGTGATGGCGAGTAAGCCCGAGGGCCTGCAGAGCGGCAGCGCACGTACGACATCCGAAACCTCGGAGAGTTTTCCACATCCTGTCAACGCTCGTCCGAGTGCCGAGCAGGATGCGCGCGCCGCACTTTTGGATGTCCGTTTCCTCACCAAGACTTATGGCAAGCGACACGTCGTAGAGAACCTCAGTTTTTCAGTAGGTTACGGCGAAGTGGTGGGGTTGCTCGGTCCCAATGGAGCGGGAAAAACCACTACCTTCCGGATCGCGTTGGGTTTGATCCAGCCCGATAAGGGACAGGTGCTCTTCAAGGGCGAAGACATCTCGCGTTTGCCACTCTACAAGCGGGCCCGCCTGGGAATCGGCTACCTCCCGCAGCAGATCTCGGTCTTCACCAAGCTCACGGCTGTCGAGAACATCCTGGCGATCATCGAGGTCGCTACCAAGATCCCCCGCAGGCAGCGCATGAGCAAAGCGCGTGCAATGCTGGAGGAGTTCGGCCTGGGCCACGTCGCGGAGACGCAGGCAGGTCGGCTCTCCGGCGGGGAGAAACGCCGACTCGAGGTCGCGCGCTCGCTTGTGAGCGAGCCAGAGCTGATCCTCCTCGACGAGCCCTTCGCGGCCATCGACCCCATCCAGGTTTCAGGCCTGCGTGAGCTGATCGGGGGATTGAAGGCACGCGGGATCTCGGTGCTGCTGACGGACCACTGTGCGCGGGAGACCTTGCTGACCATCGATCGGGCCTACCTGCTCGACCAGGGCCATCTGCTGGTCGACGGCACGCCGCAGGAGGTCGTGGCGGATCCTCGGGCGCGAGCGGTCTACTTTGGCGAGGACTTTCGCTTGTGAGACGCTCCGGGAGGCTGAGACTTGGCTGAGGAAAAGCGTGGCTTGGACTTGTCGCTGAAGGGCGCGTTGTGCGCGGGGCTCGGCTGGCTGGTTCCCGGGGCCGGACACCTGCTGCTGGGACGCCGGTTCAAGGCCGGGTTGTTTTTCGCCGTGATCGTGGGCTGCTATCTGCTCGGCTTGCTGGTCTCTCGGGGAACCTGCATCAGCAAGCACAGCCATCCGTATTCGTACTGGGCGCAGCTGGGTGTAGGTGGCCCGACTTTTCTGTTGGCCAGCATGGAGAATCCTCCGACTCCCCTCGCACCGGGCTACCGCCAGGAGAGTATCAGCTCAGGCATCAGAGTCGCCGAAACAGGACCCTACCGCTGTGTGCGCTGCGGGGACCACATCGACTTGACGACCGGGGAGCCGCTGCCCGAATGCACCGTTTGCAGCGGTAGAACTTTCAAATATGTGGTGCATCCCTTCGTGGCCGGACTCGACCTCGGATTGCTGTACACAATGGTGGCAGGCCTGCTGAATATTCTGGTCGCTGCCGATGCTTACGATCAGGCGAGGTGAGCATGCTCGAGCACATCTTCTGGCTCTTTCCGATTACGGCCGGCATTGCGCTGGTCATGGCGGGGCTGAAACTCGACACCTGGCAAGACATCAAGCGCCAGGCCCTGCGATCATTCACGGCCATGAGCCTCGGCACGCTCGTCTTTGCGCTCGCGATAGAGCTGGTCAGCCTCGGGATTTGACGTCCACCACTTTGCGGACGGGCACTCCGGCACTATCCTATTAATGGATCCCTGCCTCTGGAGTCGACCGTGCCCCGCTATTGCTCTCATTGCGGATTGCCTCTGGGACCGAAAGGTCAACACCCTGGTAACGCTGTCGGCGTTCTGGAGCCGCCGGCTACTGGCGCTGCGGCACAAGCCCAGCCTCCCATTCCTGTCGGGGCTGGAGGAGCTGCTCCTGGCGCCGCTGATGCCGGAGCTGCTGGAGCCGGAGCCGCTGGCGCTGGTGCTGCTGCTGGCGCCGGAGCTGCTGCTGGCGCCGGCGCTGCTGGAGCCGGAGCCGCTGGAGCCGGAGCCGCTGGAGCCGGAGCCGGAGCCGCTGGAGCCGGAGCCGCTGGAGCCGGAGCCGCTGCTGGAGCCGGAGCCGCTGGAGCCGGAGCCGGAGCCGCTGGAGCCGGAGCCGCTGGCGCTGGAGCTGCTGCTGGCGCCGGAGCCGCTGGAGCCGGAGCCGCTGGAGCCGGAGCTGCCGGAGCCGCCGGAGCCGGAGCCGCCGGAGCAGCTGCTGGCGCTGGAGCTGCCGGAGCTGCTGGCGCCGGAGCCGCTGGAGCCGGAGCCGCTGGAGCCGGAGCCGCTGCTGGAGCAGGAGCCGCTGGAGCC
>JAJDCP010000100.1 GCA_029260765.1 Planctomycetota bacterium
CGCCGTAGAACACGATCGTGCCCGACACGCCCGTATCCGGCACCGTAATCGTGCTCGTGCCGCTTCCCGTGGCTCCAGCGATCGAGGTGGTGATCGGGTTGCCGTTGACATCCGTGATGGTAAAGGTGCCGCCGCTGCGCGCGATCGTCCAATGGTTGTCGGCATCCAGGCTCGCGATGCCGTCGAGGATCAGATCGCCACCCGTCAGCGCGAGCGTCGCCGCGCCGGGTACCGCGCTGAGCGTCACATCATTGCCGTCCCCGCCGGCATAGCTGATCACCGCCATGAAGTCCGCTACGCCGACCAAGGCACCTTCGGCGAGCCCCGCAAAGGTGCCGGTGATCGCATCGCTGGCGTCGTTGGCGATGATGGTCAGTTCCTCGCTTCCGTTGGCCAGCCCGACCCCGCCGATCAGTACCAGATCCGCTCCGCCCAGGTCGACAGTGCCCGTGACGTTGACCTGGTCGTAGTGTACGCCCGCCGTCAGGTAGGGAGAGACGACCTCTATGTTCAATGTCGAACCAGAGGTCAAGGCAAGATCTCCTGTGTTGAGGATGCCCGGGCTGCCGGCCACGGAAGCTGCGAGCAGGGACAGCGCGAGGGCGAGGTGTCGGAGAGAGACATGCATGGGGGTCTCCTGCGTATGCGCATGTATGAAGCCAGTGGACATCAGAAGGGGCGCATCGTCAAGTTCAGGAGCGAACAAGTGACCCGAGGCTGCCCCAAGCAGCCGCGCTTCGCCACACGATCGGCGAGCGACGTCCGAACACGCCCGGGGAAGCCTCGCCAGGCGTCCGAGTTCAGGCAGGTGCAGCTCATGGTTCTTTGCCCCTGCTGCGGGGTTGCGCTCAGACGCCGCCGGTCGCGGGAATGAAGCTGTTGGCCTTCGCCTCGACCTCGGCTCGCCGTTTGAGCAAGCGCTGCAATTCGCGCTGTTTCTTCGCGATTTCGCGGTCCAGGTAGGTCAACATTTGAGCGCACTGTGCGAGGGAATTCATGGCGGTACGCCTCCATTTTGCGTCGTCATCGATGATGCCGACGGTCGAGCGGGGCGAGCTGGGAAATCGTGGCACGGCCGGCGCCGCGGAGCACAGTCCAGTCGAGAGATCGAAGATTCCTCGGGCCATCGCCCACCTCGAAGACCGGCCGGCAGGAAGTCCACGACAAGGCATGCAGGAGTGCAGGCGCAAGCCAAGGACGTGCGAGGTCTCCAAGCTGGGTCCTCAGCCGTCCCCGTCCCCGCAAGTCAGCACGATCTTGCCCATCGTGCCCGCGCGTTCGAGCAGGTCGTGCGCCTCAGCCGCCTGACTCAGCGGCAGGCGCGCCCCGATCAACGGCGCGATCTGGCCAGACAGCCGCATCTGCAGCAGGGTCTGCCAGTCTCTGCGGCAGTGCTTGGGTGCGGCGCCGCGGCTCATGCTGATGGCATAGAGCTTCACGCGCCGGCGGTCGAATTTGAGCTTCAGGCGCAGCAACGTCCCCAGTGTGCCGAGCACACCCCGGTAGCCCTGGGCGAGCACCCCGGAGAGGCCGAACCAGACCAGCGAGCCGCGCGGGCCGAGGGTCTGGTACGAGCGGGGCAGGTTGCTGCCTCCGATGCCGTCGAAGACCGCGTGGACGCCTGCGGGGCAGAGCTCTGCCATGCGGGCGACGAAGTCCTCATTGCGGTAGTCGATCGGCACGCCGCCGCGCGCGCGGACGGCATCGTGTTTGGGAGCCGAAGCGGTGCCGAACATGCGCAGCTGCAGCTGTTGCCCCAGGTCGAGCAGCGCTGTGCCCACGCCGCCCGCCGCGCCGTGGATCAAGACCGACTGTCCCGCTTGGAGCCGGGCCATGTTGTGGATCAGCTGGTAGGCGGTGATGTAGTTCAATCCCAAGGCCACAGCCTCGACCGGATCGACGCCATCGGGCACCGGAACGAGGGTCTTGCTCGCCAGGCAGACATGTTCGGCGCACCCGCCGATGCCCATCTTCGGCATCATCGCCGCGACCCGTTTGCCTTGCCACGCAGGGTCGGCCTTCGCACCGAGCGCGTCGACGATGCCCACGATATCGTAGCCGGGCGTGAAAGGAGGCCGTGGCGCGAGCACGCCCCGCCGTCGCATCACATCGCCGTAGGCGACGCCCGCGGCTTCGACCCGCACGCGCACCTGGCGCGCCCGCGGCTGCGGCAGGGGACCGGAGACCAGCTGGATGACCTCGGGGCCGCCAGCGGCGGTGATCTGGACGCGGCGGGTTGTTTCCATGCGCGGTCTCCGTGGTGCGGCCGTGCCGGGCATCACGCCGCGGCTCCTGCGGTGTCCCGAACGGGGCGTGCAAACCAGCCCATCGGCCGGCCTTCGCGGAAGCGGCGCCCGAACTGGTGCAACAGCACGCCTGGTCGAGCATACCATGGATGCGCTGCGGGAAAACGGCTCGCGTGGTTCATGAACTCGACCAGGCTGAAGAACTCTCGCGGCATCGACGCTCCGGCTTCTTCAGGGCTCGGATAGTCGAGCCGCGCGGCGCGGGCGATCCAGCCATCCTCCCCGAGAAACCTGTCGTGGTAGTCCGCGGCCCGGGGCAGGATCAAACGCAGCAGGCGGTTGTGCCGGCGGGCGCGCGGGCTGCGGTCAGCCAGCAACTCCTCGGTGCGCATGCGCAGAGTGTCGAGACCTCCGGGGTAGGTCTGCACGACCTGCAGATCCCAGAGCGGCATGCCCTGGTGGAAGGTGAAGTGCAGGTGTTTGCAGAGCGAGTCGAGTTGGCAGCCGAGTCCGATACCGATCCGCAAGTGGTCGAGGCCGATCTGGGAGAAGATCAGCGGTTGCCGCAGCCAGGAATGGCCGAGCAGGGCTCCGGCGTAGCGCGGCTCGAAAGTCGCGTCGGCGCTGAGCACCCAGGGGGCCATCGCGGCCTCGCCCTGAGCCACCTGCCAGGCGTTGGGAAGCTGGGGAATCAAACCTGCATCGACAAAGATGCGCAGCCGCTGTGCAAGTTGCATGGAGAAACGCCCTCGAAACGTAGATTGTGTTATAAGGTTCAGGGGCTCGTTCAGAGCATCGCGTAAACTGTACAATACAATTGTATAATACGATTTTTTGGGGTGCAAGACATGACTCGGGTTTTTGCGCGACCACCGACCGCGCCCAGCCTGGCTGCCCAGATTGAGAGGCAGCTGGCGTGTGCGATTCTACGCGGTGAGTACACTCCAGGTGCTCCTTTGCCACCGGTGCGCAGCCTTGCCCAGCAGTTCGAAGTGACGGTGCCTACCATCCAACGGGTGGTCGCGCGGCTCGGAGCTATGGGCCTGGTGACAGCCAAAAGGGGCAGCGGCATCCGCGTCAATGACCCTTGGAGCCGGGGCGATCTTTTCCTGGCGCCGCTCTGGTTCGAAGCCCTGGCCGACCGCCCCGATCAGGCCTGCGCCATCCTGGCCGACTTCCTCGAGCTGCGCCGTATGGTCGCCGCGCGCCTGGTCGTGCGCGCGCAGAAACACGTTGAGGCGGGGGACACGCGTATCGCTCTGGCTCTGGCTCGATTGCAGAACGCAGCCAGTCTGAAAGAGCGGGCGGAAGCCGACCTGGGCTTCACCAGCGCGGTGCTCGATGTCAGCGGCCAGTTGGCCGCCCGCTTCCTGTTCCGTGCGGTCGAACGGTTGGTGCGCGAGGCGCCCTTCGTCGCCGAGGCCTTGTATGGCGATGCGGCGCGTCATCGGCGCGTGCTGGTCGAGGTGGCCGCCGCCATCGGAGCCGGCGAGCGGACGGCTGCGAAGCTGGTCGAGGCGGCGCTCGAACGCTGGGACGCCCGCACCATCGTGCGCTTCAAGAGCTACTTGGAGACCGGACAAGCCCCCGCGGCCCTGCCGAGCACCCTCGGTCCGTGAACGGTCTGGGTGGGCGTCGGGCGCCAGCCGCGTTGGAGGCGGCCTTGCAAGAGCGCGTCGGCTGAGGGGCGGGTGGGGTGGACGGCGACCGCCGTGACTCCACCGAGTCAGGTCGCCTCGTAGACGAGAAACAAGCCTTCCCGCAGCCCTACTACGAAGTCATGCGTGAATTCATCCTGCACGAGCACTTCCAGGACCTTGCCTGGAGGACGCAGATCAGCCAGCCATGCCGTGACCTCATCCATGCCTTTCTGGTCGGCGAGAATGGGCCGCAACCAGCTCTCGGTGGCACTGTCGATCGAAGGGTGGCTGCGCACGGGAGTGGGCATCGGGTGGCCTCCATGTCCGCAGGTTGGCGTTTGCGTGAGCCGATTCCGCACCGGCTTCGGACTCGGATTCGGCTTCGGACTCGGATTCGGACTCGGCTTCGGACTCGGATTCGGACTCGGCTTCGGACTCGGATTCGGTTTCGGCTTCGGACTCGGACTCGGACTCGGACTCGGACTCGGACTCGGACTCGGACTCGGTCTTCGCTCAGGTTTGGTCAATGCCTTCGAACTGCTGAGAACCGCCTGTAGCGTCGGTCTATGACCGACGAGATGATCAACCTGTATGGACGAACCCAGAACCTCTGGATTCAACCTTGCCAAAGCTCAATCCGGCGCTCACAGAGATTGTCTCACGTAAGGAGATCCAAGCCATCAGTCGCTTTGGATTGTCATGTAGGGGCGGGGTTTACACCTCGAAGACTCGGACGCTTCGCTCCGCCCGAGGGAGGGGGTAAACCCCTCCCCTACAGGAAGAACGGTCGGCAGTTGGACGATTCCCAAGCCTCCTCCAGTTGACATCGCATGGCGATTCAAGAAGTCTCGTCCGTTCCGTGAGACAGTCTCTCACAGAGCGCCGCTACAGAAAACGACTTCGGCCTCACCCCCGGTCCACCAGCCTCCCACCCACAAGCATAGCCGAGCAACGACGACCCCGCAAAGCCGCCACAAGCAGGCCCCGCCAGACTCAGAGCTTGCGCCGCGGGCTCTGGGCCTCCAGACTAGTGGCAGCGCGAGACTGACGATCACCTGCGCGCCCGGGGAGGATCGTGAGTCGATGGCGCCCAAGGACAAGCCCGCCCGCGCGATGAGCCGCCACACCCGGCGGCTGGCGATTCTTGCCCGCGGCGTGGTCACCCCCAGCGTGCTCGACGCCTGCCTGCGCGAGCGCGAGCCCGGCGGGCTGCTCGACCGCCTGGTGCACGAGGGGGCGCTCGATTCCCGGCAGGCGCGCGATCTTGAACGGCGGGCCGATACTTCGCAGAGACTGCCCGTCTTCAAGCCGCTTCCTCCGCTTCCCAACATCGACGCCCTTGCCGGCAAAGAGCTGGCCGGCATCCGGCTCTTGCACAAGCTCGGCCAGGGAGGGACGGGGACGGTCTACGCGGGCCGCACCAAAGACGGCCAGAAGGTTGCCGTCAAGATCCTCGAGCCTGCCCTGGCGCATCGCGGACCCACGCGCCGGCGCTTCTTCAGCGAGGCGCAGGCACTGATCCGCATCGACGACCCGCGCATCGTGCGGGTGCACTGGGGAGGCAAAGACCGCAACCTGTACTATCTGGTGCTCGAATATGTCTCGACCGAGACGCTCGAAGATCTGGTGCGGGCGCGCGCACGGCTCGAGCCGGACGTTGCCCTGCGTTTGGCCTGCCAGGTAGCACTGGGACTGGCTGCCGCGCACGAAGAAGGCATCGTGCACCGCGATGTCAAACCGCGCAACATCCTGGTGCTCGACGAGAGCCGTGCCAAGCTGGCCGACTTCGGCAACGCCCTGGTCAGCGAACAGACCCGGCGGATCGTGGTCGGGAGCGTGCGCTTCATGGCTCCCGAGCAGTGTCTCGATGCCCGCATCGATCATCGCTGCGACATCTATTCGCTCGGCGCCGTACTCCACTATGCGCTCTGCGGCAGCCCGCCGTTTGACGGTCTGAAGGTGATGCAGATCGTGCAGGGCCACCTGTCGAAGCCCCCACCGCCCTTGCGCAGTCTGCGACCTGAGTTGCCTGCGCAGCTTGAGGCTCTGGTGCTCCGCTGCCTGGCCAAAGAGCCGCAGGCCCGCTTCGCGGACGCCTCGCAGCTGCTACACGCCCTCACACGGACGCTGGGACTGCTTGCGGGCTGACCCGTGCGGGGATCCCTGCCATCGCCCGTTCGGCCATCGCGGTGATGGTCAGGGAGGGGTTGACGCCGAGGTTGGCGCAGACCGCCGCGCCATCGACCACGTACAGGCCCGGGTGGCCAAACACCTCGTGGTTCTTGTCGATCACGCCCTCGGCCGCACTGGCACCCATCGGGCAGCCACCGAGGATGTGCGCGGTGGTCGTCGTGTCGAGCAGCACCTCGGGCGTGATCGAGCCCGGCTGGCCCCCGAGCTTGCGTGCCACCTGCGTGGCCACCTCATGGGCCTCGGGCAGGAAGGTCGGCGGCGGCTTGCGGTCGCCCCAGTCGCTGCTCAACGCCTTGCCGAAAGGCCACCACCAGCGCCGCTTCCAGCGCAGGTACATCGAGTTGTCCTTCGACTGCATCGCCAGCACCCCGGCCAGGCTCTTCGACCAGCCGAATGGCCAGAGCAGCCGGCGGATCGCCAGCCACGGGCGGCGCACGATCTCGGCGAGGAAGTACAACTGCCGCGGCAGCCGGCCGCCGGGCACATGGACCGTGGTCAGGGCCGCCATCGAGTCGGCGCCATGCCCGTAGCGGAACATCTCGATGTGCGTGCCGTCAGGGGTGTGGCCGCCACTGGTGATGGCGATGCCCTGGCTGATGTCCTTGCCGTAGAGATTGACGCCCTGAATCGACTCGGAGTTGGTGCGCACAAAGCTGCCCAACTGGTCCGAGACACTGGGTAGAGATCCCCGGTCGCGGCAGGCATAGAGCAAGCGCGTGCTGCCGAGGGCGCCTGCAGATAGGATCACCCGTTGTGCCGTGTAGGTCTGGGGACGCTTGCGGAACCAGGCCGTCGAGCAGACCGTGTGGACCTCGTAGCCGCCACCCTCGAGCGGACGGATGTCGGTCACGCGCCGCTCGGGCAGGACCTCGGCCCCCTGTTTCTCGGCGAAGTACAGGTAGTTCTTGTCGAGCGTGTTCTTGGCGCCGACACGGCAGCCCACCATGCATGCGCCGCACTGGGTGCAGCCGGTGCGTGCCGGGCCTTCGCCGTCAAAGTAGGGATCGGCGACCTGCTCGCCCGGCTCGCCAAAGAACACCCCCACGGTGTGTTTCTTGAAGGTGTGGCCCTGGCCCATGTCCTCGAGGACATCGCGCAACGCCTCGTCGGACTTGTACAACTCAGGAGCCTCGACGCTGCCCAACATGCGGCTGGCTTCGGCGTAGTGGGGCGCCAGCTCCTGCTTCCAATCGGCCAGGTGCGCCCACTTCGGGTCGTCGAAGAAAGCCTGGGGTGGTTGCAGATGGGTGTTCGCGTACACCAGCGAGCCGCCCCCGACGCCTGAGCCATGGAAGATGACCATATCCTTGAAGATGGTCATCGCGAAGATGCCGAACAACTTGAGCCCGGGCATCCAGAGGTACTTGCGCAGGTTCCACGTGCTGCGAGGCAGGTCCTCAGTACGGTAGCGCCGTCCCTGTTCGATGACGGCCACCCTGTAGCCCTTCTGGCTCAGCCGGTGGGCGCTGACGCTGCCACCAAACCCGGAACCGATGATCAGCACGTCATAGTCGAGTTTCTTTTGCATCCGTCAGCCTCCCTGGAGGACATCTTGAGGACTGCCGGCTTGCCGCGCAAGGCCTGGCGGAAATTCTTGGAGCAGCGGGTATCATTAGGGGCATCATCTCCAGCCCATCCCGAGGCACGCCCGCATGAGCATCAAGAAACTCCGGGTGCCGGACCCGAAGCAACCCACCCGCCTGACGACCGGCCGCAGCTACCACATCAGGTTCGAGCGGCCGCGCGATGATTGGGCAGAGGTCTGTGTGCTCGGCATCGACGGAAAGACCAGGCTGCGCGATGTGCAGGTCGAGTGCCATTCCCATAGCGGAACACGTTTCGCAGGCAAGACCGCCAGCAACGGCCGCATCCGTTTCGACGGCCTCGAGCCCGGCGCGGTGGCCGTGAATCTCGGCGAGCTGCTGGTGCATCCTCTGACGGGCGCGGCTCCTGCTGGCGGTGTCCAGCCGATCGCCGTCCACGATCGCGAGTTTGCCGACGTCGATCCCAGCCACCGGGTGCGCGGCCGCACGGGCACGCTGATCAACGTGCAGGCTGCCCGGGTGCCGGTGGTGTTCCTGCCCGGGCTGCTCGGCACCGAGTTGTACTTGAAGCATGACGAGCTCAACCTCGAGATCTGGCCCAATCTTGGCCGGCTTGCGGCTTCCTCGGACTCCAACCCCAGCTTCATCCAGCCCTTTGAGCCGGGCGATCAGCACCTCTACCTGCTGGCTCTGGCCGAGCACGCCTACCATCCAGACGGCAAGGGCCGGGAGTTCCTCGAGTCTGCGCAGCGCAAGGCCCTCAAGGCAGTCTACAAAGACACCGACAGCGGCAGTCCGAGCCAGGCCGGCTTCCGCGTCGAAGTCGGGGACATCGTGCAAGACCTGAGCCGCACCTTCCACTGGTCGATCCGGTGGCTGATCGATCGACTGGCCGGCAAGACGCTGCGCAACACCACCTACACGCCGATGTTCGAGATGCTGACCGGGACACTGGGCTACAGGTTGTACCGCCAGCCCAACGCGTCCGAGCCGGTGATGGCCAGCCAGCGCAAACCTCCCCGGCGCAAGGGGGTGAACCCCGAAGATCTGTTCTACTTCCCCTACGACTGGCGTCAGGATCCACGCACACTGGCCGCGAGCCTGCACGACTTTGTCGAGTCGGTCAAAGTCTATACCGGCCGGCCGAAGGTGCATCTGGTCGGCCATAGCTACGGGGCGCTGGTGTCGCGCTGCTACGCGGCGTCCCACGCCGACTCGATCGAGCGTATGGTGTTGGGCGCCGGCCCGCACCTCGGCTCGGCCGAGACCCTGGGCGCCTTGCTCGCGGGCCATCGTGCCAACAACGTGATGGACTACATCTTCTATGACGAGGCTCTGCGGGTGTTGACCTGCACCGTACCCGGAGCCTACGCGGCCTTGCCTCGCTGGAAACGCGGCGACGGCTCGCAGCTGCGCATCCAGGATGGGCGCCAACTGCGCCAGGCCCACGGCCCGGCTGAAGCGGGCAAGGTCAACGACTCGCTGCGCGGGTTGGTCATCGAGAGCTCGGCTGCGGCAGGACACGCGCATGTGCGTCCCAACCCGACGCTGTGGCAGGCCGCGGACAGGTTGTTCGAAGACGTGTTGGGCGCGAACAAGCCTCCGAAGGACAAGACGGTACTGCTGTATATCGACAACCCCGACGAGACCAACCGCGCGCTGCATTTCGAGCTGAACCGCGCCAAGTCTGAGCTGAGCGCCGATGATGACGACATCGTCAAGACCCGCGGCGATGGCACTGTGCCGACCTTCAGCGCCCAACCCTGGCAGGCGGACGACCTCGCGCGCTTGCACAAAGTCACCAGCCCGGGCATCGATCACGGCAGCCTGTTCAACAACGAAGAGGTGATGGGCGTGTTGCGCGAGGTGCTGATCGGTCAGCCGAGTGCGCGTGGCGGTGGAAGCAGCGGGGGAGGCGGCGCGACGGGAGAGTGGTGACGGATCCGGGCTAGCAATGACTGGATCATGCGGAAGGTGAGCCCCCAGATCCTGCGTCCCTGGTAGTGGTAACAAGGCAGCTGCAGCTCGCGCCAGCGCATGCTGTCGAGGTTGTCCCGGTCCGCCAGAAAGCTCAGCGGCACCCAGAGCGTCTCGGCGACCTCGCGGGGGTCATGACGGGCTGGTGGCTGCGCGGCGCAGGCGAACACGAAGGGATGGATCGCCAGCGGCAGCACGCGGCCGCGTCCGATGGCCTGCAGCTCGTCGAGCGGGCCGAGCAGGGCCGCGCGTTGCTCCAGGTCGATGCCCACCTCTTCGCGGGTCTCACGCACAGCCGCTTGCAGAGGTTCTTCCTGCGGGTTGAGGCGGCCTCCGGGAAGTCCCATCTGCCCCGACCAGGGGTCGTCCGGATGCTCGGCTCTGCGGATCAGCAGCAGCGCGGGTTCGGGCCGTTGAGCCAGCAAAGCGGCCACGGCTGCGCGGCGCGGAGCCAGTTCCCGCGAGATCGTGCGGGCCGCTCCTGCCAGGCGGCCGCGGAGTCCCTCGAGGAACTCGGCGAAGCTGGGCTCCTGGTTCATCGGCCCTCCTGTTGGGCGTGTGCTTCTTCAACCCGGGGAGGATCGAGCGGGCCCGACTCCAAGGGGGTCGCCGCGAGGCCTGTCCGCTTGCGTCCGCGCACAGCTGCTTCGATGATCAGCGCGAGAACGACCAGGCCGAGCGTCAGGCCAGGGACCATACCGACAGAACCGAGCCAGAGCCAGATGAGCATGCCGGCCATCGCAAGCGGATGCTCGTCACTTTTTGTCACACCGAGCGCCAGGGGGATGGCCGGCAGCAGCCACAAAACCATGGGCGGTAGCAACGCCCAGCTGCACGCCCGCTCGGGGTCGACGCTCATCCAGACCCGCCAGGTCAACAGGGCTACACAGAGATAACCGCTGCCCGAGAACACCAACACAGACATCAACCAGCTGCGCGCATCTTTGTCGAGAAAGGGCAATGTCCCCAGGGCGACCAGAACCAGCGGTATAGCGAGCCCCAGGGCCGGCCGCAGATCGAAGTGCAGCCCCGGCCGCGTGCGCCGCCACCACAACCAGAAGGGCAACATCAGCAACCCGCCCGCTGCCAACATCACCGGAGCGCTGACCAGCACATCCCTGCCGATATCCGTCATGCTCGGGCCACAGCCGGCCAGCAGCGGCACCAGACCGAGCAGCATCGCCTTTGCAGAGTGTCGCTGGCGGGCCATCAAGCAGCCTCCTGCACGGCCTTCTCGAGGATCGGCAGGGAGCGGGGGGCGCCGGGCAGCAACAGATCTACGCAGCGGCCATCCTGCCAGAACAGCCGCAACCTTCCTGCTCCGAACAACCACTGTCTGAATCCTTCGGGCGGCAAGCAGGCGATGGCGCGCAGCTCTTCCAGCGCCACACTGCTCTCGTCGGCCCGGTCGATGCCCAACTGGTAGCAATAGAGGCGGTTTCCACGCAATGCCAGCAGCCCGTGCCGCAGCGGTCCATCGGGGCGTGCCCGCCACCAGCACGTCCATTGCCAACGCAAGGCTCCGGGCCGTATGCTCAGGCGCTCGAGCGCGTTGCGCTGCGCAGTCCGCTGTGCCCAGCGTGAAAAGGCCAGCAACAACAACGTGTAGACCCCGACCAACCCAACCACCAGCCACGATCCGCGCAAGAGTCTCTGAAAGCTGTAAGAGAAGGCGTGGCCGGTCTTGAACATGGTCCAGCTGAAGAGTGCCGTCATCACCAGCAGCCAGAGCAGCAGCACCCCCTTGAGCCATTGCCGCAGCCAGAAGCTGCGACCCGGCTGCAAGCGCGGCGCCGGGCTCAAGTTGTCTTCTCGTCAGCCTGCAGTGGCCCCGTGTGCGGAAGCTTGAAGTCGGGCCGGCGGAAACGCGCCGTGCCCGTGTCGCTGACCCGGCCCTGCAAGAAGCGTCGGATCCGTTCGCGCTGGCGCAGCGCGTCCGCCTTGCCCAGATCGATGAGCCGCTGCAGGTAGGTGGGCTCGAACATCAGATAGCTCAGAAAGTCGGATGGGCTGCGTGTCGACCCCAGGCCGCGGGTGATCAGGCGCAGGGTGCGGGGCAGGTGCCGCTCCATACCCTTGGCCAGCCCGCCGAGATCGCGCGAAGGCCGCAACACCAGCAGCTGCATCCGCTGCAGGCGGTCAGGGGTCTGCACATGGGCCGGGAGCGCCGACAGGGTGCGGTTGATCCGCTGCAGGCGCTCGGCGTCATTCTCGAGCGCGTCGAGGAACATGCTGTGCATCATCATGCCGAGCACCTGGGCCGGAGGAGGGTGTTGCAGTGCGGGCTCGGCGGCTGGCTTGGCGGTCGTCGGATAGCGTACCGAGATCGCCAGAATACGTCGCGCCCCCAGGTGGATCGCGGGCGCCAGTGGTGAGGTCTGGCGGATGCTGCCGTCGCCGTAGAACCCTGCCCCGACGCGGATGGCCGGAAACAACAAAGGCAGGGCCGCGCTGGCCATCACGTGCGCGACACCGATCGGCCCGAGCTCAGCGCGCCGCCGTGCCCGCTTCCACGCCAGGATTTTCGGCTGGCCCTGCACGAAGGTGACCGTGTGGCCGGTGCGGTAGCAGGTGGTCGAAAGGGCCAGGGCCCGCAGGCGCCCCTGGGCCAGGTTGTGGGATACGCCCTCGAAGTTGAGCGCGCGGGTCAGGAAACGGCCCAGGGGGCGCGTGTCGAGCAATCCTCGCGCGTGCACGCTGCAACGTCCGGTGGCCACCATCCACAGCCAGCGCAAGACCGACCAGGAGAGCTTGCCGAAGCGGGTGGAGAAGACCTGATTGATGCTGAGCCGCTGCCAGGCCGCCGCCAGGTTGTTGCTGGCTTCGGCCAGGTTTCCGCGGTGCCCGGCCATGCTGGCGGCGTTGATGCCGCCGGCCGAGACTCCGGTGATGATCTCGAAGTTGAAGTCGTGCGAACAGATCTCGGCGATGCCCTGCAGCACACCCACCTGGTAGGCGCCGCGGGCACCTCCGCCGCACAGGACCAGAGCTGTGGGTGCACGTCCGAGCATGGTCTCTCCCTGACAGCAGGGTATCCGCCCCGTCGGCATCCCGCCATGCGGGCCCCTGCCCTTCAGCTGGCTGGGCGGCTGAGGCGGCCCGAGATGCGAGCGATACGGCACGGGAATCTAAAACGATCCTGACATCTTTGCCCTGGGTTCCTCAAAACAGGCGCTTATACTGCAAGTGTTCGCTATCACCGGGCCGTTCGAGTCCCTGCCGCGGAATCGCGCCGAAGGAGCCACCATGACCACCGTCTTCATCTGGAACAACTGCGAAGTCTCTGCCAAGCTCAATCGCTTCCTGCGCGGTCTCAAGAAGTCCTGGGGGAAAGACCAATGGTCCCACACGGTGACGGGCCATTCCTCACTGCTGATAGACGACAAGTGGCTGCCTCCCTTTGTGTCGGAGAACCTCGATACAGCCAAAGATCTGCTGATGAAGTACGACACCGAGCGGCGTGCCTACAACAAGGAAGATGAGCTCTCGAGCAAAGGATTCAAGCACAAGCTGCAAATGGATACCTACGAGGAGACGATCAAAGGGCTGCTGACCGATCAGCGCGAGAACTATGTCAGCTGGTGGCCCGCCGATTCTGGCACGAGCTCGCACTCCCGCAACGCCCTGGCGAAGTTCTGGAACAAACACTTCAAGACGACGTTCGACGAAGACAAGGCGAAGGCTGCGTGTCCCTACGTCAACATCTGGCAGGACCTGCTCGAAGAGGGGTATGCCCCCGATCACGTGCTGCGCATTCCCGCCGACATCACCCAAACAGCGGCGATGCTGAAGAAGTGGAAGGAAGAGAAGGCGAAGCGGGACGGCAAGCCAAGTTACCGCCTTTACTACAAGAACTGCAGCCGCATGGCTGCACGGATCCTGCTGGCGGGCTTCAACAGCGAGCTCTCGCTGGGCACCCGCATGGCTTGCAAGCTGCGCAACATCTGGACACCCCTGCAGGTCAAACGCATCGGGGCCGAGCTGATCAAGAAGATCGAGGGCGCCCAGGTGTTGTTGTGGAAGGATTGGGTCGACGAAGTCGTGGTGGCCGGGGCGCTGTCGATCGATGCGGGTACGGCGCTCAAAGGTCTGCGGCGGCGTGCCTCGGTCCGCGGCAGCAGCGGGGCGGATGCACGCTACAAGTACGATGACAGCGGCAAGCTGCTCAACAAGGAAGAAGCCGACAAGAAGCTCAAGAACACTGCTGGCTTCCTGGCCCCGTTGCTCGGCGCCCGTGAGGCCCACAACCTCGGCTACATCTACAGCCTGTCGAGCCAGCTCAACGATGCCGAGTTCGAAGCGATGCAAGACATGCAGAAGCAGCTTGAAGAGCTCAAGTCGATGAAGGACCACGAGGAAGAAGACGAGCTGGGTCCGTCCCTCGGTCTGTTCGAAATGGAGGATTCGGAGGAGTCGGGCATGGGAGGGGATATGGCCGGCTTGTTTGACTCAGAGGAGGAGCTGGCAACGACGACGCAGGAAGACAAGCCCAAAGGTGGCCTGTTCGGGTCCAGCATGCCCGACAGTGGCGACCCGATGGACGATATCCTGTCCGATATGATGGGCAGTGGTTCACCGTTCTTCTAGCCCCTCTCGCCGCCGAAAGAGACCCCCATGGAAATCCTGATTCTCGGCGGCACACGCTTCCTGGGACGTCACCTCGCCGAGCTGTCGCTCGCGCGGGGGCACCGCTTGACGCTGTTCCACCGCGGGCAGACGCACCCCGAGCTGTTTCCTCAAGCGTGTCGGATCCTGGGCGACCGGCGCGCAGACCTGTCCCGCCTGGACCAGACCTGGGACGCGGTCATCGACACCTGCGGTTACCTGCCGCGGCACGTCCAGGCCAGCGCCCGCGCACTTCTTGAGCGCTGCGCAGTGTACTGCTTCATCTCCAGCATCTCGGTCTATCAGGATCTGACCCCGGCGGGCATCGACGAGAGCCACGCGACAGCCTCTTGGGCGGATGCCTGGCAACAGGAAGAGCTGGCCATGGAGCATTATGGCGCGCTCAAGGCCCATTGTGAGCAGGCCGTGGCGCAGCTGTGGGGCGGCCGCAGTCTGCTGGTGCGTCCTGGCTTGATCGTCGGACCCCACGACAACAGTGACCGCTTCAGCTATTGGCCGCGGCGCGCGGCACGCGGCGGCTCGATCTTGGTGCCCGCGCCCCCGGAGAGTCTGCTGCAGTGGGTCGACGTGCGCGATCTGGCGCGCTTCATCCTCGACCGGGTCGAGATCGGCCAGGGGGGTACCTACAACGTGACCGGCCGTCCTTGTGCGGCGGCGGATTTCCTGACCGCCTGCTGTGGCCTGGCCCAGGATGCGCAGCCCGTCTGGGTGTCCCGGGAGTTCCTGGCGGCGCACGAGGTCCTGCTGTGGAAGGACCTGCCGGTCTTTGTGCCGGACGAAGCCAGCGGGTTGGGGAGCGTGTCCATCGCTCGAGCTCTGGCCGGGGGGCTGGAGTTGCGGCCGGTGCAGGCCACCCTTCGCGATACCCTGGCCTGGGACCGTACGCGGAACTTTCCGGAGCTGAAGGCAGGACTCCGTCGGGAGCGGGAGGCCGAATTGCTCGAGTTGTGGGGGAAGCGGTAGCAGCGCTGCGTACTCCCCCGCAGGGCTCGCGCCCTGGTCAGGGCGCCTGGTTGCTGTCGCCCTCTACGGGGTCCACTGGGACCGCGCGATGCAGAGGTTCCCCTAATCCCGTTGCATCTTCCAGCTGTTGATGCACCAGTTGTTGCCCAACCGCTCGCAACCTTCGCTGTAGGCCTTGTCTCTCTGCTGACGCGCCTCGAGCTCCTTTCCGGCCAGCTCGGCGAGCCCAGGGATGCCACGCAGCTCTTCGAGCAGGCTGCCCAGCTCGGGGTTGGCGGCAGCCGGCGTGGCGCTCGGCACCGAGTTCTGCAGCTGCTGGCTGTTGAGGTCCTGCGGTACGGCCTCGAAGGTCTGGAGCTGCTCATTGAGCTGTAGCTGCTGGCCCCCAAACCAGCCGCCCATAATCTGCTGCCCCGCCATCGACTGCTGCTGCTCGACGGTATCGTCGCCTCGCAGGAGGTTGAGCAGGGCGGCGCGTTGAGCTTCGACGTCGGCGTCTTCGGCCAATGGGCCCAATTCCACCAGACGCGTAAGCAGGCCCTGGCGGGCCTCGGCCAGCTCGTCGCTGAACAGACGCTCGAGCTGGGCCTCGCGCAACGCGGCGACGCGTTGTTGCTCGGCTTGGACGGCGGCGCTCTGGAACGCTTCCTGCTGCAGGTTGGCATCGTAGAGGGCGGGTTTGGCGGCCAGGGTGTTGGGCCGGCAGCCGAAGGTGAAGCTCTCGCCATCGGGACTCCAGGCCACCTGGCTGAGCCAACACTCGACGTGGTGCTTGCCGTGGAACAGGTGCTCCTTCTGTTCCAGGCTGAGCAGCCAGATGTCGCAGCTCTCGTCGCCGATGGCCAGCACATCTCCGGCCGGGTTGTAGCCGAGTGTGGTGATGTCGTAGGGCTGTTGCGCGGAGACGACCGCCACCTGCTCGCTCTCGAGGTCGAGCTGGTAGACCTTCTTCTCCAGTCCGCCGAAGGCCAAACGGGCGCCGTCCGGCGCGAAACAGACCGCGTACAGGGCCAGCTCATGTTTCAGGGCGAACAACTCGTGCGCGCCTTCGACGCGCCAGACCTTCAGCTGGCCCTGCAGGTCGATGCCTGCCAGGCGTTTTCCATCAGGGCTCCAGGCTACGCCGCTCGCGCTGCTCAGGCCTTCTCCCAACTGGCTGATCAAGCTGAGATCCGCGAGGCTGCGGATCTCGATGCGGTCGCCGTGCGCGACGGCCACGGCCTTGTCCCCGGGTTGCATCGCCAGGAAATAGCTCTCGATGCCATCGACCTGGGCGACATCCTCCCCCGACACGACGTCGCGTACGAACAACCCGCGGTCCGAGGCGGAGACGACCAGGTGGCGGCCGTCACTGCTGAGGGCCAGGCTCAACACCGAGCCTTCGGTGGCCTTGTAGCGGTGCTTGATCTCGTTGCTGGCGACGTCGAAGGCGACGACCTCTCCGTTGCTGAGGCCGGCGAAGAAGGTCGTGCCGTCGGCGCTATAGACAACGGCAGGTGTGTGGCTGATGGCCTGGTCGGCATCGGCGACCAGAAAAGACTGGCTCAAATCGGCCTGTTGGGCGCACAACAATGCCGCACAGAGCAGCAGGCTTGCGAGAGTTCTGGACATGCGAGGTCCTCCGGCTGGGATCTGATTGTTGAGACGCACGCGCTTACGAAAAGTTGCGGTCTTTCCGCAGCGCGCCTCTCACCACCCCCTATCAGGATAGGGAAGCCGGAGCGGGCTGTGTGTAACGGCTGGGTAAAGTGCTGGCAGCCTCCTAGCGCGGCGCGGCGCAGGTCGGGCAGGCGCCGGGACTGCGCGCGGCCATACGGGCGGCGAGGCGGGCGTGCAGCAGTCTCCAGTCGTCGCGGGTCACATCAGTGGGAAGTTGAAGCAGCATAGCAGTCCTCCTGAGAAAGGCATGGCCTGCACGTTGCAAACGGCGCGCCGCTCGCGGGACGGCTTTCCGCCGTTGCCTGTGCGTGGGAAAGCGGACGAAAGCGGTTAGATTTGAACGGCAGACCAAGCCGGCAGCCGCCTTCAGTCCGCGCGCTCGAGCAGCAGCTGGAAAGCCCGCTCGGCGTTCCTCAGATAGCCCTTGAAGAACTCCATGTCTGCACCCTTCTCACCGTAGCGCGTACACATCCCCGCGTAGATGGCCCGCAGCCGATCACGCCAGCGCTCGACCCGCTCGCTGTCGAGCTGCCACGGCTCGAGCAGCAGCAACAGGCCGCAGAGTCCCATCGAATCGACCTCGTAGAGATCTTCGGCCGTCTCGAGCTCACGGTCGAGAGCAGCGGCGCAGGTCTCGGCGACCTCTTGCACCAGCGCCTGGGCGGCGGCGGTTGCGAACAGGGCGGGCTCACGCAGCCCGTCGAGATAGCCGCCCAGGGCCAGGCGTAGGGTGCCACGGCGGCCTCCGTCGCGTTCAGCGAGCTCGGCCCCTGCGCCTGCGGCCAGGCGTTCGAGCAGGGCCGAGGTCGTCGGCGGCAGGTCGGCAAAGCTGGGGGCCTGCTGCCGCAGTGCGGCCAAGATGCGGCCCGCCCGCTCTGCATTCTCGAAGCTGTACGGGGAGATCTGCAGCAGAATTCCCAGGGCGGCACCCAGCTCGGCCGCGTCTTTGGTGCTCGGGGGACGCTTGCAGAGCTCTGCGACGCGCGCTTCCAGCTGGTCGGAGATCGAGCCCACGCGTTCGAGAGCCCCGTCGCCATCGAACAATCCCTCTCCCCATGTCCCCATGGTCTGGCTCCTCGTTGGTGTGCCGGTTTGCGGGCTTGCGCCTACATCCCCAGCTGCGTGAGCAACTGTGCCGCATCGTCACCGCAATGCAGACGTGCGTGTTGTCCAGGCGTCACGAAACCCTCTTCGCGGGCGTGCTCAAGGAAGCGCAACAATGGTGCGAAGAAACCACCGACTTCAAGCACGCCGCAGGGTTTGCTGTGCAGCCCGAGCTGGTTCCAGGTCAGCACCTCAAACAGCTCCTCACAGGTACCCCAGCCCCCGGGCAGGGCCAGAAACGCTTCGGAGAGCTCGGCCATGCGCGCCTTGCGGGCGTGCATGCTGTCGACGACTTCCAGGCTGGTCAGCCCGGTGTGCGCCAACTCTCGCTCGACCAGCGTACCCGGAATCACGCCAATCACCGGCGCGCCGGCAGCCAGCGCAGCGTCCGCCACGGCTCCCATCAGGCCCACATGGCCCCCGCCATACACCAGCCCCAGGCCCCGCTGGCCCAGAAGGCTGCCCAGACGCTCGGCCGCCTGTCGGTAGCTGGCTCGAGCACCCGGACGCGAACCACAGAAGACACACAGGTAGCGCATGCTTCCCCCTGGCTTGAATGCGGTGGGCGAGTGTACCGCGGCCCGGCGGAGTGCTCAAGCCAGCTTGTCCGAGAAGCGCGCGAGCCAGTCCTTCATCTGTAGCTTCTTCAATGTGCTGCGGGAGGTCATCAAGCGGACCTTCCCGGACACCGGCCATTCCTTGAAGGGTCGGTCGTAGCGTCCCAGGACCCAGAAGATACCGCTGATCGAGTTGGGGTCGCGGCCGTCCAACGCGTAGCGGTTGTTCAGCTCGAGCATCAGCTGGAGAGCCACTTGTGGAGAGGACGTCCACTGCAGCAGGCGCTTTCCCCACAGCATGCGTAGGTAGTTGTGGATACGTCCTTCCTGCAACAGCTGACGCTGGGCAGCGTTCCAGACCTCGTCGTGGGTCTGGGCGGCCGCGAGCTGAGCCAGGCTGTAGATGTGTTCTCGCGGGTCATCTGCGTGCGCAGCCAGGGTGGTGCGAGCCCATGCAGGCAGCGATGCGTACTGGTCGTAGCTGTCCGGGCACTGACTGCACATGTTGAAGCCCAGCTCACGCCAGGTGATCAGCTGGTCGAGGAAGCCCTCAGCGGCTTCGTCCATCCCCCACCAGCCGGACCTGCGGCCGGCTGCCCCGGTGTCGATGGAGGCAGGGCTCCAGCGCTGCTGTCGGGCGATGCCCGCGAAGATCTGGTGGCTCGCGATGTGGCCGAAATGCAGCCAGGGAGAGAGCCCGCTGGAGGCTTGGACATCAGGGTGATTGCGCCGGCCGTAGTGGGCCAGCTGCGACTCGAGGAAGCGTTGCAGGCGCTCACCTGCCTGCCGCCAGCCGCCACGGAGGCTGACCGGGAGAGCCGGAGGAAGCCCTGTCGAGGGCGCTGCCAGTCCATCGATGGGCAGGGCGCTCCAGACGGGCCCCTCGGCGCGCAGCAACAAGTCGTCCGCCTCGGGCCAACGCTCGAGCACCGAAGGCGCAAGCTCGGAGAGCGCGGGCAGCGCGACTCCCAGCAGGGGGTCCGGCTGAGGCACGGCGCCGAGCTGTTCAGGCAGCTCGCGGTGCAGCACCCTGCGGAAGGTGGCGGCGCTGGGATAGGCCCGTTCGAACAGGGACATCGGAGCGAGTCCGTTGCTGTCGACCAGCTCGAACTGGACATCGCACAACCCAGCGGCCGCACACTGCATGGCCGGGAGGAAGAAGCACGGGAAGTCGTCGCTGATCACCATGCAGGCCTGGGCGGCCAGTTGCGTCAACATGCCGCGAGCCGCGCCGGGTTCAGGCTCGACATAGGCATAGTGCCGGGCGGGGCCGGCGGCGAAGGCCTGGCGGTTGGCGAGCATTCCATCGAGCAGGAAGCGGTGGATGCGTGCGCTGGCCCAGCGGTACCCAGCCCGCAGAGCCTCGAGGATCAGCAGGGGCTTTCCCAGCCGGGCCGCGTGCCAGGCCGCATGCTGCAGGCTGAAATTCCAGCCCGGCCGGCGGCTGGCGACCATCCAGTAGAGCACGTAGCTGCGCGACTCCCGGACGGGTTGCTCGTTCAATCGGCGTACGCGAGAGGCTGGGATCTGTTCCGGAGCATTCACCTGACGAGCTCCACAGTCTGAGGTTGGGAAATGGGGTCGTCTGCCGCTTGTGCTTTGGGCCGGAACAGGTGGTGGACCACGAACCACTCGCTCCCCTGATGGGCGCCGAAGAGCTCAGCGCAGGCCATGAAGAAGATCCGCCAGCGCTGAAACCAGATCCCGGCGTCCTTGCCATAGACCTGCTCGAACAACCCCCGCAGCTCGGTGCGTTGCGCGTCGAGGTTCTGCAACCAGGCCTCGGAGGTGCGTTGGTAGTGGCGGCCATCCACCTGCCAGGAGGCGACGGACTCGAGCCCGGTATCGAGCTGCAGGAACAGGTCGCGGGCGGGCATCATGCCGCCGCTGAAGAAGTGCCGTCCCATCCAGTTGTCCGCTCCTTCTTCAGCGAACAGGTAGGTGTGACGGGCGTGGCAGAAGATGTGGGTGAACATCAAGCCGTCGGGCTCGAGCCAACCCGCCACACGCTGAAGCAGCCGCTGGTGATTGCGTATGTGCTCGAGCATCTCGATCGAGACGATACGGTCGAAGCGCGCCGCGGGCTCAAAGACACTGGCATCGCAGGTGCGGATCTCGATGTTGCTGAGCCCCCGGGCCGTGGCGTCGGGCGCGATCGAGGCCGTCTGCAGCGCGCTGTTAGACCAGCCGAGCCCGCGACGGTTGGGGTAGAGCGC